>CAZBCN010000077.1:0-15667 GCA_964490285.1 uncultured Gemmatimonas sp. | reverse complement strand
GGAACTTCCACTTGAAGTCGCCCGTCGCCGCATCGTACGCCAGGATGTCGCCCGGCACGTTCTCGATGCGCGTCTGCTGATATCCCTGCTCCGCCGAGTTGCCCACGACGACGGTCCCATTCACCACGATCGGCGGCGAGGAAGTCGTGATGTAGCCGATGTCCTGCGGAATACCCTGATTCGGATCGTAGGGACCACCGGTCCAGCGCTCCCACGGGCCCCAGCCCTCGATCAGATCCGGGATCATGTCCACGCCACCGGTCTGCGGGAAGCGCGGAAGCGGAATCGGCTCGCCCCAGTTCTCGAGGGGCTTGCCCGTGTTGGCATCGAGTGCCCAGAGGAAGAAGCCGGGTGAGGAGATATAGACGACTTCGCGGCCGTTCACCTCCGCGTACGCCACGCCCTTTCCGTATCCTTTTCGCATCGAGTACTCGTGCCGATGCGTGTTCGGCTCGGTGAAGCTCCACAGCAGCTCACCGGTGCTCGGATCGAGCGCGATCACGTGCCGGCGCTCGCCGGTCACGGTGATCAGCTTGTCGCCCGTGTAGGTCGGCGTGGCGCGAGGCGTGCTCGGACCGAAGCTCGCGGCGTTGAACTGCCAGAGCATGGTGAGCTCGTCGAAGTTCTCCGCGGTGATCTCGTTCGCGGGTGTATAACGCGTATGCCACGCGTCGCCGCCCAAGTACGTCCAGAGTCCGTTCTCCGTACCGGGACCCTGCGCCGCCACCGCGCACGGTGCCACAGCGAGCGCGCCCAACGCGAGCGCGGTGCGAGGGGACAGCCACCAGGCCTTGTGAGTCATCATTGTCGTTCTTTCTCCAGGTTCGACCCGGCTCGTGGACCGGTCCCGAGCCTCGGGACCGTGAAGGGTCTGGTTTGCGACCAAGGACTCGGACCAACTCCGGTGCGGAAACGTTGAGCCCTGGCGGGCCGCGGGCGGATACGCTCGTACCGTGGTAGCGGTCCGGTCCGACGAGGGTTCCTCGGTGCGGTCGGCTTCTTTGACCGCAGGGGCGCCGCGCCCCAAGATGGTGCCCCATGTCGCCCGTTCCCTCGCCGCCGGACTGGAGCCGACGCCGTGTTCTTGCGGCGCTGGCGGGCGCGGGCGTTGCAGCGCCGTTCTTGGCCGGCAGTCGCGGCGGCTCTGGAGACCAGGTCGTGCTGCGCTACACGGCGCACGTCCCGAACTCTCACGGCCTCTACGCTCGCGTCTTCCTTCCCTGGGAGGAGATCTGCAGCGAGCAGACCGGAGGACGTATCCGCTGGGAGCACTACGTGGATGGCCTCCTGCACGGTGCGCTCGACGGGTTCAAGGCGATCGCCTCGGGGGTTACCGACTACACGCACGGGTACGCAACGTATCAGCCGGGGAGCTTCCATCTCACGCACGGGCTCCAACTCCCGTTCCTCTTCGAGAGCCCGGGCGTGGCGTCGCTCGTCTCGGAAGAACTCTATCCCCGCTACCTGAAGGGCGAGTACGAGCGCATGGGTGTCTACCTCGCGCACTGCGACGCGACCACCGCCTATGACATCATCGCCCGCGCGCCCGTACGCATGCCGGAGGATCTGGCGGGACTGAAAGTCCGCTCGACCGGTGGCCTCATGGCGGACATGATTCGCGAGGTGGGCGGCATCCCGGTCGTGCTCGCCGCGGCGGAGACGTACACCGCGTTCCAGCGGGGAATCATCGACGCGGTGGCGCTGAGCGGCCCGGACATGGCCGCCTACAGGCTCTACGACATCGGCAAGTCGTACCTCCGCATCGGACTCTCCCACACGGTGCTGCAGTGGTGCCTGAGCCCCCGCGCGTTCGACGCCATGCCGGACGATTTGCGCCGGCAGCTCTACGCGCTGTTCCGTCTCCGGGGACAGGTGGCCAACCGGAACTACTATGGTGGAGCCGCGCTCCAGAGCGCCCTCGCTCGACTCAGCGAGAACGGTGTGGAGGTCAGGGACCCGACACCGGAGGAGCGCGCGGCCTGGGTCGAAGCGGTGCGTCCCGTAGAGCAGCGCTTCATCGAGGCCAACGAGGCGCTCGGACTGCCCGCGGAGGCCTTCGTGGCCGAGGCGAAGGAGCGTGCCGCACGGTACACCGGGTGGTCCGACGAACAGCTCTGGAACCACGTGGCAGAGCAGCCCGTCCCGGGCATCATCGACTTGTGACGCCGACAACGGAGGTGGGCGAAGGGGAGCCGACGCCCTCGGCAACCCTTTGGGATCGGGCGTCCGCGACCATCGATCGCTGGTCGGCGCGATCGTCGCGAGCGCTCTTCCGCTTCGGCACCTACACGATGTTGCCGGCCCTCGTAGCGCTCGTCACCGCGGATGTCGTGCTCCGCTACGTGTTCGACTCCCCGCTCCAATGGGCCAGGGACGTCAGCGGGCTCCTTCTCCTCATGGCCATCTCCGCGGCGCTGCCGCACGCCTGGGACCGCACGTACCACATCAGGATGGAGGTCGTCTACGACCGCCTCTCAGGGCGGCGAAGACAGTTCGTGGACGTGGTCTCGGTGGTGTCCGGTATCGTCTTCTTCGGCATGATGGGCGTGCAGGCAGCGCGCTACGTGCCGTTCATGATGCGAACCGGGGAGACTGGCGAGGACTTGCTCTGGCCGCTTTGGCCATACATGGCCTTCATGTCGGCGTGCGCGCTCGTAACCGTCGCACGCCTCTTCGCCAACCCGGCGGGGCACGACACCTCGGGTGAGCAGGACGCTCGGTGAGTCTCGAGCTGATGGGGGCCGCCGGCCTCGTGGTGATGTTCGTCCTGCTCGTTCTCGGCGTGCCCATCGCGTTCGCGATGGCCGTGGTCGGCGCCGTTGGACTCTGGGTCCTCGAGGGCCCCGGCCCGGCCCTCGCGCAGGCGACGCTCATTCCGTGGAGCGAGGGGCGGAGCTTCGTATTCGTCACGATCCCGCTCTTCGTGCTCATGGGGCAGCTCGTCTTCCAGACCGGACTCGCGACGGACCTGTATGCGGGCATCCGTGCGTGGATCGGCAAGGTGCCGGGCGGCCTCGCGGTGGCGTCCGTGATCGCTTGCGGCGCGTTCGGCGCGGTGACCGGGTCGAGCATCGCGACCGTCGCGACCATGGGAGCGATCGTGATGCCCGAGATGCGGCGCTACAACTACCACCCGCGGCTGGCCACGGGGGCGCTCGCTGCGTCCGGCACGCTCGGCATCCTCATTCCTCCGAGCGTCATCTTCATTTTCTACGGCGTAATGACGGAGACATCGATCGGCGAGCTCTTCATCGCCGGAATCATACCAGGCGTCCTCACCGCGGTGATGTTCTCGACGATCATCCTCGTGCGTTGTCTCGTCACGCCCTCGTTGGGTCCCAGGGGCCCGTCGGCTACATGGGGTGAGCGGTGGCGATCGACGGGCGGTTTCGTGCCCATTCTCGTGTTGTTTTTCGGCGTGATCGGCGGCCTGTACGTGGGGGCGTTCACTCCGACGGAAGGCGCTGGGGTGGGATGCACGGGCGTTCTCGCGATCGCCGCGTTGAAGAGGCGGATCAACATGCCCGCGATGGGTCGTGCGCTGGAGGAGACCGCGCTGATCAGCGCGATGATGTTCGCGATCATCGTCTCGGGATATCTGCTGGCGCGGTTTCTCGCCATCACCGGCACGACCGAGACCATCGTGGATCTGCTCGTGGGTATGGAGCTCGGCCGCGTCGGCTTCCTTCTGTTGCTCATCGGACTCTATCTCGTACTTGGCGCGCTCCTCGACGTGTTCGGGATGCTCGTGCTCACGGTACCGTTTCTCATGCCCGTCGCGCGCGAGCTCGGGATCGATCCGATCTGGTTCGGCGTCTTTGTCGTGGTCATGTCCGAGATCGCGCTCGTCACTCCGCCGATCGGCGCGAATGTCTTCGTGATGCGCCGCGCGGCGCCCGATGTGCCGATGACCGAGATCTTCATCGGCGTGCTGCCCTTCGTGATCGGAGAGCTGGTCATGGTCGCGCTGCTGATCGCGTACCCCGGGATCGCGACTTGGCTGCCGGGGCAGATGCGCTAGGCCGACACCGGAGGGCGATCCGAACCTCCGGCCCCATGGGCTTGCGACTCGGGCCGGCAGCACATCGCTCGCCTACAGATCGACCCAGAGCCCTCCAGGGCCCGCGTTCACGATCCGCGTATCCCCCACGAGCGACTCCTCGGTCCAGCATCCGTGGATGTGCCCGCACACGACCAGCTTCGGCCAAACGCGCTCGACCACGTCGGCGATGGCGCGGCTACCCAGATGCCGGCTGCCGGCCAGGTCCACGTGGCCGAACGGGGGCGAGTGCGCGACGAGCACCCCTCCCTTCGGGCATCCCGCGAGTAGCGCTTCGGCGTCCTCTTCGGACAGGTCGAAGCTCCACGGTCCGAAGGGGGTGACGGGAACGGCTCCACCGAGTCCCCAGAAGGGCACGCCGTCGATTTCGCATCCGCTACCGTGGAGGACGTGCGCGGTCGGCCAAGACGCGCAGGCTGCACGGAGTTCCTCGAACGACTCTCCGTTCCCGGCCACGAGAACGGACGCGCACCGCGCGCCGGCGAGCACGTCGACGGTCTTCTGGAGCCCGGTACGCATCACCGCGAGGTCGCCCGCGACCACCAACACGTCGGCGTCGGCGGAACGCTCGACGAGGCTCCGGGCCGCGCCGAGGTTGCAGTGGATGTCGCTACAGAGGAGAAGCCGCATCGAGAGCCGGCTGGAGTGCAGCCAAGCCAGCGTCATCCGCGAGACGTCGCTTCAGCTCCACGGATAGCATCCACCAGCTCACCGTGGCTTGGAGGGTGACCGTCGCGACCGACGTGTACCAGAGGTGGTGCAGCTCGAACCAGGGTTGGCGCGAGAGCCACACGGCCGGGACCGCGAAGGTCACGATGCGGGTTGCGCTCGCGACCAACGCGGGCACGGTGTTTCCGATCGCCTGGAACATGCCCGAACAGGTGAACACGATGCCGCTCGCGACGAAGTTCAGCGAGATGATGCGGAGGAACTCTGCACCGTCGGCGATCACCTCCGGATCGTCGGAGAAGAAGGCGATCAAGGCGTCAGGCTTGATGCGGCAGAGGAGGGTGAGCACGAGCATGAGCCCGCTCAACGTGACGACCGCAGTGCGGAAGGTTTCGCGTACCCGGTCGTGCTTGTGGGCGCCGACGTTCTGGCCCGCGACCGGTGCAGCTGCGAAGGCGATGGCCATCGCGGGCAGGAAGATCGCCTGCATGACCCTCGAGCCGACCCCGAAGCCTGCCTGGGCCTCGGGCCCGAAGCCCCGAATCACCCAGTAGATGACGGCCATGTAGACGAACATGAGGGCGAACTCGCCGCCCGGCGGGAGCCCGATCGCGAGGATCCGCTTCCACGCGTGGGCACGAGGCCGCACCAGGGTCCGATCGAATCCGACGTAGTGCTCGAGACGAACGAAGTAGCCGATCAACATGAGGACTGCCACGGCAACCGAGATGGTCGTCGCGATGCCCGCTCCCGCCATGCCCAGGGGAACCCCGGTGAGCCACCCCGAGATCAGCACCGGCGCCAAGATCGCGTTGAGGAGCACGGTCAACACCTGCACCACGATGGTCGGATTCACAATCCCCGTGCCGCGGAGCGCGGATCCCATCGAGATCATCGCGAACTGGAGCGCGAGCCCTGGCAAGAACCAGTAGAGGTACGTAATGCCCGCGGCCGCGGTCGCCGCATCGGCTCCGAGCCTGTTCATGTACCACCCGGCCAGCGGGTATCCGCCGGCCAGCGTCACGAAGGCGCATACCGCAGCAAGGACCAGGCTCTGGTTGAAGATGAGGTTGGCGTCGGGGCGGTCCTTTCGACCGGCGGCCTGAGCAATCAAGGCCATGGTGCCGACGCCCAGGATCTGAGTGATCGCCATCACGAGGAACTGCACATTTCCTGCGGAGCCGAGCCCCGCGATGGCCGTGTCGCCGAGCCGCCCCACGAAGTAAAGGTCGACCAAGTAGTAGGCGGTCTGGAAGATCATGCCGATCGCGATGGGAATCGCGATTCGCATCAAGTGCCCGGGGATCGGTCCCTCGGTGAGGTCGTTCATGCTCGCTCAGGCTTCTTCGTGTTGGGTCCGTCGGTTGCCGGTACCGCGGAGTGCGTCCGCGGCCAGCTTCCTGCTATGTACCAGCAAGTCATGCGGCCACGCGACCGCGGCCGATTCGAAACCAGCCTGGTCGCCGCGATAGAGAGCTCGCACGGCTTCCTCGAAGCCTGGCTCGTCGCCCACCGTGGCCGACATGAATCGATACGCCGCATCCTGCGCTCGGCGTACCACGTGCCGCCCCTCCTGCGTCCGTCGCGCCTCATCGACCAAGCGACGAAGGGTCGCGGACGCGCTCCCTCGCTGGGCGCGCAGCCAAGCCCAGTGACGCGGGAGAAGCGTAACCTCCCCGGATACCACGCCCAACCGCGGTCGTCCCGGGCCCCGCTTGGCGGTCGTCGGGGGGACGTCGACCGCTGCCGACGTGTCGTTCTCGAGTCGCTGGTCCACTTCCAGCTGCGTGCCCCGCAGATCGAGATCGACCATGCGTCCGGTCGCATCGTCGAAGACCGAGACGCGGGTCCGCGGGTCCGCGTCGATCAGGGTCTTGGCTGCCCGAGCCACCGACCTCAGGTCTCCCGACGCCACGCGTGTGTCCCCGACAAACGCCGTGTAGAGCGGGTTACGGGTGCGGGGCATGGAAGGTCGCGGGACGGGGCAGGATTTTACCCGGACATTATAACGTCGTCCAGCGGGCCCTGACGCATTCCGAACATGGGAGGCGTTGCCGCCCCTGGTGTGACCGGCCAACATCACGAAGCGACTTCTGTTCCCCCCGTCAGCGGACGTGGCGTTGGCCCGGACTTCTGTGCTTCGGCGAGGCGCTCGATCGTCCACGACCCTTCTCGGGCTCGTGCTCGTCGCGGCGGTTGGTCTGTCCAGCTGGCTCGCGCTGCAGGCCTACGCCGCGGCCCGCTCGCACCGTCAGACCACCGAGGCCGTGCTACGCGACTACGCACAGGTGGCCGCCGCCGAGTATGCGCGGACGGCGGGCAACGGTCTGTCGCGCTTCTTCGACGTCGCCTTCGATGAAGTACCACGCCGGGTGAGGGGTGATCGTCTTCCGCCGGTGGATGAAGTGCGCCGTGACCTGGACGACGCGATGCGGGCGCTCGGCTGCCCTTGCCCCGACTTCCGCGACCCAGTGGATCTCATGCGTGTCCTCCTGCCTGAGCATGAGGTCGAGGCCGAGTCCGGGCGCGCATCGGAAGCTGTCACGACCGCGCTCGTCGACCGGGCGAGTGCGCGCCACGCGACGGATCCCGAGGAGCGCTACGGTCTCGTCCATCTCGAGTCCCCGTCCGAGGGCGTGAGCGCCGTCGCCTACGCCACCGTACAACGAGAGACCGGCACCCTCGCCGCAGTCTACGCCGTCCTACTGAACGCGAGCGCGCTCGAGCAGCTCGCCTCCCACTGGGAGACGACGGCCCCGCTACTACCATCCGCGCTCGCCAAGGGCCTACCGACGGACTCGCTCCTGTCGGTGTCGGTGGCGCGACCCACGGGCGCCACGATCTACGAGTCGCCTGTCCATTACGACAGGACGTTCTCGGCGGCGGATACCATGAGCACGGCGCTCGGCGCGTGGGTCGTGACGGCGGCCATCAGGCCCGAAGCCGCCGGCAGCCTGGTGATCGGAGGTCTTCCACGGTCCCGACTGCCGATGTCTCTCGCGCTCATCGCGCTGACCCTCGTGGTCGGCGCGCTGGGCCTCGTGCAGATCCGCAGACACGAACAGCTCGGGCGGCTCAGAGAGGGCTTCGTGTCGAGCGTATCGCACGAGCTCCGCACGCCGCTCACGCAGATCCGGATGCTCGGTGAACTTCTCAGCGACGACAAGCTTCGCTCTCCGGCGGAGCGCACGCGCGCGCTGCACATCATCCGGCGGGAGGCTCAGCGACTCACCCAGTTGGTCGAGAACCTCCTCCAGTTCTCTCGGACCCGAGCCGCCCCCGCCGGGGCCGAGCCGCTTCGCGACGTGGATCTCGACGAGGCGATGAACGAGGTCGTCGCGGCCTTCCAGCCACTGGCCGAGTCGGCGGGTGCGACCGTCCGAGCGGATTGCGTACCGGGGTTGGCGGTGCAGGGTCAGCGCGACGGCTTGCGGCGCATCCTGTTGAACCTGCTCGACAACGCGATCAAGTACGGACCGTCCGGCCAGACCGTGTCAGTGCGGGCGGCGGCCCACAACGGCACCGTGCGTCTCGTCGTCGAGGACGAGGGACCGGGGATCCCGGTGGGCGACCGTGAGCGTATTTGGGATCCCTATTGGAGGCTTCCGCGGGACGTGGATAGCCTGCGTCCGGGCAGTGGTGTGGGACTTGCCGTCGTGCGGTCGCTCGCCGAGCAGTATGGAGGGTCGGCCTGGGTGGAGGACGCCCCCCGGACGGGCTCGCGTTTCGTGGTCGAGCTGCCACGAGCGGACTCGGCTGTCGCCGCCGGTGAGGCCGCATGACCCGCATCGTGCTGGTCGAGGACAACGAGGATCTGGCGTTCGGTCTCCGTGCCACGCTCGAGTTCGAGGGCTACGAGGTCCATGTCGCCTCCGACGGCCGTGAGGCCGTCGCGCGCATCGCGGAGTTGGAACCTAGCCTCGTGTTGCTCGACCTGATGTTGCCCGGCCTGGACGGGTACGAGGTTCTGTCGCGGCTTCGTAAGGCGGGGAGCCGGACGCCCGTGCTCATCCTGACCGCCCGAGGTGAGGAAGCGGACGTGCTCACCGGGTTCGACCGAGGGGCCGACGACTACGTCACCAAGCCGTTCAGCACGGCGGAGCTGCTCGCCCGTGTGCGTGCGTTGCTCAGGCGTTCGGGCGGCACCAACGGCCTGGAGCGTCTCGCCGTCGAGCGGTTCGGCGCTGTAGAGGTCAATCCGGCGTCGGGGACGGTGATCCGCGACGGCGAGCCCGTGACGCTGACGCCGAAGGAGTTCGATCTCCTGGTGGCGCTGCTTCGGCGGAAGGGCGCGGTCGCGTCGCGCATGGAGCTGCTCGGCGAGGTGTGGGAGTACGCCAACCCCGACGTGGAGACACGCACGGTCGACGTCCACATCGCAGAGCTGCGCCGCAAGCTCGAGAGCGATCCGGCGAATCCGCACCACATCGTCACCGTACGCAAGAAGGGATACCGGCTCCAGTTCTAGGGAGCGCGCTTACCGCTTCCTTACTCAAGTCGTTCCGGGCCCGAACCACACCTGCGAAGCGGACTCCTAGCTTCAGGGCTCGAGTTTCCCGACCCCCACGAGGCGTTCACTTCATGTGGCGAGCCGCCCACGTCCTTCCGCTCGTCTTCGGTCTGCTGGCCGGAGCCGCGCACGCCTCCGCGCAGAATCCCGACGGCCAACAGATGCCGCTGCGAGTCTATCTGGACTGCGGTCGATGTGACTTCGACCATTTGCGGCGCGAGGTCCCGGTCGTCGACTACGTGCGTGATCCAGCCGATGCCGACGTACATGTGCTGGTCACGCTCCAGGAGACAGGAGCCGGCGGCGACGAGTTCACGTTCCACTTCCTGGGTGTCGGACAGCTCGAAGGGCGCGCGGATACCTTGCGGTACGCCAGCCAGCAAGTGCAGACGCTGGACGAGGTGCGCGACGGTTACACACACACCTTCGGTCTGGGGCTCATTCGCTACCTCGCCTACACCGGGCGCGAGGCCGGGGTGGAGCTGGTTTTTGGTGACCCTGGCGACGAGGACCGTCAGATCCTGCCCCAGGACGATCCGTGGAATCTGTGGGTATTCCGTGCGAGCGTGGGCGCCGAGCTACAGGGTGAGAGCCGACGAAAGGACACGTCGCTGGACGGCTCGTTCTCCGCGAGCCGCACGACGGAGGAGTTCAAGGTCGACGTAGAATTCCGGGGCGACTACGAGGAGCAGGAGTTCGAGCTCAGGAGCGGGGGCCTGGAGGTCAGCAGCACGCGCGAGCTCGAGGCCGAAGGGATCGTCGTTTGGAGCATGGGGCCGCGCTGGTCGTGGGGAATCTCGGGCGCGATCGGCTCGGACCAGAGCGTGAACCAAGCACTGTACACGGAGATCGCGCCGGCGCTGGAGTACTCGCTCTACCCGTACGCGGAGTCCACCCGGCGCCAGATCACGGCCACGTATCGCGTCGGCATGGCCACGTACCACTACGAGGAGCGGACGATCTTCGACCAGATCTCCGAAATCCGACCCGAGCACAGCCTCGAGGTCGCCGCCGACTTCACGCAGCCATGGGGTGAGCTGCTGGTCTCGATCGAGGGCTCCCATCTTCTCGACGATCCCGACCGCCACCGCGTCGATCTCTACACCAACGTGGAGATTCGACTCTTCCGCGGCGTGAACCTCGACATCCAAGCCAATGTCGCGAGGATCAAGGACCAAATCTACCTGTCCGCGGCGGGTCTCGACGACAACGAGATCCTCATCGGTCAGCGCGAGCTCGGCACCGACTTCGAGTACGGAGTCGAGGTGGGGCTGAGCTTCACGTTCGGCTCGATCTTCAACAACGTGGTGAACCCGCGCCTACGGAGCGGGGGCGACGACTTCGACTAGGGGCTCCGCCCTCTACATCATCCGGGCCTTGAGCGACTTGGCCTGCTCGGCCGTGAGTCCCAGCGGCCGGCGCGCGAGCGGCGGCGCATTCTGGAGTACGGGTTCGAGAGCGTCGAGCGAGGGCCGATCCGCCTTGAAGAACAAGCCCGTATAGAGTGTGTCTCCCCACTCCATCGCCCGCTCGCAGGCGCTCTTCCAGTCGGACGGATCGTGCCCGACATCCTCGAGCTTCTTCACCCGTTCCTTGAAGAACGGATAGTCGTTGTCGTGGTTGAACGTCACGCACGGGCTGAATACGTCGATGAGGGCGAAGCCCTTGTGCTTGACGGCGTTCTTCATGAGCTCCGTGAGATGCTTCGGATCGCCGCTGAATCCCCGCGCCACGTACGTCGCGCCGTTCATGATGGCGGAGGTGAGCGGATTGATGGGCCACTCGAGGTTGCCCTGCGGCGTGCTCTTGGTCTTCATGTCCAGCCGGCTCGTCGGCGAGATCTGCCCGGTGGTGAGCCCGTAGATCTGGTTGTCCATCACGATGTACGTGAGGTCGATGTTGCGCCGCGCCGTGTGCATGAGGTGGTTACCACCGATGCCGTATCCGTCGCCGTCGCCCCCCGTGGCGATCACCGTGAGCTCGTGGTTGGAGAGCTTGGCGCCGGTCGCGAACGGGAGGGAGCGTCCGTGCAGCGTGTGCATGCCGTAGGCGTTCATGTAGCCCGGCAGGTTCGACGAGCAGCCGATTCCGCTCACCACGAGGATCTGGTGCGGCTGCAGACCGAGCTCGAAGCAGGCGCGCTGGAGGGAATTGAGCACGCCGAAGTCGCCACATCCTGGGCACCAGTCTGGGTCGACGCGCCCCTTGAAGTCCTTCGCGGACGCCACCTTGTGGGGCAGCTCGGCGATCTCCGTCGCGAGAGTGGCCTGGCTCATACGTTGATCTCCTGGGTCGGGACGTACACTTCGGTGCCCTGGGAAATGATCTCCAGCACACCGTGCACGATGTGACGGGGCGTCAGGGGCTCCCCGTCGTACTTCCGGATGTGTGCGTGAGCTTGGATGCCCGTCTCGCCACGCAGGTACTGAGCGAACTGCCCGGTGAAGTTGTTCTCGACGACGATGATCCTGTCTGCTTTGGAGAGCGCCTTCGTGACGGCTTCGGCGTGGAAGGGCACGATCCACTTGATGGCGAGCTGATTCGCGTCGACGTCCTGAGCGGCCAGCTCCGCGATCGCTTCCTTGATCACCCCGTACGTCGATCCGAAGCCGACGAGGGTGATGTCGGCCTTCTTCTTGCCCTCGATCGCCGGCGCGGGCACGTCTCGCGCAACGGTGGCGAACTTGCGGGCGCGCTTCTCGACCATCTGCCGACGGATGAACGGATTGGTGAACTCGTCGCTGACGAGCACGCCGGCTTCGTCGTGCTCGTCGGTCGCCACGACGTGAACGAAGCCCTCGTGGCCGGGGACCACCCGCGGCGATATGCCGGTCTCCGTGTCGGCGTAGCGATGGTAATCACCGTTGGGCGACGGATTCGGGATCAGCGCGCCCCGGTCGATCTCGGGGTGCAGGTTCACCGCGTCCGGGTCGACGCTGAAGGTGCCTTCCGAGATCAGGAGGTCCGAGAGAATGATCCCCGGGCATTGCGCGCGGTCCACGAGGTTGAAGAGCTCGGGCACGCAGTTGTAGGCGTCGAGGGCATTGAGCGGCGCCACGATGAAGCGCTCGAAGTCGCCCTGGCTCGCCCCGAGCACCTGCCGTAGGTCCCCCTGCTCGGTCTTCGTGGGCACGCCGGTGGAGGGCCCAGCGCGCATGACGTTGATGAAGACCACCGGAATCTCCATCATCGCCGCGCTGCCGACCGCTTCCGTCATGAGCGCGAATCCGCCGCCCGATGTCGCGCACATGGCGCGCACGCCCGTGTGCGCCGCGCCGATCGTCATGGTGGCGACACCGACCTCGTCCTCCACCTGGCGCACCATGATGCCCAGGCCCCTTCCGTGCTGCGCCATCCAGTGCAGCACCCCGCTCGCCGGGCTCATCGGGTACGCGGCGTAGAACTTCAGGCCCGCGGCTGCGCCACCGATGGCCAGCGCGTCGTTACCCGCCCAGACCGCGAGCGGCTTCTTGCCTCGGGGCAGGGGAATCGGGAACGGCTCGAAGTTGGCGACCGCGTGGTCGAATCCGGCGCGCGCCACCGAGACGTTCTCCCCGACCACCTCGGGGCCCTTCTTCCCGAGCGACTCCTTCAGCGCGTCGGCGAGCAGGTCGAACTCAGCGCCCAGGAGCGCCATCATCATGCCCAGCGAGAGGGTGTTCTGGATGACCTTGTTCTTGCTCTCGCCCGTCAGCTGTTTCACGGGCATGGGGCAGAGGTGAACGCCCTCGGCCGGTTCGCCGGGTTTCACGTCGTCGCTGTTGTAGAGGACGCGACCGCCGGTGACGAGTAGGCCGAGATGCCGATTCATCGTGTCCTGATTCAAACACAGCAAGAGATCGATCGAGTCGCCGTGGCTCAGGACCTCGTGCTCGCCCACGCGGAGCGACAGCAGGATATGCCCGCCGCGGATGATCGACTGGTGGGCGTTGTACGAGTAGAGGTGGAGACCGCGTCGCGCGAAGATCTTCGCGAGGACGTTGCCGGGGGTTGCAATGCCCTGCCCGGCGGCTCCCCCGATGGCGATGGTGAGGTCGAGCGTCTTCTCACTCATATCGAAACTCCTGTCGGCCGACGAACGATTCAGCAAAGTGCGCAGGGGGGGGCGAGTTCGAAAGGACCTGGCCGGACCCGGCCCCTGCTGGCTGCCATGCGCCGCGCGGACTATTGTGTCCCCGTATGGATACGTCGCGTCTCGCTCGGTTCGCGCCCCTGCTTTGGATTGCGCTGATCACCGCTTGCGCCCCACGAGCCAGCGTCCCGGCGAGCGCGACGCCGAACCTCAGCTCGGTGAGTATCCGCGACGCCTCGGACCGCGCCGACTTCTTCGAGTTGCGTCACGAGTCGTCCGTGGGCCAGCGAACCGTGAACGGAACGATTGCGGAGGTGTGGGCCGTCCTGCCCGCCGTGTTCGCACACCTCGGGATCGAAACGACCCGGGTCGATTCCCGTGAGGGCATCATGGGCAACCCCGGATATCGTGCGCGCCGAGTGGAGGGCCAGCGCTTGTCCGCATTCCTCGACTGTGGCCGGTCCTTCGGCAGGGAGTACGCGGACCAGTACACCGTCACGCTGGGCGTGCTGGTCCACCTCGTTCCGTCGACGGACGGGGGCACCGTGGTGAGGACCGTGCTCGACGCCTACGCGCGCGATCCGAGCATGGGTGGGAGCTCCGTTCACTGCATCACGTGGGGCTCGCTGGAGCGTCGTATCGGCGAGCTCGTGGCGGAGAGGCTCGCGCTCTAGTCTGCCGATCCTCCAAGTCATCGCCGAATCGGCGACGACGCCCGTGCTCCTCGGCATCCGCGTCGAGTTCGTCCTGTTTGCCTGCACGCTCGTCGGCGTGGCCGTCTTCCACGGCCGGACGACGGAGGTCGCGCTCGCTGGGGTCGTGGCCATCGGAGCCTTCAAGCTCGCGTTGGACCCCTCGTTCCACGTGGCCGAGCACCTTCTGGGGGAATGGCGGATCCTACTCAACCTGCTCGGCTTGCTTCTCGGCTTCGCCATCCTCGCGAAGCACTTCGAGGAATCGAGAATCCCGCTGGTGCTACCGGCCTTCTTGCCCGATGACTGGAAGGGAGGGTTCGCGCTGCTCGCGATGGTGTTCGTGATGTCGTCGTTCCTGGACAACATCGCGGCGGCGATGATCGGCGGCGCAATGGCGCACGTCGTCTTCCGGCGCAGGGTCCACGTGGGCTATCTCGCGGCCATCGTGGCCGCGAGCAACGCCGGCGGCTCGGGCAGCGTCGTCGGTGACACCACGACGACCATGATGTGGATCGAGGGCGTGCCCGCGACGGGCGTCGTCCACGCCTATGCAGCGGCGGTGCCCGCGTTCCTGGTGTTCGGTACGATCGCGGCGCTCCAACAACATCGATTCAATCCCATCACGAAGGAGCCAGCCGGGCCGGTGGTGATCGACTGGAGGCGCGTCGCGGTGGTCGCGATGATCTTGGTCGGGACCATATCCACGAACATCCTGCTCGATTTCCCGGCGCTGGGAGTGTGGGTCGCCCTGCTGGTGGGCGCGACGTTCACCAGGACCCCCTGGGGCGAGCTACCGAACGCCCTCAAGGGCTCGATCCTCCTCCTCTCGCTCGTCCTGTGTGCGTCGATGATGCCCGTCGACGAGCTGCCCTCCCCCTCCGGGCTGAGCTCGCTCGTGCTCGGCTTCGTCTCGGCGGTATTCGACAACATCCCGCTCACGAAGCTCGCGCTCGAGCAAGGCGGTTACGACTGGGGCGTGCTCGCGTACGCGGTGGGGTTCGGCGGCTCGATGATCTGGTTCGGCTCGTCGGCCGGGGTGGCCATCTCGAATCTCCATCCTCAGGCGAAGGACACGGGGGCCTACCTGCGCCACGGATGGCACGTTCCGCTCGCATATGTCGTGGGATTCGCCGTCCTGATGGCGACCTTCGGCTGGCGGCCGGTCTCCTTTCCGTAGCGCTTCCCCACAGACGAATCCACCGTCTCCCGACAGAGAACCGCGCTCCGTCCTCGTACTGTCCGTTGTTCGAGACAAGGAGCACGTCATGTCACGTAGAATCGATGTCCCGTTGGAGACGCGGGCCCCACAAGGCGCGCCTCGCAAGGTCCTGATTCCGCTCGACGGGTCGGGCGTCGCCGAATCCGTTCTCGACTCGGCACTGCTCACCCGCGATATGGATCTGGTGTTCCTGCGGGTCGTTCCATTCGCAGCAGGGCCGGTCCGCAAGTACGTGCCCGAGAGCGATCACATGGCGGCCGAAGCGCGCGAGGAGGCCGAGTCGTACCTGGCGCGCATAGTCGCGAGGTTCGCCGGATGGTCCCGGCACGTGACCTCGCACGTGATTCTGGACGCTCGGGTGGCCAAGGCGATCACGGACTACGCGGCGGAGGTCGGTGCCCACCTGATCGCCATGGCGACGCATGGTCGGGGCGGAGTGGCG
>CAZBCN010000076.1:0-15952 GCA_964490285.1 uncultured Gemmatimonas sp. | reverse complement strand
TTGGCGCCTGACGAGCCGGTGCTCGACATGGCGGCGCTCGCGCCGGAGGAGGAGGAGGACGAGCCGGCGGTCGACCTCGCTTCACTCGCCCCGGAGGGCGAGGCGGCGATGGACATGGCTCAGCTGGCGCCCGGCGAAGAAGTCGTGTCGCTGGACGCGTTGGCTCCGGACGAGCCGGCGTCGGACCCGACGCCCGCTCCGGCGGCGATCTCGGGGCTTGCGGCGACGGGGATGGTCGCGTCCCTCTCGGCACAGGATCTGGATCCCTACAACGAACCGGTCTTCGACCTCGACGCTCTCGCGCCGGCGCCCCTTCGCGCCGACGTGCCCGCTCGGCCCGCGTCCGTGGCGACCTCTCCTCCCGAGGAAGCGGTCGACATCACGCTCCTGACGCCCGACGCGGATGATGCGATCGTGATCGACCTGGATGCGCTCCGTCCCGAGGGTCCGGGACCTGGGGTGCGCGAGGTGCCCGCCGAGGCGGCCGGCGTCGGCGCGCCCCCGTCCGCGCCTCTGAAGTCGGAGCCCCAGAGCGCGGGGCAAGAAGTCGACACAGCTGTGACGCCAGAGGAGGACGGAGAGCCCGTCTACACGCGAACCCTCGCCGATCTCTATGCGTCCCAGGGCGCCGTGAAGCAAGCGGTCACGGTACTGCGCCATCTGCTCGCGAAAGACCCTGCCAATCAGGAGGTCGCGAGTCGCATCGCAGAGCTCGAAGCCCGAGCGGCGCAGGTCGTTTCGGTCGAGCCCAGCGCGGAAGAAACGGAAGAGGAAGTCGAGACGCTCGCGCGTGACCTCGCCGAGAGCGGTGCCGGCCGGCACGACGTCCAGACCCCGTTCGCGTGGGCAGAAGAACCAACGATGGGCGAGACCGGTCCGACGATTCGAGAGTACTTCGACGGGCTCCTCAGCTGGGAGCCGCGCGGGGGAGCATGAAAGTCGCTGTCATCCACGGCCCCAACCTCCGGCTCCTGGGAAAGCGCGAGCCCGAGGTGTACGGCACGGACACCCTAGACGATGTCAACCGGAAGCTCGCCGAGCTCGCCGGGACCCTCGGAGTCGAGCTGGAGACGTTCCAGTCGAACCACGAGGGCGAGATCCTCGACTTCATCGAGAAGTCGGCTCCGCGTGTGCAGGGCTTCCTCGTCAACCCCGGCGCGTTCACGCATACGTCGATCGCGCTGCTCGATGCGTTTCTCGGGGTGAGCCGACCTTTCGTCGAGGTGCACCTTTCGAACCTGGCTCGGAGGGAAGCCTTCAGGCACCACTCGTATCTGTCCGGCGCCGCAGCCGGCGTGGTTTATGGGTTCGGGGTGCACAGCTATCTTCTAGGCCTTCGGGGCCTGGTGGCTCGGCTCGGAGCCAAGTAGCGCGCCGCCGCGCGCGCCGGGCGATACCCACAAGACGGGATTCCATGGCCAGCACGGCCGAATTTCATAACGGGATGGTCCTCGAGATCGACGGCGGTCTCTGGGCCATCGCCTATTTCCAACACGTGAAGCCGGGGAAGGGTGGCGCGTTCGTCCGTACCAAGCTGAAGAACGTGCGGACGGGGGCGGTCGTCGAGCGCACGTTCCGTGCGGGCGAGAAGGTCCCCGACGTACGCCTCCAGCGCCGGCCGGTCACCTATAGCTACACGGACGGGACGCTCTACTACTTCATGGACGACAACACCTTCGACATGATTCCGATCTCGGGGGATCTGCTCGGGGACGACCAGCTGAAGTACCTCAAGGAGAACCTGCCGTGTGAGGGGGTCGTACACGAGGACGAGGTCATCTTGGTCGAACTGCCGCAGTTCGTGGAACTCGCAGTGCGGCGGACCGATCCGGGGGTGCGTGGCGACACGGCTTCCGGGGCCTCGAAGCCTGCCGAGCTCGAGACGGGAGCCGTGGTGCAGGTTCCGTTGTTCGTCGAGGAGGGGGACGTGCTCAAGATCGACCGTACGGAAGACAAGTACTTGTCACGGGTGACCGCATGATCGACTTCGATTTCATCGAGCGGCTGATCCGCGTCTTCGACGACAGCAGAGTGGACTCCCTCGAGATCGAGAAGGGGGGCTCCCGCATCAAGCTCTCGAAGACCCCGCCGGCGGCCGCCGGTCCCGTGGTGTTCGCGGGGGAGCCCGCGGCGGCTCGTTCGGCCGGGCCCGCGGCGCCCGCGCCGACCGAGGCCCCCAAGACCGAGCGTGCACCGTCACCCTCGGCACGCGACCTGCTCGAGATCACGTCTCCGATGGTGGGCACGTTCTATCGCGCGCCCGCGCCGGATGCTCCGGCCTATGTCGATGTGGGCCAGCGGGTGTCTCCCGGCGACACGCTCTGCATCATCGAGGCGATGAAGCTCATGAACGAGCTGTTGTGCGAGGTGAGCGGAACCGTCGTCGAGGTCTTGGTGCAGAATGCGCAGCCTGTCGAGTATGGACAGGTCTTGTACCGCGTCGATCCGCGCTGACCTTGTTCAAGAAGGTCTTGATCGCCAACCGCGGGGAGATTGCCCTGCGGATCGTTCGGGCGTGTCACGAGCTCGGGGTGCAGACGGTCGCCGTGTACTCGGAGGCCGACCGCGAGTCCCTCCATGTCCGTTTCGCCGACGAGGAAGTCTGCATCGGTCCGCCCCCGGCGGCTGACAGCTACCTGAACATCCCCCGGATCATCGCGGCGGCCGAGATCACCGGCGCCGAGGCGATCCACCCGGGATACGGGTTCCTGGCCGAGAACGCGGAGTTCAGCGAGATCTGCGCCCGCTCGGGCCTCACCTTCATCGGCCCGACACCGGCGCAGATCCGGTCGATGGGCGACAAGGCGACCGCCCGCCGCATGATGGCCAGCGCGGGTGTGCGGACCGTGCCGGGTACGCCCGACATCGTCGAGGACCTCGATACGGCCAAGGAGGCCGCCGCGGAGATCGGCTATCCGATCATGATCAAGGCCTCCGCCGGCGGCGGTGGAAAGGGGATGCGGATCGCCGAGGACGAGCAGGCGTTCGCGAAGGCATTCACGACCGCACAGGCCGAGGCGCGCGCCGCCTTCGGCAACCCGGGTGTGTACCTCGAGCGCTGCCTGATTCGCCCGCGCCACGTCGAGATTCAGGTCTTCGGTGACCAGCACGGCCGGGTCATGCACTTCGGCGAGCGCGAGTGCTCGATCCAGCGACGGCACCAGAAGCTCGTCGAGGAGGCGCCGTCGCCGGCCCTGACCCCCCAGCTCCGTGCCGCGATGGGCGAGGCTGCCGTGAAGGCGGCCAAGGCCATCGAGTATGTCGGAGCGGGGACGATCGAGTTTCTCCTGGACCACGATCGCTCGTTCTACTTCATGGAGATGAACACCCGGATCCAGGTGGAGCACCCCGTCACCGAGGTCACCACCGGCATCGATCTCGTGAAGGAGCAGGTCCGCGTGGCCGCGGGCGAGCCCCTCGCGGCTCCGGAGAATGTCACTCACCGCCTGCACGCGATCGAGTTCCGGGTGAACGCCGAGGACCCGAGCCGCGGATTCGCACCGGCGCCCGGCAAGATCACCACCTTCCATCCGCCCGGTGGCCCCGGGGTTCGGCTCGACACCCACGTGTACGCGGGGTACACGGTTCCGCGCCATTACGACTCGTTGCTCGCGAAGCTGATCGTGAGCGGGAACACGAGGGACGAAGCCATCGTGCGGGCACGACACGTGCTGGATCAGTTCATCATCGAGGGCATCCCGACCACGCTTCCCTTTCTGCGGCGAATCGTGGACGACGAGGCTTTCGTCAGGGGAGAGGTGGACACGGGGTTCGTCGCACGCATGATGGCCGAAGACAGCGCTCGAGCATGAGGATCGACACATACTTCACGGTCGACGAAGTGGAGCCGCCGACCCTGGAGGGGGCGACCATCGTCGTCGTGGACGTCCTGCGCGCTACCACCACCATCGTGGAGGCGCTCGCCAACGGGGCCCGCGGGATCTACCCGACAGCCTCGACCGAAGATGCCGTGAAGCTGGCCCACTCGTTGGGTCGGGAAGACACGCTTCTCTGTGGTGAGAGAAAAGGCTCCAAGGTTCAAGGGTTCGACCTCGGGAACTCGCCGCGGGAATTCACGCGTGAGGTGGTGGGGGGAAAGCGCCTCGTCATGAGCACCACGAACGGAACCCGCGCGCTCACCCTGGGCCAGCACGGTAGTCGCTCGGTCCCCTGTGCGTTCACGAACCTCGGCGCCGTCGCGAAGGCCATGAGGGACGGCACCCGCATCGTCATCCTATGTGCGGGTCGAGAAGGGCGCTTCGCCATGGACGATGCACTCTGCGCTGGCCACCTCGTCCGCAGGATCCTGGGGGAGACGGACGGCGAGTTGAACGACGCCTCGCGCGCGGCGCGCGCGCTCGCCGGCTTCCGGAAGCCGAGCCGCAGATTCTTCGAGCAAACGGACGGCGGCCGGGCTCTCGTTGAGATCGGACTCGGCGACGACTTGGACATTTGCGCCGAAGTCGACCGGCACGGCATCGTCGCGGAGATGCAAGACCAGACCATCGTCCTCACGGGCGAATAAGCCACGCATGGTGACCGAGGAGCAAAGGCGCGAGATCGGGGGCGTCGCCCTCCTGGCCGCGGCTGTCTTTCTCCTGCTCTCGCTTCTGCCGGTAGCGATACTCGGCACGGGCGGCGCCCAGTGGTTCCCGTCCGGCAACATGATGGGCCCCACGGGACGGCTGCTGCGCACGGGCCTCGAATTGACGTTCGGTGGGTCGATGTTTCTCGCACCCGCGCTGTTCGCCCTCGGAGGGCTCAAAGCCGGTGGTTGGCTCACCCCGGATCACGCGACGCGACTGGTGGTGCTGGACGCCGGATTGCTCCTGCTGGTACCGACTCTGCTCTGGGTGCTCGGCACCGGGCAGCCGGTCGCGGGGTGGCTCGGGGAGGGGCTTGGAGCGCCGCTCGTCAGCCTGGTCGGTCGCTTCGGAGCGGTGCTCGTCACCAGCGTCCTCCTGGTAGTGCTCTCCGTCGGGACCCTCGGGTGGAATCCGCTCCGCTCCCTCGTGCGCGGAATGAGGGCGGGGGGCGACGTTGCTGGCCGCACCGCGCGCGTGGTGGCCGAGACCCTATCCGAGAAGGGCAAGGAGCTCGCCGAGGCGCGTGCGCATCGGCGCGTGGAATCCGCCTCGCAGGCGGTCGCGATCGCGGCCCCCGTGCCCGGGCTCGAGCCCGAATGGTTCGGGGGAGAGGCGGAGGAGGCCGAGGCCGATTCGCGAGCCTCGGCGCTCGATGAGGCGGCAGCGGAAGCGTCCGAGCCCGGGGTCCCCGCCCCGCACGTCGTGCCCTCGGGCGTGGAGGTGCCTCCAGCCGAGGAGGAGCTGCTGCCCGCGGCCGAGCCGGAGGGCGAGGACCCAATCGACGTGTTCGGCACGGCCGATGTCCCAGCGGGCGTCTTCGATCACGAGGTGCCGCCGGTCGACCTCCTGAGCGCGCCGGAGAAGGTCGACCGTGAGAGCATGGACCGGCAGCTGGACGAGCTCGGGAGGATCCTGGTCGAGAAGCTCAAGACCTTCAATGTCGAGAGCGAGTTGGGCGGCCGTACGACGGGCCCGATGGTCACGCAGTTCGAGGTGATCCCGGCGCCGGGCGTGAAGGTCAACCGCATCGCCAATCTCGATGCGGACCTCGCGCTGGCGATGAAGGCGCACGCGATCCGCATCGTCGCGCCGATCCCCGGCAAGGGAGCGGTGGGCGTCGAGATTCCGAACCCGCGGCCAGAGATCGTGAACCTGCGCGAGATCCTCGAGGCCCCCGCCTTCCGGACCGCCAAGGGCGAGCTCCCACTCGCCTTGGGCAAGGATCTGAGCGGGCGCCCCTACGTCGCGACGCTCGAGTCCATGCCGCACGTGCTCATCGCGGGCACCACGGGGTCCGGGAAGTCGGTGTGCCTGAACACGATCGTCACGAGCCTCGTGTACAAGCACACCCCGGAGACCCTCCGCCTACTGATGATCGACCCGAAGATGGTCGAGCTTTCCGTCTACTCGCGGCTCCCCCACCTCCGGCACAACGTCGTTACCGACCCTCGTGACGCCGCCGGTGTATTGAAATGGGCAGTGCTCGAGATGGGGCGCAGGTACGCGCTGCTCAAGGCGAACTATGTCCGCTCCATCCAGGAGTTCAACCGCAAGGTACGCGCAGGAAAGCCCCTGAAGCGGGTCGAGCCGAAGGGGCCCGAAGGAGACGAGAACCGTTGGATCTACACGGACGGCGTGCTGCCCTACATCGTGGTGGTGGTCGACGAGCTAGCCGATCTCATGATGACCGTACAGAGCGAGATCGAGAAGCCGCTCACGCAATTGGCGCAGAAAGCGCGTGCGATCGGGATCCACCTGATCGTGGCGACGCAACGTCCGTCGGTGAACGTGATCACTGGGCTCATCAAGGCGAACTTCCCGACCCGAATCGCGTTTCGGGTCGCTTCCAAGACGGACTCGCGCACGATTCTTGATCAAAACGGGGCCGACGCCTTGCTGGGAAACGGGGACATGCTCTTCCTCCCGCCGGGCCGCAGCGATCCGGTGAGGATCCAGGGGGCCTACCTGCCTACGGAGGATACGGAGCGGCTGATGAGCTGGTACGTGGAGCTGCTCGAGCGCCACGGTGTGGTCGAGGTCGCCGAGGAGCGGGCGGGCCTCGAGACCGACATCCTCGAGGAGCTGAAGGGCCAAGAGCTGGAGGACGCCGAGATCGCCGCCGAGGAGATCGCCGGGGACTGGGACGAGCTCTTCCGGTCTGCGGCGGAGCTCTGCATTCAGAACGGCGGCGGATCGACGTCGCTGCTGCAGAGGCGGCTGAGCATCGGATATGGGCGCGCGGCGCGCATCGTGGATCAGCTCCAAGAGGCCGGCGTGCTCGGCCCCTCGGAGGGCGCCAAGGGCAGGGAGGTGCTGCTCGGAATGGACGAGCTCGACGCCATGTTCAAGGGCCAGAATTGATGCGCACGCGACTCCGTTCCGCGATCCTGTCCACTGCGCTCGTGTCCGCGGTCGCCTCACCGCTCCCAGCGCAGGATCGCGGCATGGCACTCTTGCAGGAGGCCTCCGCACGCTACGCGCCGGTTTCGACGCTCTGCGCCGACTTCGTGCAGCACCTTGCCGTGCCCCTTCTGGAGCAGGAGCGTACGGCGCGAGGCCGTCTCTGCCAGTCGCGTCCCAACCTCTTTGCGATGCGCTTCACTGATCCGGCCGGCGACCTGATCGTGATCGACGGGACTTCGTTTTGGTACTACCTGCCGAGCAGCGATCCCCGGCAGGCCTTCCGCGCTCCCGTGGAGCGAGCGGGCGGACAGGACTTCCACCGCGAGTTCCTCGAGAGCCCAGCGGATAAGTACACCGCCACGTACGATGGCGCCGAGTCGGTGGGTGGAGCGAGCACCCACCGCTTGCGTCTCGTGCCCCGGACGAGGCAGTCGTACCGCGCGGCCGTGCTGTGGATCGAGCAGGGGACGTCGCTCCTCCGCCAGATCCGCCTGGAAGAGGAGAACGGGAACCGTCGAACGATCACGCTCAGTCGCATCGAGTTCGACGTGACGCCGCCCGCCGGGTTCTTCGTCTTCACGCCGCCGCCGGGCGTGCTGGTCGGGGACGTGCGTTGAGGGCGGGCACACGGAGTCTTCCCGTTTTCCCGCTCTCGCCCGATCCCGTGCGAGTGGGTGTCCCGCATGACGTCGTCGCCGCTCACCATCACGTCGTCGAGCGCGGGCCGGCTGCTGGGCCGCGCGTCGCCCTCGTCACGCTCGGGTGTGACAAGAACACGGTCGACTCCGAGCGAATGCTCGCCGCGCTCATCGGTCAGGGTGCCCGTGTCACCTCCGAGGTCGAGGACGCCGACGTCGTGATCGTGAACACGTGCGGCTTCATCCAGGAGGCGAAGGAGCAGTCGATCGAGACGATCCTGGAGGCGTGCGAGGCCAAGGGTCGCGGAAGGCTCGCCGCGGTGGTCGCGGTGGGGTGCCTCGTGGAGCGCCACGGCGCGGAGCTTGCGGCCGAGATCCCGGAAGTGGACCTCTTTCTCGGGCTCACCGATCTGCCGAGGCTGCTTCCGGAGCTGAGGAGCCGGGGCTTCCTGCCAGAGCCGGACGAATCGGTCCCCGTCATGGAGCGACCCCTTCGTGTCCTCTCCACGGCGACCCCGCATACGTCCTATCTCAAGATCAGCGAAGGGTGTGACCATACCTGCGCCTTCTGCGCGATCCCGCTCATGCGCGGGCTCCATCGCTCGCAGCCGGTCGAGGAGCTCGTGCGAGAGGCCGCGGGCTTGGGCGCAGCCGGGGTGAAGGAGCTGAACATCGTGTCGCAGGACACGACGTGGTACGGACGCGACCTCCGCCGACACGACCCGCGTGCACCGCTCTTGCCCGAGCTGCTACGCGGGCTGCTCGCTGGAACCGATATTCCGTGGTACCGACTCTTCTACATGTATCCCTCCGGGATCACTCGGGAGATGGTCGAGCTGATCGCATCGGAGCCGCGCATCCTTCCGTACTTGGACATGCCGATCCAGCACGGCAGCGACCGCATTCTCGAGCTCATGCGCCGTCCCGAGCGACGGGCGACGATCCTGGAGAAAGTGGCATGGCTGCGGGACGCGGTGCCGGGCCTGACCCTCCGCACGACGGTGATCGTGGGATTCCCCGGCGAGAACGACGCGGACTTCCGCGAGATGGTGGACCTGCTCGAGGAAGTGTCGTTCGATCGCGTGGGCGCCTTCGCGTACTCGGTGGAGGAAGGGACCCGCGCTGCCGAGCTCGGCGATCGCGTGCCCCCCGAAGAGGCGCGTGACCGCCTCGAAGAGCTCATGGACGCGCAGCGCGCGATCTCGTTCGAGCGGAACGCCGCCCTCATCGGCACCGAGGCCACGGCCCTGATCGACGAGCGGGTGGAGGGCGATCCGGAATACGTCGCCGTCGCCCGCACCTGTGCGCAGGCGCTCGACATCGATGGGGTCACGCATATCCGGGGCCCCGCCGAGGTGGATCCGGGAGCGATGCTCGAAGTACACATCGTGGACGCGATGGATTACGACCTGGTGGCCGAGGTCCGAACCCTGTGATCCAACCCACGTGAGGAGGAGGATGGTGCCGATGCGCGGGGTGCTGGGTGTGGTCGCGTGCGCGAGTCTGCTCGCGCCCGCCGGCGCGCTCGGTCAGGAATTGGCCGATCTGGACTACGAGAACCTCGGGTTCCGCGGGTTCGGATTCGACTGGGGATACATGTGGCCCACGCGTATCGAGGGTACCGGGAGTGCGGCGCTGCGCATCGACATGGGGTACGCCGGACCGGGCCTCCGCATCGTCCCGAGCGTCGGCTACTGGTCGTCGCCTCTCCGGCAGGCGGAGATCACGGAGCTCGAGGATCGCATCGAGGCGCTGATCACCACCCAGTCCGGCGCGCCGTCGCCGCAGCTCGACCTGGGGACGATCGAGTGGCGTGATGTCGCGGTCGGGGTGGATGCCCACGTCGTTTGGGACTCCCTCCTCGACATCCTGACCTACGGGGGCCTCGGGGTCACCGCGCATTTTCTGGACGGTGACGGTGACGCCATTGCAGGCACGTTCATCGACGATCTGCTCGACTCCGTGACCGCCGGCTTCAACCTCCACTTCGGCATGGAATATCCCGTCACTCAGCGGTTCCGCATCTATGGAGTCTCGAAGTACGAGGTGATGAGCGATCTGCAGTTCTTCACCGTGAGGGCCGGCTGGCAGATCATGACCGGCCCCAACGCGCCCGGCGAGGGACGATGACCGAGGGTGCAGTGGTTCGCGTCGGGGTCATCGGCACTGGTGCCATCAGCCAGGTCGTCCACGTGCCGATCTTCGCCGAGCGCGAAGACGTGGAGCTGGTCGCGGTAGCGGACGCCGACCTCCACAAGGCGGAGGCCCTGTCGCGTCGCTTCAAAGTCCCGAACGTCTGCGACGCCGACGCGCTCATCGCCCGCGACGACCTGGACGCGGTGGTCGTCTGCACGCCCAATCATCTCCACGAGGAGATGGCGATCGCCGCGCTCGAGGCAGGGAAGCATGTGTTCGTGGAGCGGCCACTCGCGATCACGTCGACAGGCGCCACGCGCGTCCTCGAAGCCGCCGATCGCGCCGGGCGCGTGCTGGTGGTCGGGATGCCTCACCGATTTCGCCCTGGCGTGATCGCGCTCCGCGACTTCGTCGCGGGCGGCGAGCTGGGCGATGTATACGCGGTGCGGGGGAGCTGGATGACACGGCTCATGCCTGGGTCGCGGCACACCTGGCGATACGATCGCAGCGCCGGTGGCGGCGCGCTGATCGACCTCGGCGTGCCCGCGCTCGATCTCTGCATGTGGCTCGTGGGTTACCCGGCCGTGAAGCGCGTGTCGTGCGTGATGTCGCCCAAGGGCGGCGTCGAGGACGCCGCCACGCTGATGGCGGAGACCGAGGGAGGGATCGCCCTCTCGCTCGAGGTGAGCAACCGCCTCTTCGCGGCGGACGACCGTTACTTCGCGCGGATCATGGGGACCGAGGGCTCGGGCTCTCTTCCGCCGCTCGAGGTCTACAAGCAGCTCGGCGGGCGGCCGATCGAGGTGACCCCGCGTCAGCCACGTCCGAGCGGCGGCGAGAACCCCTATACGAACGCGTACCGCAGGCTGCTCGATGACTTCGTGCAGAGCGTAGCCGGCCGCAGCGACGTCGCGCTTCCGCGTGAGCAGGTGGCGCTGATGCAGCTGATCGAGGCGGCCTACCGCGCCGCCGATGGCGGCCGCGAGGTGGAGCTATAGGCGTGTCGGAGGGACCCGGGCGGGTCGCGGCGCTCAAGAGTCTTCTGTGGCCGCGCCGAGGCGAGCGTCTCGTGCCGGCCGTATCGGCGGTTCTGCTCGCGCTCTCGTATCCTCCCCTCCACCTCCTCGTGCCGCCGTTCGTCGGCCTCGTGCCGTTCGCGGTCTGGATCCACGCTCTCCCGGCCGATGGTGAAGGCCGACGCGCGGCCGTGAGGGGCTCGATGCTTTTCGGCGCGATCCACTTCGGCATCGTGTGCTACTGGATCCTGGTCGCTTTGATCTGGTTCACGCCGCTCGCCATTCTCGCGTTCCTCGCCGCGCTCGTCGGGCTCATCGGCATCGCGGCACTCTTCGGGTGGATCCTGCACCGCGCCATCCACGGCGTCCGCGCGCCGATCTGGCTCGCCCTTCCCGTGGCTTGGGTGGCCGCCGAGTGGACGCGCGCGCACCTGCCGAGCACGATCGCGTTTCCCTGGCTGGACCTGGGTACGTCCCTCACCGGGTTCCCGCAGCTCGTGGGCATCGCAGAGTTGGTCGGGAGCCGAGGCGTGTCGTTCTGGATCGCCCTCGTGAACGGCATTCTCGCGGTGGTGGTCTTGAGGATGCGCGAAGGCAGGCGGTGGGCGCTTCCGGCCGAAGCGGCCGCAATCGTTCTCGTCGTGCCGATGGCGTGGGGCATCTGGCGCGCCGACACGCTTCCCGTGCGCGAGGCGGCGACGGTCGCCGTGGTCCAGCCCAACATCCCCGAGCACATCAAGCTCGATGCCCTGACCGGGCTGGACAGCACGTACGCCTCCCTGGTCAGGCTCCTCCCCAATCTCGCGGCGGGCGGGCAGGACCTCGTCGTGCTGCCCGAGGTCGTCCTGAGGATCTTCCCGCAGGCCGAGATCCACCGGGGGTTCGTGGAGCCCCTCATGCAGTGGTCGCACTATGCGAAGGCCCCGATCCTCATGGGGGGCCTCGGCTACGACGGGGACCTCCAGGGTTCGTACACCCCCTTCAACTCCGCCTTCGTGGTCGATTCCCTCGGGGTGTGGGACTACCGGTACGACAAGCGGTACCTCGTTCCCTTCGTCGAGCGAGTGCCACTCATCCCGCCCCGATGGTTCGGGAATCTCCAGTATTTCGGTGGGTTCGGCGTCGGACAGGGGTGGCCGCTCGCGACCGTCAACGGGACGGCCTACGGTGTGTTGATCTGCTACGAGTCGTCGTACACGGAGGGGGCGCGGCGCTTTCGCCAGGCAGGCGCGGACGTCCTGCTGAACATCACCAACGACGCCTGGTACGGGCGTGAGCCGCTCTACGCCCGCACGACGGCCCTCTGGCAGCATCCGGCGCACATGGTGATGCGGGCCATCGAGAACCGCATGGGCGTGGCGCGCTCCGCCAACACCGGAATCTCGATGTTCGTGGACCCCGTCGGTCGCGTGCACGACGAGACGTACCTTTTCGACGCCGACCTGCGGGTCGCCACGGTCCTGACGACCGACGTCGTGACGTTCTACACCCGCTTCGGAGACCTGGTCGGCAGCGGCGCCGCCGTGGCGGCCCTGCTCCTGGTCCTGGCGTCCGTCCGGCTGGCCCGGGGGGCCACCCGGGAGCCATCCCTGGACCCCTCAGGGAACGAAGTGTAGGTTTTCCGGCTGTTGCTGGACGACTCAGGCGTTCGGAGCGGGACATGAAGCAGGGCATCCATCCCGAGTACAAGACCGCGACGGTCGTGTGCGCGTGCGGGAATCGGTTCCAGACGATGGCGACACAGGGCGAGCTCCACGTGGAGATCTGCGCCGTGTGCCATCCCTTCTACACGGGCAAGCAACGCCTCGTCGACACGGCCGGCCGCGTCGATCGCTTCAAGAAGAAGTACGAGGGCGCCGAGAGTAAGTGAGCGGGGCGGCGATGAAGTCCGCCACCCTCGATCCCAAGCTGGACGAACGGCTGCGTGACGCCGAGCGGCGGTTCGCCGAAGTCAACGATGCGCTGGCGAGCCCGGACGTGCTGTCGAGCCCCGACAAGTTGCGAGAGCTCGCCCAAGAGCGCTCGCACCTCGAGCCCCTCGTCACCTCGGGTGGCCGCCTGCGGGCGGCGATCCAAGAGCTCCGCGGCGCGCTCGAGCTGATCGAGGAGTCCGACGATCCGGACATGCGTGCGCTCGCGGAAGCCGAGGTCTCCCCGCTCGAGCAGACGATCGAGGCGCTCAGCGGCGAGGTTCGCGAGCTTCTCGTTCCCAAGGATCCACTCGGCGACCGCGCGGCGGTCGTCGAGATCCGTGCCGGCACCGGAGGGGACGAGGCGGGTCTCTTCGCAGCCGATCTCATGGAGATGTACCGCCGCCTCGCGGAGCGGCAGGGTTGGACGATCGAGTTGATGAGCCTCTCGGAGGGGATCCCGGGCTCCGTCAAGGAGGCGATCTTCACCATACGCGGGCGGGGAGCCTACGGTCGGCTGCGCTGGGAGTCCGGCGTGCACCGGGTCCAGCGTGTGCCCGCCACCGAGGCTCAGGGGCGCATCCACACCTCGGCCGCGACCGTGGCGGTCTTGCCAGAGGCGGAGGAGGTCGATCTGCAGATCGATCCGAACGACCTCCGCATCGACGTCTACCGATCCTCGGGTCCGGGTGGTCAGTCGGTGAACACGACGGACTCGGCTGTCCGCGTGACCCATATCCCGAGCGGCCTCGTCGTCACCTGCCAGGACGAGAAGTCGCAGCACAAGAACAAAGCCAAGGCGCTCAAGGTGCTCCGGAGCCGGCTCCTCGATCAGATGATCGCCGAGCGTGAGGCCGAGCGGGCGCGAGCGCGCAAGACCCAGGTCGGGACCGGGGATCGCTCGGCGAAGATCCGCACCTACAACTTCCCGCAGAACCGGGTGACGGACCACCGCATCGGACTGACCCTCCACAAGCTGACCGAAGTGCTCAACGGCGACTTGAGCGAGCTGATGGATGCGCTCCGCCTGGCCGAGGAGGAAGAGCGCCTGGGGGGTGCGGCGTGAGTGGTGCGCTCGGGGCGCGCGAGAGCGCGGAGACGTGGACCGTGCTCCGCATGATGCTCTGGAGCGCCGATTACTTGAAGGCCAAGGGTGTCACGAGCGCTCGGCTCGACGCGGAGTACCTGCTCGCGCATGTGCTCGGCGTCGGACGTCTGGAGATGTACCTGCAGCACGAGCGTCCCCTGAGCGCCCGGGAGCTGGACGACTTCCGCCCCCTGCTGAAGCGCAGAGCGAAGCGCGAGCCGCTCCAGTACGTGCTCGGCCGGCAGGCTTTCCGTGACCTGGATCTCGAGGTGGGCCCCGGGGTGCTGATTCCGCGGCCGGAGACGGAACAGCTCGTGGAGGCAGTGCTCGAGTGGGCGAGCGGGCGGGCGGCCCCGGTGGGTCTCGACGTCGGCACGGGATCGGGCGCAATCGCCCTCGCGCTGCTCGCCGAGGGACCCTTCGAGCGCTTCGTGGGCACGGACGTTTCCGCGGCGGCGCTGACGGTGGCAGCCCGGAATCGACACGCGCTCGGGATGGACGAGCGACTCGACCTGCGTGCCGGTGCAGCCTTCGAGCCCGTCCAGCCGGGTGAGCGATTCGACGTGGTCGTCTCGAACCCACCGTACGTCGCGGAGTTCGAACGCGCCGCTCTGGCGGCGGAGATCGTTGACTGGGAGCCCGTCGAAGCGCTCTTTGCCGGGTCGGACGGGTTGGCGGTGATCCGGTCGATCGTGGCTGGAGCGGGCGCCGTGCTTCGGCAGGGGGGTCTCTTGGCCCTGGAGGTGGGCGCCGGACAGGCCCGGGCTGTGACGGCGCTCATCGAGCAAGTCGGCGGGTATCGCGAGGTGAGCATTCGTAGAGACCTTGCAGGGAAGGAGCGCATCGTCATGGCGGTTCAGTCGGCAGCGACCATCGAACGGGGAGAGTGATCCATGGCGGGCGTATACGAGATGGCGAAGGAGTTGGGCGCGGCGCTCGCGCGCACCGAGGAGTACCAGGCATTCAAGCGCGCGATGGACGCGGCGTCCGACGACCGAGAGCTCGTCGAAATGCGAAATCGGCTCGATGAGCTCGAAGCACGTATCGAAGCGTCCCTTCGCGCCGGCCGAGAGCCCGAGGACGAGGTGAAGTCCGCGTACGAGTCCGCGACGATGGAGCTACAGACGCTCGCCGGATACCAGCGCCTGGTAGCCACGCAGTCGAACTTCGACAAGGTGATGTACAAGGTGAACCAGACGGTCGCCCAGGGCATCGAAGAAGGTGCCCGGAGCCGTATTATTCTCTCGTCCTGATCGCGGAAGCGCGCCCGGGGCCGAGTCCACACTCCACGAGGACCAGACGTGAAGCAGCCTAAAGAAATCAAACCGGCCAAGGGAAAGCTCGGTGTATTGCTGCCGGGGTTCGGTGCAGTGGCCACGACGTTCGTCGCGGGAGTCGAAGCGGTCCGCCGCGGCCTCGCCCAGCCCACCGGTAGCCTGACCCAGCTGAACACGATCCGCCTGGGCAAGCGGACGGACGCCCGCACGCCACTCATCAAGGACTTCGTTCCGCTCGCGAGCTTGGACGACTTGGTCTTCGGCGCCTGGGACCCGATTCCGGACGACGGTTACGCGAGTGCGCTCCACGCCGGCGTGCTGGACCGGTACGTCCATATCGACCCGATCAAGGACTTTCTTTCGGGCATCAAGCCGATGCCGGCTGCCTTCAGCACGTCGTACGTGAAGAAGCTCGAAGGACCCAACACGAAGACGGGAACGAAGAAGCAGCAGGCCGAGGCGCTGCGGGAAGACATCCGCCGCTTCAAGAAGGAGAACAAGTGTGACCGTGTGGTGATGGTGTGGTGTGGCTCCACCGAAATCTTCTTGCGGCCGGGCCCGACGCACGAGACGCTCGAGGCCTTCGAGGCGGCTCTGGCGAAGGACGATCCGAGCATCGCACCCAGCATGCTCTACGCGTATGCCGCGATCATGGAGGGCGTCCCGTACGCGAACGGCGCCCCCAATCTTTCCGGAGACATTGCCGCGCTGGAAAAGCTTGCCAAGGACCGCGGTGTCCCGATCTGCGGCAAGGACTTCAAGACCGGCCAGACGTTCCTCAAGACCGTGCTCGCTCCGGCGTTCAAGGCGCGCATGATCGGCGTGTCCGGCTGGTTCAGCACGAACATTCTCGGCAACCGCGACGGCGAGGTGCTCGACGATCCCGAGTCCTTCAAGAC
>CAZBCN010000075.1:6911-15993 GCA_964490285.1 uncultured Gemmatimonas sp. | reverse complement strand
AGCACGGTCATCGTCGCGATCAACGCGCAGCTCCTGCGGCGGGAGAGGATCTGAGTCGGCCCTCGGCTACCCCCGTCTCTTCAGCGCGTTGACGACCCTGTCCAGCTGCTGGAGGAACGCGGAGCGGTCCGACTTCGTGAATCCACTCGGCCCTCCGGTCACGGATCCTGTCTCCCGGAGACTCGCCATGAGCTCGCGGGTTGCGAGGGCGTCGCCGATCGAATCGGGCGTGAACGCCTTGCCCCTTGGGCTCATCACTCGGCTGCCCTTCTCGAGGCACCTGGACGCCAGGATGATGTCCTCGGTGATGACGATGTCGTCCCTTCCGGCGTGCTCGACGATCCAGTCGTCGGCGGCGTCGAGTCCCCCTGTGTCCTCGACGACCTCGAGCGCGATCCAGGACTCCGAGGGAACCCTGAGCCATGTCCCGGAGACGAGCGTGACGCCGAGCCCGTATCGCTTCGCCACGCGATAGACCTCGTCCTTGACCGGGCACGAGTCGGCATCGACGTAGATACGCACTCTGATCATCGGGCCAATGTCGGCGTCGCGCCGCCCCACCGGTAGGCAACTGTGCGCGGCCCCACACCGCAATGGAGAAATCCCTGACAGCGCGTGGCAGCCGGAGCGTTCATTGTTGATGTCCGGGGGTTTTGTGTGACTTCGGGACCAGGAGGATGCGTCATGCCGGCCGCCACGACACTCGGCTTCGAGGCTCGCGTCGACCTCTCGTTCGAGCGGGCGATCACACGGGTGACCGACGCGTTGCGAGAGGAGGGCTTCGGGGTCCTCACCACGATCGACGTGCGGAAGACGCTGGGTGAGAAGCTCGGCGTCGACTTCCGCGATTACGTCATTCTGGGCGTGTGCAACCCGCGGCTCGCGTACCGCGCGCTCTCCACACGTGCGGACGCTGGCTTGCTGCTCCCATGCACCGTGACGGTGGAGCGCGAGGTCGACGGAAAAGTGCTCGTGAGGATCGCCGATCCACAGACGATGCTCGAGGCGGGAGGGCTCGCCCACGAGCCCGAGCTCGCGGACGTCGCCCTAGAGGCTCACGCCCGCCTGGAGGCGGTGGCACGCTCGCTCGCCGGCGAACGCGGAAGCTGAGCGCCTGCGAGCCGTAGGACGCGTCCGGCTTGCATGCTGCGCTGCAGCCCGGCCATGTTCCTCGCGGCTCAGCCAGGGGGAGGTACCGAATGCACGCACGGGCGATCATGCTCGGCACTCTAATCGCCGCGCTCACGGGTACGCACGTGACCGCGCAGACGACGATCCTCGAGCGCCAAGAAGCGATGTTCCGGCGCAACGTCGGCACCTCCGAGCAGCAGCGCGCGCAGTTTCCGCCGCACAGGATCGCCGGCAACCTCTATTACGTCGGAACCCAGAGCCTCGCGTCGTTCCTCATCACGACCCCCGCGGGGCACATCCTGATCAACACGAACTACGAGGATGCCGTCCCGACGCTTCGGAAGTCCGTCGAGGATCTCGGGTTCGACTTCGCGGACATCGAGATCATCCTCGGGAGCCACGCGCACGGCGACCACATGCAGGGTGACGCTCTGGTCGCGCAGCTGACCGGCGCCCGCGTGATGGCCATGGCGCAGGATGTGCCGCTGCTCGAGCGCATGCGCCCGGGCGACAAGCCGCACCCGATCGACCGCGTGCTCGAGGACGGCGACGAGGTCTCGCTGGGCGGCACCACGCTCGTCGCGCGCCTCACGCCGGGGCACACCCCCGGCTGCACGACCTGGACACTCACGGTGGAAGAGGGCGGCCAGTCCTACGACGTCGTCATCGTCGGCAGCATGGGCAGCAACCCGGGCTTCCAGTTCGTGAACAACCCGACGAACCCGACCATCGCCGATCAGTACAAGCAGGGCTTCGCCGTGCTGCGCTCACTCTCCCCGGACATCCCGCTCGCGTCGCATCCGGCGATGTACAACATGTACGCCAAGTACGAGCGGCTCGGCCAGGCGCCGAACCCGTTCATCGATCCGACGGGCTACTGGGCCGAGCTCGACGCGGTCGAGGGGCTGTTCCGCGACGTGCTGGCGGAGCAGGAGCGAGCGGCGGCGGCCGCGCGGCGCTGAGGTCCGACCGCGTCACGTCGCGCCGGCTTCACTCGGGTTTGCGAGCCGTCATGAGCACCGCCTTCACGCCGTAGGCCTCGGCGGCGTTCTGAGTCGACTGCTGGCGGAAGCGGAACCGCGGCACGACCACCGACTTCACGCGCTGAAAGCCCGCCTGCTCCAGCAGCGCGAACAACTCTCCCTCCGGGAGAGCGCCTCCGATTCAGGAGGCCCAGAGCTTGGGGTCGTTGACGATGCTCTGCGACAGCTGCTTGGCGCTGACGATGTCCACGATGGACATGCGTCCGCCCGGCTTGAGGACCCTGAAGATCTCGCGGACGACCTTCCGCTTCTGGAACGACAGGTTGATGACGCCGTTCGAGATCACCACGTCGACGGTGTCGTCCTCGAGGGGCAGGTCTTCCATCCGGCCCTCCTTGCACTCGAGCTGGGTCCCGGAGGCACCCGCGTGCGCCTTCGCGCGCATGCACATCGCGGGATTGAGATCGACGCCGATGACGGTGCCCGTGGGCCCGACCTGCCAGGCGGCGATGATGCCGTCCAGGCCGGCTCCGCTCCCCAGATCGAGCACCGTCTCACCCGGCCTGAGCTCGCTGCGCAGATGCGGGTTTCCGACACCCGCGAACGAGGCGACCGCCCCGGGCGGCGCCCGGTCGAGTAGCTCCGGATCGTACTCGAACAACTCGGCCGCCTCGCGGCCATGGAAGAAGTGGAAGCTTCCGCCGGGCTTCTCGGCGACTTCCTCGTACATCCTGAGGATCTCGCCTTTGAGCGCCGCCTCCAGGGAAGCCTGCGTATCGGCTGCGGGCATCGTTGTCTGGCTCATCAGTCTCTCCTCCGTCGTCGGACTATGGGTTGATGATCAGAACCACCGTCGAAGCCACCACTTCTCGAACGCGACCTTGCCCCAGTGCCAGACGCGCCCAGGCCGGGCCATCCGGAGTCGGGGCTCGGGATCGGCGTAGAATCCGCCGCCAGCGAAGCCCGCCCGGCCGTCTCCGATCTCGATCCAGCAGTAGCCCTTGCCGTCGTACGTGGCTCGCTCCTCGAGGCCGCGGATCTCGTTCGCAATTCCGCGCGCGACCACCTCGGCCTCGCCGTGCGCGAACACGCCGGCCTTCGGCAATGACTTCCCGCTGGGGAGCCGAACCGTCGTGACGTCGCCAATGGCGAATACCCCATCGTGCTCGGTGCGGAGCGTGACCGGGTCCACGTGGATCCAGCCCGACACGCCGAGTAGACCGGAAGACCGCACGACCTCGGGCGCCTCGTGGGGCGGAACGGCGATCAGGAGGTCCACCTTCTCGGCGCGTCCGCCGGCCGCGACGATCTCACGCGTTTCGGGGCGCATCTCTTGGAACGTGAAGAGCGGATGGTACCGGATGGCGCGCGCCTGGAGCATCTGCACGATCGACGCGCCTAACGCGGCGGCTGCCACCGGCATGGGCTGGTGCTCGGGCGTGTACACGTGAATCTCCGAGCGGTCTCGCACGCCCTTGGAGCGAAGGAAAGACTCCACGAGGAACGCGGCCTCGTACGGAGCCGCCGGACACTTGAAGGGCATGGACGTGACGAGCACGCCGACCTTCCCTCCGGTGAACGCGTCGAGTGCGGCCTTGATGCCCTGGCTCCCCTCGACGGTGTAGAGATCGTGCGCCATCTCGGCGAAGCCCTCGATGGACTCCGGCACAGTCTGGGCGCCGAGCGCGACGACCAGGTAGTCGAAGTCGAGCCTGGTGCCCCGCGTCCGCACGCGCCTTCGCTCGGGATCGATCTCCACCACCTCGTCGTGGAGAAAGTCGATCCCGTGGCGCTCCACGCGGACCAAGGGTCGCCGGATTTGATCCTCTCGCCGGTCTCCGACCATCATCCAGAGCAGGGAAGACTGGAACAGGTGGTCGGGGGAACGGTCCACGACGACGATGCGGTGCTCCGGTCCCAACCGTTTGCGCAGCTTGCGCGCGGCCACGATTCCCCCGACGCCGCCTCCGAGAATGACGATCTTCGCCGCTTTGGCGGACCGAGGAGGGTGCGTCCGCCGCGGGCTCGCGGGCGCTGTGGCGGGCGCCTCGGTCTTCACGGCGAGGACCCGAGCGATCGCGGCCGAAAACCCCATCTCGTCGAACTCGTTCTCGGAGAAGATCACTTCGCCGTCGGGCCCGAGGAGGACGCTCCAAGGCACCCAGCCGCTCGTGAGCGTTCGGAAGAGCGTTCCGTCCGCGTCGGGGACGACCGGAAACGCGAGATCGAATTCCCGCTTCCACGCCTCGCACGACTCGGTCGTCTCGAACGGGCCGACATACACCACCTCGAGCCCCTGCTCGCGGTGGCGCTCGAACACCCTGCGCAGGACAGGAGCCTCCTGTCGGCATCCCTGTCATTGTCGCTTCCAGAAAACGATGAGCGCGGCGTGGCGGCCGGCGACCGGCAGGCCGAGCTCCTGGAGCGACAGCTTCGACCCGGCTTCAACGCCTCTACCGGACCCGTCGAGCACCTTCATCGGACTGACTCCCTGAGGTTGAAGCCGGGGCCTCGTTCGACTACACTCTAACATTCCATAGAGTATCGACAAGATGGGGCGCGATGAGGCCACGGATTCCGAAGAGCACGCTCTACGAGCAGCTCGCCCGCATCGGCAAAGGCGTTTCGAGCCCGCACCGGCTGGAGCTCCTCGATCTCCTGTGTCAGGGCGAGAAGTCCGTCGAGACCTTGGCGGCCCAGGCGGGTCTCTCGGTCAAGAACGCCAGCGCTCACCTGCGCGCGCTCCGGGCCGCCTCACTCGTCGAAACCAGGAAGGAAGCCCGGTACGTTTACTACCGTTTGGCCGATGACGCCGTGTGCGCCTTCTTTCTCGCGCTGCGCGACTTGGCCGAGAGGCGCCTGGCGGAAATGCGGGAGGTGGCCCGCGAGTTCGGCCGCGGCCAAGCGGATATGACCCCGGTCGATCGGCGAAACCTGCTCGAGCGCGTGCTGGCCGGGGAGGTCACCGTGCTCGACGTCCGCCCCTCCGCGGAGTTCCGCGCCGGCCACATTCCGGGCGCCCGATCCGTTCCGTTGGCCGAGCTCCGGCAGACGCTCGGGTCGATTCCCAAGGATCAGGAAGTAGTGGCCTACTGCCGGGGGCCCTATTGCGTCTTGGCTCTGGAGGCGGTCGAGCTACTCAGGGCCGAGGGCTATCGGGCTGTTCGCTTCGAGGATGGCGTCGCGGAGTGGCGGGCGGCAGGGCTTCCGGTCGAGCTCGGGTAGGTCCCACCTGCGCTCAGCGCGGCACCTCGATCCGGAAGGGAAGGATCGTCGAGGCCCAGTGCAGTCGCAGCACCGCTTCGTACTCGCCGACGACAGGGAAGTAGAACGCGAGCGTCTCCATGTGCTCCCCGCGCTCGGCGCTGACGCGCACCCGCGCCGCCTCGCTCTCGAACGGGTAGAAGCTGTGGTGCGTGTCCCAGGTGCGGACGAGGATCACCTCCCACGGCTCCGACTCGTGCGGGATGTGCCAGATCCCGTACCGGCCGGCCTCCAGTCGCGCGCCTGCGAACGTCACGGGCGTCGAGAAGTCGATCCAGGTCGTCCGGTTCGCCCCGGGCGTGGACACCACGTCCCACTCGACGATGCCGCCGTAGATCTCTCGCCCTCGGGCGACGGGCCGATCGTATCCGAGCGTGATGGTGGTGAGCGCGACCTCCTGCGAGACCGTGCCGTGCTGGCTCGGGCGCGGCCGGGGGAGATCCTGCGCGACCAATGGGGCCGCCGTGAGGGCGAACAGCGTGGCGAGGTAGAGCGTGACGCGCTTCATGGGGTGCTCCCTGTGGAATCCGACCGCGACCCTCACGGTCCGCCCTGCACCTCGGTCAGCGCCGCGAGGATCTGCTCGTTGCTCGGTCGAATTCGGTAGTTGATCTCGATGAACTTCCAGCGCACGATCCCGCTCCGGTCGATGACGAAGACCGTCGGATGCGGAATGGGTCGCGCCTGGGGGTCCTCTTGGTTCAGTAGTCCGTAGCGGTCGATGACGGCATGATCGGGGTCCGAGAGCATGGGAAACTCCAGGACGCGCCCGTCCGATTCGGCCACGCGGTCGATCATGCGCTGCTGCATCTCACGGTCGTCGATCGACAGAGCCAGCAGCTCCGTCGTGGCTTGCTGATCAGGCGACAGCAGGTCTCTCAGCTCCCCGAGCTGACTGGCGCAGTAGGGTCACCACCAGCCTCGGTAGAACACCAGGATGACATCCTTTTGACCGCGGTAGCCGGACAGGGTGATCACGCCGTCGGCGTACGAATCGAGCGAAAAGTCGGGCGCCATCTGGCCCACCTGCACGCGACCGGTGTCGGCCGGCGGAAGGTCCCGACCGTCTACCGGGCCGAGGACGACCGGGGCCGCACCAGGATCGGGTGAGCAGGCCAGGAGCCAACCCAATGCCAACGCCGCGGCCGAAGTGCGCGCCCAGTCAGTGTGAGGTGCCATGGCCCGTTTCCGTGAGGGGTGCATCACCAATGGACTACCTCGTGGGCGCTTGCCGCAACTGCGACTCGCCTCCTGCGGCGACCTCGACCCCTCCTGCGACGGCTCCGAGCACGGCGCCGTACACGAGGTGTCCGATGAGACTACCGCCGGCCATGGTCATGGATCCCGAGAAGAGGCCCATGCCCATCATCGGCATCACCACGACTTGCGCCATCAGCCAGGGCGCGAGACTGAACAGCGCGCCGCGTGCCACGGCCGGTCCAGGCAGGTACGGCAGGGCGACATACGCGTAGATGAGCGCGAGGACGGTACCGATCATCAGGTGCGCGACCCACCCGAGAATCGCCATTCCGCCCATCGCGCCGGCGAGCATCTCGGCCGGATTCATGGGCGGCATGCCCATCATCGGGGCGACGTAGAGGCCCACCATCGTCATGACCAGGGTGCCCAGTACGCCGCCAGCTATCACTCGCGTCACGTTCGGCTGCATCGTCCGCTCCTCGCTCGGGTTCAACCTCGTTCGACAGACTCCGCTGTCAGACTCTTGTTGTATCGAGGAGTGGATTCCTTACACGGCCGCCCCTAGGGTTGGGTCTATGGCTGAATCTGCGGACAGAACCGCAGCGATCCGTGCACGCGACCCGGCGATCATCGAGGCGGTGGTCAGGGAGTGCCTGCCCGGGCTGATGCGCACGGCGCTCGTGGCCGGGCTTCCCCGCGATCGCGCCGAGGACGCGGTGCAAGCGAGCCTCGTGGTCTTCGTCCAGCGCGCCTCCGCGTTCGATGGCCGGGCCCGCGCCTCCACGTGGCTCCATGGGATCCTCCTGCGGAAGATCCAGGAAGAACGGCGCGGCATCGGCCGCGAGGCCGATCAGGAGGGGATCGACGGCCTGGTCGAGAGTCGGTTCGACGCCGACGGCATGTGGGTCCGCCCGCCGAGAGGGCCGGAGGAGGCGCTCGCCCGGGGGGAGCTCCAACGCGAGCTGGGCTCGTGTCTCGAGGCGCTGCCCGAGCGGCAACGCATCGCCTTCACCCTGCGCGAGGTCGAAGGGTTCGCCACCGACGAGGTGTGTAATATTCTCGAGGTGTCCGCCAACAATTTGGGAGTGCTCCTCTTTCGCGCCCGCAACGGCCTGCGCGAATGCCTGGAGTCCAAGGGATTCGCAGGGAGTGCCGATGCTGCGTTGTAAGGAGGTGACGAGGCTCCATGCCAGCGACGAAATCCGCTCGGCGCCACTGATGACCCGGCTCGGAGTCCGCCTGCACCTCATGATGTGCGAGCACTGCCGTCGGTACGTCCGCGAGCTGGCTCGCATCGGCGAAGCAGTCCGTGACCTCTACCGCGGTCCTGTCGACGCTCGCGAGCAAGAGGAGATCGTCCGGCGCGTACTTCGCGAGCCAGGGCACCCGCCCTCCTGAGCGCGCGCCTCTCTAGACCGCGTCGGACACGGACGTGAACGTGAAGTCGCGAACCTTGAGCGGGGGCACGACCACCGCGGGCGCGACTTCGCTCGACTCCGACGGGCTCACGCGCACGGGCCGGCCCATCATCTCGACGTTGTTCAGCATGAACACCGGTGACTCGTTCCAGCGCAGGTTCTTCACCGGGTAGGCCACGCTACCGTTCTCGATCAGAAACGTCCCGTCGCGGCTGAGGCCCGTATAGAGGATGGTCCGCGGGTCGACGCTGCGGATGTACCAGAAGCGTGTCACCAACAGGCCGCGCTCGGTCGAGCGGATCATGTCGTCCAGCGTCGCGTCGCCGCCCTCCATGTAGTAGCCGGACACGAACCCGGTCGGCTCGCGATTCTGACGCTGGGCCCAGAATCGGTCGTACGCGAGCGTCCGGAGCACGCCGCTCTCGACCCAGACCTCGCGCCGGTTCGGACGCCCCTCACCCGAGAATGGGGTCGAGAAGAGACGGGGGTCCAGAGGATCCGACCAGATGGTGACGCGCTCATCCAGGAAGCGCTCGCCGATGCGGTTGCCGCCTCCGGCCCGCGAGAAGTACGAGCGGCCCTCGTCGGCCGCTCGCGCGCCGAAGCTGCTGGTCATGAGGTCGACCATGTTGGCGACGGCCGTCGGCTCGAGGATCGTCACCCACCGTCCGGGCTCGACGTCCCGCGGCGCCCGCGAGCGCTCAGCCTTGTCCATCGCCCGCGCGCCCAAGCCAGGCGCGTCCAGATCGTTCCAGTCGAAGAAGCCGGCGCCCGCCCACCCGGAGCCGGTCCCGTCCGGGGTGCGCACGGTGGTCGAGAAGTTGGCGTTCGACGACGCCTGGTACGCGAAGTGGCCCCTCGTGTTCATCACCGCGGACGAGCCAGTCCGGTGCACGATGTAGCCCGTGGAGACCAACCCGCGCTCCGCGGCAGGCACGGTCACGGCGGCAGCGGCGCGCGCGCGTGCCTCGGGCGAGAGGCCGGCGGTGCTGGCCACGACGGCGTCGCGCTCGGGGACGGGGGTGGGGCCCAGCTCACCCAGGTACTCGGGGTCCTCCGGCGACAGCGGCGCGAGGCGCTCGCTCG
>CAZBCN010000075.1:0-6811 GCA_964490285.1 uncultured Gemmatimonas sp. | reverse complement strand
GCGTCGTCGCGGGACAGGTAGGCCATGGTCAGGCGGTCCGCCCGGTGTTGATCACGTTGACCTGGCGGAACCGCGCGGGCACGCACCCGTGGCTGACCGCATTGGACTGTGAGGGCTGGCCCTTCCCGTCGTTGTTGGCGCCCCCGGTCCAGTACGTGCTGGGCCCGCCGATGAGGTCCATCGAGTTCCAGAACTCGGGCGTACGCAGTTGATACGCAACGTCTTTGAGCATGCCGCCGACACGACCGTTCCTGATCTCGCGGAACACCTGCCCGCCGAACTGGGCGTTGTAGCGCTGCTGGTCGATCGAGAACGAGCCATCGCCGTCGATGAGGATCCCGTTGTCGACACCCTCCACGAGCTCGTCGAGGGTCACGTCACGGTCGGGGTGGGGGAGCAGGTTGATGTTCGGCATCCTCTGGAACTGCACGTCCTCCCAGGACTGCGAGTACGAACATCCGTGCGAGCGCACGGGCTGGCCCGAGCGCGCATACCAGTCGGCGAGCCAGGGCGCCTGTTCGCGCGTCGTCTGCAGGTCGACGAGCACGCCGTCGCGCACGATGAGGTAGTCGCGGGGTCGCACCCCCTCGTCGTCGTAGCCGACGGTGGAGAGTCCGCCCGGCGCGCTTCGCTCGCCCTGGATGTTCATGATCTCGGGGCCGTATCGGAAACGCCCGAGGAACTCCTCCGGCGGGTAGATGAAGCTCGTGCCCGCGTAGTTGGCCTCGTAGCCGAAGATGCGGTCGAGCTCCGTGGGGTGCGCGATCGACTCGTGGATGGTGAGCCACAGGTGCGTGGGCAGCAGCACGAGGTCGTGACGACCGGGCTGCACCGGGCGGGCCGTGAGCTTCTCGACCGCCTCCTCCGCCCAGCGGGGCGCGTTGCCGACGAGGTCGGAGTCGAGCACGTACTCCCACCCGAGCCCACGGGGCGCGATATCGGTGGACTGGCGAGACTGGAAGTCCGACCCGCCTGCGGCGACGGCGGTGACGCTCACGCTCGGCGTGGTGCGGTAGATCGTCTGGTTGGTGACCGTTCCTTCCGTGTTCGCGAAGAACTTGTCCTCGCGCAGGAAGGAGAACGACGAGTTGACGAAGCGCGCGCCCCGCACGCCCAACGCCGCCCGGTTGATGCCGAAGAGGAGGCTCACCTTCTCCTCGATGGCGATCTCGAACGGGTCGATGCCGACCGGGCTGCTCCACGCCACGTCGCGATACACCTCCGCCGGCGCCAGCTCCACGGGCCGAAGTTGCGTGACGGCGTTCGCACGCGCCTGCGCGACCGCCTGGCGCGCAGCGCGCTCCACCTCGGCGACGCTCAGCACGTTGGTCGCCGCGAAGCCCCACGAGCCCCCCGCGATCACCCGGACGCCCATGCCCATGGTCTCGTTGTCGGAGAGTCCGGTGATCTGTTGCTCGCGCGTCGATACGCTCTGGCTGCGGTTGCGGCTCACGCGCACGTCGGCGTACGTCGCCCCGGCCCCGCGTGCGACGTCGAGCGCGCGGAAGGCGAGATCGCGCTCCTGTTCGTCGAAACGGAAGTCCTCCGCACGCGCCGGCCGGGCCAGGAGCTCGCGGACGTCGAGGGTCGAGAGCGCGCCGCCGGCCGCGGCAGTGCGCACGATGAAGTCGCGGCGCTTCATGGCCACCTCCCGTCATGTACGCGCATACGAAGATGTTAGGCGCGCACGGCTCGTCCGTGAAGCGGGGTTGTGGTATGGGTGCCCGTTCCCGCCCTTCCACATGACCGGCGGATGGCGGACGCCGCACGGCATCGGGTCCCGTGTTCCGCGGGATTTGCCGGGCCTCGGGCCGCAACCTCTGGCCATCGAACGCCGTAGAAGACAACATATGATTCGGTCTGGACCCAGCGATTGACCTCTCAAGTACCGGGAGAAGAGCCGTGCCCGTCCTCAAGCAGACTTCGAGCCTCATCCGTTTCGCGCTCACGTGCGCGGCACTGACCCCCCTTCTCGCCCTCGCGCCCCAGGCGTCGGGCGCGCAGGTCGCGATGAGCGCGGCGACCTCGTCCTCCGGCCAGCAGCTGCACCTCTTCGACGCCCGCGACTTCGGCATCGATCCGGCGGCGGTGACGTTCTCGAAGGACATCGCCCCGATCCTGCAGAGGAGCTGCGAGAACTGCCACCGTGCGGGTGGCGGGGGGCCCATGTCGCTCGTCACGTACGAGGAGGTTCGGCGATACGCGGGCCGGATCCGCGACCGTACGGCCATCCGCGACCGGATGGGCTCGATGCCCCCTTGGTACGTCGAGAAGAACATCGGCATCCAGCACTACAAGAATGATCCGTCGCTCTCGGACCAGGATCTCGCGCTGATCCAGGCCTGGGTGGCGAACGGGGCGCCGCAGGGCAACCCTGCCGATATGCCTGCTCCGCGCGAGTGGAGTGAGGGCGATCAGTGGACGATCCGTCCGGACTTGGTCGTGAGCTCGGAGCCGATCACGGTGGCCGACGACGCGCCCGATTGGTGGGGTGAGATCACGAGCATCCCGATTCCGCTCGAGCAGGATCGCTACGTGCGTGCGGTCCAGGTTCGCGAGGTCAACGACGTCCCGTCGACCGGGGAGGGGAACCGCGCCACCGTGGGCGGTAAGTACATCGTCCACCACTTGATCTGGCGCACCGAGCTCACCGACGGGTCGAGTCAGACCGCGTGGCCGGTACACGAGGTCGGCCGGAACGCGGACGTCTTCGCCGAAGGTGCGGGCAGGTTGCTGCGCGCGGGCTCGCAGATCGCGTCCGAGTCGGTGCACCTGCACTCGAACGGCCGTACGACGACCGGTCGCCTGGAGATTGCGTTCGAGTTCTTCCCCGAGGGATACGAGCCGCTCTACCGCGGTGGCATCACGTCGCTCGCGAACGGGACGGACATCGACATCCGCGGCGGCCAGGCGGGTCAGGAGCTCGACGCCTACACCGTCGTCACGCGTCCGACGAAGATCATCAGCTTCGAGCCGCACCTGCATGCCCCGGGCGAGCGCATGTGCCTCGAGATGGTGTGGGGCTTCAAGTCGGAGACGCTCTCGTGCGTCGGATACGACCACAACTGGGTGCGGACGTACGTCTTCGCCGACAACTACCAGCCGCTGATCCCGCCGGGCGCGATCCTGCACATCCGCGGCTACATGAACAACTCCGAGACGAACACCAACGTGCCGGACCCGCGGAACTGGCAGGGCGCGGGGAACCGCTCGGTCGGAAACATGTTCATCGACCTGGGTGAGCGCGTGACGATGACCGAGGAACAGTTCGCCAAGGAAGTCGAGGAGCGCGCCGCCTACTTCCAGATGACGAAGAACGACTACATGATCGGCTGCCCGCTCTGCCTGGCCGTGGTGCCGACGCCCGGGGCGCGGCCGCTCGCGTCCACGCAGCAGCAGGACAACTGAGCTGGGAGTGACGATCGGAATGAGGACGAGGTGGATGTTGTTCGTGACGGCGCTGGCGACGCTGCTCGCCGTGCCGCACGACGCGCGAGCACAGGGACTCACGTACAGCAGCGGGCAGGGGGTCGCGCCGGCCTTCGAGGGTTGGAGGGACAACCCCGACGGGACGTTCTCCCTGATCTTCGGCTACATGAACCGGAACTGGGAGGAGCAGCCCGACTTGCCCGTCGGCGACGACAACTTCTTCTCGCCCGGAGATCGTGATCGTGGTCAGCCCACGCACTTCCTGCCGCGGCGGAACCGGTTCGTGTTCGAGGTCCGCGTGCCCGCCGACTTCGGCGAGCGCGAGCTCGCGTGGACGCTTCGCCGGAACGGCGAGGCGGAGACGGCCTACGGCTCGCTCCGTCCCGACTACTACATCGACAACGTCGTGATCATGTCCGAGGCCGGCACGCTCGGTGCGGGTTCGAGCAGCCCCGAGCTGCGCGCGCACACGCCACCGGTCGTCGAGATGCGCACGCCCACCGAGATCCAGGCGGTCGTGGGCAGGCCCGTGCGCCTCGAGGCCTGGGTCGACGACGACGGGCTCCCGCGCCGGAGCAGGAATCGGCTTCCGGTCACGGAGGAAGGTCGGCTGGACCTCCAGCGCGCGCTCGCCGCACCCCCGTCGCGCATCACGGTCCAGAAGATCATCGGGCTGAACATGAGTTGGTCCGTCTACCGCGGTCCCGAAGGTATCGAGTCGCAGGACGTCACCTCGTTCAATCCTCCCCAGGTTGCGGCCTGGGAAGACACACGCCCATTCGCGAACTCACCCTGGGCGCCGTACTGGGTGCCTCCTGAGCTTCCCGAAGATGGGGTCTGGATCACCGAGGTGACGTTCACACGGCCCGGCACATACATCCTGCGCGGGCGCGCGGACGACGGTGGTCTCTTCACGGACCAGCACGTCACGGTCCACGTGGGGCCGCCGATCTCCTGATCGGTCGCGACCGCGGGTGTTTTTCCGCGGAGGTTAGAGGCTGGTAAACCTTCTCGGACTCGACGCGTTTCCGGTTGACTTGCCGTGCGCCGCCGGATTGCTTGAGGCGCCCTGTGACCAGTCGAGTCCTGCCCCCTGAGACAAGAACGAATGCCCAAGCGATACGCGTTGCTCCCCCTGGTCCTGCTCCTGTCGCTCGGTTGGGCCGGCGCCGCCGCCGCCCAGAGCGAGCCGCCCTCCGAGCCACCCGCGGAGTGGGGCGCTACCGCGATCGACTTCTCGAACGTGCCGTATCCGTTTCCGGTGTCGTACCTCGACGTCCAGGTGTACGGCCAGCACCTCCGCATGGCGTACATGGACGTCGCACCCACGGGGACTCCGAACGGACGGACGGTCGTCCTGTTCCATGGCTTCAACTTCGCCTCGTACGCGTTCGGCGAGACCATGGAGATTCTCTCGGCCGCCGGCTTCCGGACCCTCGCGATCGATCGCCTCGGATTCGGGCGCTCGTCCAAGCCGATCATGCACTACAACTTCCACATCCCGGCGCGGAACACGAAGCGTCTCCTCGACCATCTCGGCATCGAGCGAGCGGCGGTTCTCGGGCACTCGCAAGGCGGCATGGTGGCGGCCCGCTTCGGTATGACGTACCCGCAGACGGCGAGCCACGTGGTCTTCGTCAATCAGATCGGCAATTCCGACTCTCGCCCCGGACGCGAATGGAGCGAGCCCACCTACAACGGAAGCCGGCCTACGCCGCAGCAGTACTATCGCGAGGTCCTCGCGGGTCAGATGCGGTACTACGTGCAGGGCTGGCGGCCGGAGTATCTGAAGTGGGTCGAGGCTCCTTATGGGCTCATCTTCAGCGGCGACTTCGACAGATGGCAGGAGGTCCGCGGGCTGATCGGCCAGGCGATGTGGGAAGATCCGGTCGTCTACGACTGGCAGCACATCTCCAGCAAGGCGCTCGTCATCGGCGGCGCGGACGATCCGCTCAGCCGGAATTTCGCGGCTGATGCGCGGCGCTTGGCCGAGTCGCTCCAGAACGCCGAGCTCGTGCTCTATCCGGGCATCGGGCACAACCCACAGTTCGAGAACAAGGAGCAGTTCCACGCCGACCTGATCCGGTTCTTGCTTTCGGACGCGAACGAGCCGGCGGATCAGAGCTGGCGCGACTCGGACGTGGGAGAGAACTAGGCGCTGCGGCGGAGGGCCCTACACCTCCGTAGTGGTTGATCACCTTCACGGCGATCCGCCGACCGCCGCCACGGAAGCGCCGGGACGTCCCGTTCAGCTATTGACAGCTTTTCGCGGCCCTCCGAGCAGCCGGGGTATGACTGCCGAGCCAGCGGCTCGGAGAACCTGTGGGCGAGCCCGTGACGCCGTCGGAGGCCCGCCGGACCCGTTTTCAACGTCCGGGTCCCTCCAGGCCCGTCCTACAGTAACCGAATAGACACCGAAACTACCCCTTATCTTTCCGGTGTCCGGACGGCGGCGCCGCGCCCGTAAACACCTGTCGTCATTGAAGATGAGGGAGGAGTATGGAGAGCCCCGAAGATCGCATCGAAACACTCGGAGACGAGATCGCGGTCCTGGCTGCGCAGATTCACGCGGCTACGTATCGATTCCTCACGCTGATCGCCGAGTTCGACGATCTCGGGGGGTGGGATCGGTCAGGATTCCGATCGTGTGCCCATTGGCTGGCTTTCCGCACTGGATTCGACCTCGGAGCCTCTCGCGAGAAGGTGCGCGCCGCACGTGCGCTCGCTGGGCTTCCCGAGACATCCGCGGCCATGGCCCGCGGCGAACTCTCGTTCGCGAAGGTGAGAGCGCTCACGCGCGTGGCGACCCCGGACAACGAGAACGAGCTGCTCGAGGTCGCGCGATCGGGCACGGCTGCCCAGCTCGAACGAGTGGTCCGAAGCTGGAAGCGGCTCAACCGGCTCGACGAAGCCGAACATGAGCGGCGTCGTCACGCATCTCGCTGCCTCTCGGTCTTCCCGGACGAGGACGGGATGTACGTGATTCACGGACGCCTGGATCCGGAGGTGGGCGCACTGCTTCTGCGAGCGATCGAGGCGGCGGGCGATGCGCTGTTCCGCGACGACTCGGACGAGGCACCGGAGCACCGACGGGCTGACGCGATGGGTCTGCTCGCCGAGCGAGCGCTCGCCACCGGCTTCGGCGAAGTGGAGTCGGGAGAAGCACCCATCAGCGGCACACGCGCCGAGCGGTACCAGGTCATACTCCATGTCGAGCAGCCGTCGCTCGACGCTCATTCCGAGGCAGGGCTGGCCCATTTGGAGGACGGCACGCGCGTTTCCGCGGAAACGTGTCGGCGGCTGGCATGCGATGCGAGCGTGGTCACGGTTCGTCACACGCCGGACGGGCGGATTCTCGACGTGGGACGAAAGACGAGGACGA
>CAZBCN010000074.1:0-16012 GCA_964490285.1 uncultured Gemmatimonas sp. | reverse complement strand
CATCGAGTCGATCGCCTTGATGCCCGTCTGCAGCGGCTCCTTCACCGGCTGCCGCTTCACGATGCCTGGCGCGACGATATCGATCTGGCGGCGGCCCTCGATTCCCTCGATGGGGCCGAGGCCGTCTTGCGGGTTCCCGAGCGAGTCGACGACGCGGCCGAGGTACCCCTTCCCGACGTTCACATCGAGCACGCGGCCGGTGCGCTGGACCTGGTCTCCCTCGTGGAGGCCGGTCCACTCGCCCATGATCACCGCGCCGATGTTGTCTTCTTCGAGGTTCAGCGCGAGCGCGGTCACGGTTTCGCCCGTCACCGACGACGTGATCTGGAGCATCTCGGACGCCATCGCCTTCGTGAGTCCGTAGATGCGTGCGATGCCGTCCTTGACCTCGAGGACCTCGCCGATCTCCTCGGCGTGCAGCTCTTCGTCGTACTTCTCGATCTCGGCGAGCAGGACGTCTTTGATTTCGCTGGCTCGGAGCTGGGACTGGTTGGCCATGGTCTTACCGCCTCGTCCTGATGTGTAGGGACCCGTCGCGGAGGGCGCTCAAATGCGTGCCTTCAGCAGCTGGCGACGCATGCCTTCGAGCCGCCTCCTGATGGATCCGTCGTAGATGGTGTCTGTCGTCCGCACGACGAGACCACCGATGATTTCTGGCTTCACCCTGAAGTGCGGGATCGCCTCTTTGCCGAGCACCGCCGAGAGCTTGGTCGCGATCAGCTTCTCCGTGGCCGGATCCGCCGCGCGCGCCAGCGTGACCTCGACGTGCTCCCTATTCAAGTGCTCGTCGACCAGGGCGTTGTACTGCCGCGAGATCTCGCGCAGGAGGCGCTGACGCCGCTTGTCGATCGTGACGAGCACGAAGGTCACCACATTCTTCGGCAATGCACCGCCGAAGACCTTCTTCACGACCGCCTTTCGATCACCGTCAGAAATCCGCGGCGTCTCGAGCAACATACGGAAGCGCGGGTCCTCGTCCAGCAACCGCGCGACCAGCTCGAGCGCGGTGCCGTACTCGGCGATCGCGCCCGCCTTCTTGCCGAGCTCGAAGAGCGTCTCGGCGTAATTCTTCGAGACGGTAACGTCTCTCACGCCCTCGCCCCTTTGCTCTTCGCGTCACCCACGTCGGCCAGGTACCGCTCCACGAGGGCACGGTCCTTCGCCTGATCCAGGTTCTGCTGCATCAACCGCGAGGCCGCCGCGAGCGCGAGCTCGACCGACTCCTTACGGAGCATCTGGAGCGCCGCGTCCCGCTCGCGCTCGATCTCGCTGCGCGCGCGGTCCACGATGGCCTGGGCTTCCACCCGGGCCTTCTCCTCGATCGACTTCCGCACGCCCTCGCCGGCCGCCCTTCCCTCGGCGATCAGCTCGCTCGCCTGACGCCGCGCATCGGCGATCTGCGCCCGATGCTCGTCGAGCAGTCTGGCCGCCTCGGCGTTCCGTTGCGCCGCCTCGTCCAGCGCGGACTTGATCCCTTTCTCGCGAGCTTCGACCGCCTCGAGAATGGGCTTCCAAGCGAACTTGCCGAGCAGCACCACGAGGATGGCGAAGACGATCAACGTCCACGCCGACAGCCCCGTGTTGATGTCGTAGAGGCTGCCGCCGCCCTCCGCCCCTCCCTGCGCCCAGACCATGGTGGGCGCGAGGGCGAGAGGAACGAGCGCGGTCGCGAACATCCGACTCGCTCTCATCTCCGGCTTCCGCGTCGGCCTAGAAGAACTTGTAGAGAATCGTGATGACCAGACCGAACAGCGCGGCGCCTTCGATGAGTGCCGCGAGGATGATCGCGGCCGTCTGGATCGTGGCGGCGGCTTCCGGCTGGCGCGCGATGCCCTGGGTGGCACCGTTGCCGATTTGGCCGATGCCGATGCCGGCGCCGATCACGGCGAGGCCGATGCCGATACCGGCTCCGAGCTGTCCGAGCGCGCCCGGGGCGGCTGTGGCTCCGGCGTCCTGGAAGAACGCGAGCATTCCGTAAAGCATGTCAGCTTTCCTTTGAAGGGTGATGAAATCAGTGGGCGTGGCGGATCAGCCCGATGAAGACCGTCGTGAGCATCGCGAAGATGTAGGCCTGGAGGAGGGCCACGAAGATCTCGAGCATCATGATCGCCGTGACCATCGCGACCGACGCGATGGACACTCCTCCCGCGACCACCGCTCCTGCACTCGCGAACATGAAGATCATGCCGAGCAGCGAGAGCACGAGCGTGTGCCCCGCCATCATGTTCGCGAACAGACGGATCATGAGAGCGAAAGGCTTCGTCAGCTTGCCGAGGAACTCGACCGGCGTGAGGATCACGAGCATGATCGCCTGGCCGACCGGGTTCAGCCCGGGCGGCGCGTAGAAGATCGTGCGCATATATCCGCCGAAGCCCAGCGCGCGCATCCCGGAGATTTCGGTCACCACGAACGTGACGAGCGCGAGCGCTCCGGTGACCATGAAATTGCCCGTGGCGGTCGCCCCGAACGGGAGCAGGCCGAACACGTTCATGGCCAGAATGAAGAAGAACAGCGTGAGGATGTAGCCCGTGTACGCATCCGCGCCGTGGCCGATGTTCCTGCGCACGACTTCGTCGCGGAAGTAGAGGATCATCGCCTCCATGGCGTTCGCGAGGCCACTCGGTGCCTTGCTCGTGTACTTGCCCTTCATCGCGCGACCGATCGGGATGAAGACGGCGAGGCAGACCAGCGCGGCGAGCCACATGAACACGACGTGCTTGGTCGGCGAGAAGTTCAGCGTGAGCGGCCCGAGGTGCACCGGCTCCCACTGCGGCAGGTGCCACACGAAACCCCGCCCGAGGACCATGAACTCGATCTCGGGCCCATCGAGGAGGTGATGCATGAGCATCCCCTGGAGATCCGGCCCCTCGCCCGCGGTACCCGCCGCAGGCGCGCCCCCGCCCTGGAGCATCATCATGATGCAGCCCTCTTCATGTCGGCCTTGAAGTAGAGCGGCTCGATGAGGAGGAGCGCGAAGAAGAAGCCGGGGAGGGCGAGCAGGAGCGGCACCGCACTCTCGGTGCCCGAGCGGACCACCACCACCGCGGCGACGACGACAGCGACGGCGCGCAGCGCCATCCCGCCCGCCCAGGCCGCCATGAAGCCCTCGGTGCGCCCGCGGAAGCGCACGAGCACGGAGAACGCTGTGATCTGAATCGGCAGGGCGATCAGGCCAGCGGCGAGAACTCCCGAACGGGCTGCGGAACCAAGGAACGGCCAAAGGAGAAGGAGGATCACGCCGACGAGGACAACGGCGGCGCCCGCGTAGCGCAGCGAGGGACTCATCGGCCGTCGCCCTTTGGGTCTACTTCCTGATCTTCTTCTGCCTTCTGGCGGGGTTCGATCACGATGTGATAGTAGAGGCTGTAGAATCCCGCGCCCGCCCCGACGAATGCTCCCAGGATCAGGAGAATCGGCCCGGTGCCGAGCTTGGAGTCCAACCACGCGCCTACGCCGAGAAAGAGCAGCACGGACAGAGCCCAGGTGAGCCCGAATCCCATGAACTGCCCGGACGCCCGCAACATCTCCCGGGTGTCCGCGCCCTTCCGGTCTCCGGCCACGTCCGCGCCCTCCTTCGAAGGACACGTTATCCGCCGCAGGCAGGATAAACTAGCCCTTGTGAAAAAAAGCGCAAGCGCGGTCCCGGGCCGCTCCGCGGCCCTCCCGACCGGTTGACGGGGTGGAAAAAGCACCCCTATTGTTCGCCCCCACCCCACCGGGAGCCAGATGACCACTCAAGCAGCGACGCTCGCCGATCGCGACGTCGAGCTTCTCGAGCGCACGGCCGAGGTTTCGGAGTCCATGCGCGGCCAGATCGAGAAGCGCATCGTAGGGCAGCGCGACGTGGTGGACGAGCTCCTGGTGGCGCTGCTGGCCAACGGGCACGTGCTCCTCGTGGGGGTGCCGGGGCTGGCCAAGACGCTCCTGGTCCAGACGCTGGCCGAGGCGCTCGACCTCCAGTTCAGCCGCATCCAGTTCACCCCGGACCTGATGCCCTCCGACATCACCGGCACCGAGGTCATCGAGGAGGACCGGACGACGGGCCGACGCGTCTTCCGGTTCGTGAAGGGCCCCATCTTCGCCAACGTCGTGCTGGCAGACGAGATCAACCGTACCCCACCCAAGACCCAGGCTGCGCTGCTCCAGGCGATGCAGGAGCGCGCGGTGACCGCCGCGGGTGAGACCTATATCCTGCCGCCCCCGTTCTTCGTGCTCGCCACCCAGAACCCCATCGAGCAGGAGGGCACGTATCCGCTGCCCGAGGCGCAACTCGACCGGTTCATGCTCGAGCTGCCGATCTACTATCCCTCGAAGGACGAGGAAGAGGAGATCGCCATGCGCACGACGAGCGAGGAGGAGGTCCACGTGAAGCCGGTCGTGAGCGCCACCGAGCTGATCGATCTCCAGCACCTCGTACGGAGGGTGCCGGCGCCGCCGTCATTGGTGTCGTTCGCGGTGCGGCTGGCCCGGGCAACGCGACCCTCTCCCGAGGCGTCGGTCGTGTGCAACAAGTACGTGTCGTGGGGCGCGGGCCCCCGCGCCTCGCAGTTCCTCGTCCTCGGGGCGAAGGCACGCGCGGCGTCCCGCGGCGCGGCCATCCCGTCGTACGACGATGTGCGTGCCGTGGCTCCCGCGGTGCTGGCACATCGGCTCGTGCTCAACTTCGAGGCCGAGGCGGACGGACGCACCACGCGCGACGTGATCCGCGAGCTGCTCCAGGAGAGCGAGGGTTGGAAGTAGGTAGAGGATGATCCCGCTCGCGGCGGCCGCGGCCGCCCTCCTCCTCGTGGCCTCGGGGCTCCTGACCGCGGCCCAGGCCGCGGCGTCCCAGGTAGGCCCTTCCCGGCTACGTACGCTCGAACGCGAGGGCTTTGCGGGCGCGGAGGCGCTCGCCGAGGCCCGCGAAATCGAGCCCGCCATCGGGCTGAGCGTGCGTCTCATCACGCGGACGTTCAACTTCGCGGCCGTCGGTATCGCGGTGGTCGTGGCGGTCGAGATGTGGCAACGAGTGGCGCCCGTCATCGTCATCGTTCTCTTCGGCATCATGGTCGTGCACGTCGTGGCCGACATCGTGCCGCACGTGCTGGCGGCCAGGAGCCCCATCCGCATTGCGCTCTCCTTTGCCCCTCTCCTGCTGCGTCTGGCCAGATGGACCAGACCGCTGACCGAGCACGTCGAGCAGTTGGGCGATCGGCGGTTGGCCGACGAGGGCCCACCGCTTTCGGTGGAGCGCCGCGAGGTCCTGGAGATCCAAGAGATCGGCGAGCAGGAGGGCGTCATCGAGGCTGCCGAGAGCCGCCTCGTGGAGCGCGCGTTCCGTCTCGACGAGCTGACCGCACACGACGTGATGATCCCGCGCGTGGACATCTTCGCTTGGCGCGACGACCTCATGCTCGAGGAGATCGTCCCGACCCTGCCGGAGGTACCCTACTCGCGCGTGCCCATTTATCACGGCACCATCGACAACGTCACCGGCATCGTGCATGTGCGCGAGGCGTACGAGCGCTTCGTGCAGGGAGACGGGAAGCTGCCGCTCTCGGACATCGCGCGTCCGCCGTTCTTCGTGCCCGGACCCGTCTCACTCACCCGGTTGATCCAGGACTTTCGCGACCAGCGTATCCACATGGGGGTCGTCGCCGACGAGTTCGGTGGCACGGACGGGATCGTCACCCTCCAGGACGTGATCGAGGAGCTCGTCGGCGAGATCCACGACGAGATGGACGTTCCCGAAGAGAGCCCACTCGTGCAGACGTCCGCCTCCACGATGGAGACGGACGCCACCATCGACCTCCGCGAGCTGAACGACTCACTCCACACCGAGCTGCCCGACGAGGAGAGCCGTTCGCTCAACGGGTTCATTCTCGAGGAGCTCGGGCACGTGCCCAAGAAGGGCGTCGCCTTCGAGGCCAAGGGCGTGCGCATCGAAGTCCTCGACGCGACCCCTACGTACGTCGTCCGGGCGCGTGTCACCAAGCTCCCCGACGGGGAGTCCGACTGATGGCCCTCGTCCTCCCGTTCAACGGCAAGAGCCCGGTGATCCATCCCTCGGTGTTCCTCGCCCCCACCGCGGTGGTGATCGGCGACGTGACCATCGGAGCCGAGTCGAGCGTGTGGTTCGGCGCGGTCCTGAGGGGGGATAGCCCGACGCACCGCGTGATCATCGGCAAGCGGACGAGCGTGCAGGAGAACTGCGTCATTCACGTCGGACACTGGGGTCCCACCACCGTGGGCGACGACGTCACCGTGGGGCACGGGGCCAAGTTCGAGTGCTGTACGATCGGCGACCGCACCGTGATCGGCATGAACGCCGTCATTCTCCAGAACGCGAAGATCGGCAATGAGTGCCTGATCGCCGCGAACACGGTCGTGCTCGAAGGTGCGGAGATTCCGGACCGGAGCGTCGTCGCCGGGGTGCCGGGCAAGATCAAGAAGACCCTGGAGGGCGGCGCCGCCGAGTGGATCAAGGGGGGCGGAGCGCACTACGTGGAGCTGTCGCGGAAGTACTTGGCCGAAGGGATCGGGCCCGCAGAGTGAGCGCACAGGCAGGCGAGGGGGGGAGGGGCGAGGTCCCCCTCGAACCTCCGGCTGCAAGCAGAGTCGGTTCGAGGGGGACCGCGGCCCCCCCCCCCCCAACCCCCCGATGCGATCTATGCGGGTACGCTATGCGGGAATCACACTGCAAGCTGATCTGCGATCAGTGTGGCTATACGCGGGACTGCTCGGATCCCTGAGGGGTTGGCTCGAGGGAGCGGCACCGGCCGAAGCCCGCGTTGCGTGGCGCTGGCCGCAGGCTCACCGTGCGGCCTGCTCCTGCACGGTCGCCGGCAGCGTCGGGTCGGACACCGTGAAAACCAGATAACGGACGCGCTCCGTGGCGCTGCCGTTGCGCGAGACGGCGTGCAACGCACCCGGGTATTCGTAGAACGTCTCGCCCGGGCCCAGCTTCCGCAGTGGCCCGTCGTCCACTTGAACCTCGTACGTACCCTCGAGCACGTAGCCGAAGGTGTGACTGCCTGGGTGCCGATGGGGCGTCCCGCCGGTCCCCGGCGGGCGTTCTAACTCACGAACCATTGCGACGCGTCCAGGGATGTCCTCCATCGTCGTTTCGAAGAGGACGGTCTGGATGGCGTCCGTGCCGGCCCCCGCCGAGCCGGCAGGAGCCGCGACTTGGGGAGGCGTCGCCTCTTCGGACGCGCTCGTCGGCGACAGCCTCGCAACACCGAGCCCAAGCACGGCCCCCATGGCGATCGCGATTGCATGCGACACGATGCTCCTGGTCATACCGGATCTCCTCCTTGTGTCAGTAGGCTCCCCCGCACCACCCAGTCCCATGGATAGGGCGCACCCATCCAGGACGGCGGTGATTCGAACTCGGTGGACCACTCGTATTCCGCCTTCTCGATCGCGTCGACGGCCCAGCCGAACGACCCCAGGAGTAGCTCGAGCTCCTCGCGCAGGTAGTGCTTGGTCTTCACCCCACCCCGCCGGAGCACGCCGTCCCGCACTCCTGCCGTCGTCAGGCCGGTGACGTCGGCCGCGGCGCGCGCGGACCGCTCGGGCCAACCGTCCTTCAGGTGGATCTCGGCGTGCCGATGGATGGACAGCAGCACGGACTCGACGGAAGGCACGACGAGGACGAGCCGGCCCCCGACGCGCACGGTGCGGGAGATCGTGCCGAGGATCCTCGAGCGGAGGGACGCGGACGGGCTCAGAAGCGCGTTGATGCACACGCCGACGTCGACCGTCGGAAGCGTCAGGGACTCGTCGGACAGATCCGCCACCCGGCACGTGACGTTGGCGAGTTCTTTCGTCGCGCGCGCCGCCACGGCCAACAGTCGCGGCGCGAAGTCGTACGCATCGACCTGCTTCGCCAGACCGGCGAGGAGGGGTAGCGCGCGGCCGGTGCCGCATCCGAAGTCGGCCACCCGATCCGTGCGACGAACGCAGGCGCGGATCGCGGCATCGACGCGGCCGTTGCGCTCTTCGCTCAGCACGTGGCAAACGAGCTCATCGAACTCGTGAGCGAGCCCGCCCCAGTCGCCCGGACCCTGTGGCTTCATCGACCCCAGCATAGGCGGCGACGACGGCCACGGCGAGACCATCCCGAGCCAAGGCCACGGCGACAGCTTCGGCCGCAGAACTCGCGACTATACAGGTGGATGAGTGGCGGTCGTCCGGGTGTCGCCGGAGATGATCTGCAGGTGGAGCCGATCCTTTCCGTCGCTCTTTGCCGAGTACATCACGGAGTCGGCTGCCTGGACCATCGTTTCCACGTCGGCCGGGGCCTCCAGAAACGTCACTGCGCCCATACTGACGGTGACGGCCCCGGAAGGGTCCACAGAGGCCTGACGGAGGGTGTCTCGCAGCCGTTCCAGCGTCTTCCGCACCGCGTCCGCGCTGAGCTCGGGCAGGAGGATCGCGAACTCGTCGCCACCGAGGCGTGCCCCCAGGTCGGCCGACCGGATCGAGGACTGAAGACCCTTGGCGACCGCCCGAAGCACCTCGTCACCTGCCTTGTGCCCGAAGCGGTCGTTGACGGCCTTGAAGTTGTCGAGGTCGAGATAGGCCAGGGTGACGGGGCGACGGCCGCGCCGACACAGCGCGAGAAGACGATCACTCTCCTCGTAGAAGGCGCGGCTGTTCAGCAAAGCGCACAGAGGGTCCGTCCGGCTCAAGGTGCGCTCGCGCGCCAATGCTGCGTGCAGGCTGGCCACGAGCAACCCGACGGTCACGAACGAGGTGCCTTGCACGATAGTATTCGCGACCCAGATCGCCGGATGCGAATACTCCAAGCCGGCGAGCTGGTTGGACGCCAGCCAGGCGAGGGCACAGAGCGCTGAAACGGACACGGCGCCCGCGCGAGCGTAGTACCACGCAGCGAGCGAGATCGGCACGTAGTAGAGAGGAAACGTGCGCACTTCGACTCCGCTGGAGAAGTCCGTGATAGCGATCAGGAGGACCCCTCCCACAACGAGGCCCCCCCGGGCGACGTGGCGGACCCACAGGGGACGCTCCATCGCTACATCCCCACCACGCTCGTCACGTACCACGTGATGATGGGATCGCCCCACTGGTACGCGATCGCGCCCGCCGCGGCGAGGAAGACACCGAGGGGAATCAGCCGCTTGGAGATCATGGACACCGGCCCGAATACGAGCAGCGCGAGCACGGAGCCGAGAAAGATGGTGAGCGCGACTCCCCAGATCCCGACGAACGTGCCGACCATCATCATCATCTTCACGTCGCCGCCCCCCATCGCCTGATCCACGCCGGCTTCCTCGAGGCGCCCGGGCGAGACCCTCTTGATGAGCTTCGTTCCGAGCGCGCCGACGAGCCAGAGCACACCGAACCCGATGGCGCCCCCGATCACGGCCTCGATCCACTCGGGTCCCCCGGGCAAGAACGCGAGCGCCACGCCCAGCACCGCGCCCCCGATGGAGAACTCGTCCGGGATGATGTAGAAGCGCGCGTCGGAGATGGATATCCCGAACAGGATCGTGAGGAATACGGCGCCGCGGAGCGCTTCGGCGCTCGCACCGTGCGTTGCGAACGTACCCGCCCACATGAGGCCCGTCGCGAGCTCGACGAGGGGATACTGGATCGAGACGGGCGCCGAGCACCGCCGGCATCGCCCACGAAGCGCGACCCAGGAGAGGACGGGGATGTTGTCGTACCAGCGGATCGACTCTCCGCACTGTGGGCAGCGCGATCCGGGTGAGACGACGGACTCCTCCTTCGGCCAACGCAGCGTGCATACGTTCAGGAACGACCCGATGGTGAGGCCGAAGAGCCCCGCAACGACGGGCACGAACCAATCGATCATGTTCCGCTCTCCCGCGTGAGCGCGTGCAGCAGGATGGCGCCCGCCATCGCCACGTTGAGCGACTCGGCCGGACCCGGCATGCGCACCGCCACCGTCGCGGCAGCGGCCCGCGCGATCTCCGGGCGCACTCCCGCACCCTCGTTGCCGACGACGAGCGCGAATCCATGGTCGAAGCGACGAGTCTCCACGTCCTCCCCGCGCGCATCCGCTACGAGGATCGGCACGCGCAGCGCGTTCAATCGATCGATGGACTCCGCAGCGGAAGCCCGCACGATGGGGAGTCGAAAGATCATGCCGGCGGACGAGCGCACGGTCTTCGGGCTCCACGGATCGACGGTGCCGTCGAGCGCGATCACCGCGTCGAGTCCGAACGCGACGGCGGCGCGCACGAGCGTTCCCGCGTTCCCCGGATCCTGCACACCGTCGAGCACGAGGTACCACCCGGCCGGCTCGATCCGCTCGAGACGGGCATCCGGCTCGTTGCACACCAGGAGGACTCCCTGATGGCGCTCGGTGTCGGAGAGCCGTGCGAGCTCCCCGTCTTCCACTTCTGTGGTGTCGACCACCTCGAGCCTGAGCGCGAGAGCCCTCCCCTCCTCGGTCGCCTCGAGCCGCGGTGACGCCACCACGAACTGTGCCCGGACGCCCGCGCCGAGGGCTTCGGCCACCGCGCGAACGCCCTCCACCAGGACCGCGCCTTCACGGGCCCTGGACTTGGGCACGCGCAGGTTCGCGACGAGCGCAGCGCGCCGCTGGCTCAGGCCCGCCATGGACGCCACCTTCCGAGACGATGAGCGACAAGACCCCGATCGCCCTGACGATCGCCGGAAGCGACTCCGGCGGCGGGGCGGGGATCCAGGCCGACCTCAAGACGTTCTACGCCTTCGGCGTGTACGGCACCAGCGTCATCACGGCGATCACCGCGCAAAACACGCGCGGAGTGACCCGCGTGCACGCCGTGCCGCTCGCCGACGTGCGCGCACAGCTCGATGCGGTCGTGTCCGACCTGAGACCGGCGGCGTTCAAGACCGGGATGCTCGCGACCGCCGAGCTGGTCTCGACCGTTGCGGCCGAGATCCGCCGCCACGGGTTGCGCAATTACGTGCTCGATCCCGTGATGGTCGCCACGAGCGGGGACCGCCTGCTCGCCGATGATGCGGTCGAAACACTGAAGCGCGACCTCCTCCCGCTCGCGACGGTCGTGACGCCCAACTTGCACGAGGCCGCGATCCTCGCCGACATGCCCGTCACGTCGCTCGTCGAGATGCGCATAGCAGCGGACCAGATTCGTCGCCTCGGTGCGGCCGCCGTGCTGGTGAAGGGAGGCCACCTGGAGGGCGAGGCCATCGACCTCCTGCTCGACGACCACGGCGAGCGTGTATGGCGGCGCCATCGCATCGACACCCGTCATACGCACGGCACGGGGTGCACGCTCTCGGCCGCGATCGCCGCTTGTCTCGCGAGTGAGAATTCGCTCGCCGACTCCGTGGACCACGCGGTGCGGTACGTGGCCAAGGCGATCGCGCTCGCGCCGGGGCTCGGTCACGGCAGAGGGCCGATCAATCACTTCGTGACCCCCGACTGAGGCGCCACGGGGATCCGTCCCACGACCCCGCGCAGCAGCCTCGAGAGCCGCACCCCCGCCTCCCTCCCCACCGAGACCACCTCGGCGTGCGAGAGCGCGCCGCCGCCGAGTCCGGTCGCCTTGTTGGTCACGACGCTGAACGCGAGCACCCGCAGTCCCCGCGCCTTCGCCGCGATCACCTCCGGCACCGTCGACATCCCGACGACATCGACACCCAACTTGCCGAGCATGCGCACCTCGGCGGCGGTTTCGTAGGAGGGTCCGAGCACTCCCGCGTAGGTGCCGCTCGTCACCGCGATGCCGAGCCCGGTCGCCACCTCCACCGCGAGGAGGCGCAGCTCGGCGTCGTAGGGCGCGCTCATGTCCGGGAAGCGCTCCTCGCCCTCTCGGACGGGGCCGACGAGTGGGCTCCTCGCCATGAGGTTGATGTGGTCCTCGATGAGCACGAGGTCTCCGGGCTCGAGGTTCGGGCGCACGCCCCCCGCAGCGTTCGTGAGCACGAGCACCTGCACGCCGAGCTCCGCCATCACGCGTACCGGCGCGGCGACCACGTCGGGCGCGTGACCCTCGTACAGGTGGTAGCGACCGCTCTGGAACAGTACCTCGGTGCCATCGAGCCTGCCGACGACGAACTTGCCGGCGTGCCCCGCGACGCTCGCCGCAGGGAAGCCCGTGATCTCGCGGAACCCCACCGCCGATGCGTCGGTGAGCTCGTCGACCATTTGCCCGAGACCCGAGCCGAGCACGACCGCGATGCGCGGCCGCAGAGGTAGCTCGGACCGCAGATAGGCCGCAGCGGCGGCGATGTCGAGGGTGCTCACAGGACCATCGCCGCGATGCACGCCGTTTGGAACGTCGCGATGGAGCCCGCCACCATCGCGCGGAGGCCGAGGCGCGAGAGGTCGTCCTTCCGTGAAGGTGCCATGGCACCGATCCCTCCGATCTGGATTCCCACGGAGCCGAAGTTGGCGAAGCCGGCGAGCGCGTAGGTGGCGATCACGATCGAGCGCGGGTCGAGCTCGTGCACCCCGGCGAGCGTTCCGCCGAGCTGGAGGAAGGCCACGAACTCGTTCAGCACCGTCTTGACGCCGATGAGCGCGCCCACGGCGGGCGCGTCCGCCCACGGCACGCCCATGAGCCAGGCGAGGGGTGCGAGCACCCACCCGAGGATCGACTGCAGCGTGAGGCCCTCGACGCCGACGAGCCCTGCCGCCCACCCCAGCATCCCGTTGAGCATGTACACGAGCGCGACGAAGGCGAGCAGCATCGCGCCCACGTTGAGCGCGAGGTGCAGCCCTTCGGACGCGCCGCGGGCGGCAGCACCCAGGACGTTCGCATCGGGTTTCTCGACATGGATCTCGAGGGTGTGGGCGGTCTCGGGTCGCTCGGTCTCGGGCCACATGAGCTTCGAGACCACGATCGCGGCGGGTGCGGTCATCACGGAGGCCGCCATCAGATGGCCGGCGATGTCGGGGAAGTACCCGACAAGCATGCCAACGTAGGCGGCCATCACGCCGCCGGCCACGCCCGCGAACCCCGCGGCCATGACGCACATCAGCTCCGACATGGTCATCCGCTCGACGAATGGCCTGACCAGGAGCGGCGACTCCGTCTGACCGAGGAAGACGTTTCCGGCGGCCGAGAGCGTCTCCGCTCCCGATGTCTTCATCGTGCGCTGCATGATCCACGCAATCCCCTTCACTGCGGCCTGCATGATGCCTAGATGGTACAGCACGGTCATGAGCGCGGAGAAGAAGATGATCGTCGGCAGCACGTTGAACGCGAAGAACGCGCCGGTGTTCGCAACCTGCCCCGCAACGGGCGCGAAGCCCCCCTGCCCCTCGCTTCCGATCCCGACCGGCACATTGTCGAAGACCAGGTTGCCGAAGAGGAACCGCGCTCCGTCGACGGTATAGCCGAGAAGAGCGACGACCACCGTGTTCGCGGAGCGGAAGATCCCCGCGCCGACGGGGGTCTTCAGGATGAAGAGCGCGAACGCGAGCTGCAGGCCCAGCCCCCACGCTACGACACGCCACGCGATGCGCGAGCGGTCGACCGAGAGGAGCCACGCCAGCCCGGTGAGCGCCGCCAGCCCGACGAGCGAGCGCAAGCGGTCGACGAGCGGTGTGTCGAGCCCGCCCTGCGGCACGGCGACCGCCGAGCCGAGCTGCGCCGCCGCGTCAGCCACGTCGCCGCGCAGCGACGTCCACGCGCCCGCCCCGAGCAGCAACGCCGCCGCGCACCACAGGACCGCGAGCGGGGGCGTGGGGCGACTCATCTCACCACCATCCGCGGTGAGCGATCTCGATCGGCGCGAGCTTGATCTTGTTCCGCTTCGCGTTGACCAGCGTGGGGTTTCGAAACAGGAGGATGAGCGCGACCCCAGCCACGAAGCCGCCGATGTGGGCCGCGTACGCCACTCCACCCCCGTCCGCGGGCATGACCAGGGACGATCCGAGCTGGAGAACGATCCAGTAGCCGAGCATGACCCACGCGGGCAACGGGATCACGCGCACGAAGATGACGAAGAAGAAGAGCGTGTGGACGGCAGCACGCGGATAGAGGAGCAGGTACGCGCCCATGATCGCGCTGATCGCGCCCGAGGCGCCCACCATCGGAATCGTCGAGCCCGGCTCGGTGAGGACATGCGCGAGCGCGGCGATCAGCCCGCAGAGAACATAGAAGACCAAGAAGCGCAGGTGCCCCATCGAGTCCTCGACGTTGTTCCCGAAGATCCAGAGGAACCACATGTTGCCTATGAGGTGCATCCAGCTCCCATGCAGGAACATGGAGCTGAAGAGCGCCTCCCAGGTGAGCCCCCCGAGCCGGCACGGCCCCTCCACCCCGCTCGGCAGCGCGCCGGTGACCTCGGCGGGGATGGCGCCGAGGGCGCAGATGGAGCTCCCGAGCGCATCCCCGGACAGCCCCGCGCCTTGGAGATACCACCACGCCCCCACGCACGCCGCGATCAGCAGCATGGTGATGATCGGGAAGATCTCGGTGGGGTTGTCGTCGTGGAGGGGGAACATACGGCGGCTGCCCGGATGGTTGATCTGCCAGTACGGCAGCCACGGGGCCGATAACCCGTCGAAACGGCGGGATTTCGCCCTCAGCTGTGGGCACATCGATTGCACGTCTCGTGCCTGAACGCAACCCTCACGCAGCACGCGCTAGGAACAGGAGACCATGGGCAAAGTCATCGGGATCGACCTCGGCACCACGAACTCGGTCGTCGCGGTCATGGAGGGCGGTGAGCCCGTCGTGATCCCCAACTCCGAAGGCGGTCGGACGACCCCGTCGGTCGTCGCCTTCACGAAGGACGGCGAGCGCCTGGTGGGTCAGGTGGCTCGGCGTCAGGCGATCACGAACCCGGAGAACACCGTGTTCTCCATCAAGCGCTTCATGGGTCGCAAGCACACCGAGGTGCAGGAGGAGGAGAAGCTCGTTCCCTACGACGTCGACCACGACGCGAGCGGACGCGTGCACGTGAAGATCCCGAACGCGGACAAGACGTTCAGCCCGCCCGAGATCAGCGCGATGATCCTCCAGAAGATGCGCCAGACCGCTGAAGACTACCTGGGCACGAAGGTGAGCCAGGCGGTCATCACCGTGCCGGCGTACTTCAACGATGCTCAGCGGCAGGCCACCAAGGACGCCGGCAAGATCGCCGGCCTCGAGGTGCTCCGCATCATCAACGAGCCCACCGCGGCGGCGCTGGCCTACGGCCTCGACAAGAAGAAGGACGAGAAGATCGCGGTCTTCGACCTCGGCGGCGGCACGTACGACATCTCGATCCTCGAGCTCGGGGACGGCGTCTTCGAGGTGAAGTCGACGAACGGCGACACGCACCTGGGTGGTGACGACTTCGACCAGCGCATCATCAACTGGCTCGTCACCGAGTTCAAGAAGGACCAGGGCATCGACCTCTCCAAGGACTCGATGGCGCTCCAACGCCTGAAGGAAGCCGCGGAGAAGGCGAAGATGGAGCTCTCGACGACGATGTCTTCGGACATCAACCTGCCGTTCATCACGGCGACGCAGGAGGGCCCGAAGCACCTGAACTACAGCCTCACGCGCGCCAAGTTCGAGCAGCTCGTCGACGACCTGATCAACCGCACCATCCCGCCGATGGAGAAGGCCATCAAGGACGCCGGGCTCACGATCGAGCAGATCGACGAGGTGATCCTCGTCGGCGGCTCGACTCGCATCCCGAAGATCCAAGAAGTGGTCAACAAGTTCTTCAAGAAGGAGCCCCACCGGGGCGTGAACGTCGACGAGGTCGTCGCGGTCGGCGCGGCGATCCAGGGCGGCGTGCTCGCGGGCGACGTCACCGACGTGCTGCTCCTCGACGTGACGCCGCTCTCCCTCGGCATCGAGACCCTCGGCGGCGTCATGACCACGCTCATCGAGCGGAACACGACGATCCCGACCAAGAAGGCCGAGGTCTTCTCCACCGCGGAAGACAGCCAGACCACGGTCGAGATCCACGTGCTCCAGGGCGAGCGGAAGATGGCCGTGGACAACCGCACTATCGGCAAGTTGCAGCTCACCGGGATCCCACCGGCTCGGCGCGGCATGCCCCAGGTCGAGGTGACATACGAGAT
>CAZBCN010000073.1:5812-16269 GCA_964490285.1 uncultured Gemmatimonas sp. | reverse complement strand
CCTCGTACTCCGGGGCGAGCCGACCGTCGAGGGTCGCACCGACGCCCTGGAGCTCGGCCGCAGTGGGAGCCGAGGGCTCGGCCCACGCGTCCGCCCAGCAGCGCAGGACCATGGCGCCGCGACCGGCATGCACGAACGTCCTCACGACCGCCACCACTTCGTCTCCGAGGTGCAGCTTGTTGCACGCCTCGGGCCGCGCTCCGGACCGACGCAGGGACACCGCGTCGCCCAGGCGGAGCCGATCGGGGCCTGGAAAGGCCGGCGGCCTCGGGGCGCGAGCCGGAGCGCTGGCAGGTTGCGTCGCGGGCGGCGTGTCGGGGGCCTCGTCGGAGCCCCCGCAGGCGCTCGTGGTCAACGCGAGCAGCCCGATCAGCAGTCGTCTCATGAAACCATCTCCCCGGTGATCGAAGGACAGTGGCAGCGGGTGAACTTAATGCGTCAGAGGTGAAGCAGCCGGTTCACCTTCGCCCCTACGGATGCAGAGTGTGCCCGAGTACGGACGCTGGGGTCCGAAGGTGAAGAACGCGCGGCGCGACCTCGAGCGTGCGTTCGGGGATGAAGGCAGCACCACCGGGTCAACGTACTGACAGTCGGGGCAACACTCATCAGGAATCCCCTCGCAAAGACCGAACTACGCGGCCTGGCCGCGTCCACCATCATGGGGGCGGGACGTCGCTGGCGCGATCGCTCATCCCCTCGTAACTCTCTTCGAGCGGGGCCGCGGCGGTTCGCTGGCGCGGAGGGGCCATGACGGAAGAGAAGGCGAAGGGCGAGGTCGCTGCGCGCCGGCGGTTCGCGCGCGGGTCCGATCGTCGTCAGCGCGCCCGCTGCCGCGCGGGAGCTTCGCGGCGCTCGCGATCACGCCCGCCGAGTCGATGGCGAGGCGATGGGCGCGCGCCGGCCGACTGCGAGACGGCGGGGGTGATCGCGAAGGACGATCGGCGCGGGCGCATCGATGGCCCGTCGGCAGCTGCAGGAACACCACACAGGAGATGTAGCCAATGACCCGGTCCCACGCACGAGAGCGCCTCACCCCCCGGATCACGCTGCTGGCCTCGTTGCTGGTGCTGTGCGGAGGTGATCTGCTCGGCGCCCAAGTTGCGGTGAACCTGAATCGGCCCCCGCAGGAGGCGGAGTACCTCTGGTGGCGGCTGCCGCCCGGTGAAGAGCGATACGAGCGGATCGATGGGTACCGGATCAAGAGTCACGTCGAGGAGATCGTTGCGATCGCGCGGCGCAGCCGCGAGGACGGGCATCAGTACTGGGGGCTCATAGCAGGGCAGCCGTACCACGATCGCCTGCGCGAGTGGATCGGCAGCCAGTTCCGGCGCGTCGGGCTGCAGGACGTTCGCGACCAGATGTACGATCTGGATCCTCAATGGGTGCCCCAATCGTGGGAGGTGTCCGTGACGGCAGCGGGCCGGACCATCGAGCTCGAGTCGGCGAACGTTCCGTACGATGGGATGGGCACACCGCCGGAAGGACTGGATCTAGAGCCGGTCTGGCTCGGACTCGGAGCCGAGAGCGACTTCGTCGGTCGCGACGTGGGGGGGAAGGCGGCGTTCGTCATCGCCATGCCCCGCCCCACCGCGCGGGGACATTCGGGACATCCCGGAGCGGCGCGGGCGGTGGAGCGCGGAGCCGCCGCGATCGTGTGGGTCTTCGGCATGCAGGGGAATCCGGCCGTGCAACCCATGGGCGCCAGCTACCCCGTGCCGGCCTTCATGGTCGGCCTCCACGACGGAGAGCTCGTGGAGGGGATGATCGGACGAGGCGAGCGTCCCAGGGTGCGCATGCGCGCGACCGTGGAGCACGTTCCGGGGCTCCGGTCCGGTGACGTCTACGGAGTGCTTCCCGGCACGACCGACGAGAACATCGTGATCGTCGCGCACTTCGACGCGTTCTTCCAGGGAGCCCTCGACAACGCCTCGGGCGTGGCGGGGATGGTTGCCTTGGCCGAGTACTTCGCCGCCGTGCCGCAGGCCGAGCGGAGGCGGAACATCATCTTTGCGGGTATCTGCTGTCACCACGAAGTCCCCGGACTGAACGGCAGCCGCACCGGCAGCTTCTGGATGGTCGAGGCCATGCGTCCCGAGCTCGACCGGACCGCGGTCGTCATCAACATGGAGCACCTGTCCCAGACGCAGACGTACATCGCGAGCCCAGGTAGCGGCAGCCGAGGGTACGCCGGCCCCGACGGACTCGTGTACTCGAATACGGTCAGCGCCCGGCGGTGGTACGCGAGCGGCACCGACCGATTCCGCGACATGGTCCGCAAGACTTGGCTCGACTTCGGAGTGGCGACCTACGCCGCGCCCGAGAACAACCCCGGCGGGGAGTTGGGGGCGTTCCCGCCTGTGGCCCCGAGCCTACACATCATCGACCACACCTTCTACCACACGTCGATGGACACGCCCGATCTGGTGCCCGCCTCCGGACTGCAGAACACCGTGCAGGCGTTCGCGAAGATCATCGACGAGGTCAACCGCATGGACATGCGCGAGATCAGGGGCCAGCTCTACCCCTAGCGTCCAGGCCGTGCGGTGCGGCTGCCGAGCCATGTCGGCGCCGGCGGCCGCCCGGCTCGGTCAGAACGAGAACAGGTACGTCATCTTGATGACGAGCTGCCTGTCGCGGAACCTGGTCACGGACGGATTCGCGAGGGTCTCGATGTCTCGGCGCACGTCGTCGTACACGACGTAGATGTCGCTGCCCGGGCGGAAGATGTACCGGAGCCTGGCGCTCGTGCTCCACTGCTCCGAGAGCGAGTTGTACTGCGTGAGGCTCCTCAGGGAGATCGCCGGAGAGAACGCGTAGTCCACCTGAAACGAGCCGATGTCCGCGACGAAATCACCGTTGGGAATCGATACGTCGCTTCGTGAAAAGCCGGTGGAGGCCGCGAGCTGACTCGTGAGGCGCAGGCCCACGTCCGCGGAGTAGTCCATCCGATCGCCGCCGTAGAACGTCGCCGGCTGCACGTTCAGTCGATAGTAGAAGCGGCGCGATTGATCGCTGTTGAACGAGACGCTCGTGTCGTGGAACCGGTAGTCACCCGGATCGACCGTGACGCCACCCACCCGGAACGGATCGTCGATGCGATCGAAGTGACGGTTGTGCCGCACGACGAGATACGCGCCGTTGTCGAAAATCGTGCCCACCATGAAGTGCCAATTGCGTGTCACCATCCGCCCCGTGCGGTCGGTGATGTACTCGATGTACGTCATCGGCTCCATCATGCGGATGCCCCAGCGCCCGGGCCGGGGATTGCGCTCGAAATGGATCTTCGAGCGGCGCATCCCCACGCGCGGCACGAACCCGACCTCCGGGTTGAAGCTGTCGCCGAAGTCTTCGTACTCGGCGTAGATCCTCCACGACTGGTCCAGCCATCCGGCGCGCAGGTGACCGGCCAGCTCGCCTCCTCCCACCCCGCGCGTGTCGGTGCCTGCAATGAACCCGTCGATCGTGAGCGCCGGAGTCGGCACCAGGTTCATGTTGGCCGCGAACGTGCGGTTGTAGTGTCCACCGCTGGAAGCCTGCTTGTTGATGACCAGCGCGCCGATCTCGGAAACACCGAAGATGTCTCGACTGTAGCGCGCAACGGTGAAGTTCTCGCCCGGCTCGCCGAACGCGTCGCCCGTCTGGATGCTCATCAGAGCGAGGTTGTTGCTGCCGACCTTCCCCGTGAGCCGACCGCCGCCGAGGATCGGCACGCGGACCCCCGAGTCCGTGAGACCGATGCGACGACTGAAGAAGAGGTCGGCGATCCTGCCGAGGCTGTTCGGCGTCCCGACGTTGAACTGGTTCGCGTTCTCGAGGAAGAACTCCCGCTTCTCCGGGAAGAAGAGCGCGAAGCGGGTCAGGTTGACCTGCTCGTTGTCGACCTCCGCCTGCGCGAAGTCGGTATTGACCGTCACGTCGAGGTTGAGGCTCGGGGTCACCCCGTACTTGAGGTCCAGCCCGATGTCACCGTTCGCGGACGTGTCGTCGGTGCCGGACTGGAGCTTGTAGCGGCCTCCGCCCGTCACGTACGGCTTGATGCGCAGGTCGAGGCCGCGGTCGAGCTCCTCGAGGTCCGTGAGGCTTCCCGCCAGGCTGACGCGCGTCAGGCTGAACTCGCGCGGGATCGGCGCCCAGAACACCTGCTCGTTCTTGCGCCGGATGTCGCGCATGAAGTTGATCCCCCACGACTGGATATCCGCATCCGGGAAGCGGAGCGTCACCATGGGGATCTCGACTTCCGCCACCCATCCGTCAGACGTCCGCCGCGCGGCCACCGACCAAACGCCGTCCCAGTCCCGGTTGACGGCGAGCGCGCTCCCGCGACGGTCGCGGCCTCCCTCGTCGAAGACCTGCTGGTCCAACTGCGCGCCGAGAGGTGTCACCACGAACATGTACGCGGACCGGGAGTCCATGAACGTGTCGAGGATGATCTCGAAATTGTCTTCGTCGAAGATGCGGTTGCTGTCCCGCCGCATCTCCGTGGCGATGACCTGGTCGGGCTCCGAATCGAACGCGTGGATGGCGAGGAAGAGACTGCTCCCCGTGTACAGGACCCGCACCTCGGTGCGCTCGGTCGCGGGAGCGCCCTCGTTCGGCTCCTGCTGTACGAACGCGTCGATCAACGCCGCGCCCTCCCAAACGACGTCGCTCAGGTCCCCGTCGATCTCGGGGCGATCTGCGACCCTGACCGCAGGCATGTGGTGCGGAGCCCGTCCCTCCTGGCCCCGGGCGTCGTCGGGGGCCGCCGCGGTGAAGAGGGCGGCGAGGGCGAGAACGGGATACGCGAGCTCGAGCCACGTGTGCCGGGGCGAGCGGTCGCGTCCTACGGTTCCTTCCGAGTTCCAGGTCATGGCATCGTGTCAGGTGTCGGCGCGGTCCAGGGCGTTCAACCTAGCTGGGTGTAGGTCGGGGCCGCGAGCCGCCCACGTGGCCCGGGACCGGAACGATCACCCGACGCCCGACCGCCCGAGCTTGTCCGGATTGACCACGATGTAGACCCCCTCGACGCAGCGGCCTCCCTCGCCCGCTGCGATCGTCATGACAGCTCTCGGCTGGCCGCCCACGTGCAGCAGCAAGCCGCCCGGACGCGCTCGCCCCCGTGGCTTGACGAAGCGCTCCGTCCCTCGAAGGATTCAGCCGCCTGAACCTTTCCTCCTTCACGGCTCTGAGCGCGACGCGTAGCCCCAGCCCCGAAGAGGTCCATCATGCGGTCGAACCATTTCTTCGCACCGATCCTCGTCCTGCTCACCGCCTGTGGTGGCGAGGGCACACCACGAGAGGGTGCCGACGCTTCCATCGAGGCGGCCGCTCCACGGGAAATCCGCTTCAGCACCCGCGATTTCGCCTTCGAGGGTCCCGAGACGATCGAAGCAGGGATGGTGACGTTCGTGTTGACCAACACGAGCGAGATATGGCATCACGTGCAGCTCGTGCGTCTCCCGGACGGGATGTCGATGCAGACCTTCCAGGAGGGTCTGGCCGCCATGCAACCCGGAACTCCGCCTCCCTCTTGGTTCGTGGACGCCGGCGGCGTGAACCCGCCCGCGCCTGGCGAGGAGGCCCGGGTCACGATGATGATCGAGCCGGGCGAGTACGCGGTGCTCTGCCTCGTCGACACCCCCGACAAGATTCCCCACGTGATGAAGGGGATGATCCGACCGTTGACCGTGACGGCGTCCACCCAGGCTCCCGCACCGCTTCCGCCGGCAGACCTGACGCTGACGCTCGTGGACTATGCGTTCTCGTTCTCGGCGCCGCCGACGAGCGGATCGCACGTCATCCGGGTCGAGAACGGAGCGAGCCAGTCCCACGAGATCGCCCTCTTCCGATTCCTGCCGGGGAAAGGCATGAACGACCTGATGGCTTGGGCACAGGCCTATGAGGGACCGGCGCCCATGATCGCCGCCGGTGGCGTACCGGCGTTCCGGCCCGGCCAGGTCGCCAACATGCACGTGGACCTCGCGCCCGGCGACTACGTCGCGCTCTGTTTCGTACCCGACATCAATGACGGTAGGCTGCACCTCGAACACGGCATGGCACTCCCGTTCACCGTGTCGTGAGCGCGGCCACAAGACCCACGAGCCTACCTCAAAACGTGATCTCGTAGACGACGGTGCTGTAGAGCCAGGTCGTCTCGATGTGGCGCGCAGCCTGCTCGAGCGTCCACAGCGACTCGTCGTCGAACTGGATGTGGTGTCCGGCGAGGACGTAGACGGTCTCACCGGAGTGCCCGTGTGCCCGGGTCAACTCGCCAACCGACTCGACATTCGGTTCGACGACTTCGAGCCGCGCAGCGATGTCCTCTGCCCCGCGTCGCCGGAAGTAATACTCGTAGAACTCCACGTTCTGGCGATAGACGACGGCGTCGATGTCTCCGGCCGCGAGGTAGTCGCGCGTCGTCCGCTCGGGATTTGCTCCGAGGACGTAGATGGCATCGCCCGGTCCGGCGGACGCGAGCACCAGGTCGACGCTCTCGTCCCACTCCTGTCGCTGCATGCCGTCGATGGCCCGAAAGTCGACCACCGCCGCTCTGGCGAAGAAGATCAGGGGCAGCAGGGCGAGCCAACCCCTCGAGATCGGAAAGGCCGCGGCGATCAGGATTGCCAGCCCCATCAGGCAGGCCGGAAAGAGGATGAGGAAGTAGCGAACCGTAAAGATCGGGGCCACGAGTCCCAGTGCGAGAAGGAGGCTCGAGAACGTGATCAGGATCCACAGGACATGACGGTTCCTGCTCGTGCCCAGCTCCAACCGTGCCTGCCCACCGAACCAGGGCCGCACCGCGAGCCACGCGACGAGAACCGCCAGCGAGCCGATCACGAACGGGCTGTCTTCGAAGAAGAGGGACGGCAGGAGATTCGACAGCAGAGCTGCCGCCTGACTCTGCGGCGTGTTCCCCGAATACAGCAGCGGGATGTGCAGAAAGTAGGCGATCGGCACATAGGCGACGGCCAGGACGATCGCGATCCTCCCTAGCGGCCGCAGAACCAACGGCTCGCCGCGAAACGTGACCGCCAATAGTCCCAATAGGACCCACGCGTAGACCATCGCGAAATGATTGAGGTACGCCAGGCCCACGCTCGCTATCGCCAACACGATCCCGGTGCGAGGCGACAGGCGTCGGTCCTCGACGATCGCCAGGTACGAGACGGTCGCAACCGTGCCGAGGAAGATCATCGCGCTGTACTGCTTCACGTTGACGGCGTAGAAGAGGTAGAGATACGAGAACGCCGCCAGCGCGGACGCGAAGACCCGCTCGTCCCTCGACAGCACCCTTCGCGTGCCCAAGAGCAGGTAGAGCACCGTCAGCACACCTGCGACCGCGTTGGGGAGCCGGGCCCAGAACTCGTCGTTGGGAAAGAGCGCCAACCACGCGAAGTAGAACAGGAAGTACCCCGGTGGGTGGGGGTCAGCCAGCACCCAGCCCCGGTACATCTCCATGAACGGGCGGTCCGAAGCGCCGACGACGGTCCACAACTCGTCCCACCAGAGGCCGGTGTCCCCCAGCTTCCAGAAGCGCAACACGCATCCGAAGCCGATGAGCGCTCCGAAGGCCGCGATCATCAGCGTGTCGCGTTCGACGAGGGGACCGCGACGAACGGGGTCGGATCTGTCGTGGACGTCGACGGTCCTGGGCATGAAACGACAATGACTGGCCCAGAGGACTTGGACAACTCAGAACCCCGCGAGACCACCCGGAAGCGCGCCCCGCCACGGCGAGGATAACCGTGCGGGCGGGATCCCTATTGGTTTGGCGCCGAGGTCTGAGCATGTTGGGCCCCGAGACATTCCAGACTTCCCCAAAGCTGCGCACTCAACGCCTTGGCGATCCCAACCCTGGTCGTGTCCGATCCGCCTCACCGACAGGTGGACGTCGAGGCTGCGGCAAAGTTGCTGGCCCTCGACCCCTTCGCAGCGGGCCTCAAAGCCAAGTTCCCGGCACCCGAGGTCATGATGGCGTCGGGCCCCGAAGAGGCCGCGGCGTTCGCGACGGCCCTGAGGGGCACCGGGTTCACGATCTCGATCCTGAACGGTGCGGCGTTGGCCGGCCTCCCGTGGCCGGAACCCGTCTCGTCTCTGGCATTCGACGCATCCTACCTGCAGGCGTCGTTCCGAAACGAGGGCTTCACGATTCGATACGACGCCGAAGTGGTGGGCGTCTACTGTCGGCCCCCCGCCGATCGGTCCGTGAAGGCTTCGCTCGACCTCGGGCGGGCCGTAGCGAGCGGACACGGGCCCACGGTCGCCGAAGCGATCCAGTGGCAGACCATCCTGGACCTGTATTTCCTCGAGGAGCGGTCGTTGCGCAGGGTCACGGTCGTCCCCGACGTGCTCGGGCTGGACGGAGAGCGTCTGCTGCGTGAGCTCCGTCGCTTCCGGAACTTACGTCTCGACGATCGCCTCTCGGGCGTGCGTCCGCGCGCAGCCTATGTGATGGGGACCGCGAACCGCGAGGGGCCCGAAAGGAGGCGTTACTCCTTCGGCACCCTCCTGCTGCGCCAGGTGCTGGAGTCGATCTCCCCCGAGCTGCGCGCGGTTCCCCAGTACGAGTTCGGGTCGCGGCTGGCGTATGCCCTGAGGCCCCTGGGAGATCAGCACTAGCCGTCCCCGCACCCCCACCTCATGATGGGTGCGCGCCGACGGTTCGGGCACCGCTGCCGGGAACCGTCGCTGAGCCCGGACTCTCAGCAGGGGAACCCATGTCGCTGCCAACTCGCAACCTGATCGTCACCGTCACAGCGATCGGCCTTTCCAGCCTGGCCGGCGTAGCGGACCTGGAGGCCCAATCTTCAGGGAACCCGTACCGGGCCGACCTCGGGTGGCTCCAGCTCGAAGGCCGCCAGATCGGAACCGTGAGCGGCCTGCAGATGGATGCCGACGGTCGGCATCTATGGATCCTCGACCGGTGCGGCGGCAACGGGTGCGTGGGCACGGGCTTGGATCCCATCCTCCAGGTCGACATGGAAGGGCGCCTGGTGAAGAGCCTCGGCAAGGACATGTTCGCGTTCCCCCACGGGTTCTTCCTCGACCACGAGGGGAATATCTGGGTGACGGAAGGTGCGCCGGCGGGAGACGGGCGGGGCGAAGAGGGCTTCGCGCGGGGAATGGGGCACCAGGTGTTCAAGCTGGACCGAAACGGCAGGGTTCTGATGACGCTGGGTGAAGCCGCCGTGGCCGGTGCCGACGAGCGTCACTTCAACGGCCCGACCGGCGTGATCGTGCAGGACAACGGCGACATCTGGGTGACCGATGGCCACGGCGGACCGCAGCGGGGCCCGAATAGCGACAACATGTTCGGCTCGCGCGGAGGCAACAATCGCCTGGTCCGCTTCTCGAGGGACGGACGGTTCATTCGCGCTTGGGGCGGCGGCGTCGGCTCGGAGAGCTACGAACCGATGCGCTTCAATGACCCGCACAGCATCGCGCGCGACGCCGCCGGCAACATGTACATCGCCGATCGCGGCAACCTGCGCGTACAAGTCATCGACAAGGACGGCAACTTCGTCACGCAGTGGACTCAGTTCGGCAAGCCGAGCGCGATCGCCGTCGACGACCGCACCAACAACATCTACGTGGCCGACGGCATGTCGAACGATCACTGGAATCCAGGCTGGGAGCGCGGCATTCGTGTGGGCGACCTGAGGACCGGATGGGTGAAGGCGTTCGTCCCCGATTTCGAGGTGATCACCGGAGCCGGCACCGAATTCGTCGGGGTGGACCTCGAAGGCAACATGTACTCGGGTGCGAGCGGGCGACCCGGGTTGATCGTCCATCGGCTGACACGCCCGCTCTTTTGAGTCAGCCGCGCCGCGGTCTCACCGCCATGGTCTGGCTCGGCGCGAGCCTGGCCGCGGGGTGCGCCGGCGCTCTCGGGAGGCCGGGGCCGGCCGGCGTCGCCGCCGGGGACGGCGCCGCCGAGACCGCGGACGAGCACCTCGCCGCGTTGGAGGCGATCCCCTTGGCGGCCGTGCACCTGATCGAGGGCCCGTCCCTGGCCCTGGAGCACTGGGAGTATCTGGACCTGTCGGTCGATCAGCTGCGGAGGCTGGAAGATCTCGAGTTCCGCGTGGGGCGGGAGCGCCGGACGCTGCTCACGCGAATGGACTCCGTGCGGCAAGAATTGTCCGCTGCGACGGCGGGCCCGCTCGACGAGGCACGGGTTCGAGCGATTCTCGACCGGCTGGGCGCCGCGCGCACCGAGGCGAGCCTGCTCAGCCTACGAGCGCGTGGACAGACGCTCGCGCTCCTCACGGGGGAGCAAGCCTCGCTCCTGAACGGCTTCGCGCGCGAACACATCCATATGATGATGATGGGCTGGGTCACCGAGGTCTGCACCGGCCCCTCGGGATTGGACGCGCTCGTGTCCGACGCGACCGGCGCCATGACGCCCTGCATCGCGATGCCCGAGGAGACGGGAGACCAGGTCGGAGGGCCGCGCGCCCCGCACGTGCACTAGACGA
>CAZBCN010000073.1:0-5712 GCA_964490285.1 uncultured Gemmatimonas sp. | reverse complement strand
GAGCTGAGCTAGGGGCGAACCTCGATCAGCCGCGCGCTACCCGCACCCGGGTCCCAGAGCCGGAGGATCACGACGGGTGGCTCGCCTCCGCCGGCCCCGTACGCTCCCCGGTAGGCCCGGGCGAGCGGATACAGGTCGAAGTCCAGGGTCTCGCGTACGATGGCATCGCACGGGTCGCCCCCGTCGTCGTGGCTGATGAGCGCATTCAACTGCACCGGGAACGACTCCATCCACCCACCCCATGCAACCAGGTCGATTCGGTGCGCTCGGCAGCCACCCCCGTACGACACCTGCGCGCGCAGTCGGCTCCCATCGAACTCGACGTCACCGAGGTCATACGGGTCGCGAGGCCAATCCTCCGCGTCGGTACCGAGCGCGACGATCATCGGACGCGTGCGGGATGCGAGGGGATGGAGCAGACGCAGGGCATTCGCGACCGCTTCCGGGAAGCGGTCCTCGGTGCCCTGCAGCCGTACCGTCCGCCGTCCCCGCCGGTAGGTCAGCTCGACATGGTAGAAGTCGCAGCAGCCGACCCCGAAGTCCCGCTCGCCCAACTCGATCACTCCGGCTTCATCCAGGGCGCGGGCGAGCGCCGCCACCTGCGGCGCCGAGATCGGAAGGAGCAGCTCTCCGGCGACGAAGTCGCAAACGGAGGTGCAGCGGACGCCCCGGACCTCACGCGCCTCTCCGTCCACGGCGATCGCGTAATCGACGCCCGCGAAGCCTCCGGTCACTCCGAACGTGATGTCGACCTCGGCGGGCTCCACGGGTCCGAGCACCCCCCCAGCGGCGCACGAGCCGAGAGCGAGACACGCGAGGAGCGAGGGCGATCTTCCGGATCTGGTTCTCACATGGAGGAGAACGCGCGAGGGAGCCGAATCGTGACGGTCCGGCGTCGTACCCCTACCCTGATGCTTCGAGGCGGCGGCGAGCTCGCGAAAGGGTTACGATCTCATGACGGCGTGAGACGTGCAGGCGCGGACTGGCGCCGAAGTGGTAGCCTCAACATCCACGTTCTACCTCACAGGAGCCGCAAATGGCCGAGAGCGTCTACAAGATCATCGAAATCGTGGGGACGAGCACGGAGTCCTGGGAGAAGGCCGCAGCGACCGCTGTGGCGCGTGCTTCCAAGTCGCTGCGCGACCTCCGCGTCGCCGAAGTAACGCAGTTCGACATGACCCTCAAGAACGGGAAGGTCGAGTCTTACCGCGTGAAAATGAAGATCTCGTTCAAGTTCGAGGGCAAATAGGCTGCGACCGCCGAGAGCGCCATCTACTTCAGTAGGGGTACCCCGGAAGCCTCGGCGTCCCTGGCTGCCAATCCGGAAGAGGCGCCCAAGCGTCTCGATTCGGCATCGTTACCAACGGCAGGCTCTGCTGGTCCATGACCTCATCCTCCGCGATGACACCGTTCCAGTAGAGTAGGAGCGCCGTGATTGCGTAGACCTCGTCGGCGGTGAGCGTTCCCTCTCGATTGAGAGGCATTCCGCGGTTGATGTAGTCCCATACCGTCGGGGCGTACGGCGAGCGGATGGGCAGGATGCGCCCCAGGGTCCAGGGATCGGCGTCGGGTCCCCTTTCCTGTTTGACCAACCTGGGCGCGCGGCCCTCGGTCCCGTCCGCTCCGTGGCACCGCGCGCAGTTTCGCCGATAGACCAGCGCGCCTTCCGCGGCGGTTCCCCGACCCGGTGGCAGCTCCGCTCCCGTGACAGGATGGATCGAGATGTCCCAGGCACGGACTTCTTCGGCTGTCGGTGTCCTCCCGAGACCGTACGTGGGACCCTGCGCGAGCGCGGAGTCTGCCCCGAGGAGCACCAGCAGCGGGAGCAGTCTAAGTGATCGCATTGTGGACGCTCCCGTTACCGTCGACCCTCCACGGCTGAATCGAATTGTCCTGGCCCTTCACGCTGAACGCCTGACCCTCGGGCACGTTCCAGTACTCGCGGACCTGAGCTCGTGTCGGTTGAACCTGGCCAAGCTCGTCCGTGCAGCGCGACATGAGCACCGCCTCCGACCCGTCCCACGTCCAGTTGAACGTGAACAGGGTATGCGCCATGCGTTGAGGTGTTCCCCGGATGTCGGCGTCCATCCAGTTCCGACCCCCATCCGTGGATACCTCCACCCTGGTCACAGCCCCTCCTCCGGACCAAGCCAAGCCACGGACTTCGTAGAAGCCCGTTCCGGGTAGCTGCTGTCCTCCCGACGGATAGGTGATGACGGACTTCGGCCCCCACTGGTAGCTCAAAGCGGCGTCGGCCGGGTCCTGACGAAGGTGCCCGTAGTCGTTGTAGGTCATGTAGAACTGGTCGACCACCTTGATCCTCCTCAACCACTTCACGGAGAGGATCCCCTCGAACCCCGGAACCACGAGGCGCAGCGGGAAACCGTTCTGGGGACGCAGCGGCTCTCCGTTCATGCCGTAGGCCACGATGATGTCGTCCATGGCCTTCGCGGTCGGAAGGCTCGACGCGCCTTTCACCTCCTCCACGCCTTCGGCCACGATCCACGTGCCGCCCTCCTGCACCCCCGCCTCCTGGAGCAGCGTGCGCAGCAGCACGCCGGTCCACTCGGCACAGCTCGTCATGCCGTGCGTCTCTTGAACCGTCGTCATGCGCCGGTTCGCGCGGTTCCCCGCGCACTCGATGAAGTGGGGGCGGGTCACCGAGGGGAAGCGCTTCAGCTCGTCCATGGTGAAGATCAACTCACGATCCACCATACCGTGGATCAGGAGACGATGCTCCTTCGGATCGATATCCGGAACGAACGCGCCGCGCGTGGTCCCCACGTAATGGAGCGAGGAGGGCGTGATCGCCCCCAGCTGATCTTGCAGTGGAGTCGCCACGTGGAAGACGAGCCCGAACTCATCGGGCGAGGGCCTGCCACCGTGCGCGATGCGCACCGAAGTGACGTGGCGGGAGCGCGTGCCGTACGCGACCAGCTCCGGACTCTCGTAGTTGGGGATCTGCTGGACTTGTTCCTGCACGGACTGCCCCGCGGGGGCGGTCTGGCCGAGGACGGGCTCGGCCGCTCCCAAGGTCAATCCACCGGCGAAGGCAGCCCCGCGTTTCAGGAATTCCCTTCGATCCGTCCGCTCCGAAGCCATGGGTCACTCCTCCGTAGATGAGGTCACCCGGTACCCGGTCCTCGTCCCCGAAAGTACGCGCCCAAGGACGGTTTGGCGAACAAGCACCTCACGCCTTCGAAAGGCCCCGCGTTCTACGGCTCGACGACGACCGTCACGTCCTCGAAGTCGATGAGGCCACCGTCGTGCGCGAGCCCCCGCAGCACGTACGTGCCCGGGGCGGAAAACGTCGCCCGGGCCGTCCAACGGTTCTCGGGCGGGACCGGCGGGGGCCTCCACCCCGCCGACCAGGGAGAGTTGCCACCGTCGCGCCGATCTTCCCAGACCTTGGTCTGTGGCGGATCGAAAGTCACGGCTCCGGGCCCCCGGTAGTGGTACCACGAGAAGCGCAGCCCGGTCGCGGAGTTCGGGACCTCGTGGCTCTGGCCGACCTGGTAGGATATCGGCCGCGCCGGAGGCTTGCCGTCGTCCGTGGCGATGGCAATGAGCGGCACCGGCTGACCGACACGCGTCCGGAGGGTGCGCTCCACCTCCAGCGTCACCACCGGCGCCACGTTGCCGACGAGCGCGGGGTTGAAGCCCGAGCGCCCCCCCGCCCCGAAGTTCGCGCTCATGACGATGTCGTCCACCGCGTAGAGCGGGTGCAACGTCGCGTAGGCTCGCTCGGTCACGCCGTTGGTGGTCAGCGTCCAGACGACCTCGCGGTCGCCGAAGTCCGGGGGCACGTGCACGCTGAACACGAATTGGTTCCGCCGCGGAAAGAAGTGCGTCGGCTGACCTAGGTCCGGCCCGCCGGGCTCGATCTGGTTGTGCGGCCCGACCGGCACATCGAACTCGCGGTCCCAGTTGCGATTGAAGTAGCCGAACCAGAGCTGGTACGAGCCGTCCGGATTCGTGGAGAAACCCTCGTACGCGAGCGCGACGTTGAGGTCCTCGGGCCCGCCCTGGGCGCTCCCCGCGATCGGCGCAGCTACGGTCGCCGCGATCCCCGCGATCAGCGCCGCGCCCGCGTTCCTTGTGCGCATCTGCATCTTCATGGGTCGCCTCACTGCTGCGCGAGCGGAGGAGTGCTGTAGCCGCAGAGCGGGCACCCTGGCATCGCCTCTCCCTCCGCCAATCCGTGTACGGAGCGTCGCCGCGCGATCTCCGCCGCGAACTCCTCGTCACTCAGCATGACACCCGGCAAGAACGTGATGGCCATGTTGTCGATCGAGCGGTGACCGAGACCCTGCCAGTTCCTGGGATCGACCACGTTCTCGTTGTCGCTCGTGGTGTCGAAGTACGCGGTGATCCGAACCAGCGTGCCGGCAGGAAGCAGCGGCGCGTAATCGGGGTGGTAGCTGTAGACCTTCACCCAGTCGTGGTCGTAGCCGACGCAGTTGATGGTTTCCGTGCGCCCGCCCCAAATCGCGTCCAGACACATCCGCACGCCCGACGCGTGCATGTGCGGCTCGAACGAGGTCACCTTCATGTTCTGCTCGAGCGTGTGGTAGGCGTGGACCACCTGCCCCTTCCGCATCGGCGCGAGGTCGATCTCGCCGTTGCCGAACGTGAGCATGGTTTCCCGTTTCTGCGGCTGGTAGCCCCGCGGATGAAACTTGAACCCGAGCCGTAGGTGCGCGGTCGTGGTGCGTTCGTTCGCGTGCATATGCGCGCTCGGGATGAAGAACTGCGATCCGGCGCGAAGCAAAGGCGACGCTTCGGGATCGAAGTGCTGCGCGTTACGCCCGACCTCGTGCACTGGCCAGAATACCCCGCCCGCGGGCGTAGATGAGAGGATCGCGTGGTGAAAGATGAAGTTTCCGCCGACGCCGCCTTCCACGTCGCTGATCTCCAGGACCTGCATTGCCGCCACGTAGCGGTCCTCGGTGAGGCCCGTTGGTGCAGCGGGTATGGTGCCCCACCAATCCGGCGCGTTCGCTTCCATGGTGAAGGAGGGTAGGTCGACGACCAGATCGGGCTCACCGATGTCCCACGACGGCTCGTCCGGCCACACGAGCGGCGCTGGCAGGTCGGCGGGGTCGCCTTCGGGGGCGCCGCTGTCGACCCAGGCCGCGATCAGGGCGATCTCCGCGTCGGTCAGGCCCTCGTCGTTCGAGAAGTGCTGGATGCCGATGCCGCGCTCGACGAACCACGGTGGCATGACCCCGGACTGGTCGCGGAGCAGCACGCGCTCCTTGATGCGAGTGGCGTAGCGACGCGCCTCCTGGTAGGTCAGGAGCGACATGGGCGCGAGCGAGCTCGGACGATGGCAGCGTTCGCAGTTCTCCTGGAGGATCGGGGCGATGTCACGCGAATACGTGACGTTGCTGGACTGCTGGGCGCTGACCGGCGAAGCGGTCACGAGCGTCAGCCCGAGCGCGGCGCCGAGCCAGGCGCCGATGCGGTTCGTCGTCTTCATTGTTTCCACACCCTCCGTCAGGGGTTCTTGGAGCCCTGCCCCGCCATCGTGAACGCCCCATCCGCGAAGTCCATCGTCGCCGCGCCGTCCGGCCCGAGCGTGAGGGCCACCGGAATGAGCTGCCCCTGAGCGTCGAACTCGTAGCTGAGGACGAGGTTGGCGCCGGACAGGGTTATGTCCGTGACGTCCTGCATCCCGCCCATCTGATCGGAGCCGATGCTCGCCGCGAC
>CAZBCN010000072.1:0-16497 GCA_964490285.1 uncultured Gemmatimonas sp. | reverse complement strand
CCGTGAACGGCGGCTCGCCCGCGAGCATCTCATACAAGACGCAGCCGAGCGAGTAGATGTCGGTGCGCGCATCCAGCGGTCGATCACCTGTCGCCTGCTCTGGACTCATGTAGTACGGCGTGCCCACCGAGAGGCCGGCCTCCGTGAGACGCGCGTCGGCAACGGTCGTGAGGGCGAGGGCGATTCCGAAGTCGGTTACCACCGCCGTGCCGTCCTGAAATACGATGTTTTCAGGCTTGATGTCCCGATGAACCACTCCGGCGCGATGCGCGTAGTCCAGAGCTGCGGCGATGGCCCGCGCGATCGCGATGGCGTCGTCGATCGGAAGCTGATGCTCACGATCCAGCCGATCGCGAAGGGTCTCGCCCTTCATGTACGGCATCACGTAGTAGACCAGGCCATCGGCCTCGCCCGAGTCGAAGAGCGGCAGGATGTGCGGGTGCTGCAGCGCCGCCGTGACGCGGATCTCGGAGAGGAAACGCTCGGCTCCCACGACGGCAGCCAGCTCGGGGCGAAGCACCTTCAAGGCGACGTGCCGGTCGTGCTTCAGGTCCCGCGCCAACAGGACAGTCGCCATACCGCCGACGCCGAGCTCGCGCTCGATCACGTAGCGGCCGGCTAGCGCCGCCGCGAGCCGTGTGGTCGGATCGCTCACCTCTGCCTCGAAACGGGTCTTGGACGCCAGCCGTCGAAGACTTGGACCCCTTATTTCTTCTCGAAAACCCTCACCCAGATCACGTTGCCGTCCGCGTTACGACCGATCGACATGATCGTCCGGTCGTTGTCGACGAGAACCCGCGTGTACGTGGAAGTGACCTGTCCATCACGTTTGTTCACGACGAATTCGGTCTTGTCGTCCAGGCGGCGGATCGACGCGGTATTCCCTGGCGTACGCGTCGGGTGGTCGTGGCCGTCGTAGGCGATCTCCCACTCGTTCAGGCCCGCGCGGCCGTCAGCCTCTCGGGACGTCATCGTGTAGCGCTGCACTCCCGGCGTGCTGTGGAACACCAGGGTCTCCTGCACCGGGCTCGGCCCGAGCGATTTGGCGGGATTGAGCTCCCAGCTCCCGTTCATCTCCATGATCTGCCCGGCCAACGGGGGCGCCGACACCAGGCTCAGCGCCAGGGCCAGCAACGAACAGCGACGCATGGGCAACTCCGTGCTCGGGTTCAGGGCACCAACATACGGCCTTGGAGCCCCTCCTGCCTCCCCTCTATCTTCGGGTCCCCGCCCCCCGAAAGTCCGCCCCACGCGGAGATCCCCGATGGCGCCGGTGAAGAAGAAGTTGCTGGTCGCCGCCGGCGTCGTGGTCCTGCTGGTGGTGGCCGGTATGTTGGTCCTCCAGAACATCCCCGAGACCGTATCGGCACCCCTCTTCGTCCTCGTGGTGGTCCTGGAAGTCATCATCGCCCCGCTGCCGGGCGGACCCATCGGGTACATGGGCGCTGCACGCTACGGCTTCTGGGCCTCGTGGCCGCTGCTCTGGGTCGGGAACGTCATCGGAACGACGATCGCCTTCTTCCTGGCCCGCAGGTTCGGAGCGCCGATCTTCGAGGAGAGCGTGTCGGCGAAGACGCGGGCGCGGTACGATGCGCTCCTCGACGGCAACCAGCTCATGCTCTGGCTCGTCTACGCGCTGCCCATCGCGCCGGTCGACATCCTCAGCGTGCTCGCAGGTCTATCGCGAATGACCGCGATCCGGTTCCTGCTGATCGCCAACTCCGGCTTCATCCTCCGCACCGCGATCGCTGCCTACGCGGGCTCCTCGCTCGCGCAGTACGCCGGAGTCTCCACCGCCATGTCCATCATCGGGGGACTCTTCGTCGTCGGCCTGATCCTCTGGTTATGGAAACGGGAGATCCGGCCCGCCTCCTGACGGCCCGTCAGGGCTTGACCGAGTGAACGAGCACCGCCGTGAGGAGCAGCACACCGACCGCGAGCACGACTTCCAGGGACGCCCGGCGATGCACCGACGCGGCTCCGACCGACGTATCGGACGCGGGGAGCCCCAGCCGCCAGTTCACGAAGCCCGCCAAGAAGACCCCACCTGCGAGGCCGACCTTCGCCATCAGGACACGCCCGTATCCGGTCTCCCAGAGGTTCGAGAGTCCGGAGAGGTGCGTCCACGACAGCGCCGCACCCATGGCGATGAGTGCCGCGACGCTCACCAGCGCCATCGGTGAGAAGGCCCTCAGCTGCGCCGCGAAGAGCGCGCGTGCCTCGTCACTCGACCCAATGGGCCGCCCGACGGAGACGATGACGCTGAGGGAGCCGATCCAGCAGCCCGCCGCCAAGGCATGCACCGCATCGGCGGCAACGAAGAGAGCCCTGCCCGACTCGACCCCCATCGCGTGGCTCGAGAGCGTCAGCGTCGCTACGAGACCCAGTGCCAGCATCCCGGCGACCCGCCAGGCGGCGAGGGAGCGTGTGCGCGCCCAGGCGAATGCGCCCACGACGAACGGCAGGAGAAGTCCCTGCGCCATCCACACGGTGCCCCAGAACGTCTCGAAGAGCAGAAAGGAGACGTCGTCCCAGAGCGGCACGAACGGGTCGCGAAACCCCATGACCTGCACGACCATCCTGAGGCTCCACGCCACGACCAGGACGAGTCCGGCGACCAGGCCCGCGGACGCCACCGACCGCTCGATCGCCGCGAGATGCGGAGCGCCCGCATCCGCCACGGCCCGGGAGACCGGATCGAGAACGACCAGGCGCCAAGCGACGCATCCGACCGCGAGGACCACCCCGGAGAAGAGGAGCCACTGCTGGAAGGTCGCCAGTAGCGACTCCGTCACTAGCCAGTCACCTCGAACGTGAAATCGCCCCGCATCACATGTCCGTCGTCCGCGATGCAGCGCCATTGGACGACGTACGCGCCAGGGGGAAGCGGCGGGTCGATCGTGACGAAGAGCTGCTTCGGATCGTCCGCATCGGCGGCCGGAGGGCTGCTTCTCATGAGCGAGCGCGCTGAGTTCACCACGCGCACCGAGGCGCCGCGCATGAGGGGAGCACCAGAGAAGAACAGGCGGATCTCGGCCACGTGCCCCGCCACCTTCTCTCCGTCCGCCGGAGTGGAACCGTCCATGGTGATGTGCTCGAACGCGGGGCGCGCCGAGACGAGCCCCGGTACGACGACCGCGGCGAGAACCGCGAGGAGCGCGATTCTCCGTATCTTGGTTTCGCTGCCTCTCACACTCATCCCCTGCTCCGGTTACTGGGGTGAGAGAAATACACCGCCGACCGTCCCCCGTGCCGGCGCGGACCCCGTGGTTGCCCCGCCGAAGCGCCGAAGCGATCCTGGGGTATCAACGGTTCCTGTTCCGACCGTAACCAAGATCAATGAAATGATCCCGCGCACAAGAAACCTCGTGCTCCTGGGCGGCCTCCTGATCGCTCTGGCCGCTCCCCGGCCCAGTGCCGCGCAGGGCGTGCCAGACTATACGGCCCTCCTGGAACGCGAGCACCCCGAGCTCTACGACCTTCTCATCCGGGTCGAGCGCGCCCACGGCCTCATGTTCGGGGGTCTCGCCAAGGAAGGAGAGACCGTGCGGTCGAGCCGTGACTCGCTCCCGACCTTCGGCTTCGAGATCGACATGGTCGAGCGGCTGACCGTCCTGGTCGGTGGAGACGGCAGAGCCGAGGACGTGGCCGACGAAGCGGCCGCCGGCTTCCGCGTTCTTGGAGAGCGCGGAGCTGCGGTCATCGCGCGCGCGAATGCGTTCCACAGGGAGGTCCTCGGGATCCTGGCCGACCCGAGCATCCCCGGGTTCAACGACCGGCGTGTGGCCGTCCACGCGGCCGTCCAGAGATACCTCAGCGAGCCCGAGATCGCGGTGCCCGGCGCGCCCAAGGACATGGACATCCTCTACGATCATCCCCAGGCACTCGCGTTCCGGACCGGATACGCCGACCTGGACGGCCTCATCTGGGCGGGGCACTGGCTCAAGCTCGCCTCTACCGAGCCCTTCACCGACATCGCCGACCGCGTCAAGCGCGACATGGGGCTCGATACCGTGACGACCCGCTACCACCTCAAGCTGAGCTACGGCGATCCGCCGCAGTTCTTCCCGAGCGAGCTCCCCATGGCTCCGGCGATATCGCCCGGCATGATCTTTCTCAGCGCCGAAGCCGCGATGATCTGGGACAACGTGAGCATGATGGAGGAAGTGCTCGCTGACATCCTGGCGTCGCCCACGGTGACCGACGTCCGTGGCGCCATCGACCTGACCATCGAGCACTTCACCGACCCGAACTACCGTATGCAAGATCAGGGCTACTGGGAGATCATGGCCCTTCGGCACGGGATCTTCTTCCAGGGCGGATATCCCCTCGCGTACCGCGCCGAGAGCGAGCTGAACGTGGGCGGCCACGCGGCACACTTCGGAGGAGGCAACGTCATCATCGGGGGCATGCCCGGATGACGCGCTGGTCGACGCGTAGATCGGCCACCCTCACCGTCGTTTCACTCGCGAGCCTCCACGCTTGCGGTGGGGATGCTACGGTGTCACTTCCTGCGACGCTTCGTGACATCGCCCTCGACACTCTGTTCGCCATCGGCGCCGAGGCAGGCGAGCCGTGGGAGACGTTCGGGGGCATTTGGGACGTCGAGGCCTCCGCCGACGGGCATTTCGCGGTGCTCGACCTCGAGGCGCCGGCCGTGCACGTCTATGACGAGGACGGTGCGCATGTCGGTTCGATCGACGCTGTCGGCCTCGACGAAGGCGCACTCGATCGCCCGAACGGGCTCGCGTGGGCCAGCGACGACGAATTGCTCGTATGGGACCCCGGAAGCTCGTGGATCTCGCGCTTCGGCGTTGGCTCGAGCAGCGTCGATTTCGCCGCACGATCGCGCGCGTTCGCGTTCGGGGAGACCGGGTTCTGCGCCTCGGCGGAACGGACGTACCTGAGCTACTGGCAGGACGGGAACGTGGTGCATGAGATCGGAACCGAGGGCATCGTCCGTTCGTTCGGTGCGGCACCGACCGTGGCGGGCATCGAAACGCTCGGTCCCGAGCTCCAGGAGATCGCGATCGAAGAGCTCACGCCGTCCGGACTCCTCTGCACCTCGAGCGGCGTCCTCGACGTGAGCTTCATGCAGTCGCCCGTTCGACTGCACGATGAAGACGGCGTGGAGCTCTGGGCGAAAGAGTTCGCCGACTTCAATCCGATCGTCGTGTATACTCCCGACGGCATGGGCCTCGGACGAGCGTTCGACGAGATCGAGGGCTCCCACCTGCTCCGGTCCGTCGTCGCTTGGGGGGACGAGCTCGCCCTCGTCCAGCACGAGCTCCGTACGCGTGAGGTCCCCGAGGAGGGCGAGGTCGAGGTCTTCGAATCGAGACTCATCCGCCTCTCCGACGGTGCCGAGGTGGACCGCACCCGCGCGCTGCCGCTGATCCTCGCCGCGGAGGGAGGGCGACTCTACATGGTGGAGAAGAGCCCTCTCCCGCGGGTGATCGTCGTCGAGGTCGTGACGGGATGAGCGCCACGGGGAGGGCCCCGAGTGGGACCGCCAAGTGGGCTGTGCCCATGCTCGTCCTGCTCGCGATCGGGGGCGCGGGGCTCACCTTCGCTCTGCGACAACCCGCGGCCCCCGAGGTGACCACCGGCCAGGCGCTGTTCGAGGAAAACTGCGTCATCTGCCACGGCCCGGCAGCGCGCGGCGACGGCCCCATGGCCAGCTCTCTGCCGGTGCAACCGCCCAGCCTCCTCGACCACCTCACGCACCATACGCAGGCTCAACTCGTCCAGCTCATTCGTTCGGGGGTCCCGCCCGCGATGCCCCCCGCTCCCCTCGGCGAAGAGGAGGTGCGACTCGTCATCGAGTACGTGTGGACGCTCGTTCCCGATTCCTCGAGGGCGGAGCTGCGCGCCATGCAGGCGCAGACCGAGCAGTCCGGCGCGGGCGCGGGCCCCGCCACGGGCTCGACGGCCGACGGCCACGCCTCGAGTCGCGTTCCCGGCGAGGGCCAAGTGGTCGAGTTCGCATTCGCGGGCACGGTCGAGGCAGTCGATGCTGTAGCCAGAACCGTGGCCGTGCTGAACGACGATGTCCCCGGTTGGATGGGATCGATGACCATGTCGTACGGGCTGAACCCGCCGGACGTGCTGACCACCCTGAAGGTCGGTGACCGCATCACGGCGACGGTACGCGCCGGCGACTTCGCGACCTTGTACGGCGTCCAGGTCGTTACGGCACGGTAGAGCGCGGGGGCAGCCCGACTGCCCCTGCGCACCGCGCTGTCCCGCTCCACCCGTTGCTGAAGCCACGGGCGAGACCTCGCAAGGTAGCTTGCAAAACACAAGTGATAGGTCTAGGTTCGGCCCACGTCGATCGCCCACGCCGGGCACAACCCACCTCGCGCGACGAACCCCGCCCATGCGACTCTCGGTCCTCCTCGCCGCCGCCATCGGCTTGGGCGTCCTCGCCCCCGGCCCCTCCGGGGCCCAGAATCCGACACCCAGCGGGCCGCCCCGCACGGGGGCCGAGACCGCTCCCCTCGCATCGTCTGCCGCTCAGGCCGCCCTCACGCGCGATGGGAGTGGTCGGGCCACCGTGCGCGCCTTCAGGGTCGAAGGGGGCATCGATGTCGACGGCCGCCTGGACGAGAGCCACTATGCTGCGACGCGGGCGTTCGACGAGCTGATCCAGGCGGTGCCCGAGTCGGGTGGTGCGCCGTCGGAGCGAACGGAAGTCTGGCTCGGCTTCGACGACACGAACCTGTACGTCGGCGCCCGCGTCTGGGACGCCGCGGGCGAGGCCGGGTGGATCGCGAACGAGATGCGCCGCGACTCGCAGCAGCTCCGTGCCAACGATTCCTTCGGCATCTACTTCGACACGTACCTCGATCGGCGGAACGCGCTCGGCTTCTTCGTGAACCCGATCGGCGGCTTCGCTGACATTCAACTCACCAACGAAGGGAGTCCCAACTTCGACTGGAACCCGGTCTGGGACGTGCGCACGGGCCGCTTCGAGGGCGGCTGGACCGTCGAGATGGCGATCCCGTTCAAGTCGCTCCGCTACCGCCCGGGCGTCGAGCAGGTCTGGGGCGTCCAGATCCGTCGGTCGGTGCTCCGCGACAACGAGTGGAGCTACCTCACGCCGATCCCCATTCAGTTCGCGGGCGGCGGCCCGAACGGCGTCTTCCGCGTGTCGCTCTACGCCGACGTCGTTGGAATCGAAGCGCCCCCTGTCGGCCGCAACCTGGAGGTGAAGCCCTTCGCGACCTCGGGTCTCCGCTCGGACCGCACCGTCATACCCACCGTGGACAACGACGGGAGTGCCGACGCCGGCCTCGACGTGAAATACGCGATTACACAGAACCTGACCGCGGACTTCACCGTGAACACGGACTTCGCGCAGGTCGAGGTGGACGAGCAGCAGGTCAACCTGACGCGGTTCGGCCTCTCCTTCCCGGAGAAGCGAGACTTCTTCTTGGAAGGACGCGGGATCTTCAACTTCGCCACCGGCGGCATCGGCTTCGGTGGCCCGGGAGGACCCGGAGGCGGTGCAGGCGGGTCGACCCCCACCATGTTCTACTCTCGGCGAATCGGCCTCCAGGGCTCGACCCCCGTGCCCATCCTCGGCGGCGCGCGCCTCACGGGAAAGGTCGGAGCCTTCGACCTAGGGGCTTTGAGCATCCAGACGGCCGACGACGACCGGATCGGAGCCGTTTCCACCAACTTCTCCGTTCTGCGACTACGGCGTGACATCCTTGCCAGAAGCAGCGTCGGCCTCCTCTTCCAGAACCGCTCGCATTCGGTCGTCGCCACCGACGGCTCGAATCAAGCGTGGGGCCTCGACGGAACCTTCAGCATCACGTCGGACTTGAGCTTCATCACCTACTACGCGCGCTCGCATACACAGGGCCTCACGGGAAGGCAGGACAGCTACCGGGCGCAGCTGAGTCACGGAGCCGATCTGTGGGGGGGAAGCATCGACTACCTCGTCGTCGGAGACGACTTCAACCCGGAGATCGGGTTCGTGCGTCGGGGCGGCTTCGAGGTCACATCGGCCGACGCCCGATACTCTCCCCGCCCGGCGGGTATCCCGTGGATTCGCCAGCTCATCTTCCAGGCGGAGGGCAGCTACCTGACCGAGCAGGAAACGGGGCTCGTGGAGAGTCGAAGCTACGGCGGGCGTTTCCAAGTCGATCTCGACAGGGGCGACGCCTTCACCGCCCGATACTCGAACAGCTACGAAAACCTCGTGCTCCCCAGTCGGATCTCCGGGGCACCCTTCGCTGCCGGCCGCTACGAGTGGGACGAGTACGAGGTGAGCTACCGACTCGGACCGCAGCGTCCGTACCAGGGCAACCTCAGCGTTCGATGGGGTGGGTTCTACACCGGGACGCGGCGTGCCCTCGGAGTGAGCCAGGGCCGCATCGAGGTCACGCCTCAGCTGTCCATGGAGCCGAGCCTCGAGTTCAACTGGCTCGAGCTTCCGCAGCAGACGAGCTCGGGGGAGTTCAACCAGCACGTCGCGCGCCTCCGCACGACCTACACGCTCACGCCTCGCGCCTACATCAGCGGGCTCGTCCAATACGCGTCTGGATCCAACACGCTGAGCGGCAACTTCCGCCTCCGGTGGGAGTGGGCGCCGGGAAGCGAGCTGTTCCTCGTCTACACCGAGGATCGCAACACCGACGTGCTCGACGACCGTTGGTCCGAGCTCTCGACCCGCGGGCTCGTGATCAAGGTGACGCGACTGTTTCGGCCGTGAGGTAGGCTGGACGGCCCTGGGCGGCGGGGGCCAGGGGTCTCCCCTGCGGGGCCGCTCGCTTCCCTTGGGTCGAAGAACTTGGGCTCACTCAGCGTCGCGGCTCGACGACCCCCAGGGCTCACGACCGGTCTTGAGCGCCGCGACGATGCCCCTCCGGGGAGACCCCTGGCCCCCGCCGCCAACATCCACACTTGCTCATGCTCATGGCGCGAGCGGGTCGATGTCGAAGCCGGCCACGTAGGCGTCGGCGGAGGTCGGCACGCCCTCGCGCGGGTAGGGCACTAGGTCCGCGAGCGTCACCCGCACTCCGGAGAAGTCGACGGACCGGGGGTCGAGCGTAGTGTGGAGCACAAAGAGTTGCGTCGGCCCGCTGCCGGCGGTCAGACCGATCTCGACCTCCGCGTCCCCCGCCCAGACGCAGGCCGCCCCGGCGGGGCAGCGCGAGTCGGCATTCACCTGGATGAACGAGATGCGCAGGACCGTCCCGGGAATGTCGGCTTCCTCGCCCACCTCGACGCGGATCTCACCCTGGACCTGGTCGCCGGAATCCGTGGAGAGACCGCAGGTCGTGAGACCGAGGGCGAGCAACGCGAGCAAGGATCTCGGCTTCATCGAATCACCACACACTGCAGGTCCGTCGCGACCTCCACCGGCCCGTCGTACAGGGCCCGCACCAGCGCCACGCTCTCCTCGAGCTTCGGGCCGCTGAACGTGTCGGCATTGGGCACTCCGGCCGGCGGATCGATCACGTGACTGAGCAGGAGCTGCATCGCACGAGCGTCACGCGCGATACGACCGACCACGCTCGGACGAGCATGGATCAGACCGTCGTTCGACTCCGCCGCGGCGAAGTGCAGCACCAACAGGTCCGCGCCGGCGGCGAAGTCCACGAAGCGATCATCCGAGCCATTCTGGTCGCTACCGAAGACCACGCTCCTGTCGCCGACGCGGATCTTGTACGCGATCGAAGGCGTGGCCGCGATCGCGACGCCGACGCTCCCGTGCGGCACGCCGACGGCGCTCAACTCGAAGTCGGTGCTGCGCAATGGCACCACCGACGGCGGCCCCGAGGCGTCGACGACATGAACGTCGAGCGGCGCGCCTCGACCCGGGGTGCGTAGCGTGCCCGCCAGGACCGGGAAGGCTCCCGTGGAGGGATCGAAGAGCCGGTTGATGAAGGTCCCGATATCCGGAAAGAGCCCGGCCGCCGACGGACCCACCACGTCGAGCGGACGATCCCGCACCGTGTCGCTGAGCCAGAGCAGACCCGGAAGGTCGGACACGTGGTCTGGGTGCAGATGGCTGATGGCGATCACCGCGAGGTCGTTCAGCTTCGCGCCTGCTTCGCCGAAGCGCAGGAACGTGCCACCCCCGACATCCACCAGCGCCACTGCCCGACCTCGGCTCCACACGAGGTAGCCCGAAGACGCGCGCGTCGAGCCCGCGAAGGGACCGCCCGAGCCCAGCACCTGAACCGCCATCGGTGCACTGGTACACGAGGCCTGGGCCGCGACCGAAGTCGGTACGACCGCGAGGGCCGTCAACAGCAGGATGGTGTTGGTCATTCCGATCGCCGTGGATGGACTGCCATTCAACGTATCCGCCTTCACCGCTCGGGCGCGACACACGTGGACGACTCTCTCGCCTCGACCAACTCGCCGCAGGAAGCTCGGCAGATCCGGCACCCGGCAGCCCGAAGAAGGTCGCCCGTCCGCCCCCCCCACCACCAAGAAGCGAAACGGGCGGCCCCCTGAGTGAGGACCGCCCGCCCGTGACTCTGCCCGCTCCCTGCGACCCGCTAGTCGAGGTCCAGGAAGTCGTCGTCGTCCTCCACGCTCGCCAGGGTAGCCATCCCCGGCACCAACTCTCCGGGCTCCGTGAGCGGGATGATCTCCTCGTCGTAGTACGACTGCTCGACCATGAACTCGACCTGCTGGTACCGGTGGATACCTGTGCCGGCAGGGATCAAATGGCCGATGATGATGTTCTCCTTCAGCCCGATCAGCTCGTCCCGCGCACCGCGCACGGCGGCGTCGGTGAGCACCCTCGTGGTCTCCTGGAACGAGGCCGCCGAGATGAAGGACTCAGTCGTCAGACTCGCCTTCGTGATGCCGAGCAGGAGCGGCTCGGAGCGAGCCGGCTTCTGCTTCTCGAGGATCGCCTTCTGGTTGGTCTCGCGGAACGCGGTGCGATCGACGTTCTCGCCCTCGAGCAGGTCCGTATCTCCGGCGTCGGTCACGCGAACCTTTTGCAGCATCTGACGCACGATCACGCCGATGTGCTTGTCGTTGATCTTCACGCCCTGGAGTCGGTAGACCTCCTGGATCTCGTTCAGGAGGTACTCCTGAACGGCTCGGGGTCCCTTGATCGCCAAGATGTCGTGCGGGTTGATCGGGCCTTCGCTCAGGCGGTCACCGGCGCGCACCTTGTCGCCAGCGTGCACCCGCATGTGCTTGCCGACCGGAACGTCGTAGGTGCGCGAGTCACCGGTCTCCGGAACCACGTGCACCTGCCGCTTGCCACGCTTGATATCGCCGAAGCTGATCTCGCCGTCGATCTCCGTGATCACCGCGGGATCCTTCGGGCGACGCGCCTCGAAGAGCTCCGCGACGCGCGGTAGACCGCCCGTGATGTCGCGGGTCTTGTACACCTCGCGGCTGATCTTGGCGATGGTATCGCCCAGTTTGACCGGGTCGCCGTGCCGAACCGTCAGCTGCGCACCCACCGGGATGATGAACTCCTTCAGCTTCTCGCGCTTCTTCGTGTCCTTCCGGATCTGGATCGTGGGATGGAGCTTCTTTTCACGGTCCTCGATGATGGTCATCTGACGACGACCGGTGGACTCGTCGAGCTCCTCGCGCATCGTCTGCTCATCGACGATGTCGACGAACTCGATGATGCCTTCCGCGTCCGCAACCACCGGCTCGGAGTATGGATCCCAGCTGAAGAGCAGGTCGCCCGACTCGATGACCTGACCTTCACTGACGGACAGCGTTGCGCCGTACGGCACCGCGAGGCGGCTCCGCACTGCACCCTCCGACGTCTTGAGGAGGATCTGCCCTTCTCGCGACGTGACCACGCGCTCCTCGTTCGGCGTCACCACCACAGTCACGCGCTCGAGGCCGACCACACCATCGATCTTCGACTTGCGCTGCGTTTGTGCCGCGATGCGCGCCGCCGTACCACCGATGTGGAACGTACGCAGCGTGAGCTGCGTGCCCGGCTCACCAATCGACTGGGCGGCCAAGATGCCGACCGCCTCACCCACGTCCACCATGCGCATGGTCGCGAGGTTACGGCCATAGCACATCTGGCAGAGGCCACGCTTCGCCTCGCAGGTGAGCACCGAGCGGATGCGGGCCATCTGGAGACCAGCATCTTCGATTGCTTCGGCAGAATCCTCGTCGATGAGGGCGCCCGCCTGAACGAGCAGCTCTCCGTCGATCGGATCGTAGATATCCTCGAGCGCCACGTTGCCGACGATACGATCCTGCAGCGGCTCGATGATGTCCTCGCCTTCCTTCAGCGCGCTCATCTCCAGCCCGAGGATCGTCCCGCAATCCTCGGTGGTCACCGTGACATCCTGTGCCACGTCGACCAAGCGCCGCGTCAGGTACCCTGCGTCCGCGGTCTTGAGCGCCGTGTCTGCCAGTCCCTTACGAGCGCCGTGCGTGGAGATGAAGTACTCCACCACGGTGAGGCCTTCGCGGAAGTTCGACTTGATCGGGCTTTCGATGATCTCGCCGATGCCTCCGGTGAGTTTCTTCTGCGGCTTCGCCATCAGGCCGCGCATACCGGCGAGCTGACGCATCTGGTCCCGGTTACCGCGGGCACCGGACGTCATCATCATATACACCGGGTTGAAGCCACCCTTCGAACGCTCCAAGTGGGTCACCATCGCGTCCGCCACGTCGTTGTTCGCGTGCGTCCAGGTATCGATGACCTTGTTGTAGCGCTCGCCGTTCGAGATGAAGCCGCTCGCGTACGCCTTCTGGAAGCGCGTCACCTGCTCGTCGGCGTCCTTGAGGATCTCGGCCTTCTCCTCCGGGACTTCCAGGTCGTCGATGCCGACGCTGATGCCACCCATCGTCGCGTATCGGAATCCGAAGTCCTTCATGGCATCCAGGAACTGCGTCGTCCGGCCGAGCCCCGTGATCTTGAAGGCCTCGAATGCCAGGTCGCCGAGCTCCTTCTTGCCGAACGTACGGTTGAGGAAGCCCAGCTCCTCCGGCACGATCGAGTTGAAGAGCACACGCCCAGCCGTGGTGCGATGCCACTCGCCGAGCGGCCCATCGCCCTCCTCGACATCCACCTCCCGCTTGGCAGCCCAATACCAGACCGGCGTGTGGAAAGCGACCGAATCCTGCACGATCGCCATCTCGACTTCACCGAACGTGGAGAAGCGTGGCGCCTTCTTGTAGATCTTCTCGAGCTCGGCCTCGACCTTCTCGCGTCGGCTCTTCGGAGCCTTCGGGTCGTTCACGACCTTCTCGAGGTCCGTGAGCGCCAGGCCGGAGTTGGTGAGATAGTAGGCGCCGATGACCATATCCTGCGTCGGCGCCGCAACCGGACGACCGTTCGACGGCAGCAGAATGTTGTTCGAAGACAGCATGAGCACGCGCGCCTCGAGCTGAGCCTCGAACGAGAGCGGCAGGTGCACCGCCATCTGGTCACCATCGAAGTCTGCGTTGAACGCGGCGCACACGAGCGGGTGCACCCGGATCGCCTTGCCTTCGACGAGCACGGGTTCGAAGGCTTGAATGCCCAGCCGGTGCAGCGTAGGCGCGCGGTTCAAGAGGACTGGATGGTCCTTGATGATGTCCTCGAGCACCTCGTAGACCTTCGGATCGTTGCGCTCGACGATCTTCTTCGCGCGCTTCACCGTCTCGGCCTCACCACGCTTCTCGAGCTCGTGGATGATGAAGGGCTTGAAGAGCTCGACCGCCATCGCCTTCGGGAGCCCGCACTGGTGCAACTTCAGCTCCGGGCCCACGACGATCACCGAGCGGCCCGAATAGTCGACGCGCTTGCCCAGCAGGTTCTGGCGGAAGCGTCCCTGCTTGCCCTTCAGCATGTCGCTGAGTGACTTGAGAGGACGCTTGCCGCGGCCACGGATCGCCTTCGAGCGGCGGCCGTTGTCGAAGAGCGCGTCGACGGCCTCCTGGAGCATCCTCTTCTCGTTCCGGAGGATGACCTCGGGGGCCCGCATGTCGATCAGCTTCTTGAGCCGGTTGTTCCGGTTGATCACCCGCCGATAGAGATCGTTCAGGTCGGACGTCGCGAACCGCCCACCGTCGAGCGGCACGAGCGGACGCAGATCCGGCGGAATGACCGGAATGACGTCGAGGACCATCCAGTCGGGCTTGTTGCGCGTGTCCGGCGTATCGCCCGACGTGCGCAGCGCGTCCACGACCTTGAGCCTCTTGAGCTTCTTCTTCTTGCGGTGCTGCGAGGTCTCGTTCGCGATTTCGTACCGGAGCCACTCCGCGAGGCGGTCTAGACCACGCCCGTCCGCGTTGCGGTCCTGGATCTTCTTCTTCTCGGGGTTGTCGAGGAGCTTGAGAAGCGTGCGCGCGGCCTCGGCACCGATCTCGGCCTTGAACTCGTCGTCACCCTCCTCACGCGCCTTGACCCGCAGGTCGTAGTACTCGTCCTCGTCGAGCAGGTCTTGGAACTCGACTTCCTGCTTGCCGGGATTCGTGACCACGTACGCGGCGTAGTAGATGACCTTCTCGAGGTCGCGCAGCGTCATCCCCAGCAGGTAACCGAGCTGGCTCGGCAGCGTCTTGAAGAACCAGATGTGCGCCACCGGTACGGCGAGCTCGATGTGGCCCATGCGCTCGCGACGCACCTTCGACAGCGTCACCTCGACGCCGCAGCGGTCGCAGACGTGACCGCGGAACCGAATGCGCTTGAACTTGCCGCAGTGGCACTCCCAGTCCTTCACTGGACCGAAGATGCGCTCGCAGAAGAGTCCGTCTCGCTCGGGCTTGAAGGACCGATAGTTGATGGTCTCCGGCTTGATCACCTCACCGAACGACCACGACCGGATCTCTTCAGGCGACGCCAGCCGGACTTGGATGAACTCGAAGTCGGCGGCGCGCTGCTCGCGTGTCCTTGGGAAATCGATCATCTATCTACTCCTCCTCGCCCAGGGTGACGCTCAGCCCGAGAGCCTGTAGTTCCTTCACCAGCACGTTGAACGACTCCGGAATGCCCGGCTTGGGCAGGTTCTCGCCCTTCACGATCGCCTCGTACACCTTCGAGCGACCCTGCACGTCGTCCGACTTCACCGTCAGAATCTCCTGCAGTGTGTGCGCGGCACCGTACGCCTCGAGCGCCCACACCTCCATTTCTCCGAACCGCTGGCCGCCGAACTGTGCCTTACCGGCCAGAGGCTGCTGCGTCACCAGTGAGTACGGTCCGATCGAGCGCGCGTGGATCTTGTCGTCGACCAGGTGGCTCAGCTTGAGCATGTAGATCGCGCCCACCGTCACCGGGAAGTCGAAGCGCCTGCCGCTCCGCCCGTCGCGCAGCCAGATCTTGCCGTTCGGGAGGATCTCGGCGTACTCGAGCAGCTCGACCACCGCGTCGTCGAGTCCGGTCTTCACGACCGCGCGGCCCCGAAGCTTCTGGATTGCCGGGAACATGTTGGCCGTCGTCGAGCCTTTGCGCTCGGCGATCTCCTCGGCGGCCGCGACCAGGAACTCGATCAACTTCGCGAAGAACTTCTCCTGGGTCTTGTCGAGATCGAGACCCATGTAGGCGTCCAGGGACTGGCCGATGCCGCTCGTGTGCGTCACCGGGGATGCGCCGTTGCCGTTTCCACCTGTAGCGTGGCTCCGTCCACCAGCCATGATGACCGGTAGCTTGTCCGCTGCATGTGTCAGCGACTCGAGCTCCTTCAGATCGGTCGGCGGCTTCGCCTTCAGATCGAGTGCGCCGCTGGCCCAATGCAGGCCGGCCAGCTTGAGCAAAGCTCCGATCTCGTTCTCGGTGGCCCCCTGGAAGACCGGCGTCTTCGCCTCGAAGCCGAGCACGTGCCCGGCCCAGCCGAGATGGGTCTCCAAGATCTGGCCGACATTCATACGCGACGGCACGCCGAGCGGGTTCAGGACGATCTCCACGGGCGTTCCGTCCGGGAGGAACGGCATGTCCTCCTCGGGGGCGATTCGCGCGATGATGCCCTTGTTTCCGTGGCGGCCGGCCATCTTGTCGCCGACCGAGATCTTCCGCTTCTCGGCGACGTAGACTTTCACCAACTGGACTACTCCGGGAGGCAGCTCGTCAGGCTGGAAGACCTTGTCGATCTGCTCCTCGGTCTTCTCCTTGACGCGCTGGGTACGGCGCGCGGCCTCGTCGACGATCCGCCGGATCCGCTCGCTCGCTTCCTTGTTCTGCACCTTGAACGTCGCGAGATCCACCTTCTTGAACTGGATCTCGGCGATCTGCTCCTGGGTGAGCTTGGTGCCTTCGTCGAGCAGGGGCTCGACGGTTCCCTTCTTGAGCATGAGCGCGATCGTCTGCTTCTGCAGGACCGAGCGCAGCTCCTCGTCCCGCGCCTCGGTGATGCGCTGGATTTCTTCGCGCTCCATCGCACGCAGATCACCGATCTTCGCACCGTGCTCCTTCTCCAAGAGCGGATCGTCGATCCGGCGCGAGAAGATCTTCACTGCGATGATCGTCCCGGTCATGCCCGGGGGCACACGCAGCGACGAATCCTTCACGTCCTTGGCCTTCTCGCCGAAGATGGCGGTGAGGAGCTTCTCTTCCGG
>CAZBCN010000071.1:0-16798 GCA_964490285.1 uncultured Gemmatimonas sp. | reverse complement strand
GCCGTCAGACGCGGGCTGTCGAGAGAAGCTCCGCGGTTCCGAGGATCCGTCGGATCGCCTCCAAACGCTCGGGGGAAGCGGGTGAGAGCGGGGGGCGGGGGGCTCCGCCGTGCAGCCCGAGCACGTCGAGCGCAGCCTTCACGCCGGAGATCCCCATGTCCGAGACGATTTGAGTGTGGAGCGGTGCAATTCGCTCCTGGATCCGCCCCGCCTCGGTCTTCAGGCCATCTCGGTATGCGATCGAGATACGGGCCGCTTCCGCCGTGGCGATGAGGCCGACTGCGACGATGCCGCCGACCGCACCGGTCTCGAGTGCCGCGTACAGGAGCGCCCCATTTCCCACGAGCACTTGGAAGCCCGCCTGGCACTGCTCGACCAGCTCTCCCACGACATCCAGCTTGCCACGCGAGTCCTTGATTCCGACGATGTTGCCGTGGCGCGAAAGCTCCCCGACCAGCCCAGTCGGCAAATCGAGCGTGCTCATGCGCAGCGGTACCTGGTAGATCAGCACGGGCATGGGCGACGCATCGGCCACGGTCCGGTAATGGCGAGCGAGCGCCTCGGGCGTCATGGCACCCTTGAAGAATGCCGGCGGACTCACGAGCGCCACGTCCGCGCCGGCCTGCGCAGCCTCGCGGACCCGGGCGATCGCGCGGCGGGTACTCTCGGCCCCCGTTTCGGCGATCAGGATCGCGCCGGTCGGCAGGACGTCGGCCGCCGCCTCCACGAGCTGGCGTCGCTCCGGATCCTCCAGCAGGACCCCTTCCCCGGTCGTTCCTCCGATCAGGACGCCGGCGATGGGGCTCCGGAACCAGTGCCGGAGGTTCGCCCGGAACGCGACGATGTCGACGTCCCCCGTGACTGGATCGAAGGGAGTCGTGACGGGAAGAAAGGTCCCACGGAGGTCGACGCGGAGGACGCCCATGCGCCGGAGTCTACTGAGAGCCTCCCATCATGCGGCTCATCTCGTCGGCCAGGTTCTGCGTCCCACCGGGTCGTGAGCCGCTCGAGCTCGGGCGCGCCTTCGTGTCCCCGAACATGTTCATCTTCAGGTCGAAGTCGGCCGGGTTGTTCGCCGCTGCCTTCGCGACCTCGAAGGCCACGGCGCCGGTCTTCACGAGCTCCGTGAGATGCTGGTCGAAGGTTTGCGAGCCGTAGTGATCCTTGCCTTCCTCGATGAGGTCGGTGATCTCCTCCATACGTTCGGAGTCGCGCACGCAGTCGCGGATCGTCGAGGTCATGAGCATCACCTCCACCGCCGCGACGCGCCCCCCTTCCTTGCGCTGCACGAGGCGCTGCGAAATCACGGCCTGGAGTGACTCGGAGAGCCGCACGCGGATCATCTCCTGCTCGCTGGGCTCGAAGACGGCGATGATGCGGGAGATGGTCTGCACCGCATTCTTCGTGTGCAGCGTGGAAATGACGAGGTGCCCCGTCTCGGCGGCCTTGAGCGCGGTCTCGATCGTGATCTTGTCGCGCATCTCACCGATGAGGATGACGTCGGGGTCCTGACGCAGGACGGCGCGCAGGCCGGACTCGAAAGACGGCGTGTCGGTGCCGATGTCGCGCTGCGTGATCGACGACTGGTTGTCCCGGTGCAGGAACTCGATCGGATTCTCGAGCGTGACGATGTGGACGTGCTTGTGCGAGTTGATCCAGTTGATCATCGCCGCCATGGTCGAGCTCTTTCCGGACCCGGTGACGCCGGTCACCAGAATGAGCCCGCGCTCGTTGTTGGCGATCCGGTTGATCACGATCGGGAGCCCGAGATCCTCGACCGTCGGGATCTCGAATGGGATCGCGCGCATGACGATCATCGGCGAGCCCCGCTGCTTCATGATGTTCACGCGGAAACGACCGACGCCGGGAATGCCCCAGGAGCAGTCGTAGTCGAGGAGCTTGTCGAAGCCCTTCCGATCGTCCTCGTGGGGAATGAGCTGGAGCGCGATCCCCTTCACCTGCTCGGGGGTGAGCTTCTGCTGCGTCAGGGGTTGGAGGATCCCGTGGATCCGCGCCCGCATGTAATCGCCGGCCTTGATGTGGATGTCGCTGGCGCCCCGCTCCACCGCGGCCCTGAAGAGCTCCTGCATTCGATCCTCCGCGAACCGTGAGCTGTCTCAACGAACATACTGTTCGGAACGGGGGAAGGCGATTCAGTCGATCGCCGCCCGCCAGTCGAGGCCCATCTTCTGGCGCACCTCGGCCATCGTCTCCTGGGCGATCAGCCGAGCACGCTTGGCCCCCTCCACCAAGACGTGCTTGACCTCTTCGGGGTTCGCCCGGTAGTGGGCGGCCCGCTCCCTGAAGGGGGCAAACGCCTCGACGATGTTGTCCGACAGGATGCGCTTGCAATCGACACAACCGATCTCGGCGGCGCGACACTTCCGATCGATGTCCGCGCGCGTCGCCGCATCGCTGAAGAACTTGTGCAGGGTGAACACGTTGCAGACCTCGGGCCGGCCCGGGTCGGACCGGCGCACGCGCTGCGGGTCCGTGACCGCCGTGCGCACGCGGTCCCACACCGCTGCCGGCTCGGCGAGAATGCCCACGGTGTTGCCGAGCGACTTGCTCATCTTGGCCTCGCCATCGAGCCCCATGATACGTCCGACGTTCTCGTCTATGAGCGCGTCCGTCTCGGGAAACGTGTAGCCGTAGGTCGTGTTGAACTTGCGTGCGATCTCGCGGGTGAGTTCGAGGTGCTGCCTCTGGTCCTCGCCCACCGGCACCGCGTCCGCCTTGTAGAGCAAGATGTCCGCAGCCTGCAGGATCGGATAATTGAAGATGCCTGCAGGAATCGACTCGAAGCGCTGGGACTTGTCCTTGTACTGAGTCATGCGCTCGAGCTCGCCGACCGGCGTGACGGCGTTGAACAGCCAGGCCAGCTCGGTGTGTTCGTGCACGTCGGACTGCACGAAGATGATCGACTTCTCCGGGTCGAGACCGACCGCGAGGAACGAGATGGCGAGATCCAGCACGTTGCGCGGCATTTCCTTCGGATCGCCGCCCGCGGTGATGGCGTGGTCGTCGACGATGCACCAGAGGCAGTCGTACTCGTCCTGCATCTGGACCCAGCGTCGGAGCGCGCCGAGATAGTTGCCGAGGTGGGCCTCGCCCGACGGCTGCATTCCGCTGAAGACGCGCTTTCGCACCATTCGCTAACTTAGTCACCCTCCGATGGACGCGGCACTCCGTCGAGACGCCCGAACCCCCCGCGCATCGCCACGTGAATACACTCCTGCGGACGGCGCTGGACGCGGCCGAGGCCGCGGTCTTCGTACAGCGTCGGGACGCAGCCACGGGTGCGCGGGAGGGCGTCGCGGAGAAGTCACGCGCCGACTACGTCTCCCGGACGGACCTGGACGCGCAGGGTGCCGCGCTCACGGTGATCCGCGCGCGACACCCCGACCACGCGGTCCTCGCTGAAGAGGACGCGGAGAGCATCGAGACACGCCTAGCCGCCTGGGACGGGCGTCCCCTCTGGATCGTCGATCCGCTCGACGGCACGACCAACTTCCTGCACGGCCACCCGTCCTACTGCGCGTCCGTCGCCGTCGCGGTCGAAGGCCGCCCGGTCGCGGGCGCGGTGATCTCCGGCTCGAGCGGCGAGCGCTGGTGGGCGTCCGAGGGAGAGGGCGCATTCAAGGACGGGACGCGCATTCGTGTCTCCGAACGACGTCGCCTGCGCGACGCCCTGGTCGGCACCGGTTTCCCGTTCAAGCGGCTCGACCTCCTGCCGACCTACCTCGGGCAGCTCGACCGAGTGCTCCGGTCGTCCTCCGGGGTGCGCCGGGCCGGATCGGCCGCGCTCGACCTCTGCTTCCTCGCGCAGGGCTCCCTCGACGCGTTCTGGGAGGAGACCCTCATGCCGTGGGACTTCGCGGCGGGATTGCTCCTCGTGCGGGAAGCGGGCGGGGTCCTCGCCGGAGCGGATGGAGAGGAGCTCGCGCTCGCGCCGGGTTCGGTGCGCGGAGCCAACAGCGTCGAGCTCCTCGCGGAGTTACGGGCCGCCCTGCTCGCCCACTGAGCAGGCCCCAAGAACAGCCGCGGGTCCAGGCGCCGGCCCGGACCCGCGAGCTTCCTACCGCTCCGATCTCACTTGTTCGAGATCTCGATCTTGCGGCCCTTGGCCTCCGGCGCCTTCGGCAGCCGGATCTCCAGGACGCCGTTCTCGAACCGCGCGGCCGCTTCGGCGCCCACGACCGTCCGGGGCAGCGTGAACGAGCGACGGAACGATCCGTAGCTGCGCTCCCAGAGGTGGTAGCTCCGCTGCTCGTCTCCCTCGGTGCGCTCCTCGGTCTTCTCACCGGAGATCGTCAGCACGTCGTTCTCGAGGTCGATCGTGACGTCCTTTTGCGTCAGGCCCGGGAGCTCGGCGCTGATGACCAGCGCGTCGGCGGTCTCGGCGACGCTCACGGCGGGCACCCATGCCATACCGTTGACGCGCGAACCGGCTACGTCATCGAACATGCGAGCCAGACGATTGGAGACCTCATCGAATTCCCGCCACGCGGAGTAGGTGGGGGTCCGGAACGGATACTTCACGATGGCCATTTCAGCCTCCCGTGGGTTGGGGTATGACTACCGTTTGGTGCCACACGATGGAGCAACCCGTGTGCCACTCCACCGAGGCGCTGAACATGCCAAAGTGAACGGCCGCAACGGTTTAGATAGTGCGCGCTGCTGTCAGAATGACACACGCCCGAGACGTGTCTGCCGCTTCGGCAAACGACCCGGCGACCGCTCTTAGGTGCGGCCGGAGCCGAGCGCAGAAAGCGCGAGCATCGCGGCCCCGAGGGCCGCGTCCACTTCCTCGGGGCGCACCGCGACGGGGTGCGGAGCGAGCCTCCGCTCGACCGCTTCGCGAAGGGTACCTCCAGGCGCGATGAGGCCGCCCGAGAGTAGCAGGCCCGGCCGGGTCGGCCAGGGACCCGTCAGGCGAAGAAGCGACGCGACATGTGCCTCGAGATCCGACACCGCCTCCTCGAGAATGACTCGTGCGGCAGCGTCGCCGCCGTCCGCGCAGCGGCGGACGACCGGCACCAGAGCCGCCACGTCCGACTTGTTCGCGGACGCAGCCCACGGCACCAGCTCGTCGGTGCTCTTCAGACCCAGAGCCCTCAACACCTCGCGATGCAGCGCGGTCGGGCCTGCCCGTCCGTCCTCCGATCGCACCACCGCCCGCGCGGCGGCGAGCCCGATGGCGTACCCACCCCCCTCATCGCCGAGCACCTGGCCCCAACCACCCACGCGACGGAGCTCACCTGCCGGACCGCGGCCCCAGGCGATCGAGCCGGTCCCCGCGATGAGCATGAGGCCCGGCCCCTCGGGGAACGCGGCGAAGAAGGCGGCCTCCACGTCGGTCCCGACATGGACGCGCTTCGCGAGCCCCGCAACCGCGAGCGCTCGCTCGACGCTCAGACGGGACGCCTCGTGCCCCGCGCCCGCGAGCCCGGCCCAGAGCACCGCCGCTGGTAGCTGCACCCCGCCCGCCTCCGCGGCTCCCCGCACCGCCTCGCGGACCGCGTCGGCCGCGGCATCCGCAGTCTGCAGCGACACGACCACGCCCGGCGCCTCCGCCCTCGCGATCTCTCTAGCGCGCGCGTCCACGATCACGGCGCGGGCATGCGTGCCCCCACCGTCGACACCGATCGCGAGCGTCATCGGTAAACTCTCATGCGGCGCTCAGGGGCCGCGACGCTCGACCGGCCGATCCGTGATCGCCAGCGCCGCCGCATCGTGCACCGCTCGCCGCAACCCGCCAATCCGGGCGTTGTCTCGCGTCGGATGCACTCGGTTGGTGAGAAGCACGACCCAGAGGTCGAGATCGGGATCGATCCAGAGCGACGTTCCGGTGAACCCGGTGTGCCCGAACGCTCGCGCCGTGAAGTAGTCGCCGGCCGACGACCCCTCGGAGGGCGTGTCCCATCCCAGCGCTCGAGACGACGTACCGTCGAAGCGTGCCGTGAACGAACGCAGCACCCCCGGGTCCAGAAGCTGGCGGCTCTGCGCGCGCGCCACCGGACAAGGCTCACCACCCTGCCCCGGCGGCAAGCACGCAGGCGCCACGCCGTCGTTCAGCATCATACGTGCGAAGACCGACAGGTCGAGGGCGGTAGCGAACAGCCCTGCGTGCCCCGCGACCCCACCCATCGCGTCGGCGTTCTCATCGTGCACGCTGCCCCACACGAGCTCTCGGCGCCAGAGCGTGTCCAGCTCGGTCGCGGCGATGCGCGGAAGCAGGGTCGCCGCGGGCCGATACATCGTCTCGCGCATACCGAGCGGCATGAAGATCCGCTCGCCCAGGAACGCGTCCAGCGACTGGCCGGACACCTCCTCGATCACCCACCCGAGCGTCATGGCTCCGATGTCCGAATAGGTGGTGACCGTGCCCGGCTCGGAGACCAGCGGCTCGTCCGCTACCGCGTTCTTGTAGGCCTCCACTCCCTCCATCTCGTGGAACCACTGACGGAACGGCGCCAGTCCGGCTCGGTGAAGGAGGAGCTGCCGGATCGTCACGCCGTTCTTGCGTTCGTCCCCGCGCGACCACCACGGAAGGTAGGACACCACCGCGGCATCGAGGTCCAGGAGCCCTTCTCCGACGAGCACCATCGCGGCGCTCGTCGTCCCGACGACCTTGGACACGGACGCGAGATCGAAGAGCGAGGTCGGCGTGACCGGCCGACCGCTGCCGTAGGCGAGCTCGCCGAAGCCGCGGAGAGAGACCAGGCGACCGTGGCGACCGATGGCGAGCGCAACGCCGGAGGCGGCGGAATCCGCGAGCGCGGAGACGATGACCGAATCGACTCGAGCCAGGCGCTCGGCCGACATGCCCACGGAGGCAGCATCCGCGAGCGCCTGCTCACCGCCGACGACCGCGGTCGCGCGCGCGGGTGCGATGCCCGCCGCCGCGAGCGGGTCGATGCCCTGTGCGACCAGGGTCGGCGCGACGACCGCCGCGCGGTCGAGTCCGTCGCCGATCGCATGGAAAGGAGGAAGCGGGATGGGGAGGCGCCCTCGGATCGGCTGCTCCCCCAACAGCGCGGCCAGCGCGGCACGCTGCGAGACCTCGCGATCCCCCCAGGCGATCAGGTAGGTGCGGAGGTCGGGAACGGCGGCGAGCAGGTAGGGACTCCCGAACGAGATCAGCGCGGTCGGCCGGGTCGCCGCACTCGCCTCGATGAGGTCTCGAATTGGCTCCGACAGGGCCTCCGGTCGCGAGCCCGCCGCCGGTGGCACGTACGCGCTGACGACCACCCGCGCCGCCCGCCCGAGAACGTTCTGGGCATTGGCGAGCGCGCTCGAGTCGCTGCGCTCGTCCAGACGGACCTCGACGACATCCGGGATGCGCCCGAGCAAGCCAGGAGAGAAGGCCCGTCCTGCCCAGAGCATCGACGAGGGCGCATAGATGAGGTGAGCCGTCGTGCCGGCCACCCGGGCACTCAGCGGAACCATGCCCTCTTCGTCGCGCACCAGCGTGATCGAGCGCGATGCCGCGGAGTCTGCGAAGGCCAGGTGCGCTCCCGAGCCCACGACCTCGCCTACGCGGTCGAGCGAGACCAGGCGGTCACGGTGGAGGCCGAGACGCGCCTTCAGCTCGAGGAGGCGGCGCACCGACTCCTCCAGGCGGGCGCGCGTGAGGCGGCCGCTCGAGAGTGCGCCGCGCATGGCCGCGATGGACTCGCGCACGTTCGCGGGCGACAAGATGACGTCCGCCCCGGCCTCGACCGCCCTCACCGCGGCTTCGCCCCCGCCGTACATGTCGGTGATCGCGCGCATCGTCAGCGCGTCCGTGAACAGAACACCCGTGAACGACAGGTCGCGCCGCAGGAGGCCGGTGAGGAACTCGGGGGAAAGCGTGGCCGGAGGAGCGCCCACGCCGAGCACGCCGGGCACCTGCACGTGTGCGGTCATGATCGCGTCGACTCCCTCCGCGATCGCGCGCACGAACGGCACCAGCTCCACCTGGTCGAGCCGCGCCCGGTCCGCCTCGACGACTGGCAGGCCGACGTGTGAGTCGGTACCCGTGTCACCGTGGCCGGGGAAGTGCTTCCCGGTGGAATAGGCGCCGCCGGCGCGCGCGCCTTCGATGAACGCGACCCCGAGCTCGGCAACGCGAGCGGGGTCCGCTCCGAAAGAGCGCGTGGCGATCACCGGGTTGTCCGGGTTCGAGTTCACGTCCAGCACGGGTGCGAAGAGCATGTGCACGCCACTCGCGCGGGCCTCCAGCGCGGTGATCCGGCCGTACTCGTAGGCGAAGCGCGGATCGCCGATCGCGCCGAAGGCCATCGTGGGCGGGAAGACGGTGCCGCCCCCCTGTGGAAGCATCGACGGAAGCGCGTACGATCCGTTGATACGCATGCCGGGCCCGCCGTTCTCGAAGTCGGACGCGACGAGCAGCGGCACCTCGGCCAGGGCTTGGAGCGCGTTGAGCTTGGCCGCGTACGAGTGCGGCGTGCCGATGGAGGGGAGCACACCCCCGATGCGGTCCTCGACGACCAGACGCTCGAGCGCCGCGAAGTCCGCACTCGACTCGGACGCGTACCCGCCCGGAATCCACTCGATGACGAGCTGCCCGATGAGGGCCTCGTCCGAGAGTCCCATCAGCGTCCGCTCGACCCACTCCCGCGCGCTACGATCGAGGGTGGCGGCGGGAGGCACCGGCGCCTCAGGGGTGCCCGGTCCGCTCGCGCACGATGTCAGGCCGAGGAGAAGCGCCCCGGTCCAGAGAGATCGCCGCTCAGCGATCAACGGCGGCTTGGGTCTTCATGGGCACGCGCAGACCGGCGCCGAGCTCGAAGAGCGGCGGGATCGAGGTCGGCACGCGACCCAGGATGTCGAAGTCGCCGATCAGCGCGCGTGCCGCAGCCCGCTGGCTCGCCTCCGACCCGTTCCAGGCGAGCATGTACGCCTGCGCCTCCGGAAAGCTCGAGATCAGATAGGGGTTCCCGAACGAGATCACCACGTGCGGAACTCCCGTCCGCTCGACCTGGCGCACGAAGTTGGCGAGATCCTCGAGCGCATCGACCGCGCCGGCATACGACGAATAGGTACTGATCACCACGAGGTTCTGGCCGCGCACGCGACGAAGCACGTTCGCGTACGTCGTCGCATCAGCGTCCGAGTCCACGTCGACGCTACTGAGACGAGGATAGGTCTCGCGCAGCGCGCGATTGAAGTACCTGGCCGAGAGAAGGTCGGACTGGCGCCGGAAGGACACGGAGAGAACCGAGGCCGACCGCGTGCCCCTGAGCGGAAGCAGATTCCTGTCGTTCTTGAGCAGCGTAATCGAACGCTCCGCAATCTCGTCCGCGAGCGCGGTGTGCTCGGGAATGCCGACCAGGGACCCGATACGGTCGAGCGGGACGAACCGGTCTGCGTGCAGGCCGAGCGACTCCTTCGTCTCGAGGATGCGACGGACCGACGCGTCGATGCGCTCCTCGGTCAGGCGGCCGGACTCGACGGCCGCGACGATCCCATCGATCGCACGAGCGACGTCCGGGGGCATGAGGATCACGTCGGCTCCAGCCTCGATCGCGCGCACGGCCGCCTCCCCAGCGCTGTGCTGGCGTGCGATGGCGCTCATGTCCATGGCATCCGTGAAGACCAGTCCGTCGAAGCCCATCTCTTCGCGCAGCACGCTGGTGAGCACGAGAGACGAGAGGGTCGAGGGCTCGCGAATCCCGCCGTTGAGCGACGGCACCGAAATGTGCGCGGTCATGATCGCGCCGAGCCCAGCGTCGATCGCCTCCTTGAAGGGGCGCAGCTCCACCGAGTCCATGCGCGCGCGGTCGTGGCGGATCACCGGAAGCGCCACGTGCGAGTCGATCTCGGTGTCGCCGTGGCCCGGGAAGTGCTTGCCCGTCGCGATCGCTCCGTTCTCCTGGACCCCTTGGATGAAAGCGATCCCCATGCGCGAGACGTCCACCACGCTCTCCCCGAAGGACCGCACGTTGATGATCGGGTTCGCGGGGTTGTTGTTCACGTCCAGCACCGGCGCGAACGGAACGTGGATGCCGACGGCTCGCGCCTCGATCGCGGTGACGCGCCCCATCTCGTACGCGAGCCGCTCGTCTCCCGACGCGCCCAGCGCCATCAGGGAGGGGAACTGCGTGGCACCGCCGAGCTCGATCGAGCCCGGCATGTAGATCGCGCCGCGCATCCGGAAGCCTGCTCCCGTCTCGAGGTCCGCGCCTACCAGGAGCGGAATCTTCGCGTGCCCTTGCAGATCGTTCAACTTGGCCGCCACTTCGAGCGGCGTGCCGACCGACATGATCACGCCGCCGATTCCCTGGTTGTGCACGTACTCTGCGACCCGCTCGTGACTCGGCGATCCCTCGGGCGCGTAGTCGCCGAGCACCCACGGCATGATGAGCTGCCCGACCTTCTCGCGCAGCGTCAGCTGGAGGAACGTGCGCTCCGCCCAGGAGCGGATCCGGGGGTGCGGCGCCAACGGCTCGAGCGCCGGCTCCGCTTCGAAGAAAGGCTCGGAAACCTCCACCGCCGCCGACTCGGTGTCGGCCTCGCCGACCGGCTCCGGGACGCCGCCTGGCCCTGCCGTCGCCGCCGGGAAGAGACCGCACGCGGCGACGACCAGGCACGCGGACGCCGCGGCGATCCAGGAGGCCGCTGGACGGGGGTCGGAAACGGTTCGGCGCGCCATCGAGATGTCGGGTTCCTCGGACGGATGCGTTGACGGCGCCCAATGTGGCGCCGATGCTTGCCGCATGTCACGAACAAAGTGCCACGTCGGGTGGGTGTGGGCCACCGTTCCCCCACCCGCGGGCACCGACCTCCACGCTCGTAGGACCCGCCTCGCACGTGGATTGTTCGCCTGGGGGCTGGCCATGCTGGCGGCGCAGGGGTGCTCGGACCCTCCGGCCGGTGACGCCGCCCCAGCGGCGGAGCGCGCCGTCCGCCCCGGGATCGAGGTACTCCTCGCGGACTCGCTCCACCTCGTGGCCGGTCGCCGGGTCGGATTGGTGACCAACCACACCGGCCTCGACCGGCAGGGCCGCTCGGACATCGACCTGCTCTTCGAGCACCCCGGTGTCGAGCTCGTCGCGCTCTATGCTCCGGAGCACGGCATCCGCGGCAGCGAGGCCGAGGGGGTGACCATCGCGGCGGACGTGGACACGCGTACCGGGCTCCCGATTCACTCGCTCTACGGCGGGACGCTCGCGCCGACCCCAGAGATGCTCGAGGGCGTCGACGTGCTCCTCTTCGACATGCAGGACATCGGCGCGCGCTACTACACGTACGTGTCCACGATGGCGTATGCGATGCGCGCGGCCGGCGAGAACGGCGTACCGTTCATCGTGCTCGACCGCCCGAATCCGATTCGCGGCGACGTCGTGCAGGGCACAGTGCTCCACCCCGAGTTCAGTTCGTTCGTCGGGATGTTCCCGGTCCCTATGCGCCACGGGATGACCCCGGGCGAGCTCGCTCGGCTATACGTCGGCGAGTTCGACATCGAGGTCGACCTCACCGTCGTGCCCGTGGACGGGTGGTCGAGGTCGAACGCCTTCGGCGACACCGGGCTCGCGTGGGTTGCGCCCTCCCCGAACATGCCCTCGATCGAGAGCGCGCTCGCCTACCCCGGGACGTGCCTCTTCGAGGGTACGCCGCTCTCGGTGGGCCGCGGCACGGACCGGGCCTTCCAGTGGGTGGGGGCACCGTGGCTCGACGGCGACGCGCTCGCCACCGCCCTGAACGCGTACGGCCTGGCGGGCGTGCGCTTCGAGGCCGTGACGTTCACGCCCACGGGGGCAACCGACGGCAAGTTCGACCGTGTCGAGGTGCACGGCGTACGCCTGGTGGCCGAGTCCACCGACTACGACGCGCCTCGCGCCGCCGTAGCGATGCTCGTCGAGGCGCGCCGAGCCTCGGGCGACCGTTGGGCGTGGAACGTCGCGCACTTCGATCGGCTGGCGGGGACCGATGCGCTACGGCTGGGGATCGAGGCGGGGCTCGATCTCGCGGCGCTCACGGCGGGGTGGGACGAGGCGATCCGGGCATTCGAGCGGCTCCGGGAACCCTACCTCGTCTACCGATGACGAGCGTCGCAAGAAAACGTGGAAGGGTGGCCGTCGGACGCCTATGTTGGTATGAGGCCCCCACCTTCGAGGAGAAGCCGCCATGCGACTCCGGTCCTTGCTGTTCGCCTCACCGATGCTTCTCCTCCCGGCTGCGATCAGTGCACAGGCGCAGGATCTCGTCTTCGTGCAGGGCGCCGATGAGACGCAGACCGTCAACGTGAAGGCAGGCGGCAACGTTCGGGTCACCATCGACGACGAGTGCGACTACGGGTACATCTCCCGGGCAGAGGACCGCGTGGCGCTCACGTATGCCGGAATCGGTGGCGCGCTCCATATCTATGCGGAGGGCGACGGCGACCTGATGCTGGTCGTCTTGCAGCCGGATTCGACTTTTCTCTGCGACGACGACAGCCACGAGGGCCTGAATCCCAGGGTCTCGATCCCCGACCCCGACATCGGTGTCTACGGGATTTGGGTCGGCGGCTACTCGGAGGGCGCGATCAGCCAAGCGACCTTGCACATCACCACGGTGGATCCGGATGGGACCACCACCGCAGGAGCGCCCGACCTCTCACGCGATCCCACTTACGGTCGCGTCACGCTCGACGGGAGCTTCACGCCGGACCCCCACACGCTGTCGCTCTCGGCGGGCGGGAGCGTCGACGTCGACGTGTCCGGCTGCGGGTACGGGTACGTGGCCAACGCCCCGGACTACAACCTCACGTACACCGGGTCGGGCACCGCCCTGTCGTTCTACGTGCGCAGCGACGAGGACACGACGCTGCTCATCAACCGTCCCGATGCCTCGTGGATCTGTGACGACGACTCCTTGGGAGACAGCAACCCGGTCGTCACCATCCCCAACGCACCGAGCGGCCTCTACAACATCTGGGTCGGGACCTACAGCGACAGCGGCCTCACGAGCGCGACGCTCTTCATCTCGAAGAAGGCCCCCAGGTAACCGAAGGGCTCAGCGCAGCCAGAGCTCCGTCCAGCGGTCGGGTCGCCACCACTCGCCCTCGAACACGCGCTCGAGCCGTCGCTCGAAGTGCCGGATGTCCGTCAGGCGCATCGAACGCGTGGGCGCGTCCATGGGCGAGAAGAAGTCCTCCCAGTGTCCGAGCAGCACGCGTCTCGGCCGCAGGTTCTCCACGAAGGCTTCGGGGTGCCAGTCGACCTGGTCGAACGTCGCCGGCACCAGGATCGCGACGTCGACGGGTCGCTCCGCGATGAGCGCGTCCGGCGCGAAGCCCGCTGGGGCCGCAGCGACCGCGTCCTGGTAGTAGATGCGGTACGCGACCGAGTCCGCACTCGCCATGAAGTCGATCAGGAACGCGTAGGTCTCCCCGTCTACCCAGTCGGTGGCCCATGCGGGCTCATCAGTCCACGGCGAGTCGCGCGTGCCGCGGTACAGTGTGTAGCCGTCGAAGTGCGGGGCGTGGTGCGACCGGAGCGCCATGACGCGCACACCGTCGCCGTAGTGGAGCCACCGTCCGACCGTCTTCTGGTCGCCCGCGGAGTCGTCGACGAGGTCCACCCGGTCCGCGAGTCCCGACCACGTCCCGAGCATGTTGGCGACGGTCTGGCTTCCGACGATCCGGGCGGCAGGAGCGTGCCTCGTGGCGACGCGCGGCACGTCCATGAGATGGTCGTAGTGCGCGTGCCCGACGAGGATGGCGACCGCGGACGATACGTCGTGGCGTGACATGTACCGGTCGACGACGACGGTGTCGGAGCGGATCGGCAGGAGGCCCGTCGTGAAGAGTCCCGGGTTCGTGAACAGGGGCCCGGTCAGGACCATGTGACCCGCGTGCTCGAGGATCCAACCACCGCTCCCCAGATAGACGGCGTGCAGAGGATCGCCCTGCTCGCCCGGCACGCCGACGAGCCCAGAGACCGAGGGCCCGCTCGATCGCAGGCAGGCGGCCAGCGAGAGCGCCGCGAGGAGCGCGACCGACGCGCGGCCCCTCATCGTACGACCGCCGCCGCCTCCTTGGTGCGCTCGACAAGCGCGAGGAACGCGTCCGAGAGGGCTCTCGTCACAGGGCCGACGCGCCCGTCGCCGATCGGCTTCCCGTCGACCCGCACGCACGGCCGCACCTCGCCCGTGGCTCCCGTGAAGAAGAGCTCGTCCGCAGTGGCCAGCTCCTCCAGCTGGATCGGTCGCTCGAGGACTGGAATGCCGTGCGAGCGCGCCACCTCGAGGACGACCCCCCGCGTGATGCCGCTCAGGATCAGGTTCGTCTGCGGGTGGGTGACGGCCACGCCGTCGAACACGCCCCAGAAGTTCTGGTGCGCCCCCTCGATCGCGACACCGTCCCGCACCAAGATGGCGTCGTCGACGCCCGCGTCCTTCGCGGCCTGGAACGCCAACGCGTTCGGGAGCAGGTTGATGGTCTTGATGTCGACGCGCATCCAGCGTCGGTCGGGCACGGTGATCGCCGTGAAGCCCCGACCCCACACCGCGTCCGCCGGCCGCGTCCACGCCTTGGCATACCCGAACACCGTCGGCGGAACCGGCTCCTCAGGAAAGTAGTGCGTGCGCGGAGCGACTCCGCGCGTGACCTGGACGTAGAAAATCGACCGATCCGCCTGGTCGAGCTGGTTGAGCGCGACGAGTCGGCGCGCGATGTCCGCCACCGCGGCCGCGTCGAAGTCGATGCGCACCTCGGACAGACTGTAGCGCAGGCGCTCGAGGTGCCGATCCATGAAGAACGGCACGCCCTCGTAGAACGGCACCACCTCGTAGACGCCGTCCCCGAGCAGAAAGCCGCGGTCCTCGACCGAGACCGCGGCTTCCGCCTTGGGCAGGTAGGCGCCGTTGAGGTAGACGGTGCTCACCCGGAAATGCCTAGCTCTGCTTCTCGAGCTTGTCGAACTCGGACAGCAGCTGCGCCTCGGGAATCGAGGCCGCCTCGGCCTCCGAGACGTCCTCCACGTCGGCGTCGTGGACGCCCGAGTTCCCGGCCCCGAGCTGCTTCGCCTTGTCGGCCGCCTTCGGCGGAGCGATCAAGCCCATCTCGGCCTTGAGCGCCATGAGGCGATCCTCGACGTCCGCGCCGCCCGTGCCCGCCTCGAGCTTGAGGAACTGGGTCTCGAGTGTATCGCCCGAGATCGCCTCGGTGACCTCGGCCTGAGCGAGCGTGCGCCGCTCCTCGTCCTCGATCTTCTCGGCCATCCGGTTGAACGTCTCGAACGCCGACGTATCGGAGAGGCCCGACATCGTCTCGTGGATCCGGCGTTGGGCCTGCGCGCGCTTCTGCTTCGCGACGAGCAGGTTCCGCTTGCGCTTGGCCTCCTCGATCTTGTCGTTCAGCTGGCGCAACGAGCCCTTGAGCTTCTCGGTCTCGGCAGAGTGCGTCTCCCAGGTCTGCTGGAGCACCTGCGCCCGCTCGGTGTGCTCCTGCTGGCGAATGAGCGCCTGCTTGGCGAGGTCGTCCCGGTTCTCCTTCACCGCGAGCATGGCGCGGTGCTGCCAGTCGCGCGCCTGCTTGACCTCGGTCTCGACCTGGGACTTGAGCTTGCGCTCGTCCGCGATCGCGGCGGCCACCTCGCGCTTCGCCTTCGCGAGCTGGTCCCGCATGTCCAGAATGATCTGGTTCAGCATCTTCTCGGGATTCTCGGCCCGAGAGATGAGGTCGTTGATGTTCGACTTGATGACGGTCGAAAGCTTCGTGAAGATGCCCATGCTCAGCCCTCGACCCCCGCTTTGGCGGTGTTTGATGTGAGGCCGGCCAAGGAGCGTATGCGCTCCATGTGGCTCATCGCGGCGAGCTCCATGGACTCCATCGAAGCGCGCACCTCGTGGAAGTCGAGCGTCTCGAGCTCGAGCGTGTCGCTGATGATCAGCTCGCCCTCCTCGATGCCGTAGGCTCCGTGCACCACGTCGGACGCGTTGAGCTCGAGCAGCGTGCGATAGAGCTCGGGCTTCCCTTCCTCGGGCGTCGGCATGTCCATGAGCTTCATGCGGATGAGCAGCAGGGCGTCGGCATGATGGACGACCATGGGGAGCCCGCTGTTTCGACCGTGAACGAGAAACATCCCCGGATCTACCTCTTCGTACTCGAGGTCCATGCGCATCAGGAAGCTCTCGAGGTCCTCTCGGGTCACCATGTAGGTCTCCGTATTCTGTGGCTGCGGGCGCCTACCCACGGCGCCGGCCCAATACCCTACGCCGGCGCGCGGGACCCGGTTTCTCGGGGAACCGTAAGGTAATTCGTCGGGAGTGGCGTTGCACACGGAATCCTACGCCGACGGAGCCCAGACCCTTCAACGGCGGTGCTCAGCCGCCCAAGATCTCCGCGAGGTGCCGGCCCGTGTGCGACGCTTCGACCCGCGCCACGTCCTCCGGCGTCCCCTCGGCCACGATCCGGCCGCCCTCCTCGCCTCCCTCCGGACCCAGGTCCACCACCCAGTCCGCGGTCTTGATGACGTCGAGATTGTGCTCGATGACCACCACGGTGTTGCCGAGGTCGACCAGCTTGTGGAGAACCTCGAGCAGGACGCGCACGTCCTCGAAGTGCAAACCCGTCGTCGGCTCGTCGAGGATGTACATGGTGTTTCCCGTGGCGCGCTTGGAGAGCTCGGTGGCGAGCTTCACGCGCTGCGCTTCGCCACCCGAGAGGGTCGTCGCCGACTGGCCGACGTGAATGTACCCGAGCCCCACTTCCGACAGGGTCTGCAGCTTACGCTTGATCGCCGGCAGGGCATCGAAGAACTCGAGCGCGTCGTCGACGGTCATGTCGAGCACGTCGGCGATGTTC
>CAZBCN010000070.1:12709-16875 GCA_964490285.1 uncultured Gemmatimonas sp. | reverse complement strand
GTGCAGCTCCCCGATGACCTACTCAAAGCGGCCAAGCGGCACGCCGTCGATACAGGCCGGACGTTGACCGCCGTGATCGAGGACGCGTTGCGCGCGACCCTCGCTCGGGAGGGCACGCGCGGCGCACCCGAACCCATCGAGCTGCCGACGTTCGGCTCGGAAGGGGTTTTGCCGGGGGTCGACCTCGACGACACCGCCTCGCTCCTGGACATCATGGACGACGCGACTTGATCGTCCCGGACGTCAACGTCCTCGTCTACGCCCACCGGCGCGACGCGGCTCGCCACGACGAGTATCGAGCTTGGCTGGAGGCGGCGATCACGGGTCCGGCTCCGTATGGCCTCTCGGACCTCGTGCTCGCCGGCTTCCTCCGAGTGGTCACGCATCCACGGGTCTTTCGGGACCCGACTCCGCTGGCCGATGCGCTCGCGTTCGTGCGCGCAATCCGCGACCGACCTGGCCAGGTGTCAGTGGTCCCTGGCCCACGACACTGGAGCATCTTTCTCGACCTCTGCGCCCAGGCGCGGGTCCGTGGCAACCTCGTGCCGGACGCCTACTTCGCCGCCCTCGCCATCGAGTCGGGCGCGGAGTGGATCACCACGGACGGCGACTTCGCACGCTTCCCGGGCCTGAAGACCCGTCACCCGCTCGCCTGAGCCGGTCGCTCACGGTCCAGTACCGCGCAAAAGCGCCGGGGTGGGAAGCTCGTCCCGAGGCGACTCTGTCGCATGCCACGCATGCCTCGCGGCGGGACACCTGCGACACCGAGGGACGAGCTTCCCGCCCCGGCGAAGGCACATGCGCACCCCCCGCTAGGCCCGCGGGTGGTGCTTCCTGTGCACCTCGCGCAGATAGTCGCGATCCAGGTGTGTGTAGATCTGCGTCGTCGAGATGTCGGCGTGTCCGAGCAGCTCCTGCACGGCTGCGAGGTCCGCTCCGCCCTCGACCAGGTGCGTGGCGAACGTGTGGCGGAGCGTGTGGGGGGACACGGTCTTCGTGATCCCGGCGCGCCGCGCGGCGTCGGCCACCAGGGTCCACACGGCCTCCCGCCGCAGTGGGCGCCCGCGGGCATTCAGGAACACGCGCCCCTGCCCCTGCCCTTTGTCGAGGCGCGGACGGACCTCCCGCAGATAACGCTCCAACGCGCGACGGGCGGGCTCCCCGACGGGCACGAGGCGCTCCTTGGACCCCTTTCCGAAGATCGTGGCCAGTCCCTCGTCGAGGTCGAGCGCGGAGAGCGGCACCTCCACGAGCTCGGAGACACGCACGCCCGACGCGTAGAGGAACTCGAGGATCGCCCGGTCGCGCCAGTGGAGCGGCCGCGTCGGATCGGGGGCGTCGAGGAGCCGCTCGACCTCCTCGATCGTCAGGAACTCGGGCAGACGGCGGGTCACGCGCGGAGACTCGAGCCGCTCGGTGGGGTCGGCCGTGACGACGCCGTCCGCGAGCAGGAACGCGAAGTAGGTCCGGAGCGCGGACTGTGCACGCCGAATGGACGTGGAGGCGAGGCCGGCGTCCTTGAGCGAGAACACCCACTCCCGCAGCTGCTTGGGCGTCACCGTGGTCGGCCCGCCGGCTCCCTGGCTCACCACGAAGTCGCGCCACCGGACCAGGTCGCGCGCGTAGGCCTGTACGCTGCGCGCCGAGAGCCCGCGCTCGTAGGTGAGATAGTCCTGGAACTGCTCGAGACGGAAGGCGCGGTGCTCACTCACTGGGCGGGCGCCGCGAGCCCCACCACCACGCGAGAGCGGCCAGCGCCATGAGGAGCGCCAACGCGCCGAGCACCCCCTGCAGGCGTCCGAGGAGGCGTCCCAGGAGGTCGAGGTTCTGTCCGGCCCAACTGCCGAGCCACACGAGCGCGCCGTACCAGATCGCCGAAGCGGTCGCCAGCGGGATCGCGACCGGGAGCCATGCCTGGCGCGTGATGCCCGCGAACACGGGGACGACGGCCCTGAGTCCCGGCAGGAAGCGAGTCAGGAAGATCGCGGGTCGACCCCACCGCACGTAGAACGCCGCCATCCTTTGGATTTGGTGCGGCTTCAAGAGCAAGCGCCCGACGGTCGTGCCGAAAAGCGCCTGCCCGTATCTGTGCCCGACACGGTACATCGCCAAGGCAGAGGCGACGTTGAAGAGCCAGGTCGACAAGAACACCCATCGGGCGTCGAGAGAGCCGAGCGCGGACAGGAGTCCGCCGAGCGCGACGAACGTATCGGCCGGAACCGCGGGGACGATGTTTTCGAGGGCCGCACCGACGCCCAGAAAGAGGTAGAGGGTGGGTCCCGGAAGCGCGTCCATCCATGTGAGGAGGTCGCTCAAGGCAACTTCATGCGGACTCGATCAGGGCCACGGCGTGCACGGCGACCCCCTCGCCCGCGCCGATCCAGCCCATGCCCTCGTTCGTCTTTCCCTTCACCGACACCTGCTCGGCCGTGATTCCGATCGCCTCGCCGAGGCGCCGACACATGGCCTCGACGTGGGGACGGATCTTCGGGCTCTCGCACACGACCGTCACGTCGACGTTGACGACCCGCCACCCCAGGCCGCGTACGTGGTGCGTCGCGATGGTGAGCAGCTCGAGCGAGTCGGCTCCCTTCCAGCGCGAGTCGGTCGGCGGGAAGTGGCTTCCGACGTCGCCCGCCGAGGCGGCGCCCAGGATGGCATCGATGATCGCGTGGGCGACGGCGTCCCCGTCGGAGTGCCCCGCGAGACCCGCATGGTCGGGGATGCGCACCCCACCCAGCACCAAATCACACGTGGCGTCGAAGCGGTGGGAGTCGTACCCGATGCCGACCCTCATGTGTACCTCCCCTTCAGTCGGCTGTGTGGTCCCCTACTCCCAGCGGCGCAGCGCCAGACAGACGTTGTGGCCGCCGAACCCGAACGAGTTGCTTAGCGCGAGCTTCACGGGCCGCTCGATCATCCCGCCGTGCGCGTACTCGAGATCGCACGCAGGGTCGGGGCCCGAGAAGTTTATCGTCGGCGGGATCTTGCCCGTGCGGCACGTCTGGACGCACACGATGGCCTCGAGCGCACCCGCCGCACCGAGGAGGTGGCCCGTCATCGATTTGGTCGAGCCCACCACGATCTTCCGGGCGTGCTCCCCGAGCACGGCCTTGATGGCTGCGGTCTCGATCGCATCGGCCATGGTGGACGTACCATGCGCGTTCACGTAGTCCACGTCGGTGGGGGTCGCGCCGGCATGGCGTAGGGCCATGCGCATCGCGTTCTGTGCCCCGTAGCCGTCGTCCGGCGGCGCGGTGATGTGATACGCATCACCCGAGAGGCCGTATCCGGCGACTTCCGCGAGAGGCTCCGCTCCGCGCGCTGCGGCGTGCTCGAGCGCCTCGAGAACGAGGATACCGGCGCCCTCGCCCATGACGAAGCCGTCGCGATCGAACGAGAACGGACGGCTCGCGCCCGCGGGGTCGTCGTTGCGCGTGGACATCGCCTTCATGGCCGAGAAGCCCGCGTACGTCATCGGAGTGATCGTCGCTTCGGCGCCCCCGGCGAGCATCACGTCCGCATCGCCGTGCTGGATGAGGCGTGCCGCGTCCCCGATCGCGTGCGCCGAGGAGGCGCAGGCCGACACAGTCGCGTAGTTGGGTCCACGCAGGCCCCATCGGATCGAGACGAGACCCGCGGAAATGTCCGGAATGAACATCGGGATGAAGAACGGGCTCACCCGGTCCGGCCCGGACTCGATGAGCTTGCGGTGCTGCTCCTCGAACGTCGCGATGCCTCCGATCCCGCTCCCGATGATGACGCCGCACCGCTCCTGGTCGAGCCCGGCCGGCGCGTCCCCGAGCCCAGCGGACTTCAGAGCCTGGGCCGACGCCGCGATCGCGAACCGCGAGACGCGGTCGAACCGCTTGGCGTCTCGCTTGTCCATGTAGTCGAGCGGCTCGAAGCCCTTCACTTCGCAGCCGATCCGACACGGAAATTTCTCCGTGGCCTCGAACGCCGTGACGATCGCGCCCCCGCTCGTACCGGCGAGCAGGTTCTGCCAGCTGGCGGCCACGTCGTTTCCCACGGGCGAAACCAAGCCCATGCCGGTCACGACGACCCGCCGCGGCTCTCCAGGCACTGTTCCCATCGTCCGTCGGTGGGGGGACGAAACCCGGCGCTAGGACGCGCTCTTCTTGCGCAGGTACGCGATCGCGTCGCCC
>CAZBCN010000070.1:0-12699 GCA_964490285.1 uncultured Gemmatimonas sp. | reverse complement strand
AGCCCTTGTTCGAATCGATAAAGGCAATCGCATCGTTGACGGTTGCGATCTTCTCGGCCGCATCGTCGGGGATGTCGACGCCGAACTCCTCCTCGAAAGCCATCACGAGCTCGACGGTATCGAGGGAGTCCGCGCCAAGATCCTCCACGAACGACGCGCCGTCGGTGACCTTCTCCGGCTCGACGCCGAGCTCGTTCACGATGATCTCACGGACCCGCGCCTCGGTGGGCTCGCTCATGTCTCCTCCTTCGGGGGTTGATTCTGGCCGGCCGTTACATGGTCATCCCGCCATCGACCGCCAGCACCTGGCCGGTAATGTAGCGCGCGCCCGGGCCGACGAGAAACCGCGCCGCCGCTGCTACATCCGCCGGAGTGCCGAGCGCGCCGAGCGGGATGCGTCCGCGCAGCTCCTCGATCTGTTTCTCGTTCAACTCGCCGGTCATGTCGGTGGTGATGAACCCGGGGGCGATCGCGTTGCAGCGCACCCCCCGAGAGGCCAGCTCACGCGCCACGCTCTTGGTCAGGCCGAGAAGGCCCGCTTTCGAGGCGGCGTAATTGGCCTGGCCGGCGTTGCCGATCAGCCCGACGACCGACGTGATGTTCAGGATCGCGCCGTCGCGTCGCTTCATCATCCCGCGTGCGGCGGCCCTCGTGAAGTTGAACGCGCCCTTGAGGTTGGCTGCGATCACTTCATCGAATTCCTCGTCCTTCATGCGGATCAACAGATTGTCGCGGGTGATGCCGGCGTTGTTGATCAGGATGTCGACCGGCCCCAGGCGCTCCTCTGCGGCTGCGAGGGTCGTGTTCACGGCTTGGGGGTCGGCGACGTCGCACGCGAACCCCGCGTGCCCGGAGCCCGGCAGCTCGGCAGCCACGGCGCTCGCGCGCTCCCCGTCCCGGGCGACCACGGCAATCCGGGCGCCCCCCTCGGCCAGGGCCTCGGCGATCGCGCGACCGATCCCGCGCGACCCCCCTGTCACCAGGGCGACCTTCCCGTCGAGCTCCCGTGCGCTCATGCGCCTCCTTCCGTGCCTGCGAGGGCTGCGAAGTCCGCCGGCTCTCCGAGCTGCGTGCTCGTGGCGTTCGGCGCGTTGCGCCGGTTCAGGGTCGTGAGGACCTTTCCGGGCCCCAGCTCCAGGAACCGGTCGGCGCCTCCGGCCAGCATCGTTGCCACGGTGGCGCTCCAGCGCACGGGCGACGTGAGTTGGCGGACGAGCAGCTCACGGGCCTCCCCCCCCGTCGTGACGGCCTGCGCGGTCACGTTCGAGACCACCGGGAAGCTCGGGTCGCGAAACTCGATCGACGCGAGCCGCTTCCGCAGCGGCTCGACGGCGGGCTCCATGAGCGACGAGTGGAAGGCGCCCGAGACCTTGAGGGGGATCACCTTCTTCGCGCCTGCCTCCTTCGCGAGCTGCATGCCCTGCTCGACCCCCGCCACGTCTCCGGAAATGACGATCTGCCCTTCCGAGTTGAAGTTCGCGGGCTGGCACGTGCCGGCGGTGACTCGGGCACACACGGCTTCGATCTCCGCGTCTCCGAGTCCGAGCACCGCGGCCATGGCACCCGGCCTCGCGAGCCCCGCCTCGAACATCAGCTCGCCGCGCAGGCGCACGGCGCCGAGCGCATCCTCGAACGAGAGCGTGCCGGCCGCGACGTGCGCGCCGAACTCGCCGAACGAGTGACCTGCGGCGAACGCGACCCCGCCGAGTCGGCCCTTCGCGACTTCGAGTGCCGCGACCGAGTGCGTGAAGATGGCCGGCTGCGCGTTCTTGGTCGCGGTGAGCTCCTCCTCGGGCCCGTTCCGCATGATGCCCGCGAGGTCGAAGCCCAGGACGCGATTCGCCCTAGCCAGGATCTCGGCCGCCCTGGGCTCGGCGTCGGCCAGTGCGCCGCACATACCGACGGACTGGGAGCCCTGACCCGGGAAGATGAGCGCCAACGACATGGATCGATCCGTCTAGTAGCGGAGCACCATGGCGCCCCACGTCAGCCCGGCCCCGAACGCCACCGTGAGCACGTGCGATCCGGGCCGGATGCGGCCCTGCTCCTCGGCCTCGTCGAGCCCGACCGGTACCGAAGCGGAGCTCATGTTGCCGTAGCGGTCCACGTTCACGAAGACCTTGTCCATGGGCAGGTTCGCGTACTTCGCGGTGGCTTCGATGATGCGGATGTTGGCCTGATGGGGGACGAGCAGGTCGATGTCGTTCGCGGTCAGGCCGGCTTGCTGGAGCGCGACGTCACACGCCTCCGCCATCGAGCGGACCGCGTTCTTGAAGACTTCCCGTCCCTCCATGCGCACGAGGTGGCGCGCCTGTTCGAGAACGGCCTGCGAGATCGGTTCGAGCGCCCCACCGGCGGGCCGGCAGAGGAGATGCGAGAGGTTTCCGTCCGAGCGCATGTGGCTCGACACGATTCCCCGCCCGCTCCCGTTGGCCCGCCGAAGCACCGCGGCGCCTGCCCCGTCGCCGAAGAGCACGCACGTCGAGCGATCGTTCCAGTTGAGGATCGAGCTCATCTTCTCGGCGGCGACGACGAGGGCGATCTCGCCCCGGCCAGCGGCGAGGTACCCTTCGGCGACGCTCATGCTGTAGACGAAGCCGCTACAGGCGGCCATCACGTCGAAGGCCCACGCGTTCCGACACCCGAGTAGGGCCTGCACGTCGCAAGCGGTCGCGGGCATCCATCGGTCCGGCGTGGATGTGCAGAGCACCACGACATCGACCTCGCCGGGCTCGATCCCCGCCTTCTCCATGGCGCGGCGGGCGGCTCCGGCGCCGAGGTGGGCCGTGCTCATCCCGTCCGGGGCGATGCGGCGCTCACGGATGCCGGTCCGGGTGCGAATCCACTCGTCCGACGTATCCATGCGCTTGGACAGATCGTCGTTCGTGACGACCTGGTCCGGCAGGTACCTGCCCGTCGCGAGGACCTCGACGAGCGGATCTGGCTTCTTCATGGCCTCTCCTGGCGTGCGCCTACCGGGCGCCCGCGGTGAAGTCCTGGGCGCTGTGCTTCACCATGTCCGAGCGGACGGCTCGCGCCGCGACCCCGAGCGCCTGGCGAATCGCCTTGGGCGGGGAGCCACCGTGGCAGATGATCGACACCCCGCCGACGCCGAGGAGCGGCGCGCCGCCGTGCTCGGAGTAGTCGAGCACGCGGAAGACGTCCTCGAAGAGCGTCCCCTCGTCCCGGCCGGCGAGCCGCTTCTTCAACATGCCGACGATGACCGCGGCGACCGACTCGTAGAACTTGAGCAAGACGTTGCCGACGAAGCCGTCGCAAACCAGGACATCACACGTGTCGCGGATGATGTCGCGGCCCTCCACGTTGCCCACGAAGTGGATGCCGGGCTCCTTCGCGAGCAGCTCGTACGTCTCGGCGATGACTTCGTTTCCCTTGCCCCGCTCCTCGCCGATGTTCAGCAGCGCGACCCTCGGCTTCGGCAGGTCCATCGTCCGGCGCATGTAAACGCTACCGAGGTGCGCGAACTGGACCAGGTGGTGCGGCTTGCAGTCCACGTTGGCGCCCGCGTCGATGAGGAGGACGGGCGAGCCGATCGTTGGAAGGAGCGTAGCCACCGCGGGGCGGTCGACGCCCGGCAGGGGCCGGAGGGTGAAGAGCGAGGTCGCCATGATCGCGCCCGTCGAGCCCGCGCTCACGAAGGCGTCGACCTCGCCCTGCTGATGGAGCTTGAGGCCCACGACGATCGAGGACTCGGGCTTCTTGCGGATGACCGAGGCGGGCGAGTCCTCGGCCGTCACCCGGTCCGGGGCATGCCGGAACGAGAGGCGCTCGGGGATCGGTCCGTGCTTCGCGACGGCTGCACGGACGACCGCTTCGTCGCCCACGAGCACGATCTCGATGTCGGCCTCGAGATGCTTCAGGGCGTCGAGCGCCCCCAGGACCTCGGGCTCGGGAGCCAAGTCGGTGCCCATCGCGTCCAACGCTATGCGCATGCCGACTCGATCCCCTCGGGTAATGATGATGGGCGTCCCGCCTTCACGGGCCGCCAGCCTCAGCCGACCGCGATCTCCAGGACCGGCTCGCCCGCATAGTGGCCGCACGTCGGGCAGACGCGGTGCGGCGGCTTGGCGTCGCCGCACTTGGGGCACGCCTGCACCGGCACCGGCTGCGCCTTGAAATGCGTGCGGCGCTTACGCTTGCGCTGCTTCGAGGTTCGCTTCTTCGGGACTGCCATGGCATCACCTGTCCTTTAGCGACCGGAGGGCCGCCCAACGTGTGTCGACTTCTTCGGCGGTGCACCCGCACGCCCCCTCGTTGAGGTTGGCGCCGCACCGCGGACAGAGGCCGCGGCACCCCGGATCACACACCACATACGGTTCCATCGCCAGAATCACCTCCTGGCGCACGGCATCACTCAGGTCCAAGTCCCTTCGTACCGGGTCGAACACGAACAGATATCCTTCGCCGGTGTCCTCCGTGGTCGTGTCGGCGGAGAATACCATCGTGACTTCTTGGTCGAACTTCCCCGCGACCGGCGTCAGGCACCGCCGGCACTCCTGCTCGAGCGTCCCTGCCACCCTCCCGCGGACCACCACTTCCCCGCTTCCCGCGAAGGAGGCCCGGAGATTCACGTCGACCGGCCCGCGCCACTCGACCCCGCTGTCGTGCCACATGGGGTCGTCGGCCGGGACCTGGGCGTCCACCAGGACCGAGCCCTCGCGGTCCAAGCGCCCGAGGTCCACTCTGAGCATAGGGGTCAAACCTAAGCCGGGGGCAGAGATTGTCTAGGGAACTCGGGCATTCCGGGGGCGAAACGGGGCCCTCAGGCGCGGTTTCGGTAGAGATCCGGGTTCACGGCTGCCGCCATCGCCGGCACGGCTTCATGGCCCCGCCTTTGTCAGACCGGTCTACGACCAGTCTGGACAGGCGGGCGGGTCTCACCAAGCGGCATCGGAGACGGACGACCCGAAGGCGCCCGCACCCCTACCCCAGCAGTTCACTTCCCGCGAAGAAGAACGCGATCTCCCGCGCGGCATTCTCGTCGGAGTCCGATGCATGGATCGCGTTCCGCCCCTTGGACTCGGCATAGAGCTTCCGGACCGTGCCAGGCGCTGCCTCCGCTGGGTCCGTGGCCCCGATCGTCGCGCGTAGCTTGGCCACCGCGTCGGGCGCCTCGAGCACCATCGGAATCACCGGGCCCGACGTCATGAACTCGACGAGCTCGGCGTAGAAGCCCCGCTCGCGGTGCACGGCGTAGAACGCACCCGCCTGCTCCTTGCTGAGCGACAGGAGGCGGAGCGCCCGCACCTCGAAACCCGCGGCCTCGAGGTGCGCGATGATCTTGCCGGCCTTCCGCGACCCGACTGCGTCGGGTTTGAGAATCGCGAGCGTGAGGCTCATGAGGCGGCTCCGTTGCGGCGCGTTCGCGCCGTGTTCCGCTGATGGAGCGCGCGGAGGACCTTTGCCCGCGTGATGATGCCGATGAGCTGACCCTCGCGCGCCACCGGAATGAGCTCCACGTCCTTGTGGACCATCATGTGCGCGGCCTCGATCAGCGGCTCGCCCTCGGAAACGCACAGCACCGTCCGCGTCATGACGTCGCGCGCGGTGAGCGGCCGCGTGGGCAGCCCGCCCTCCTCGGACTCCGCGTCGTGCATGAGCTGCGCGAGCGCGTCGCCCGCAGTGACCATGCCCAGCACCTCGGATCCGCCGCCGACGACGGGCACCGCATCGACGCCTTCCCGCACCATCAGCTCGACCACATCGGCCAGCAGCGTCTCGGGACGGACCCGGTGATCGACCGCCTCGAGCGCGTCATCGACCAAGAGTCCTTCGTCCATCATCACGTCCATCATCATGCCATTGCAGCCTTCACCAGGCCGACGATCTCCGCCGGTCGTTTTGCCACGGAAACTCCATTTGCTTGGAGTGCTTTGATCTTCTCTGCCGCCGTCCCCTCCGCCCCACTGATGATCGCGCCCGCGTGCCCCATGCGGCGGCCCGGAGGCGCGGTCTGTCCCGCGATGAAGCCCACGACGGGCTTCGACATCTTTTCTTTCGCGAACGCGGCGGCTTGCTGCTCGTCCGTACCGCCGATCTCGCCGATCATGACGACCGCCTCCGTGGCGCCGTCCTTCTCGAAGGCCGCGAGGCAGTCGATGAAGTTCGTGCCGATGAGCGGGTCGCCCCCGATGCCGACGCACGTCGTCTGTCCGAGGCCGGCCCGCGTGAGCTGATAGACCGCCTCGTAGGTGAGCGTGCCCGAGCGCGACACCACACCGATCGGGCCCGGGCTCGCGATCCTGCCGGGCAGGATGCCGATCTTGGCGCCGCCCACGGTCAGGAGGCCCGGGCAGTTCGGCCCGAGCACCCGCGCGCCCCGATCACGCGCGAACGCGTGCGCACGCGCCATGTCGAGAACCGGCACGCCCTCGGTGATCGCGACCACGAGTTTGATGCCCGCGTCCGCGGCCTCGAAGATCGCGCCCGCTGCGAACGCCGGCGGCACGAAGATCACGGACGCGTTCGCGCCCGTCGCGGCGACCGCTTCGTCCATCGCGTTGAAGATCGGGACCTTCCGGCCGTTGGGACCGTCGAACGTCTGGCCGCCCTTGCCGGGCGTGACGCCGCCGACCACCTGCGTGCCGTACGCGATCATCTCGCGCGTATGGAACGAGCCGTCGCGACCCGTGATGCCCTGGACGACGAGCTTGGTGTTCTTGTCGGTGAAGATCGCCATGCTCAGGCCCTCGCCAGCTGGACGGCCTTCTCGACCACCTCGTCCATCGAGGTGTACGCCGGGAACCCGGCGTCTCCCAAGATCTTCAACGCGATCTCCTCGTTCGTGCCGGTGAGGCGAATCACGATCGGGGGCTCGATCTCGATGCGCTTCATCGCTTCGAGGATCCCGTTCGCCACGTCGTCGCAGCGGGTGATGCCGCCGAAGATGTTGAAGAGGATCGCCTTCACGTTCGGATCCGACGTGATGATCTGGAGCGCGGCGACGACCTTGTCCGGATTCGACGATCCGCCGATGTCGAGGAAGTTCGCCGGGCTGCCACCGTAGTACTTCACCAGGTCCATCGTGGCCATCGCGAGACCGGCGCCGTTCACGCAGCAGCCGACGTCGCCGTCGAGCTTCACGTACGAGAGGCCGGCCGTGCGCGCGAGCGTCTCGGCGGGTGGCTCGCCCGATGTGTCGCGCATCAGGGCGACCTCGGGACGTCGGAAGACTTCGTTGTCGTCGATGCTCATCTTGGCATCGATCGCCTTCACCTCGCCCGAGGGCGTCGTGATCAGCGGGTTGATCTCGGCCATCGAGGCGCCCGACGAGACGAACGAGTCGTAGAGCTGCGCGATGATCTTGCTCGCTTGCTTGATCAGGCTCTCGTCGTCGTAGAGGAAGTTCGCGAGCCAGTAGGCCTGGTGCGGGAGGAGCCCGTAGCGCGGGTCCACCGCGAGCTTTCGGACCTTCTCGGGCGTCTCCTTCGCCACCGTCTCGATGTCGATGCCGCCAGCGGCCGACACGATGAACGTAGGGGCCTGCTTCGCACGGTCGATCAGGACGCCGACGTACGCCTCGGTCGCGATGTTCTCCGTGGGGGCGATCAGCACCTTCTCGACCGTGAGGCCCTTGATCTGCATGCCGAGGATCTTCTCGGCGTGCGCTCGGGCCTCGGCGGGCGTCTTGGCGAGCTTCACGCCGCCGGCCTTACCCCTCCCGCCGGAGTGGACCTGGGCTTTCACGACCACCGAGCCGCCGTACTTGGCGGCCAGCTTCTCGGCCTCGGCGGGGGTGGTTGCCACCTCCCCGGGTGGCACCGGGATGCCCGCGGCGCGGAAGCGTTCCTTCGCCTGGTACTCGTGTAGGTCCATGCGGCTCGGAAGTCGTTGCTGTAGGGGGCTTTAGGAGGGCCGTCAGGCCCTCGCGCAGGGGGCCGGAGGGCCCGCCGAACGGCGGTGGAGAAGCCGCGAAACCTACCAGGCCCTCCCGAGGGGATCAACGGATGGGGGTTGGGGGGGCCAGCGCCACCCATGTTCCCCCGTGGGCGCATGGACGGGCCGCCGCTCGGACGTACCTTGTCGGAACTGGATCCGGAGGGCCACGATGAGTCACACCCCGCGCCGGCGGTGAGCGACCTCGACCGATCAGCGGTCCTGGCCGCTGCCGAACGCATTCGCGAGGGCATCGTCGCGACGCCGTGCACGCGGACGAAGGCTTTCGAAGATGTCGTTCCGAGTGCGCTCTACCTGAAGTTCGAGAACCTGCAGCGCACGGGATCGTTCAAGGATCGCGGCTCGCTCAACCGCCTTCTTCGGCTCTCCCCGGAGGAGCGGGCGCGCGGCGTGCTCACGGCCAGCGCGGGCAACCACGGCCAGGGCCTCGCCTATCACGGCGGGCGGCTCGGGATACCCGTGACGGTCGTCATGCCCGTGAACGCGCCCCTCAACAAGGTGACCAATACGCGTGGGTACGGCGCCAAGGTGGTGCTCGCCGGCTCGATCCTCGACGAGTCGCTGGAGGCGGCTCATGGCATCGCCGAGGACGAGGGGCTCGTCATGGTACCCGCGTTCGACGACCCCGACATCATCGCGGGCCAGGGCACCATCGGCCTCGAGATCCTCGAGCAGGTGCCCGACGTGGACACCGTCCTCGTTCCGGTCGGCGGCGGCGGCATGATTGCCGGGATCTGCATCGCGATCAAGGAGGTGCGGCCTGAAGTGCGCGTAATCGGCATCGAGGCCGCCGCCGCGGCATCCGCGAAGGCGTCCCGAGAAGCGGGCGAGCTGGTTCGGATCACCCACTCGGACACCCTCGCGGACGGTATCGCCACCAAGCGAATCGGGGACCTCACGTTCCCGCTCATCGAGCGCTACGTCGACGACCTCGTCGCGGTGGGCGAGGACGCGATCGCGGCGGCGATCCTCCTCCTCCTCGAACGCGAGAAGACCGTAGCGGAGGGTGCGGGCGCGGTACCCATCGCCGCCCTGCGTGCGGGTGCCCTTTCGTTCGCGCCGGATGCCACGGTCGTCGCCGTGCTCTCGGGCGGCAACATCGACATCAACATGATCTCTCGCATCATCGACCGGGGTTTGGTCTTCGACGGGCGCGCCGCTCGCCTCGTCGTACAGGTGCGGGACCGGCCTGGCTCGCTCGCCGCGCTCACGCGCACGGTGGCCGACATGGGCGCCAACGTGCTGGAGGTCTACCATCGCCGCGCCTATGCCGACATCTCGCTCGGCGATGTGGAGATCGTCATTCAGATGGAAACGCGCGGCCGCGAGCACGTCGAACAGATCAAACGAGCGCTGGAGCAGCTCGGTCACCGAGTCGAGGAGGACCATTGAGCCCGGCGCAGCGACTGCTCGCAGCTTGCTTCGTACTTTCACAGAGACCGCTCACGTCCACCTCCGAGGTGACCATGCCCACCCCGTCGCGTCGGTACGACCTCTCCCTCCGCGCGCTCCCGTTCCTCCTGGCCATGCTCGTCCCCACGGCGGTAGCTGCCCAGGAGCCGCTCCCCTCCATCGCGGAGAAGACCAGCGGAATGACCAGGATGGACGGGTTGTTCGACCTGTTCTGGCAGGAGAGCACCGGTGCCCTCTTCTGGGAGATCGCCGAGCCCGACGCGGAGTTCCTCTACCAGATCTCCATGGCGTCGGGGCTCGGGAGCAACCCCGTGGGCATCGACCGCGGTCAGCTCGGGGGGACCATCGTGCTCAGGCCCATGCGGGTCGGACCTCGCATCCTCCTGTTGGAGCCCAACTACCGATTCGTCGCGAACAGCGACAACCCCACGGAACAGGCCGCGGTACGCGACGCGTTCGCGCCGTCGGTGCATTGGGGCTTCGACATCGCTGCCGAGTCGAATGGCGCCATCCTCGTGGACGCCACCGCGTTCTTCCTCCGCGACGCGCATGGCGTCGTCGAGACTCTGGCTCGATCGGGACAGGGCCGATACACGCTCGACCGCACGCGGAGCGCCATCTACCTACCGTCCACGAAGTCCTACCCCGAGAACACGGAGGTCGAGGCGATCCTCACCTTCACCAGCACCGAGCCCGGTGGGCTCGTGCAGGGCGTCGCGGCATCCGGAGAGGCGGTGACGCTTCGCGTGCACCATTCGTTCATCCGACTTCCCGGGCCCGGCTTCGAGACCCGCCTCGCCGACCCGCGCATCGGCGTCAGCGGACCCAATGTGCTGGACTATGCCTCGCCCATCGACGCGGACATGACGGTTCGGCTCGCCGCGCGCCACCGATTGGAGAAGCGGAACCCGGGAGCGGCGACTTCGGAGGCGGTGGAGCCCATCGTCTACTACGTGGATCCGGGCACGCCCGAACCCATCCGGAGCGCGCTCATCGAAGGCGCGAGCTGGTGGAACCAGGCGTTCGAAGCGGCCGGCTTCATCGATGCGTTCCAGGTCCGCGTGCTTCCCGACACGGCGGATCCGCAGGACATCCGCTACAACATGATCCACTGGACCCATCGATTGACCAGGGGCTACTCGTACGGCAACTCCATCGTCGATCCGCGCACGGGCGAGATCATTCGCGGCGTCGTGAACCTCGGCAGCCTGCGCCTTCGCCACGACTTCTTGCTCGGCCAGGGCCTGGTGTCTCCTTTTCCAGGGAGCACTCTATCCGCGGATGGCGGGTTGGTCTTCGAGGATCCTGCCCGATGGGGCACCGCCGACCTGGCAGGGGCGCCTGACTTCGAGTACCTCGCCCAGGTGGCCGAGGGCTCGGATGCCTACGAGATGGCGTTGGCCCGGGTGCGCCAGCTCTCCGCGCACGAGGTCGGGCACACGCTCGGATTCCCGCACAACTACATCGGCAGCGCGCAGGGCCGCGAGACCGTCATGGACTACCCCGCCCCGCTCGTCGAGATCAGGGACGACGGTACGCTCGATCTCTCCAACGCCTACGTGAGGCGCATCGGCGAGTACGACGAGCTCGCCGTGAATTGGCTCTACCGTGAGTTCCCACCGGGCACGGACGAGCAGGCCGAGCTCGCCGCGATCGTCCGAGACGGACTCGCGCGCAACCTCCGCTACGGCGGCCACACCAACAACAACTTCATCGGCGCGGGTCACCAGTACGCGAGCGTGTGGGACAACGGCTCCAACCTCGTGGATCACCTCGAGGTCGAGCTCCGCGTCCGGGAGATCGGGCTCGAGCGCTTCGGCCTCGACCAGCTCCGCACCGCCGAACCCCTCTCCAACCTCGAGTACGTTCTCCTCCCGCTCTACATGCACCATCGCTTCCAGCTCCGCTCCGCCGTGCAGAGCCTCGGGGGCGCCGACTACCGGCCAGCCGTGAAGGGAGATGGCCAGGAGCCCGTCACCGTCGTGCCGGGCGCCGAGCAGCGCCGAACGCTCGACGTGATCTTGAGGACACTGACGCCCGACTTCCTGGCGCTCCCGGAGCGCATCGTGGCGGTGATCCCACCGACGGCGGACCGCTATACGCGTGGAGAGCCCTTCCCCGGCCACACCGAGCGCCTCTTCGACCCACTCGGTGCCGCGGAGGCCGCGGCGGACTTCACGGTCGGCGAGATCTTCAATCCCGCGCGGATGGCGCGCCTCGATGTCTTCGGCAGCATGGGAGACTATCCCGATCTCGCCGAGGTGACCGATCGGGTCCTGGAAGCCACCTGGGACTCCCCCACACCCAGGGACGAGTACCGGCAGAACGTGCGGCAGATCGTGCAGCGCGCCGTCGTCGACCGCATGATGCGGGAAGGGGGCTCCAATCAGAACCCCGCGGGCGTCCGGGCCGTCCTCTCCGACCGCCTGGACCGACTCGCCACCCGCATCGAAGGCGCGGCGGGCACCTCGCCACACGCCAAGCTCGTGGCCGCGGACATCCGGCGGTGGCAAGCGCGATCCACCAACACGGAGCCCGGGCCGATGCTCCAGATGCCCCCGGGGGATCCGATCGGGGGGAGTAGTCGGTAGCCATGTAACGGTCCGGCGGTGAGCTGTATCGCTTCGTTGCACTTCGGCGAAGGGGCGCTCTCTTGTGGGTCGCACCCCGGCTGAGCTTCCCGGCAGGTGGTGGGCGGCCCGCGTCGTGCAGGCTCTGGCGGCTACCTCGCTTGCCCGCCGGTTCTCCGGAGTCTAGCGTGCCCCTTCCCGCCGAGGCTCACCGGGACCATGACCCGCTCGCTCCTGATCGTCGACGATGACGCGCCCATCCGGGCGTCGCTCGGGAGGTCGCTGCGGGAGGTGGCTGACCCCATTGCCGTCGCCGGCAGCGGCAGTGAGGCACTCGAGCGCATCGCAGTCGCGAAGCCGGACATCGTGCTCTCGGATGTGCGAATGCCGGGGCTCGATGGCATCGAACTGCTCCGCCTCGTTCGTGAGCGCGTTCCCGGCGTGGACGTGATTCTCATGACCGCATTCGACGATCTACACGTCGTGGCCACCGCGATGCGGGAAGGTGCGGTGGACTTCTTGGTGAAGCCGCTGGACCTTCATCATACGCGGCGGCTCCTGGAGCGCGTGTTCGCGGACCGCTCGGCACGATCAAAGGGCGCCAGGAGCGACAAGGTCAGTGGTGGGCTCGCAGTTCCGCTCGTAGGGCGCGACCCCCGCATGGTCGAGATCTTCAAGGTCGTTGGCCAGGTGGCGCGGGGGCGCACCAACGTCGTGATTCGGGGCGAGAGCGGAACGGGCAAGGAACTGATCGCCAGGGCGATCCACGACGCGTCCCCGTATCACGACGAGCCCTTCG
>CAZBCN010000069.1:0-18116 GCA_964490285.1 uncultured Gemmatimonas sp. | reverse complement strand
TGGACCAGGCCTACGCCGAGATCGACAGGATCCTGCGTCGCGAGCACCGGATTCGCGCGGGTGAGGACGCCGACTTCAGCATCTCCAACGCCGCGGACCTTCTCGAGACGTTCAACGAGACGCGCCAGACGTTCACCATGCTGCTCGCGGGCATTGCCGGCATCAGCTTGCTGGTGGGCGGGATCGGCATCATGAACATCATGCTGGTGTCGGTGACGGAGCGCACACGCGAGATCGGCATTCGCAAGGCGCTCGGAGCCACCCGTAAAGCGATCATGACGCAGTTCCTCGTGGAGGCGCTCTTCCTCTGCGTGCTCGGAGGACTGCTCGGAGTCGGCGCAGGATACGGAGCCGCGGAGACGATCACGCGTATGGCGGAGTGGGAGACCGCGGTGTCGCTGCAGGCGGTCTTCACGGCGCTCGTGTTCTCGGCGGGGGTGGGGTTGTTCTTCGGGCTATGGCCCGCGAGACGGGCAGCGATCCTGGACCCGATCGTCGCGCTGCGGTACGAGTAGGCCCTTTGACGGGGCGGGGTCACGGGTGTCCCCTTCGGATTACCAGGTCGGTGGCGGGTCGGGGTCGCGAGGTTCCTCTTCGGACTCCGGCTGGCCGCCGATACTCGACCCATGCGGCGGCGTAAGCGCGGCCAGAGTCGTCCTCAGAGGAAGCCTCGCGCCCCCGCCCTGTAGGCTAGCTGGTCCTCGGGGCGCACTCGTGGCCCCGCTCGGTCGGCATACCACATCACGACGAACGGGTGAGGGTCGTGGGGGCGCGGGAGGCTTGGTGGCGGATGTCACGGCGTGCCTCCGCGAGCCAGCGTGGGTGAATCAAGCCGCGCCCGGTAGGCCAGCTGACCCTACCTCCGCCTGAGCAACACCTCGATCCGGTTGCCCTGACGCACGAGCGTGACGGGGAGCGTGTCGCCGGCGCGGGAGATCCCGGTCCGGAGCTCGTCGACGGTGCGGACCTGCACCCTGTCGAGCTGCACGATGACGTCGCCGGGCTGGATGCCGGCGATGGCCGTCGGAGTGCCGGGCGCGACGTCCACGACGAGCACGCCGGTCTCCACGCGGAAGTACTCGGCGAGCCCGGGACGGATATCGACGACCTCGGCCCCCGCGACGCGGTTGCTGCCGAGCAGGTAGGGGGTGAGGGGACGGAAGGTGGCGTCCGGCGGGCTGGGCGCGCCCGGCGGCTCGGGCGTGAAGTAGTCGAGTCCCGCCGTGATTCGGGCCGCCTCGGCCATGGCCGAGCGCAGCACGGACGCGTCGCGCGTCACCTGGCTGATCGCCTCACTCAACCCGGCGAGCTGCGCTTCGAGCGCCTGCGTCTCGGCCCGGCTGACGCTCCTGGCGCGTCGGCGCTCGGCGAGGCGACGCTCCTGCTCTCGCAGGCTCTCGATCCGTCGATTCAGCGCCTCCATCTCCGCGCGCAGGGAATCGTGCTGCTCCCCGCGGAAGACGAAGAACTCGAACGGGGCGTCCACGGCAACGGGGGAGGCGGGCGCTGCGGCCGGCTCGGCGATGAAGCGAGCGCGCGGCGCTTCGGGCGCTCGCGGCGCCTCGACCGGCGTGCGCGTACCGGCGAGGATGTGAACGCGCAGCGAATCCATAGCCCGGAACATCTCGTCCGCCATGGAATCGGTGGGCATGTCCGCTCGGGGTGCCCACATCGCGAAGTCGGACGGTCGCTCGGCGGCGCGCAGGCTCAAGTCGATGCGGCGTCCATTCCGCTCGAGACGCATCTGGACGCGGTCCCCGACCCGAAGCGCGAGCCGCTCGGCGAGGTTCTCGAAGTCCCCCGCGGTGCTCACGCCGTTGATGGCCAACAGCCGGTCACCCACTTCGATGCCCGCACCGTCGGCGGGGCTGCCGTCACGTACCTCGGTCACCACGGCGGCAGCGGTGCCCGGGCCGGTCTCGGCCTTCACCTCGAAGCTGATGCCGATCCATCCGGGCGCGCGCTGAGCGAGCACGGCACTCCCGGGCAAGAAGAGCGCGAGCGCCAACACGGATGCCCTGACGATGTTCATGGTCAGAACCAGTTGTCCCGGCTGGCGGAGGATACCTGCCGCGCAGCCGCGTCACGCTCGGCGAGCGCCGACGCCAGGAACCCGTTCAGGAACGGGTCGCCCGGAGCCTGACGCACAGCCGCCTGGCTCACCGATACGAGATGCTCGAGAGCGGCGTACCGGGTGATGGGATCCACGGTTGCCCCGCCGCCCCCCTGCTGCTCCATGAGTTGGCGATAGCGCGACACGGCCGTGACGTACTCCTGCTCGGCGGCGCGCACCGCGCTCGCGGCGTCTTCCACGCTGACCGCGGCAAGCGCCGCATCGGTGGCGACCGCTTCACCCACCCCCCCTCGGCTCGTCAGCGCCGCACCGACGCCCGCTCCGCCGAGGAAGATCACGATCGCGGCCGCGGCCGGCATCCACGCCGGCGTGCGTGTGAGGCCCAACCTCTGGAACAGGCCGGGATCGCGCACGAGTCCCTCGGAACGCAGCTGGGCCTTCAAGACCTCCCAATCGCCCTTGGGCGGCAGGATCTCCGGCAAGGCCGCGAGCGACTCGGTCTGCGCCGCGAGCGCCGCGAGCTCGGACGCGCACGCCGCGCACGTCGCGAGATGCTTCGCCTCATCGGGTCGCGCAGGCTCGTCCACGAGCCGCGCCAGGGTTTCGATCGTCAAATGCTCCATGCTTCCGCTCCATGTTCCTGGGCCGCTCCGGCAAGGCCGTTGAGCAGCGCCCGCATCTTGGCTCGCGCCTTGAACAGCTGTGACTTCGAAGTGCCCGACGTCACGCCGAGCACATCACCGATTTCTTCGTGTGTGTATCCTTCCACGTCGTGCAGGATCAGCACCTCGCGCATCCCCTCGGGCAGGGCATCGAGCGCCCGCTCGAGCCGCTTCTGGAGAAGGGAGTCCGCGTGGCCGGGTCCCACCGGCACATCGTCCGGCGATTCGTCCTCCCTTCGAGCCCGGGCATCCGCCTTGCGGAGCGACTGGAGCGCCGCGTTCACGGCGATCCGGTGCAGCCAGGTCGAGAATCGGGCATCCCCGCGAAACGTCGGCAGGGCGCGGATCGCCCGAATCCAAGCTTCCTGGGCATAGTCCTGGGCCAAGTCGTCGTCCGCTGCGATCCGGCGGACGACGGCATACACCCGCGGCGCGTACCGGTCGTACAGGGTCCGGATCGCGCGGGCATCCCCATCGGCCGCCAGCCGAATGAGCTGGCGCTCCGTCTGTCCCGCCGAGGCGTCTCTCATGTGGTTCCTTGGATGCGGACCCCGGGGTGCGGGGTTGCCCGCCGCACCCGCCTCCCGCACTGGCGACCCCCGGTGGCTCGGTACTACGCTCGGTGCCTACCCGTGACGCTCCACGGGAGTTCGCGCCCCCACACCCGCCCAAGGAACCTCGATGATTCGGCTCGACGGCCTCTCCAAGCGGTACGGTCGGGTCTGGGCGGTGCGGGGCCTGTCGCTCGAGGTCCGGCCGGGGGAGATCTACGCCCTCCTGGGCCCGAACGGGGCGGGAAAGACCACGGCGCTCCGCTGCCTGGCGACCCTTCTCGAGCCCACGGCCGGCTCCGCCTCCGTGCAGGGAATCGACGTGGTGGCGAGCCCCGTGGAGGCGCGTCGGCGGATGGCGTTCCTGAGCTCGTCGATGGGGCTCTACGCGCGGCTTTCCGCGCGAGAGCTCGTGGCGTTCTTCGGTGCGCTGCATGGCCTCGAGGGGGACGCCCTCGCGGCCCGTGTCGCGAACATGGTCGAGCTCTTCGCGCTCGGCGATTTCGCCGACCGGCTCTGCGGAAAGCTCTCGACCGGGCAGCGTCAGCGCGTCTCGCTCGCGCGCTCGCTCGTGCACGATCCTCCGGTGCTGATCCTGGACGAGCCGACGCTCGGCCTCGACGTCCTGAGCGGTCGAGCGATCCACGAGTTCATGCAGCGAGAGCGCGAGAGGGGAAAGGCGATTCTCTTTTCCACGCATCAGATGGAAGAGGTCGAGCTCCTCGCGGATCGGGTCGGTGTGTTGCGCAGGGGTGATCTCGTGGCTGAAGGGACGGTCGCGGAGGTCACCGCGCGCGCAGGGGTGCCGAACCTGGTGCGTGCGTTCCTGACGCTCGTCGCCGATGGGCCGCCGACCGAGGCGGCGCATTCATGAGGGCGGCGTGGTGGATCGTCTTCCGTAAGGAGCTTCGTGAGACCCTGCGCGACCGTCGCACGCTCCTGATGATGGTCGCCGTTCCGGTTCTGCTCTATCCCGTGCTCCTGATCGTCAGCGAGCAGCTCCTGCTCTTCGGCCAGCGTGCCTTGGAAGCCGAACCGTCCCCGGTGGCGATCGTCGGAGACGCGCCTGCAGCGCTCGTGGAGATCGTGGACTCGCACGAGAGCCTCACGCTCGTGTCGATCGAGTCGAGCGCGCTGGAGGCGCTGCGCACGGATGTCGTCACCGCGGTCGCGATCGTCGACGCCGCGTCGGAGCCCGACGGAACGCGCGCGGTCACGCTGCTCTATGACGCAGCATCGGACCGATCCCAACGGGGCAGGGAGGAGCTCGCGCGCGCTCTCGACGAGTGGGCCGATACGCTGCTCGCCGCCCGTCTCACGGGCCGCGGGCTTCCCGCGACGTTCGCCCTCCCGCTCTCCGTGAGCGACTCGTCGGTCGCGTTGCCGGCGGAGATGGGGGGCTACACGCTCGGGCGGATCCTGCCCTTGCTCCTCGTCGTGATCACCTTGCTGGGTGCATTCTATCCCGCGATCGACCTCGCCGCGGGCGAGAAGGAGCGGGGGACCCTCGAGACGCTCCTCACGGCGCCCGTCCCGGCCGGCGCTGTGGTCACGGGCAAGTTCCTGACCGTCGCGCTCATCGGCATCGTCGCCGCGGCGCTCAACCTCGGCAGCATGCTCCTCACGTTCCAGACGGGTGCACTGCAGGTTACCGAGCTGCTCGGCATCGAGGTATCGCTTCCGCTCCGCTCGGTGATCGTGATCTTCCTGGCGCTGATTCCGCTTGCCGTGCTCTTCGCCTCGCTCTTTCTCGGACTCGCGGTCCGCTCGGCGTCGTTCAAGGAGGCCCAGAACGCTCTCACGCCGGTCTACATGGTGGTCCTGATCCCCGCGATGCTCCCGATCTTTCCCGGCATCAGCTTCGGGCCGCTACTCGCGGTCACGCCCGTGGCCGGCGTCTCGTTCCTCTTCCGCGACGTCATGGCGGGAGACGCGACCTGGCTCCTCGGAGCGCTGGTGCTGGGGTCGACCACGCTCTATGCGGCGGCCAGCCTTGCGTTCGCCGCGCGGGCATTCGGCAACGAGCGTGTGCTGTTCGGCGATGGCGGCGCGGCCGACGTGCCGACGACGTCCTGGCTCGAGCGCTTGCGCGCGCTCCCGCGCACCAGCCGGGTGCCGGAGCCGGGCGTGGCACTGGGCTTCGTGGCGATGATCGCGGTGCTCTTCTTCTACGGAGGTATCCGACTCCAGCTCGGCTTCGGTGAGCGCGGCCTGCTCGTGGCGGAGTGGCTCCTCCTGCTGGTGCCGGCGGTCCTCTTCGTGTTGATCGGGAGGTTCGACGCGGTGCGCACGCTCTCGCTCCGCCCGCCGGGGCCGCGAGGGCTCGCCGCGGGCGTCGTGCTCGTGGCGGGCGCCCTGCCCATGGTGTGGCTGATCGGTTGGCTGCAGTCGTTCGTCCTCCCGATCCCCTACGAGCTGCTCGAGGGTCTCGAAGAGTTGATGACCGCCACCGACCTGAATCGACTGCTCTGGCTCCTCCTGCTCCTCGCGATCACGCCGGCGGTGTGCGAGGAGATCGTCTTCCGTGGCGTGCTGCTCGGCGGCACACGCTCACTCGATCCCTGGCGCATGATCCTCCTGAACGGAGTCGTGTTCGGCGCGTTCCACCTGTCGTTCGAGACGGTCATTCGCTTCTTGCCCACCGCCACCCTCGGAGCCCTCATCGCGTGGGCGGTGTGGCGCACGGGCTCGATCTGGGTAGGAGTCGTCATGCACTTCGCGAACAACGCCACGCTGGTGGTGCTGACGTCGACTCCCTTCCTGCGCGAGAGGTTCTCCGATCCCGAAGCGGCGCCGCCCCTCTGGCTCGTTCCGCTGGGCGCAGCGCTCTTCCTCGGCGGCGCGCGTCTCCTACCCAGACGGATCGAGACATGAACGATCAGCTTCCTTCCCGCGGCGCGACGCACCTCGAGTGCTCGCTCACCGGCCAGCGCGTGGAGAGCGAGCGCCTCGTGGGGCTCTCGGAGGCGGGCAAGCCACTCCTGGCCCGCTACGACCTGGAGAGCCTGCGCGGCACGTTCAGCCGCGAGGCCGTGGCTTCTCGGCGCGCCGACCTCTGGCGCTACGCGGAAGTCCTTCCGGTCCGTGACCCGGCGGCGCGCATCGCGCTCGGTGAGGGGTGGACGCCGTTGCTCGACGCTCCGCGCACCGCCGCCCGGCTCGGGGTTCGCCGGGTCCTCATCAAGGAGGAGGGCCAGAACCCGACGGGGAGCTTCAAGGCGAGGGGGCTCTGCCTCGCGGTGTCTCGGGCGCTCGAGCTCGGCGCGCGTGAGCTCGCGCTCCCTTCGGCGGGCAATGCAGGGAGCGCGGCGGCGGCGTACGCCGCCGCCGCCGGCTTGAGCGTGCACGTGGTCGTTCCGAAAGACACTCCCGCGCCGATCCTCGAGGAGATCCGTGCGCTCGGCGCCGACCTGCAGCTCCTCGACGGCCTCATCACGGACTGCGGACGCGTCGTGAAGCGAGGCGTGGAGGAGCACGGTTGGTTCGACCTCTCCACGCTGAAGGAGCCGTACCGCCTCGAAGGGAAGAAGACGATGGGGTACGAGCTCGTCGAGCAGCTCGGCGGCCGACTCCCCGACGCCATCGTGTATCCGACCGGGGGCGGCACCGGATTGATCGGCATGTGGAAGGCGTTCGACGAGATGGAGGCGCTGGGCTGGATCGGCACTGCGCGGCCGAAGATGTTCACCGTGCAGGCACAGGGGTGTGCCCCGATCGTGCGTGCGTGGGAGTCGGGCCGCACGGATGCCGGTATGTGGGAGGGAGCGGCGACGTACGCCTCCGGCCTACGCGTTCCTTCGGCAGTGGGCGACTTCCTGATGCTCCGCGTGCTGCGTGAGTCGCGCGGGGGGGCCGTCGCCGTGCCCGACCACGCCATGGCGGAGTGGGTCGCGCTGCTCGGGGCTGACACCGGTGTCTTCGCTGCGCCCGAAGGGGGCGCAGCCGCTGCGGCCGTCCCGAGCCTCCTCCAACGCGGCCTGATCTCTGCCGAGGACGAGGTCGTCCTCTTCAACACGGGGAGCGGCCTCAAGTACGTGGGCATGGTTCCCCTCGATTGATGCCAGTCGAATGATCACGCTCCTCTGGTTCGTGTTCTGGGCGGTACTCGCGGCGCTCGTCGTGGCTGCGGGACTGAAAGCGCGCGTGCGCCAGCGCGCGCAACTCGATGCGGCGGAGCCGAGCGTCGACGACGACGCGATCCGCCACATCATCGAGACCGGGGCGCTCACCCTCGACACGGACGAGCCGCTCGACATCCGAGAGATCGGCGAGCAGGAAGAGCGCTTCTGGGCCGAACCCTGGGACGAGCCGGAGGAGCTCGATCCGCGCTGAGGGGCTCTACAGCGCCAGCCGGTAGTAGAGCTCCGGGAGCGGGACGAGCCGGCCGTTGAGCGGAAGGTCGTCCTCGGGGTCGGTGCGTCGGACGGCGAGCGCGCGGTTCACATTGAGCGCTGCACCCACCGAGTGCTCGTCGAGGAAGCTCCACTCCACTCCGACGGGGGCCCGGAGCACGAACGCGAGCCCCGTGCGCTGGTCGGGCGGAAAAGCGGCCACGACCCATAACCCGCCTCCCACGAACGGGCGCACACGACTCCCGAAGAAGTACTCCTTGTAGACGGCCGAGAGCGACACGTCCCGGAAAGCCCACGTGCCGAGCGCCACCTCGACCGCATGCGTGTCGTCGAAGAGCTCGACCATCACGCCGACCGTGCTGATGCCTCCGAACGAGACGCCGATCCGGACGCCGTCCCCCGCGTTCTTCCCTTGCGCCGCTCCCGGAAAAGCGAAGACGGCGAGCGCCAGCAGCGCGACCGCGACCTTCGTCGCGGTGCCCGTTGCGGCGCTCGCCGTCCGTCGAGGCGATGGGGCCAGCGGTCGACTCAGCGCGAGATGGCCAGCGTACCGCCCACGTAGAACGTGCGGCCCGGGCCCGGCTCGTAGAAGCGAACGTTCGTGTGGTTCGGCGAGAACGCGAAGGAGTTCGGCACGATCGACGACATGTACCGTTGGTCCAGCGCGTTCTGCACGCCGACGAACGGGGACAGCTGCACGACGCCGAGGTCGATGGCCTCACCCCCGAGGCGGGCTCCGAACAGCGTATACGCGCGGGTGAACCCGTCCTGCCGGCCGCCCGACGCGTTCAGCGGACACGCGCCAGCGACGAGGACGACGAGACAGTTCCGGTCGTTCACCGCCATCTCGTCCGTGTACTCGGCGGTCACATCCAGGTACCACGGGCCCTGCGTCGCCCTCATGCTCGCTTGGAGCTGCTGCGGCGCGAGGCCGGGCACCTTGTTGCCGGACACGTCGTTGTTGTAGCGATCGACCCCCTCCTCGAACGTCGCGTCGATGTAGGTATACGACACCTGTCCGGTCAGGAAGTCGAGGACGCGGGCGCGCAGAATCGCGTCGATTCCCACGCGCTCCGTCTTGGGGATGTTGTAGAAGTAATCGAGCCCATCGACGTTCTGCCCGCTGATCAGCTCGTCCTCGAGCCACATGCGGAATCCGCTGACTTCGAACGCGATCCGATCCAGCAGGGTCCCGCGTGCGCCGATCTCGGCCGACTTGCCCGTCATCGGGTCGAGACCGGGGTTGAACCCACCCGACTGCGTCTGTTGATTGCCGAGCTCGACGGTCGTGGGTGTATCGAAGAACGTGCCGACGTTGGCGAACACGCCGACCGCCGGCGTCACCGATACGTGCAGACCGAGGCTGCCGCTGGCGCGGTTCATGTCGCGGCTTCCCGAGTCGTCGGGGTTGCCCGTGACCGGACGAACCAGGTCGTCCACCTCGAAGTGCGTGTGATCGTAGCGAACGGCTCCGACGAAGTTGATGGCGTCGGTGGGAGCGATCGTGGCCTGGAGGAACGCGGCGCTGCTCCTCACCCCTTCGGTCTGATTCAGGGTGAGCGTGTCCGGCTGGCCCGCGTTGTTGGTGTATTCACGCCGATCGTCGTCCTGGAGGTCGTACTCGCCACCGACCAGGAGCCCGACCTCCGTGCTGCCGGCCATCGTCGAGCGGCCGACGGCAAGCCGGACCCCGGCGGCCCGGCGATCGAGATCCACCACGTCATTGGGGAGCGGATTGCTGAAATCGCGGGTCAGGCCGTAGCTGGAGGCCTCGACGCTGTAGTTGCCGACGGGTCCTCTCCAGCTCAGTCCGAGCTGACCCTGCTGGACCTCCTTGCCGGTCTGGAACGTGTTGTAGATCGCCGCGATCTGGTCCGGGTCCGCGTTGAACTGTGCGCGCGAGATCGAGCCAGGGTTCTCGGCGTCGAGGTCGAGGAAGTTCAGCATGACGCCGAGCTCGCCGCCGCCGATCCTCTGCTCGAGGCGCCCGTTCGCGTGCCAGCGGCTCGCGCCGCCGTATGAAGCGCCGGTCGTGGCGCCGGTCCCGAAGTGGCGGAACCCGTCGTACTCGAGGCGATTGAGGCTGAAGAGGTACGCGGCGTCACCGACGGTCCCCGACGTCGTGCTCTGGAGACGGAGCAGGCCGTTACTGCCGCCCACCGCCGTGAGCTCTTGGCGCGCCGGCGAGTTGGCCGACATCTCGGTCTCGAAGCGCAACACGCCGCCCGACGCGTTCCCGTAGAGCGCGGACGCCGGCCCGCGCAGGGCCTCCACACGTCCGAGCGATGCGATGTCCAGGTGGTCGAGCGTCGACTGTCCGTCGGCGAGCGTCGCGGGAATCCCGTCGACGACGACGTTGATGCCGCGCACGCCGAACTGGGCGCGGGATCCGAAGCCGCGGATCGACACACGCTCACCGACCGCGTAGTTGAACCGGTTCTGCACCTGCACGCCCGGTAGCGTCTGGAGAGCTTCCTCCAGGAACATGCCCGTCTTGCCGATGCGGAGCTCGCTCTCCCCGAGCACGGAGATGGGGTAGGGCGACTGGCCGAAGCGAATGGGCGTGCCGAGCACCGAAATGATGAGCGAATCGAGGTCGAACGTCGGCACCGTGTCGGACCCGACCTGCGCCGTGAGCGGCGCGGCCGGGAGGGCGAGCAGGCTGCCGCAGAGGAGCGTGCGGACGAAGGGTCGGATCATGGCTTGGGTCCAGTGGCTACGTGGTTCGACAAGTCGGGAGGCCCGACGCCCAACGGGCTGGCGGCAAACATGATATAGCGCGAGGTGCGTTTGCGCCTCTCTTGATCGGTCAACGACTCGCGGGCGCCCCGCTCGACGGCGGGGTGACGACCCCCTCCCGGCTCCGCTAGCTTGGCGCGCATGAATCGCTCGGACGCGCTCGCCACGCCGATCCCGGTGCTGGAATCGAGGCGGAAGGCCGCTTTTTCGGCCCTCGGCCGCGACGTCCTGGTGCTTCCCGCCGCTCCGGTGCAGTTCAGCTCCCGGGACGGCGAGCGCCCCTACCACCCCGACCGAGAGCTGTTCTATCTGACCGGTGCCACCGAGCCGGACACGGTGGCCGTGCTCGTCGGCGGCGATGAGCCGCGGCTCGTCCTGTTCGTGCGCGAGCGAGACCCCGAAGCCGAGCTCTGGCGAGGCGCGCGCCTCGGGACCGAGGGTGCAGCGGAGCGCTTCCGTCCCGAGGAGTGCCATCCCATCGGCAAGATGTCCGAGCTCCTGCCGGACCTGCTGCGGGTGAGCGACCGCATCTTCTATCGGCTCGGGCGTGGTGACGAGCTCGAGCGGCAGGTTCTCCAGGCGCTCGGGTTTCGTCGGGCTCACGGCGCCCGCACGGGCACCGGGCCGCTCGGCATCGTCGATCCGGGCGCGATCCTCGACGGGCTCCGCCTCGTGAAGGATGCGCACGAGCTCGCACTCCTCCGGCGCGCGGCCGAGTTGACGGTCGAAGGCCATCGCGCGGCCGCAGGCGCAATCGCGCCCGGGGAAGGCGAATGGACGGTCGAGGCCGCGCTGCACGCGGCGTTTCGCGGCGCGGGCGCGGGTGGTGCAGGCTACGAGTCGATCGTCGGGTCGGGCGCGAACGCGTGCGTGCTCCACTACGTCGACAACGCGTCCGTCATCGGCCGCGACGAGCTCGTGCTGATCGATGCCGGCGCCGAGTATGGGCTCTATCACGGAGACGTGACGCGCACGTACCCTGCGAGTGGGCGCTTCACGCCCCTGCAGCGAGAGGTCTACGAGGTCGTGGAGGCCGCACGGGTCGCGGCCGTGGGCGCGGTTCGACCGGGGGCGCCGATCGCCGACGTGCACGCGGCCGCGACTCGCGTGCTCGTCGACGGCCTGGTGGCGCTCGGCGCGCTCGCGGGAGACGCCGAGCAGCTGATCCGGGAAGAGAAGCACAAGCCGTTCTACCCGCATCAGACCTCCCACTGGCTCGGACTGGACGTCCACGATCCCGGCGACTATGCGCGCGACGGCGCCTCCCGTTCGCTCGAGCCCGGCATGGTCCTCACGATCGAGCCGGGGCTCTACTTCCGCCCCGACCACGAGGACACGCCCGCGCGGCTCGCGGGGATCGGTGTGCGCATAGAAGATGACGTCGCGGTGACCGAGGATGGCTGCGAGGTGCTCACGCGCGCCCTCCCGAGCGCCGCCGACGAGGTGGAGTCGCTGGTCCGGAGCGCGCAGAGGCGCTGACGAGACCGTGCCCGACGCGCTGATCCTGCAGGCCCTCGCCGAGCCCGGCCCGCTCGTGTCCGTGGAGCTCAGGCCACCACGCACGGACGTCGATCCCGCCGGCAGCATGTCGGCGTGGATCGACCTCCACCACTCACTCGGCCGGCTGACGCGGGACGGTCTCTTCGTCTTCCTGACCGACAACGCGGTCGGCGCGGCCGAGGAAGAGAGCCTTGCGCACGTCGGTGCCAACGTGGGCGACTCGGTGGATTTGCGCCGCATCGTGCCGATCCTCACGACCAAGCACACGCTCGAGTACTGCGAGACGTTCGCGAAGCGCGCGGCGTCGGACGGATTCGACGCGCTCACCGTGCTCGGCGGCGACACCCAGGTGGGCGCTCCGCGCTGCGTGCCGCACGGACGCGACCTGCGGGAGATTCTGCGCGATCGCGTGCCCTCCCTCGCGCTCGGCGGATGGGTGAACCCCCATCGCCCGGTCGAGGAACAGGTGCGTTTCATCCGTCCGCCACACGCCGTCGCCGAGTTCGCGCTCAGCCAGATCGTGTCGCACCACTCGCTGGCCGGTGTCGCGTGGCTGCTCGAGGAGATGGAGCGCGGGGCCGTGAGCGTGCCGATCGTCTTCGGCGTCTTCCTGTACCGGAGCGCGAACCCTCAGACGCTGAAGACGCTTTCCCGGTTCTTTCCCGTGCCGGTCGAGGAGCTGACGCGCGAGTTCGCGGCTGGGGCTACGGCCGAGGATATCTGCGCCCGCTCCATTCGCGAGCTACGAGCCATCGGCGCCGACAAGGTCTACGTGAGCAACCTGGGCAGTCGGGGCGCCGGGCGGCGGCTCGCGAAGATCATGGAGCGGGTGTAGCGGCGGTGTTGTGCTCTACGGCTCCAGCAACGCCTGATACACCAGCGTCGGGAGCTTCGTGCGGATGTCGGTCGAGTTCGGCAGCTGGTTGATCATCAGCACGATGGTGAGGCGCGCCTCGGGGTCCACGCGATACACGGATCCGTACGCGCCGCCCCAACCGAAGGAGCCGACCGCATCCATGCCATTCGCGCCATAGCGATCCGTGGTCTCGAAGCCGAGGCCGAACCCGAGGCCCGTGGCGGAGTGCAGGGTGCCGACCTGGTTGGTGGTCATGAGCTGGACGGTCCGGGGCGCGAGGATGCGCACGCCGTCGAGCTCGCCTCCGTTGCGGATCATCTCGAGAAAGCGCGCGTAGTCCGCGGCCGTCGAGAGGAGTCCCGCGCCTCCCGCGAAGTTCCGCCGCGGGCCCTCCACGTACGATCCCTGACCCCGTGAGCCCTCGGGGGCGCGCACCGCGCGGCCGTTCTCACTCGCGTACACGGTCACGAGCCGGTCGCGCTGCTCGCGCGGCAAGAAGAAGTGCGTATCCCGCATGCCGAGCGGGCCGGTGATGCGCGCTCGGATGAGCTCGTCGAGCGGCTGGCCCGCCGCGCGCTCCGCGACGCAGCCGAGGATGTCGGTGTTGTAGCCGTAGACCCACTGCTCGCCCGGCTGGGCGACGAACGGCACCGAGGCGAGGCGTTCCATCGTCTCGCACACCCCTTCGTCCTTGTCTGCCGTATACCACCCCATCCCGGCGGCGGGGCCGAGCCCCACGCGCTCGTAGAGGCCGGCCACCTGCGTCTGCGTGCCGTAGGAGATGCCGGCCGTGTGGGTGAGAAGGTCCCGAATCGTGATCTGCCTCCTCGCGGGGACGACCTGGCCATTCTCCATCACCGTCGTCGAGCGATACTCCGGAATGAACCGACTCACCGGGTCGCCCAGGCCGATGCGCCCCTCCTCCATGAGCGAGAGGATCACGACGCTCGTGAGCGCCTTGGTCTGCGAGGCGATCCGGAAGACGCTGTTCGTCGCCATCCGGCGGCCCGCCTCCCGGTCGCTCCAGCCGACCGCCTTCTCGTAGATGGGTCGCCCGTCGCGGAGCACGAGCGCCACCGCGCCCGCGAGCTCCTCGCGGTCCACGTAACCCTGGAGCACGCCATCGATGCGGGCGAGCCGTTCGGAGGAGAGCCCGTTGCTCGTGGGTGCCGCCCGCTGGCCCGAGGCGGGCATAGCGACCCCCGCCACGAGGACGAAGAGGACGGCGAGAAGAGAGCCGGTACGACGGACGCGGTGGGTCATTGGGGTCTCCATCGGCGTGGGCGGTCGTGTCACCCTAGGCGCTGGCCGACGGCGCAGCAACCCGGCCCCACCGCGCCATTCGGGCGCCCCATCCGACAGGCGATCGTCGAGGTCGCGCGGCCGAGTCCGCTCCCGTCTCACGATTTTCCGCGGGAAATCGGAGCGACCGGCGCCCGTTGAGTAAGGATAATGTCCTTGCTATAGTAAGGACATGAGCAAGGTGACCAGCAAGCGTCAGGTGACGCTCCCCAAGGAGCTCGCCGACGAGTACGGCATCGAGCCCGGTGACGAGATCGAATGGGAGCGTGCCGGGGACTCGATCCGGGTGGTGCCGCGCGCTCGAGGGCCCGTCGGGCTGAGCGTCGCCGAACGACTCGTCCTTTTCGACGAGGCGACGCGACGGCACGAGGAGCGCTGGGCGCGCACGCGTGTGCCCGCGGCGCCTGGAGACCGCGGTTGGACCCGCGACGAGCTGTACGGCCGTGGCCGCGCTGGCTGATACCAACGTCCTCGTCTACCGGCACGATCCCCGGTATCCCGAGAAGCAGGCTCAGGCGCGAGCGCTCCTGCGCTCGGGCATCGAGGACGGATCGATACGCCTGGCCCACCAAACCGTGGCGGAGTTCGTGGTCGCCGTCTCCCGGCCCCTCCCCGACCTAGGGCCTCTGCTCGCGCCCGCCGATGCGCGTAGGGAGGCGGAAGATCTCCTGCGTCAGTACCCAGTGATCTATCCGGACGCTCATCTGGTGCGCGTCGCGCTGCAGGGCATGGCGGCCTACGAGCTGTCTTGGTGGGATGCCCACACGTGGGCGTACGCCGAGGTGCACGGCATCGAGACGCTGTACTCCGAGGACTACCAGCACGGGCGGTGGTACGGAGGGGTTCGCGTGGTGAATCCGTTCCACTCCGCGTCCGTGGCCCGAACTAGACGACGCCCGCCTCCCGCAGCACCCTGAGCGCCACGGCCACGTCCCGCCTCGGCGCGTTCACGTGGAACCCGCGCACGAGCGTCCGCGCGGCGGCGATCGTCTCGAGTGCGATCGTCACGCCCTCCTCCGCGGCCGCTTCTGGCCCGGACGCCTCCGCGCGCCGCATCCGGTCGACGACCGCCCACGGCACCGAGATTCCCGGCATCTCGTTCGCGAAGAACTCCGCGGTGCGCAGCGACGGGAACGGCAGGATCCCCGCGATCACGGGCGTCGAGTGCTTCGCCGCCAGCTCCAGGAACGGCTCCAGGTCCTTCACGTCGAACACCGGCCGCGTGACCGCGAAATCGGCACCGGCCTCGAGCTTGTAGGCGAACCTCTCGAGCTCGAGTGTGCGGTCCACGGCACCCTCGCTCACCTGCACACCCTGCACGAAGCGCGCGGGCGCTCCGATCGGGGTGCCGCCGGGGTCGACGCCGCGGTTGAGTCCTCGTACGACGTGCGTCAGCCCGATCGAGTCGATGTCGAAGACCTCGGTGGCGTCGGGGTACGGCCCGAGCGCCGGCGGCTCGCCGCTCACCACGAGCACGTTGCGCAGCCCGAGCGCGGCCGCGCCGAGCAGGTCCGCGAGCATGGTGTTCATGTTCTTTCCGCGGCACGTGTACTGCACGATCGCCTCGATGCCGGCCTCCCGCTCGACCACGGCAGCTGCCGCCAGCGCGCCCATACGAATGCGCGAGCGAGCGGCGTCCACGAGCGTGACGACGTCGACACCCGCGGCCGCGAGCGCCCGGGCAGGCCCGACGACTTCGGCCGGGTCCCACGAGTGCGGTGGGCGGATCTCGACGGACGACACGAGCCCGCCGCGCGCGAGCTTCGCGCCGAGCTTCGAGCGCTCGCGGAGCGGAACGGGCTCGACCGCAGCCGGCGCCTCGACCGCGCGCGGGACGGAGACCTTCGCCCGCGACACCGACTCGGCCCCCGCCTCCCGCACCACGGCCCGCAGCGCCCGCACGTGTGCCGGCGTGGTGCCGCAGCACCCGCCCAGGAACCGCACGCCGAGCGATACCATGCGCCGGGCGTACTCCGCGACGTACTCGGGGCTCGCCATGTAGATCTGCCGGTCGCGCACCGTGCGCGGCACGCCCGCATTCGGCTGGGCGACGAGCGGCACGGTTGCGATGTCCGCCATCTCCTCGATGGCGTCGAGCATCACGGCAGGGCCGACCGAGCAGTTCAGGCCGATCACGTCGGCGCCGAGTGCGGCGAGCGCGCGTGCGATGTGCGCCGCGTCGGTGCCGTAGGCAGTCTTGCCGTCCGGACCGACCGTCATCTGCGCGACCACGGGGAGGTCGCTCTCCGCGCGCACAGCGCGATACGCGCACTCGATCTCTGCGAGGTCGGAGAATGTCTCGAGCACGAACCCGTCGACGCCGCCCGCGAGCAAGCCGAGCACCTGTCTGCGGAAGTGTGCGGTTGCCTCGTCGCACGACGTCGGCCCGTACGGCTCGATGCGGATCCCGAGCGGACCGATCGCGCCCGCGACGGACGCGCGTCCACCCACCGCCTCACGAGCGAGTCGCGCGGCCGCTGTGTTGATCTCCTCGGTGCGCTCGGCGAGGCCGTACGCGGAGAGCTTCACTGGGTTCGCGCCGAACGTGTTGGTCTCCACGATCTCGGCGCCGGCGTCGACGTAGTCGCGGTGGATCTGCTTCACGAGGTCTGGGCGGGAGAGCGTCACCTCGTCGTAGCAGACGTTCACGAACACACCGCGCCCGTAGAGCTCGGTGCCCATCGCGCCGTCGAAGACGTGGACTCTCCCGTCGTCGATGAGCCGCCTCATGTCTCGACCGCGGACGCCGCGTCCTCCGGGTCGTAGCCGAGGTTCGGCGCGAGCCAGCGCTCGGCCTCAGCGACCGTCCAGCCTTTGCGCCGGGCGTAATCCTCGATCTGGTCACGGCCGAGCCGGCCCATGCCGAAGTAGCGCGCGGACGGATGCGCGAAGTACCAGCCGCTCACGGACGCGGTCGGGTACATGGCGAAGCTCTCGGTCAGCTCGACGCCGATGCGCTTCTCGACGTCGAGCAGCGCGAAGAGCGTGCGTTTCTCGGTGTGGTCGGGGCAGGCGGGATATCCCGGCGCGGGCCGGATGCCGCGGTACGACTCCGCGATGAGCGCGTCGTTGTCCAGCGCTTCGTTCGCGGCGTACCCCCAGAGCTCTTTCCGGACGACCTCGTGAGCACGCTCGGCGAGCGCCTCGGCCAGTCGGTCGGCGAGCGCCTTCACGAGGATCGCGCGGTAGTCGTCGTGCTGACCCTCCAGCTCGGTGGCGAGCTCCTCCGCACCCTCCACGGTGACCGCGAACGCACCGATCCAGTCGTGGTGTCCCGAGCCCGCCGGGGCGAGGAAGTCGGAGAGCGCGAGGCTCTCGCGAGCCTCCTTGGCGAACTGTTGGCGGAGGCCGTGCACGACCGCCCGGACGTCGCCGCGCGCGTCGTCGGTGTAGACCTGGATGTCGTCGCCGACCGACGCGGCCGGAAACAGCCCGACCACGCCCCTGGGACGGAGTAGGCGCCCCGTCTCGATCCGGTCGAGCATCTCCTGGGCGTCGGCGAAGAGCTTGGCGGCTTCCGCACCGACCACCGCGTCGGCGAGGATCGCCGGGTACTTGCCCGCGAGCTCCCACGCCTGGAAGAAGGGCGTCCAGTCGATGTAGGCGCGTAGCTCCCGCACGCCCACGCGGTCGAGCACGTGGATGCCGGGCCGCGCGGGCGCCACCGGCGGCTGAGCGCTCCAGTCGACGCGGAGCCCGCGTGCGCGCGCCTCGGCGATCGGGAGCAGCTCGCTCTTGTCGCGCCGCTCGCTCCGCTTCTTGCGCACGTCCCGGTACTCGGCGCGCACGCCCTCCACGAACGCGTCGCGGCGGCCGTCGTCGAGCAGCGTGCCCACGACGCCGACCGCGCGCGAGGCGTCCAGCACGTGCACGGTCGCGCCCTTGTAATGCTGCTCGATCTTCACCGCGGTGTGCGCCTTCGACGTCGTAGCGCCACCGATCAGGAGGGGTCGGTCGTACCCGAGCCGCTCGAGCTCCTTGGCGATGTGCACCATCTGATCGAGCGAGGGGGTGTTGAGCCGCGACTGACGGATGTTATCGACCTTATCTGCGCGCGCGGCCTCGATGATGCGCTCGGCG
>CAZBCN010000068.1:0-18180 GCA_964490285.1 uncultured Gemmatimonas sp. | reverse complement strand
CGCCGTCGCGCGCCCCATCAGCACCTCAGCCCGCTCGATATCGCCGGCATCGAGAGACGCCACCGCGAGGTTGCTCTCGATGCTGAACCGAAGCAACACGTCTCCGCTTCGCTCGGCCAGGCTGCGAGCCTCCGCGATGATCGGGGCGGAGGCGGGCATCTGGAGCATGCCTCGATAGTGCAGAACGACCATGAGTCTGATGAGGGTGATGAGGCGGTAGTCTCGAGACTCGGGACTGAGACTCACGGCGAGACGTGCTGCTTCGAGGGCCTCATCGGGGTCCCCGAAGAGGACGCCCAACGCGAGGCCGGCGTTTGCCAATATGGTGGCCTTCGGGCAGCCCATTCGCGCGACCTCTCGCATCTCTTCGAACACCCGGCGTATCCCCTCCACATCACCGGCGCGATGGAGCAAGTGCAGCTCGACATCGAGCGCGAGCGCGACAGCCTCCCAGTCCGCTGACCGCGAGGCTTGGCTCTTCAGCTCGGCGAGGCCGTCGCAGAGCATCACGATCGGCATCGTACCCATCTCGGCGAGACCCTCCACTCGCTTGATTTCGAGTCGGAGGGCGTCCGCGGCCTTTCCGACGGCGCGCAGTCGATCGGCCGCGAGCTCGAGCATGGGGTTCGCGCGGGCGATGTCGCGCGCGAGGTGAAGCGCCCGCGCGAGCCCAGCCATCGCTTCCGCCTTCCGCTCCGTGTCCAACTCGTTCCCGGCGACGAGCTGGTAGAAGTGCGCTGCTTCAGCGACCGTGCCGGTCTCCATCGCGCGGTCGGCGGCAATCCAGCCGTACCGGGCAGCCAACTCGCACTCTCCGGCGCGGTCGTAGTGAATCGCAAGTTCGCCGACCGCCTCCTCGGCGCCCTCGGCCCTCATGTGCGCTGCAAAAGCGCGATGGCTGAGTGCCCGCCGCACTTCACCGAGGTGCCGATAGATCGCGCTGCGGAAGAGCTCGTGAACGATTCGTATGCGGTCCCGTTCTGGCTCCACCAGTCGGGCTCGACGAAGCGTCTCGATCGCGTCGGCTGCGTCGTCGATCGGAATGCCCGCAAGCGCCGCGAGCGTCTCCACTCTCATGGGTCGAGCGCCGACCGCCAGAAAACCGGCGACCTTCATCGACCTGTCGTCCAGGTGCTGGAGCCGGGCACCCAGCATCTGCTCGAGAGACACGGGGATCATCAACTCGGCGGCGGGCTGCTCCGGTAGGCTGAGGCGGCCCGCCAGGTAGTCGCGCGTGAGCTCGGTGAGGTACAAGGGATGTAGCCCGGCGAGGGCGCAGATCCTTCGGCTGCACTGCTCGTCGATCCGACCGTCCCCGAGTTGGCGAACCAGTTGCATGCCATCGGGGAGCGTGAGCTCGCGAAGGTCGATACGCCGAAGGGGTAAGCCCTCGGCCTTGGAGAGATATTTCGCGACCGGGTGGTCTCGACTGACGAGGTCGGTGCGAACCGTTGCCAACACCCCGAACGATCCTCGGGCCCACCGTCGCTGCATGAACTGCAGAGCGGCGATGGTCGTCGCATCGACCCACTGGAGGTCGTCGATGAAGAGCACGGTCGGCTGCTCGTGCGCAAGCCTCTGGACCAGTAGAGACAGGGCATCCAATAGGCGACGAGGGAGCGCGCGCTCATGAATCGGTGGCAGCTCGCCCGCGGGCGTGGGGAGCGTGCCGGGCGGAAGAACCGCTCCGATCACGGCGCTCCACGGAGGACCCAGCGCTTCCAGATGCGGGTGGAGGTCGACCTCCCTAAACGCGTCGATGAGCGGGTTCAGCGGTATTCGCGACTCCAACTCCACAGCCTGCGCACTGAGGCAGCGGAGGTTCTTGAATCGCGCTTCGCGATGCAGCTCCTGCAGCAAGCGAGTCTTACCGATGCCCGACTCCCCGCTGATGAGCACGAATTGGAAATGGCCCTCGCCCATGTCGTCGAAGAGCGCGCGCGCGGCCTCGAGTGCATCTCCTCTGCCAACCAACGGGGATAGAGACTCCCGATGGGGTGCGAGATTCGAGCTGGCCAGCGCCTGCCGTACTTTCCGAATGGCTCCAGCAGGCCGTGGTGTTCGCTCACGTTCCGGATCGACAGTCTCCAGGTACGCGGCATAGGCCCGCTCGGCATGTTCCAGATCACCGGTCCGTCCGCGGGCCTCGATGACCTTCTCGAGAGCGTCCACGTTGAGTGGGTCGATGGCGTACAGGGCCTCCGCGGCATCGCGAGCCGCCGGCCAGTCACTCCGCTCCACGGCGCGGTCCCACTTCGCGGCCGCGCGTCCCCGTAGGCGGCGAACCAGCGTCGTCTCGACCGACGCCCTCCAGTCCGCGAACGCCTCCGCCGCGCCAGCCAGCGGCAACTCCGCGAACCCCTGCCGCACGAGTGATGCGGCCTCCAGGAGAGCCCCGCTCTCGAGTGATCGTTCGAAGTGCATCACGTCCGATACCACGCTCGAGCGAGCTCTCAGCTCATCGCCGCGTGTCTCGATCAACCCGTCGGCGCACTTCGAGCGGATGTCGAGCAACAGCTGGCGGAGCCGGTGTCGAGCGTCAGCATCCGGATCGCGCTGCCAGAGGAGGTGCGCGGCGCGAGGGCGACTCAGAGCCTCGCCGCGGTGGCCGTAGACGAGCGCTACCAGGGCTAGCTGGAGGGGCGAAAGACGCAACGGCCCGTCATGGCCGAGCACGCGTGGACCTCCGAAGAGCTCCACACGAAACGGGGGGGCATCCCCTCTGGCCTTGGAAATCAGGTCGAGCCTCGTCATCGCCGAGTTGGGACGGATCGAAGGTTGGACCTGGGGGGCGCTCAATGTTCCGATCCGTGGCGCGGCCCGCAACTCGTCACGCCTCCTTTGGCGTGGCTCTGTGAGCGGGGCGGCGCGATGGGCGTCGGCGGGGCGAAGGACAACTCGGGCGGGACGATTCGGTGGCCTGGAGCTGACGGGTCGACGTCGGAGTCAGCCCACCATGCTCGGCCTCCCGCCGCAGCCACGCCTCCAGGAGCCACTCCCAACCCAGTCGCGCGCGCACGTCGCTCGGTCGGCAGCCGAAGAGGCGCTCCATTTGATTGCTCACCGAGAATCCGTCCGGATAACCCACGTCCATCGCGATCGATGACACGGTGGCGTCGCTGTTCTGCAGCCGCGACGCCACCCTGAGAAGTCTGCCCGCTTGGAGCCAATGAGAGGGGACCGGCAGGCCGCGGCTCATGAGTCGCCGGCCCAACGCTCGGCGAGAGAGATAGAGACTGCGTGACACGGCCGAGACGGACCGCAGCTCACGGGAGAGATCGACGATCCGTCGAATGACGTGCGCGGTGTCCCGGTCGACTCCGAGGCCACGCCAGGCCAGGTAATCGGTGACCTCGGCGCCGAGATCCGCCGGAGGCCGTCGGAGTACCTGTGCCAGGTCGGCGGGATCCGGACGTGGATGGAACGGCAGAATCCCGTGCGGTCGACACCGCTCGACCACTGCGATCACCTCCGGGTCGGAGGTGATCTCTGTGCCCGGCGGGAGGACGACCAGGAGGGCGAGTCCGCCCGGGCGGTCGGCGATCATGTCCACCGTGATCGGGTGACGCCCAGCCGCCATCATCCAGACCACGGCTGCCCCCGGTTCGCGCCCGCGCTCGCGGAGCTCGGTGGGCCCTCGCGTGAGGGGCTGGAGCGGTCCATAGGGATACGTGAGGAGGCTGAGCGCGGGCACACTGGCGAGCATGTCGACTCTCCGGCACCGGGGATGGGTAACGGGGTGGAGCGATGAGGATACGGACCTCCCGTCAGGACCCCGTCAGCCCCGGGAATCGGGCCCCCAGAGACGGAGCCGCTCGCTCGCCTCCGCGGCTCGAGCGTCACGCGCACGGACCCTTGCAGCCGTCGCTCAGGAACCCCATGATAAGAACCGAAATTTCATTCTAATACCACGCTGCCGGAGCGCCCGGTGTCTAGCCCCTCCCTCACTCCGCCCCAACAGCCTCGCTCCCGCAAGACACTCGAGCGCCTGGTCGCTGCGGGCCGTGCGCTCCTCGAGGAGGAGGGACCCGCGGGGGTCACCGTGCAGGCGGTTGTCTCCCGGGCGCGTTCGTCCGTGGGGTCCTTCTATGCGCGCTTCGGCGGCAAGGACGACCTGCTCGCGTATCTCCGGGAACAGGTCCGCGAGTCGGCCCTCTCCGAGTGGCACGATGCGCTCGCATCGAAGACCTGGGACAGGACGGGCTTGCGGGAGGTCTCCGGGGCGGCCGTCGACCATCTCATCGAGGTGCGCGCGCGCTGGCACTCCAGCTTGAAGTCCGCCGCGGGGCTCCCCGCAGGTGAGGCGGACTACGATGCCTTCCGCCGCCGCGTCGTGGAGGCCCTGGCGGAGCGACTGCTCGAGAGGCGGGGCGAGATCACGCACCCGCATCCGGAGAGGGCGGCTCGAGTGGGCCTCTGGGCAGTGCTCGGCGTGATCGACCACGAAGGCTCGGGCGAGACGAAGACGGACCTCGACGCCGAGGCGCTCAGGACGGAGTGCGTCGAGCTGCTCCTGTCCTACCTCGGGGGGACCAGCAGCGGCGGCGCGGAGCCCGTCGAGTTCTTCGACGTCTGGAGCTAGGTCCCGTCGTCTCCCGGCAGGCCCAGTACGAACGACTCGACATAGTAGATCGACCATCGTTCGCCCGGAGCGCCCCGATCGGTCGCGAAGAAGAAGTAGCGTCCGTCGGGTGAGAAGCTCGGATAGCCGTCGCTCGCCGGGCTGTTGATCGGCTCGGGTAGCAGCCGAGGCGTGCTCCACCCGAACTCCGTCCGCTCCGAGACGTAGAGGTCCTGCTCCCCGATCGCATCCAACTCGCGATAGGCCTGGAACACGAGCACGCGGCCATCGGGTGACACCGCGGGACTGCTCTCCGCGCCACTCGTATTGAGAAGCAGGGGGCGCGGGTTCACGAACCGGCCATCGATCTGCTCGGCGACGTAGAGATCCGCGCCCCACTCCGGGCTCTCGGTAGTCCAATAGAGGAGCTCGCCGCTCGCCAGCAGCGCGGGGCCGCTCTCGCTCCTGGCCGGAGCGTCGTCGTCGTCCACTCTGGGCCTGTTCACGTCGCCAGGCAGCGGCCGCGGCTCTCGCCACGCGCCCTCCGCGCGCTCGACGATCCAGAGATTGTTGTTTCCGCGCACGGGTCCCCACCCCGGCACGTCGCGCCGAGAGGAATAGAGGAGCCTGCGGCCGTCAGGCGTCAGAAACGGCGACTCCTCCCACCCGGTGGAGAAGGGCGCGGGCTCCGCCCGTGTCCACGCATCCCCGTCGAAACGGGACACGAAGATCTGCGGGCGTCCCCCTCGGCCCCCGCCCTGCCGGGTGAAGTAGGCCTCGCGCGCGTCCGGACCGAACGTGATGCCGTACTCGCTCAGGCTTCCGTCCGACCTCTCGGGCGCAAACGGGACCGGCGCAGGCACCGCACGGTTGCCGAAAGGCGACGGGGGCGGCTCGCAGGCGGACAACGCGAGCGCAGCCACCAGGGGAATCGCACGAGAGGCGAGCATGGACTCCTTGGGGCGGACGAGCGACGGAAGAAAAAAAGTCGCCCGTCCGCCATGCGCCAGGGAGCGGTGTCGCTCGGTCAGGCCTTCGTCGCCTCGAAGTGCGCCCCCGCGATGGAGCCCGCGAACGCCGCGAGCTCCGCGGCCTGCTCGGGATGCCGCGCGACGAACTCCGCAGCGCCGGGGTCCCCGAGGATGTAGCTCGCCGGGTACGGCTTCTCCGACGTGATGCGTACGTCCCGGAAACCGGCCTCGCGGAACTGCTCGAGATAGCGTGCGCGGAACGTCGGCAGGCACGCGGCCACCGCATCGAGGTTCCCCTCGAGGATCGCGGGCACGGGTAGCTCCGACACCATGTCGGAAATCACGATCCTGCCGCCGGGCTTGAGCACCCTATACGCCTCCGCGAGCGCGCGCTCCTTGGCTGGACTCAGGTTGAGCACGCAGTTCGACAGGATGACGTCGACGCTCGCGTCGCCCACGGGGAGCTGCTCGATCTCGCCGAGTCGGAACTCGACGTTCGTGTAGCCGCCCTGCTCGGCGTTGGCGCGCGCGCGCGCGATCATCTCGGGTGTCATGTCCACGCCGATCACCCTGCCGGTCGGCCCGACTTGCCCGGCGGCGAGGAAGCAGTCGATGCCCGCCCCGGAGCCGAGGTCGAGCACGGTCTGGCCGGGCTCGAGGGACGCGATGGCGGTCGGGTTGCCGCAACCGAGTCCGAGGTTCGCGTCCTCGGGGACGGCCTGGAGGTCGTCCTCGCTATAGCCGATGGAGCGGCTCACGTCCTCGACCGCGCTCGTCCCGGACGCACCGCAGCACGACGGCCCGCAGCACGGCTCGTCCCGGGTGGCCACCCCTGCGTACCGCTCCCGCACCGCCTGCCGGATCTCACCGGCCGCATGTGTCGTCGACATGTCCTTCGTCCCCTGTGATTGTTGGACACAACTATTAGATCACTCAAAGCACCCTACTTCACCACACAACACGCACCGTTGGCGGCCTCGACACCCGACGAGAAGCAGCGGCCGAGCTTGACCACCATCCTCAGGATCTCGGCCCTCGCAGCGGGATCGAAGTCCTCGAGCAAGAGGGCGTAATCCCGCTCTTCGTCGGCCTGGATGCTCGCGCAGAGCGCGCGGCCCCGTGGCGTCGCCGCCAGCCGCACCACCCGCGCGTCCTCGGGGTGGGCCTCCCGCATCAGGTAACCCTTGTCCACCAGGCCGTTGGCGATGCGGCTCGCCGTGCTCTTGTCCACGTACAAATAGGCCGAGAGTTCGTTGACCGTGAGCGCCCCGGCCTCGAGCACTCCCTTCAGCGCGTAGCACTGGCTCGCGCTCACGTCATAGCAACACACCCGGTCCCGGTCGCGGAACTGGATCACCCGAACCAACTCGCTCACCCCGCCCGCGAGCCGTCGGGCGTCCTCGGCGAGCGACGGGTCGGCCGTCGCGCGGACGCGGACCAAGGGCAGGCCGTTCGATCGTGGCTCGGTCGTTGTCATGCGCAACTATCTACACAGCCGCCCGGCTCTCGTCAACACCCGTCGCTCACCGAAGCGCCTCGCGATCGATGTCAATACATATGTATTGACGCCGCTAAGTCATCACGCCAGTTTGGGATATGGCGCCGCGCACTTCCCAGCTCCAGATCCGCGTATCCCCGGAGCAGAAGGCGACGCTGAAGCGCCTGGCGGCCCGCGCGGGGCTCTCGGTCTCCGCCTACGTCCTCGGCCAGTCTCTCCCCTCGGCCAACTGGGCGCTGGAGGGCCCGCTCGCTGACGTCCGGGACGGCAAGCCGACGGCGCTTCCGGTCCTGCGGAGGCAAGTCGCAGCGATGCCCCCGGAGGACCTCGGTAAGCGCCTGGAGTCGGTCGACGTCTCCAACCTCCGACCTCTCGCCCAGAACCAGGTCGCGGCGCTCGTCGAGGAGGTCGCCTACGCGGCGGACGTCGAGCCACCCCGGTGGACCGCGAGCATTCACCCTCTCGAGCTCCCCCATTTCCGGTGGCCCCTCCAGAGCCTTCGCCCCTACCAGCTCCGCGCGAGCTCGGTGGCGCTCAAGCGGCGAAACGTGTTCGATCCCTCGGGCGCCTCCGAGGAGTCCCCTCGCGCAGGGACGGTCGCCCGCCCATCAGTCCCCCAGGTCCTCAACAGTCTCGTGACGATCCTGCAACGATTAGAACTAGAGATCGAATTCTATTTCATCGGGCACGCCATCCTTCACCAGACGTTTCCGGCACACCCGTCCTCGGCGCGACCGGGGGCGATGTTCGCCGACGACGCGCCCCTCCTCGATGCCCTCCGCTCCCTGGCGAAGAACGACAGCTGGACGGGTCCATGGCCCGAGGCCGCGCTCCGCGCGTCGATCCGACCGCCCGCGCCGGGGCAGGGGTACCTGGATATCCCGCGCTTGAAGGCGTTCACACCGCCGCTGGGGTACGCACTCGCGATGAAGGCTGGGGCCGGAGCGCTGGAACGCCCCGGCCGAGCCGAGGACATGAGGTTCCTACTCCGCTCGCTCAACGTGACGACCCCTGACGCTGCCATGACGGTGATCACGCGCTACATCGCCGAGCGCCACCTCCCCGCCGACACCCGCGTCTTCCTGGGCCGACTCCTCGCCTGACGTCGCGCGAAATCGCTGACCGACCGGTCAGCCGCGGACCCCGCACCGGAGCATGCTGAGCGCAGCGGGTCCCCCCAGGGGACCGCCTTCCGACGTGAGCAACACGAGGCCGCCCTGCCCGAGCCCGACCCCCTCGCCTTGGATCTCCTCCAGCGGACGCAGGTTCACGATGCCACCCGCGAGCGGAGCCAGCGCGCCGTCGACGACGCGGAAGAACGAGAGCGCTCGGTAGGTGCGGATGGCGACGAGCCCTCCAAGCGCCGTGGCGCTCGCTCCGGTGACCTGGTCGAGCAGTGATTGTGCCCCGCTCGTCAGCCGCTGCACCTCCTCGAGCGTGACGACCCCAGGGCGGAGCGGGCCGGGGTAGCGATAGACCGTCACCGCGTGGCTCCGACCCTTGCTGACGAGGTGGACGCGACCGCCGGGCAGCACGAAGATCGCCTCGACGTCCCGCGCGCCCTCGGGGAAGCGAACCGGGAAGACATCGACCGTGAGCACGCCACGCGCCGCCGGATCCGGCTCGGCGACCCTGAGGATGCGAGCGTCGCCATCGGCACGCCGTTCCTCGTTGTCCCCGGTGTCGGCGAGGTACAGGCAGGGTCCGCCCTCGGCACACTCGGCGGCCGCGATGTCCTCGAGATCGCGCGGGCGCACGGAGAGGGGAAAGCGCCCGAGCACGGATCCGCTGGGGCCGACGGCGTAGAGCTCCGAGTCGCCGTCGTTGTGTGTCCAATACACTCCGGGCCGTGTGGGGCTCGGCGCGATCCCGCTGGTCTCCTGGAGGTCGGGGGGGAGGAGCACCATCGCGCCGACCGGAGCGCAACCCGGCCCCGCGGTCGCGATGGGCGCGCAAGCCATCACCGCGACAACGATGAGGGCCCCGAGTCCCGCCGAGCGCGGCAGGGAAGTACCCGACGCCGGCGTCAGGCCCCCGGAGGTCCGGCCGGCGCCACGCTGTCGATCGCCGCCGCAGCCACTTCTGCGTATACGGTGCTGAAGATCCCCTGGAAGGCCTCGAGGGGGAGCGCGCCCTGGAGCGGCCCATATCCGACGATCCAGAACGTCGGCGTCGCGCGCACGCCCAACTGATTGGCGGCCACGGTGGCACCCGCCACGCGCTCGAAGCGGCGGTCCTCCGCGAGGCAACCGTCGAAGCGCTCCATGTCGAGTCCGAGGTCGCCCGCCCAACTCCGAACCATGGCCTCCGGCTCTCCGCTCGGCTTCCAGTCGGCTTGTCGCTGCCAGAGCATCTCCCCCAAGGCTTGATACGCCCCGGCGTCCTGCTCTAGGGCGCATTCGGCCGCCTCGGTCACCGCGAGCGAGTTCCCGAACGTGCCGGTAATGAACGGCAGGAACTTCCACTCGATCATCCCCGTGTCGATGAACTGTTCTTTCAACGTCGGAAACGACTCTTCGTGGAAGCGGCGGCAGTACCCGCACCCGAAGTCGGAGAACTCGATGACCTTCACCGGCGCCTGAGCCACGCCGAGGTTGAACCCGAGGTCGGGGAGGTAGGCCCGAGTCGCACGGCCGGCTATGTCCGGCGCTCCCTCTACGGGACTCGCATCGCCGCCCCCCGCCGGTTGGCTCAGGAGCGAGCGGGTGATGGCGGACGTGTCTGCCGACTCCGCTCCCTCCTCGGCACCGCAGCTGGCCGCGGCGAGCGCGAGCAGCGCCCCCGCTACGAGACTCTTCGACCTCATGACACCTCCAGATTCACGAGCTGCCCGAGCCCCGCGAGGAACGCGGCCAGCCGCGCGAACTGGCCGCTCACCATGGAGAGCCCGATCAGCACGAGCACTCCTCCCGCGAACCTCTGCAAGGGACGGATCCAACCCCTCACCCGCGCGCTGCCGGCCAGGAACGAGCTCAGCCCGACGGACGCCACCACGAACGGCACTCCCAGCCCGAGCGCATAGGTGGCCAAGAGCAGCGTGCCCTCGACCATGGTCGCCTCGAGGCTCGCGTACAATAAGACGGTTCCGAGGATCGGACCAATGCAGGGGGTCCATCCGGCCCCGAACGCGAGGCCCGCCGCGACCGATCCGAACACGCCTGCCGGGCGTGCGGACAGATGCGGGCGCAGGTCCCGCGCGAGCCCCGGCACACGCACGAGTCCGAGGAGCAGCAGCCCGAAGAGGATCATCAGCACACCACCGGCTCGATGCAGCCAAGGAAGGGCGCGTGCGATCGCCGTACCCGCCGCCGTGGCGACGAGCCCGAGCGTCATGAACACGAGCCCGAACCCCACCATGAAGAGCGTCGAGTGGAGCAGCGCACGGGCGCGCACCCCTCTCGCCTCGGCGGTCTCGAGCTCGCCCAGGGAGAGCCCCGTTACGAACGCGAGGCAGCTCGGAACGACGGGAAGCACGCAGGGCGACAGAAAGGAGACGAGTCCCGCGGCGAACGCGAGCGGGAAGGAGACCTGGACTTCCACGTTTACAGGGTGAAGTCCTCGAGAAGTCGCTTCTCCGTATGGATCACCCTCACGTGGACCTCGAGCAGGTGCTCGAGTCCGCTCGCGTCGAGCTTGTTGCGGAGGAGCTGATCGATCTGGAAGAGGCCCGCGGAGCCCGAGAGCGCGACGGTCACGGCGATCGGCTTCCCCGTGCCGCGCCCGATGGAGACGGACTCGACCGCCGCCGCGGAGACGGAGTGGATCGAGAGCGACCCCGAAGAGAACGGAATGCGCGAGCGACCCTTCGCCATGTCGAGCGCGTCTGCGATGCGCACGACCCCGGCCTCGACCGTGAGCGGCCTCCCGTCCGAGCGGTGCGCGATGATCGCGTGCAAGACCTCCGAACGGATGATCGTCTCCTCGCGCGGCGGATAAAGCGCGGGGAGCATCTCGCGCAGCTTCCCCTCGGTGATGAACAAGCTGTACGTCTCGTGATCGGAGCGGTGAATCGACATGCCCAGATCGTGCATGAGCGCAGCGAGCGCGACCACGACCTCGGCGTCCTGCGGCTCCATCCGGTAGTTCGCCACGATGCCGGGCTCCACGCCGGCCTCGACCAGCAGACGCATCATACGCACGGCCATGTTCATGACGATCTTCACGTGCACCGGGCCGTGGTCGGTCATGCCGAGCCGCTCGACCGCGTTCACGTTGGCCGCGGTCCAGAGCGCGTACAGGTCGTCGTCGGCGTTCACCAGTTCCATCACTTTTCGGAGCTTGGCGTTGTGCCGATCGGGCACGTTCATGACGATGCGGCGCTCGAAGCGGCTCGCGAGGTCGCGGGCGACCTCGGTCGGATCGAACTCGGTCTCGAACTTCTCGTCGCTCAAAGCATGGACTCCCAGTTGAGGACCTTTTCAGGGGGGTCGAGCGCGACCACGGTACCGACGATGCGGTCGTGGATCGCCTGACGGTTGGCGTCCCAGTAGATCTGCGCGAACCCGAGCAGGCCGGTCGCGAGTCCGGCCGCGTATCCACCGGCCCGCTCGAACGCTACCCACCACGTGATGGGCCCGCCGTCGAGACGGAGCACGCGGATCTTGAACAGTCGCTTCCCGAGCGTCTGACCCTTCCACCACGAGAGCATCACGGTGAAGTAGAGGGAAGCCCACCCGAACCCGAACCCGAGCTCGTCGAGGAACGAGCGCAGGACGCCGAAGAGGCCACGGGACCCGGCATCCTCGAGCTCCGCCGCGGTCTCGCGGAGGTCCTCCTCGGTCTCCTGAAGGTCGTCGGCGAGATCCTCGATACGGGCTTCGAGTGCTCGCAGCGTGTCCGCGGCGACATCGGTGACGAGGCGCGTCGCGAGCGCTTCGCGCCGAACGACGTCCATGTCGTCCGCGCGACCCGAGCGCAGGAGCGAGGCGTAGGCCTCGAGCGCTTCTTCCGTCGTGTAGAGTGACACCTCGTCACGCACCGCGGCGACATCCCTCGGCTCGACCGTTTCGATGGACGCCGGCGGGGGAAAGAGGCGCTCGAACATGGCAGGCGCCTCGCCGGCCCAGTCCGCGTCGTCGGGCACGCTCGCTTCCAGCACGCTGCGCAGATCGTCCGTGGCGATCCCGAGCTCGTCGGCGGCCTCGATGAGGTCGCGCGTGGCTTCCTCCGCCTGGGCGAGCGTCGCGGCCTCCTCGTAGGCGCTGCGAACGACGGTGGACGCCACGGCGCCGAGCACACGTTCCGCCGCGCCGCTCGGCGCGCCGAGGATCTCGACGCGGGGGCCCTCATCGTCTTCGTTCGAGCCGCCGCCACCGGGGCCGGCGGCCACCCAGACGATGGCCGTGACCGTGCCGATCACGACGCCGAGACAGCCCACGGACCCTCGCATCGCCCGCCCGAACACCGTGCCGCGCACGGGCGTGCGCTTGAACCCCGCGCGGATGAACAGCACCGCCGCGACCACGCCCAGGATGAGCGCGAAGCTCCGCGTGAGCGCGGTCAGGATGGCGATCACGATCAGGTCGGCGAACATCGCCGCGAGACGCTTGCCGGGTGGCGCGAGCCTGAGGCCCAGAAGCTCCCTGGAGACCTGGAACGCGTCTGGGGTGACGACGCTCCGCGGGTCGTGCGTGCCGGCGACGGGAGTCATGGACCCGGCCCCGCGCGTGGCGTGCTACTTACGCCGGCGCCGGGCCCAAAGGACCAGGGCGAGTCCCACGGCGGCGCCGAGCAGGACGCGTCCGGCGAGCGAGCGAGGCACGCGCTCTTTGGGTTCGGCGTTCAAGGGGAACGGGGCACGCGGTATGGGCGTTCCCGAGTCGGGCGGCGGCTCGGCGGCGTCGGTCTCCGTGCCCTCCCAGCCGCACCACGGGCAGGCGACGAGACCCCGGTCTTTCGCCGTGCGGTTCGGATGCTCGACCTCGGTGGCGCACCGCGGGCACGCGACCGACGCGGGGAGCGGGCGGATCATCTCGTAGAGCGCGCCCTTCGACAGGTCGAGCGCCTCGGCGATCTGGTTGACGCTCATGTCCGAGCCCCAGTAGAGCTCGTTCGCCCGATCGTCGGCTTCCAGGGCGCTCGTGGACGCGTCCATCGGATCCTGGCTGTGGTGGCTTGACCGACCCGGTCTCGGGCCTGAACATAGCCTGGCCCCCCCCGCCGGCAAGCAAGCTCCCATGCACATTCCCGTCTCGCACGGCCAACTCGAGGCCGTGCTGAAGGAGCCCGACTCTCCACTGCGGGGAGCCGCGGTCGTATGTCATCCGCACCCGCTCTTCGGCGGGACGATGCACACCAAGGCGGTCTATCGCGCGGGCCAAGCGCTCAACGACGTCGGGCTCGCGGTGCTCCGGTTCAACTTCCGAGGGGTGGGCGCGAGCACCGGCATCCACGACGAAGGGATCGGCGAGCGCGAGGACGCGCGCGCCGCGCTGGACTGGCTGGAGGCGCGCTATCCAGGCCTCCCGCTCGTGGCAGGTGGGTTCTCGTTCGGGTCGCTCGTGGCGCTCTCGGTGGGGGCCTTCGACGATCGCGTGGCGGCACTGCTCGGCCTCGGCCTCCCGCTCACGCGCGATGATCGCTACGACTTCGCGTTCCTCGCCGGTGTGGCCAAGCCGGTGTTGGTGGTCCAAGGCGAGCATGACGAGTTCGGCTCGGGCGAGCACGTGGCTCGAGTGATTTCGCCACTCGGATCCCACATCACCCTGGTGCGGGTACCCGGCTCGGATCACTACTTCACCGACCGGGTCGACGAGCTGAGGAGCGCCGTGCGCGGCTACTTCGAGAGCGGGCCGGGCTCGGCACCCTTCCAGGAGGTGCACCATGCGGGCTCGTGATCGCGTGCTCCAGAGCCTCGAGAACGTCTATCGCGAGGCGTTCGCCGCCGCCGAGAAGGCCGGCGACAGTGCGGCTATGGCGCGACTCGATCTCGAGTATCAGCGCGAGCAGCTCCACCTCGAGGTGCTCCTGGACATCCGCGAGATGCTGACCCCCTCGGAAGGCGTCGCGGACAAGGCCACGTCGTTCCTGGAGAAGGCCCAGCAGCTCCGCCGGCTCACGAAGCTGGTGCCGTGAAGATCTACACACGGACCGGCGACACCGGCGACACCGCGCTCTTCGGCGGCGGACGCGTGGCGAAGTCGCACGCACGCATCGAGGCACTCGGGGCGGTCGACGAGCTGAATGCCGCGATCGGATGGGCCGTGACGCAGGTCGCGAAGGGCCCCAACCGTGACAGGTTGGAGGCGCTCCAGCACGAGCTGTTCGCGCTGGGAGCGGAGCTCGCGACCCCCGCCGATACCGCGCGCGCGCGCCCCTCGACGCCCGCCATCGGAGACGAGCGCGCCGTCGCGATGGAGTCCTGGATCGACGAGATGGATGAGGAGCTCCCGGCGCTCAAGGCGTTCGTGCTCCCCGGCGGCGCGCCCGGTGCGGCCTCGCTCCACCTCGCGAGGACCGTGTGCCGCAGGGCGGAGCGGGCGGTCGTCCGGCTCGGCGAGGCGGAGCCCGTGCGCGGAACCGTGGTCGCGTATCTCAACCGACTCTCCGACCTGCTGTTCACGCTCGCGCGGTGGGAAAATCGGCGGGCCGGGGTGGGGGATGTGGAGTGGAGGAAGGGGTAGGGCTCGATGATGGCAAAAACCGCTTGCGACGCCTGGCCCGTTCTGACACTTTGTGACCCTCTGCCCAACAGGACGCTCCGAGCATGACCTACATCATTGCCCAGCCCTGCATCACGGTGAAGGACGCGAGCTGCGTCGAGGTGTGCCCCGTCGACTGCATCTACGAAGGCGACGACCAGTACTACATCCACCCGGACGAGTGCATCGACTGCGGCGCGTGTGAGCCGGAGTGCCCGGTGCAGGCGATCTTCCCGGACACGGACATTCCCGAGGACCAGAAGAGCTTCCTCGCGAAGAACAAGGACTACTTCGCCAACAAGTAGTCCGGGCGCGTCGGGGTCGGCGTTCCCGAAAAACGGAGCGGCGGAGGAGCCGATGGCTCCTCCGCCGCTTTTTCACTTCCTGTTCGGACGTTGGTTTCGGCTATAGGCCGAGCTCCCGAATGCGTTCGAGTGAGAGTTCCGTGGGCTGCGTCTCTCCCGCGGGGACCAAGCGCGGTTCCCTCGCCTCCACTTCCTTCTGCTGACGCACCAGGAGGATCGTCGTGGCGACCGCTGCAGCGCCGAGCAGGCCGAGCGTGAGCTTCTTCATGCTCCTCCTTGCCGGTGTTAGGGCATTTTGCCGCGCTTCGTGCAGGAATCGGGCCAGAGAGAGTCATTTTGGCCGGTAACCCTATCTAGCTCGTTGCCAGCGAGTTAGGCTAGGCCCTTCACGAGTCACGGATCGGGGGGTCTGAGGCACGGCCGCCACGATGGGCGGACCGGTCGCGGCACATGAACAACGACTACCCACGCCTCCTCGAGACAGCCCGGTCGGCGGACCCGCTCGCGCTCGCCCGCCTCCTCGTCGCCACCCCGTCAGTGAACCCCTCGCTCGTCCCGGGTGGAGCGGGCGAGGGTCGGGTCGCCGCGGTCGTGGCGGATCTGCTCCACGGGTGGGGCTTCGACGTCGAGACGCCCGAAGTTGCGCCCGGTCGACCGAACGTCGTCGCCCGTATGCGGGGCTCCGGGAACGTCACGCTGCTGTTGAACGGACACCTCGACACGGTCGGCATCGAGGGGATGACGGTGTCCCCGTTCGGCGCGCAAGTGTTGGGCTCCCGGCTCGTCGGCAGGGGTGCGTGCGACATGAAGGGAGGGGTCGCTTCGCTGCTCGCCGCGGCCGCTCGGTTGGCCGCCGGAGGCGCTCGACCGAGCCTCATCGTGCTGCTCACCGCCGACGAGGAGCACGCGAGCCTCGGCATGGAGGCGTTCGTGCGCGAAGGGCCCGCGGCCGACCTCGCCGTGGTGTGTGAGCCGACGGGTCTCGCGGTGATGCCGGCGCACAAAGGCTTCGTGTGGGTGAAGGCCTCGTTCCGGGGTCGGGCGGCCCACGGGTCCCTGCCGGAGGAGGGTATCGATGCCATCCGTCACGCGGCTCTCTTCATCTCGGCCCTGGATCGGTACGGCCAGGCCCTCCGGTCGCGAATGCCCCACCCCATCCTGGGGTACGGGTCGGTCCACACGGGCACCATCCGTGGGGGGAGCGCGCCCTCCGTGTATCCGGATCAGTGCGAAGTGCAACTCGAGTGCCGCACAATGCCCGGTACCCCTGCCGATACGGTGCTGGCCGAGCTCGAGGACGTCCTGGCCGGGGTGCGAGCATCCGAGCCGGGCCTGCGGGCAGAGCTCTCGGTCACGCTCGCCCGGCCGGGGACCGAGGTCGGGAGCGACTCGGGGCTCGTACAGGGCCTGCTCGCCGCCTGCGAGGCCCAGGGTGTGCCTCGGGCGGTACGTGGCATGACGGCCTGGGTCGATGCGGCGCTCTTGAACGAGGCCGGCGTGCCCGCCGTCTGCTTCGGGCCGGGATCCATGGCCCAGGCCCACAGCGCCGACGAGTGGATCGAAACGTCGGAGATCGGCAGGTGCGCCGAGGTGCTCGAGACGTTCGCGCGACGGCTCGCCTGAAGCTGCCGCCCATCGGCGCCGTAGGGTCGCACGTCGCATATTGTGGAGGGATCCCCAGCAAGGAGCGCCCATCTCGATGATCGACGAGGACGCGGAGTCTCCGCCGACGCCGCTTGGGCAGACGCGCCAGGTCACGATCGACGCGCTGTGTGAGCACTTCGCCAACGACGTGATGGGGGTGGAGGAGTTCGAGCGCCGGATCGACGTGGCACACCGGGCCGCGAGCGTCGAAGAGCTGCGGGGGCTGCTTCGCGATCTCCCGGGAAGTGGCCTCCCGGTGCCCCTGGGCGCCGGAGCACAGCCGACCTCGGCGAGGGGCTACTCGGTGATCCCAGCCGATCAGGTCCGACAGACCGGGTACGCGGTTGCCGTTCTCGGGGGCACGCGCCGGATGGGGCGCTGGGCACCCGCGCGCGTGAACCAAGCGATCGCGTTCTGCGGCGGCGTCGAGCTCGACTTCCGCGAGGCGGTCTTGGGTCCGGGCGTGACCGAGCTCCGGATCTACGCCATGTGGGGCGGCGTCGACGTGATCGTACCGCCGGGGCTCAACGTCGAGAGCCACGGGATAGGAATCATGGGCGGGTTCGACCACGTGGCTGACAACAACATGGCGGCCGATCCCACCGCGCCTACGTTGCGCATAAGCGGGGTCGCGCTGATGGGCGGCGTGGACATCACCGTGCGCCACCCGGGCGAGTCCGCGCGGGACGCACGCCAGCGGCGCAGGCAGGAGCGGCGGGAGCGGCTGCGCGAAGTGAAGGAGGGTGCGCGCGAGATCGCGGAGGAGGCGAAGCGGCAGATCCGCCGGCCGGGGAGCGGGATCTAGCTCCAGGCCGCGCGGCTAGCCCAGCGTTCGCCCCAGGTAGGCCTTCAGCCGGTTCCAGGCATCCAGGGCGGGCGCAGAGCGGACCGCGGGGTCCTCGTCGACGCGGAGCCAGAACCCGTGGTCGACGGCGTCGTAGATGTGCAGATCGTTGGCGATGCCGGCCGCGCGTGCAGCGGCCTCGAACGCCTCCACCTGCTCGGGGGAGGGACCGCCGTCGAGCCGCGCGAACGTACCGTAGACTTCATGGCTCATGCGGCGAAGGACCTCGGGGTCGTCGACGAGCGCGCCGTAGAAGATCGCCGTCGCCTCGTGCTGGGTGCCGTCGAGACCGAACGAGAGCGCGATGCCGCCACCGAAGCACCAACCCATCGCTCCTACTCGGCCGGTCACGTCCGGCCGGGCCTTCAGATAGGCCACGGCGCCGTCGAGGTTCGAAATGACCTTCGGCATGTCGCCGCGTGCGGCCTGCACGAGCGCCATGTTCTCCTGGGGGTTCGTCCCGACCTGCCCGGAGAAGAGGTCGACCGCGAGCGTCACGTACCCCTCGGCCGCGAAGTCGTCGGCGACCTGGCGCACCCGATCCACGAGCCCGTTCCACTCGTGCACGATCACGAGCGCGGGGAAGGGCCCCGCGCCCTCGGGCACGGCCAGGTAGCCGACGGCGGCTGGGTCGGAGGGCAGGTACTGCACGTTCGTGCCCTGCAGCTCGCCGCCCTGACCGATGATGGCGGGGGGGAGCTGGTCGGAGGCCGTCGG
>CAZBCN010000067.1:10526-18457 GCA_964490285.1 uncultured Gemmatimonas sp. | reverse complement strand
CCCGACTGTGAGGCCGACTGACGCATCGACTCGGCGGCCTGCTGCAGGTCGCGCGCCGTCTCCTCGAGCTGCTGGTTGTTCATCTCGCGCGCGAGCCGCTGCAGCTGACGAGCGGCCTCTTCGGTCTGCTCGGCGAGGTCGCGCTGCGCCTGACCGCCGCCGCCCGACTGCCCGGACTGCTGCATCGCCCTGCGGCGCTGTCTCTCGGCCTCCTGCTCTTGCCGACGTGCGAGCTCCTGGAGCTGCTCGAGGAGCTCGTCGACCTGGTTGTCGCTCTGCTCGCGCTGACCGCGCTGAACGGTCTCGTACTGGTTCTGGAGCTTGTCCAGCTCGAGCTCGAACAGGTCTGCGAGGTCGTCGGCGGCCTGTTGGCTCGCTCCGCCCCCGCCGCCGCCACCACCCTGCTGCTGCTGGACCACACGCTCGTACGTCTCTTCGGCCTGCTGGAGATACCGCAGCGCTTCCTGCTCGTCGGGGAGCGCTTCGCGCAGCTCCTGGCGGTCGAGGTGATCTTTCGCGCGCGTCATCGCCTCGACAGCGAGCGGCAGCACCTCGGACACGTCGCGGAAGCCCTGGTCGGACTGGGTCAGGCCGCGGTTCCGCATGCGTTCGAGGAGCGTTCCCACCTGACTCTTCAGGCGGTCCTGCGAGAGCGCGACGCTCACCACGTATTCCCCGAACTCGCTGTCCGAGTACGTGCTCTGCTGGCGGATCAGGTTGAACGTGGCCGCGATGATCTGGCGCTGCAGCTGGGAGAGCGCCGTTTCCGGCTGTTGGCCGCCGCCGCCGCCGCCCCCACCGCCTGCCTCGGCCTGGCGGTATGCCCGCTCGAACGGGCGGATCGCCAAGAAGTAGATATCACTGGTGATCGGCTTGGATGCCCCTGGACGGTTGTCCCGCGCGATCGCGTAATACGAGACGAGGTCTCCGGGTTCGAGCTGCCACTCCTCGAGGAAGAGCGTGTGGCCCGCCGACACCTCGGCCAGCGGGGCGCCCGCGGTCTGGAAGACGGAGATCGTGTCCTCGGGACCCGCGTTCACCGAATACACCAGGCGCACGTCGCGTACGCCGTAGTCGTCGTTGGCGGTCATCTCGAGGTAGAACTCCTCGATCGGTGACGCCGTCTCGTCCCGGCCCGGACGGGAGAAGCCGATGGAGGGGTCCTGATCCGTGAGCACGTCGATCGTGTACTCGGGCGACGCGGGCACCAGCGCGCCGTTGTCGCGGGCGAGCTCGATCGCGTAGTAGCGATCGTCCCCGATGGTGAAGCGCGTCGTGAACGTTCCGTCGGGCTGGAGGGTGAGATCGCCCGCCGCCTCTTGGTCGAGTAGCAGTCGACCCGACGGAGCGAGCATCGTCGGAGCGATGCGCAGCTCGACGACGGTCCCCGGGAGGGCGGCCACGTCACCCGCGTCCTCGACGACGCGCGGTGGCATGCCGGTGTAGCTCGGGTAGATGTAGGTCAGATCGAGTTGATCGACGTACGGCAGGTCCGCCACCTCGATGGTGAAGGTCGGCGAGCGCACGCCCGACGACTCCACGAAGTACTGGGTACGCTCGGCGACGCCGAGGAGGAGGACCTCGAAGCCGGGCGTCTCGAAGCCGGGGAGCATGCTCAGGCGCGAGAAGCCCTGCTCGGACTCCGTGCGCACGAAGATCGACGCATCGGCAGCGTCGAAGCCGCCGAGCGCCGCGGTGATCATCTGATCGGAGTTGCGCGGAATGGTCGCGTCGCCCGGCGTGACCGCAATCGAGTAAGGATTGACGGTCGCGGCGTCTCGCGTCGGGTCGAGTAGGGCAGTGAGGCCGTTGCGGAGGTGCTCGGGTCCGAGCAGTGTGGTCGCCAGCGCGAGCACGACCAGCCCGGTGAGCGCGCCCGCGAGCTTGTAGAGCCGACCCTGCTCGACGCGGCGGCCGTACTCGACTTTGCGCGCGCGCTCGAGTGCCACGTCGATCACGCGCTCCTGCAGGTCGGGCGAGAAGCTCGGGGATTCATCGAGCGCGCTCACCACGGAGTGCTCGAGCGTGGGCTCGTGCTCCTCCAGATAGAGCGCGACCTGCGCGTCGGTCACACGCTGGCGCAGCGGGCGGACCAGGAACCAGAAGGCGGAAACGAGGAGCGTTCCCCATGTGACGTAGCGGAGGGCAACCACCCACTCGGGGGCGAAGCGCACGCGCTCGAGCCCGAAGGCCCCGGCGAAGACCACCAGCCCGGTGAGTCCTCCCACCCAGACCAGGCCGCGAAGGATTTGCCGGGTCCGCCACCGCCACCGCACACCCCGCACCACGTCGAAGATTCGCGTGCGAGCCAGCCGCCGATCGGAATCCCTCATCTCCCATCTCCCGTTGCGAGCCTGATGCAACCTACACCCCCCGCCCGAAGACACGCCATCGGATGCGTGCTCTTCTGACAGGTTCTTAACCCGCGACCGCCTCCCGCGCTCCCGCCCCCGACCGCGACACCCAGTTCGAGAGCGCAGTTTCGGCAATGAAGAGCGCCAGGGCGCCCAGGAGGAGCCAGCGCCACAGGGATTGGCGGCGTTCCTGGTCTTCCCTTTGGAGGGCTACGGCCTGGTCGGCGTTAAGGCCGCCCCGGGCCGCGCCGGGCGCCGCCATCACCTGGACCGAGAGCTGTTCGGGGTCGATCCGGGAGAGGTTGGATTCCTCGAGGTCGACGTTGACGGCGATGACGAACGGCCGCTCCGGCTCCGAGTTCGGCGGGCGGACCGTGTAGAACCCGTGCTCTTCTAGGGGTAGGTACCGGGGCCCCTCGCTGGCGGGCAGCTGGATCGAGGTGCCCGAGGGGGTCAGCGCGATCTGATCGAGCCCCTCGACGAGCCCGGCGGCTTCCGACGACACGAGACCGGCGGTCAGGAGCGCATCCTCGTTGGCGAGGTCCACCACCTGGCCGATCGTGAACCACGGGCTCGACTCCGCACGGCCGCCGAGGTACTCGGCCAGCCGGTGCGTGAACGGTAGATAGACGGGTTGAAGGGCCAGGTCGCTCCAGAACGCGTCGAGCGTGTTCGTCCACACGATCACCTTGCCACGGCCGCGGCGCAGCTCGGCGAGCGCCACTGACCCGTCGTCGAAGCGCGCGAGCACGCTCGCCTCGGGAGACGGCTGGAAGGCCCGGGCACGGAAGAAGCGCGCCCCGGTGAAATCACCACTCCGGGGCCCGGCGAAGACCTCGAAGATCGAGTGACCATACTCGAGATGGCCGAGCCGCCCGCCACGCCCCTGGAGCCGGTCCTGCACGGGCCCGATCTGGCCGGGCAACATGTCGGCCGCCGACGCCGGCCAGCCACCCTGCTCGCCGAGCGCGACGAGCACGCCACCGCCGGCGTCCACGAACTGGCGTAGGCGCTCGGCGGAGGCTCCGTCGATCAGGACGTCGTTCAGGAACACCGCGTCGGTTCCCTCCAGGTCGACCGGACGCACGCTGCTCGCGCGGCGCACGAGGACCCGGAAGCGGCCGTCGTCCGTGATCTCGAGGGCGCGACGGAGATACAGGCTCACGTCGCGCGCCGCAGACGCGCCCTCCACGATCAAGACCTGGAGCGAGGTGCCGGGCGACACCACGAAATGGTGCGTGTTGTCCGCGTCGAGCCCGTCGTCCGGGAGCCTGACCGTGCCGCGCGTGTGCGGGCGAGAGAGCGTGAGCGGCTCGAACGCGACTGCGGCGGCCGCGTCGGGCGCCATGGTCACCGTTCGGGTGGCGAGCTGCTGCCCGTCGATCTCGAGCGATACCGCCACCTCACGGGGCTCCGTGCCGCCCCTGCGCACGACGCGGGCCGTGGGCGTGACCCGCTCGCGTCCGGCAACGGACTGGCGCGGCAGGGAGACGTCCGTGACGAGGAAGTTGTCCTCCAGAGCCTCCTTGCCCGTCGGGCGCGGAATGAACCTCGAGCCCGGCGGGAGCCGCACCCCCTCGTCCCCGATCCACCCGTTGCGCTGGAAGTCGCTGAAGAGGTAGACCTCGCCGCTCGGCAGGTTGGACTCCTCGAGGATCGCCTGAGCCACCTTGAGCGCGGGGCCGAAGCGGGTCGATCCCGAGCTCAGACGGATGGTGTCGACAGCGGTCTGGAGACGGGCGCGGTCGGAGGTCGAGCGCGCGACCACCCTCGCGCCCTGCGCGAACGTGACCAGGGACGCCCGGTCGAGGGGGCCGAGTCCACCGAAAATATCGCTCGCTCCGTCCCGCGCGGTCTGGAGCTGATCACCGGGCTCCATGCTGTACGACTGGTCGATCAGGACCACGACTTCGCGGGGGCCTCCAGAGGCTCCTAGGCCGATCTCGGTGTCCTGCATGAACGGGCGGGCGAACGCGATCGCCAGAAGCGCCAGCGCGAGCGCGCGGAGCGAGAGGAGGAACCAGTGCTGGATGCGCCGCCGTCGCTGTTCTTGGTAGGGGACCTTCTCCAGGAACATCAGCGACGGGAAGTGCACGACGTTGCGCCGCTGACGGCGCGTGAGGTGCACCACGATCGGGACGACGACACCTGCGATCCCGAGCAGAAAGAGGGGAACGAGAAAGGTCAGGCTCATCTGGTCTTGCTCAGGCGCTCACGGGCGAGCAGGTACTGAAAGAGCGCGAGGTCGAGCGGCTTGGATGTGTCGAGCAGGGTGTAATCGATCCGGTTCCCGGTGAAGCGATCGCGCAGCGCTTCCACGTGGGCGGCCACCATCTTCTTGTACTCGTCACGCAGTTTGGTCGGAATGACGGGGATCTGCTCGTGCGTCTCGAGGTCCTCGAACCCCGAGGCTTCCTCGAACGGAAACTCGAGCTCGGCAGGGTCCATCACCTGGAAAACGATCACGTCATGACCGCGCGCGCGGAGTGGCCCTACCGCGGACATGACCTTGTCGGGGTCCTCGTAGAAGTCGGAGATCAGAACGAGTATGCCCTTGCGGCCGAGTAGCTCCGTGACCTGGAGCAGCGGGTGCGTCAAGTCTCCGGGCCGGCCGGCGGTCGTGCGGTCCAGGACGTGGAGCGCGGTGTCCAGATGCTTCATGGATGGACGCACCCAGTCGACGATCTGGCTGTCGAACGTTACGAGCCCCACGCGGTCCCGCTGCTGGCTCGAGAAGAACGTGAGGCACGCGGCGAGATACCGCGCGTAGTCGAGCTTGGTGAGCGAGTGGCTTCCGTAGCTCATGGACGCCGACACGTCGAGCAGCACGACGAAGTTCGCGTTGGTGTCCGCCTCGAACAGCTTGATGTAGTGGCGGTCCGTCCGTGCGAAGAGGCGCCAGTCGATGCGCCGGATATCGTCACCGGGCATGTAGGCTCGGTGTTCGGCGAAGTCGATGCTGAACCCGAGATAGGGCGAGCGGTGCAGCCCCGTCAGGAAGCCGTCGACGACGGTCTTCGCGAGCAGCTGCAGGTTGCCGATCCGGCCGAGAACGGCGGGATCGAGGAACTGCGTGCCCGTGCCGGTATTCCGGGTGCGCGTGGCGGCCAACTCGTGCGCTCCTGTCTACATCCCCGAGGCGGGGACGGGCACGGCGTTCAGAAGCATGTCCACCATCTCTGCCTTGGTCTTCCCTTCGGACTCCGCGTGGAAGTTCGTGAGCACGCGGTGCCGCAGCACCGGGTGCGCCAGCGCCTGGATGTCCTCGAAGCTGACGTGGTAGCGGCCCTTGGTGAGTGCGCGTGCCTTGGCGCCGAGTACGAGATATTGCGCCGCGCGCGGAGAAGCTCCGTACGCGATCCACTTCTTCACGAAGTCGGGGCTGCTTCCGTTCTTGCTGGGACGGCTCATGCGCGTGAGCGCGACGGCATAGCGGAGCACCGAGTCGGACACCGGCACGCGCCGCACCAGCTTCTGGAACGCGATCAAGTCCGGTCCCGTGACCGCGTGGCTGAACACGGGCGCGAGAATGCCCGTGGTCGATCGGATGACCTCGAGCTCCTCCTCCTCCTTGAGGTGCTCGATGAGGATCTCGAACATGAAGCGGTCGAGCTGGGCTTCGGGCAGCGGGTAGGTGCCCTCGAGCTCGATCGGGTTCTGCGTCGCGAAGACGTAGAACGGCTCCTGCAGCGTGTACGTCCTCCCCTGGACCGTCACACGGTGCTCCTGCATCGCCTCGAGCAACGCAGCCTGCGTCTTGGGGGGCGTGCGGTTGACCTCGTCGGCCAGCACGATGTTGGCGAAGATCGGGCCGGGCGCGAAAACCATGCCTCGCCGTCCCGTGCTCGCGTCCTCCTGGATGATGTCCGTGCCCGTGATGTCGGATGGCATCAGGTCGGGCGTGAACTGAATCCTGGAAAACTTGAGATCGAGCACCTGTGCGATCGTGTGGATGAGCAGGGTCTTCGCGAGGCCCGGGACGCCAACGATGATGCTGTTGCCGCCCACGAAGAGGGTGAGCAGCACCTGCTCGACCACCTCTTCCTGGCCGACGATGAGCTTGCGCACTTCGGACAGGATCTGCTCCCGGCCGTTCTTCAGCCGATCCGCGAGCGCGACGTCGTTTGCGTTGTCGAGGGCAATGGTGCCGATCGAGTCGGTCGCCAAGGTTGTCTCCGTTTCTGTTGTGATGGGGCTGCATGCCCCAGTCGTTGCCGCCGGGAGGGGGGGATCAACCTATCGTCGCGGCGCGGGAGGGGCGAACCCTACCGGGACCTCTCCCTAGTACACACCCCACGGGTGGGCTTCGTTAAATCCCATCGAATCGCCGGTGGCCGATCGCGTGGACGCTGTCGAGCCTCATCGCGTCGTCGCTCCGGCGCCGCGCAACTCGAGCAGTAGCTCGAGCGCTACATCGTAGTTCGGCGCGATCTCGAGCGCGCGGAGCACCGAGCGCCGCGCGGATGCCGCGTCGCCGGCGTCGCGTTGCGCGACGGCGAGCAGATAGAGCGCCTGGGCCCGGTCGGTGGGGGCCAGGGCGACGACGGCCTCCCGCTCACGCACCGCCCCCTCGTGGTCACCGATCCTCGCGGACAGGGTGGCGAGCCGCTCGTGCAGCTCCATCTCGTAGGGCCAGATCTGCACCGCCTTGTCGAGCGCCGCGGCGCTTTCGGCGGGGCGGTCGAGCTCCTCCAGCAGGTCCGCCTCGAGAACGAGCGCGCGGTAGTTCGACTCCGAGAGCGAGTTCAGCCGGGCGAGCGCGGCCGCTGCGCGGTCCAACTCGCCGCGCTCCCGATGGATCTGCGCGAGGAACCAGTACGGGCTGTCCGCTTCTCCGTACTCCGGGAACATGCGTAGCGCCTCGCGGAAGTGGACTTCGGCGTCGTCGTAACGCTCCGCCTGAAGCAGCAGCGCGCCGAGCCGCAGGCGCCCCACCAGGTCGCCCGGATGGGACCGGACCCAGTCCTCCATCTCCGGCACGCCGACGTTCCCGGCGGGCTGCTCGCCCAGCTGGACCAGCGCCGCGAGCGGGCTCTCGAAGCGCTCGCGCAGGTAGTCGTCGAACTCCTCGTCGAACTCCTCGATCGGCGTCCCCAGGACGGACTCGAAGAGCGCCTCGGTCGTCTCGCCCCGGCGGTAGCCGTCGAGCATCGCGCGGATCGCGTCGAAGCCCCACCGTTCCTCGATCACCTGGAAGACCAGCGAGGACTGGTAGTACGAAAAGATGACCTGCTCCGGATAGTCGGGACGCATGAAGCCGTCGTTCAACTCGCTGACCGGTTTCAGCCGTCCGTTTCCGAGCGCCTGCAGGAACCCGAAGTTCGGTGTGTGTCCCCACCACGGGCGTCCCTTGCGCTGCTCGTGCACCGCCAGCCCCTCGGAGAACCAGCGCGGCACGCGTCCGTCCGTGAGCGCCAGGTGGAACGTGTGCGACAGCTCGTGCCAGAAGACCGAGGCCCAGTTGTACTCCCCGAGCGTGCGCGCCGAGGGCGAGTCCATGACCAGAAGAGGGCCGAAGCTAACGCCCAGCGCGCCGAGTCCCGCCTCGCCCAGCGTGCGCACCGAGAAGTCGGCGTG
>CAZBCN010000067.1:0-10516 GCA_964490285.1 uncultured Gemmatimonas sp. | reverse complement strand
CCTTCATTGACCCGAATCTGAATCCGATGACCCGCTCGGCGCGCGTGCGGGCGGGCAGCTCGATGCCGTAGCGCCGCGACAGGCTGTCGTATGCCTCCTCCGCGATGGGTGCGACGTACGTCGCGAGAAGCTCGTCCTCGGTGCCGTGCAGGAACAGGTCGAAGTGCTCGGTCGGGTGAACGACGAATCGCTCGAACGTGTCGAGCAGATCGAGGCTGTTCTTGAACCAAGGGTTGTACGGGTCACCCTCGAACGCGCGCTCAACGTTGGCCCGACCCTCCTCGATCTCGCCGAGGCGGAGCTGGTTCATGCCCAGCAGCCCCCAGGCACTCCAGTTGGCGGGGTCCAGCCGCACCGCCTCGGTAGCACGCTCGACGGCCTCGCGGTAGCGACGAGTTTGCACGGCCAGCTCGGCGAGGCTCGCGTCCATCTCGGCGTAGCGCGGGTTGATGGCCAGGACGCGCCGGCGCACCTCCTCGAACGCGGCGAGGTCGTCGGCGAGCATGTGCGAGCCCGCGAGCGCGGTCAGCGCGAGCAGCGACCGCGGGTTGACGGCCAGCGCCTCCTCGGCCTGGGCCCGCGCCTCGGCATGCCTTTCGTTCGTGAGGTAGCGCATCGCGAGCAGCACGTGCGCCTCGACGTGTTTCGGGTCCACCTCGAGCAGCTGGTCGAGCACGCCGCGCTCGTCCTCCTGGCCGTCGAATTGGATCGCCTTGGCCATGCCGAGCAGCGCACCCGGGTCGCGGGGGTTCTCGGCGAGGACCGCCTGGAATTCCTCCTGCGCCGCTGGGCTGTCGTACTTGTCCAAGAACAGGTGACCGACGCGGACCTTTGGCTCGTGCCAGCTCGGGTCGGCGGCTGCGGCTTCGTCGTACGCGCGCAGCGCGTCCTGGAAGAGACTCGGGTCGTTGCGACCCAGGTAAGTGACCGCGCGTCCCACGGCGACGAGCTCGCGCGCGTTCATGCGTCCGTTCGCGCCGTTGTATATGTCGATGAACCGATCGAAGCGGCGCATCGCCTCGTCGACGCGACCCGTCATGAAGAGGAGCTCCGCGAGATTCGCCTCGGCCGTGAGCGCCCAGGGACCCCCGACGCGCACGGCGTCCGTGAATGCGACCTCCGCCTCGTCGAGCCTGCCGAGGCGCACCAGCGCCTCGCCCGTCGCGTTCGCCGCCGCGGCCGGCACCGGGGCTTCCCGTCCGACCCTGACAGCTTCCTCGTACTCGCCGGTCGCCAGCAGCGCCTGCATGAGCCCGATGCGTGCGTCGACCAGCGACGCGTCGCTCCTGAGGGCGCTGCGGTACTCTGCGATCGCATCCGCGTACTCCCCCGAGCGCATCGCGGCGCGCGCGGCGGTCGGATCCTGCGCTGCGAGTGGCACAGCGACCAGCGCCGCCATCCACGCGAACGCGACGACGGCGCGCCTCATGCGCCCCCGGCTTCCCGGATCTCGCGGTTCTTGAGCGCCAGCTCGACCAGGAGGGGCTCCATACGTCCGAGGAACTCGTCCTCGGTGAGCGCCGCGCGAACCACGCGGAGCTCGTCGATCTGGCGCTGGATCGCGTCGCGCTCCGCGTAGAGCCTCGCGAGCACCGGATCGTCGGAGGTGCGCGCCGCCGCTGCCTGGCGCCCGCCGAGCGCGAACGTGGAAGCGAGCACGCCGTCCGGGCCCTCGGGCCCCGCGTCCGAGCTCCCTCTGCCGTCGCCGTTGTCGTCGAGGACCGCGTGCTCGGTCAGGAGCTCGTTCTGCTCCTGGTAGTACCGTTCGACTTCCTGCTTCGCGTACAGGAACGCCTCGAGCAGAGAGACACGCTCGTCGTGGTCGAGGTCCGCGCCTTGTCCCGACAGTGCTTCGGCGAAGAACTGTCCGAACTCGGTCGCGTTCTGCTCCCCGCTCGACCGCGTCGCGGTGATGATGATGCGATTCGGCCCCGCGAGCGGCTGGACCCAGCCACCGCTCGCGCTACCCGTGTGCACGAGCGCGAGCGCCTGGGACGGGAACGCCATGCCCGCGAGCTGGAAGTCGGTCGGCGTGAGGTCCGGGCCAGGCACGTTGAGCTGCGCTTCGCCGCCTTGGTCGGTCCCGTGTCCGATGAGGACCACCAGCAGCCGGTCCGTCGGGCCCGCCTTCTGAGCGATCTCGCCGAGCACCTTCAGCACGTTTGCGCGCGTCGAGCGGTCGGAGATCATGTCCGGCGCTGTCTCGACGGTCTCGCCGAGGTAGATCACGTCGTCCTTCGACAGCCCGTGCTCGGTCGTGAGCGCGTCGTAGATCTGGGATGCTTCGGCGTGGAAGCTCTCGCGGAACTGGGCGGTGCCTCCGATGCCGACCACGATCAGAGTGTACGTGCGGCTCTGCGCCCCCGTCTCGTCGGGCGCCGCGCTCGCGAGGAGGCCTATGCAGAGGGCGAGGCCGAGCGCCCGCCTCAAACGAGCCCCCGAATCCGGCGGAACCCCCATTCTGCACCCATGAGAAGGAGCATCAGCAAGAAGAGCGCCGGCATGTCCCAGAGGTCGTGCTCCTCCGCTAGCGTCACCCCGGCGCCGGTGACCGTGATGTCCTCGGGCAGCGTGGACACGTTGTCGGCGGTGTAGAATCGGCCACCCGTGTCGTCCGCGATGCGTCGGAGCACCTGCGTGCGACGTGCGGCACCGAAGAATTCGCGGTCGCTCGGAGTCGCGTGCACGTACGCCACGTCGCGCCCGAGCGAGGCACCGTTTCGCTGTGCGTCGATGGTGATCTCGTAGTCCCCGAGCTCGGTGGGCCGGAACTCGGCCGCGTATTCGCCGTCCTCTTCGACCGTCCACTCGAGGGGCACGATCTCCTCGACGCCGCTCGGGCTGGTGATCGTCGCGGTCACGGAGGCGTCGTTCACCTCGATGAACGTCGAGTCTGCGATGCTCGCGACCACGCGCACCATCTCACCGGGCTCCACCTGCTCTTGGTCCGTGCCGGCCGCGACAGCATCCGGCACCCCGTCGACCACCCACCGGAGCATCTGCTTCCAGAACGCCTCGTGGGTCTGGTCCTCGAGCGGGATGTCCGAGTGCATCTGCCAGAGCCACGAGTCCTGCGGCGTGAACGCGATCGAGGTGCCGCGGCCGTACCGTTGGAAGGCGAGTACGACCTGCTCCCCTCCGTCCGCGCTGCGCGGCCCGAGAAGCAGCGCAGTGGCGCCGGGTCGGATCTCGGAGAGCGGGTTGACCGTCGTCAACGGAGGGAGCGCGCTCCACCGGTCGGCGACATCGTCCGCTTCGACCCCGAGCTGGACGGCCGGGTGCACGAGTCCCGCAGGCGTGGGTCGGACCGCGACCTCGGAGAAGAAACCGTCCTCGCCGCCGTCGGGCGCCCCTAGAACCACTGGCATCAGCTCTTCGACTGCGGTGCCCGCCCAGCCCCCCTCGGCGAACGCGCTCTGGCCGCCGAGGAAGAGGACCCCGCCTCCGCGCTTGGAGACGAAGTCGGCGATCATCTGGATCTGGTCGTGCGTGAAGAAGGACGCCTCGACGCTGCCGAGCACCAGTCCGCGGTACCGGAACAGTTCCTGGCGCGTGGCCGGGAACCCGAACTCGAGCTCGGTGCTGTCGCTCACTTCCAGGCGGAGAAACTTGTTCTCGGCCGTGCGCTGCAGCAGCACGAGCTGGAGGTTGTCGTCGTCGGCGACCGCGCGCCGCATGAACTTCACCTCCCAGCGGGGCTCGCCCTCGAAATAGAGAATCTTCTCCCGTTCGCCGCGCACGTCGATCCACGCGTCGCGCGCGTTGTTGCGCTCGACCCGCTCTCCCGGCTGCCCGGGGATCCGGAAGCGCACCCGCTTCGGACCCGCGTCCGGCAGCTCGAACGCGATACGCGTCACGACCGGCTCGCTGCTGGGGCCGAGCTCGACGCTCTCCTCCAGCAGGATGCGCGTGTCATCCTCGACGATTACGGGCACGACCGTGCCCGCTCGGAACCCGTCCTGCGTGACCACCACGTCGACCATGAGCGTCGAGCCCGCAAGCGCGCTGCGCGGCAGCTCGACGCGGCCGAGCTCGATGTCGGGCGCGATCGACTCGTCACCGACGCCGACGGTGAACACCGGGACGCCTGCGGCCTGAAGAGGAACGATCGCCTCCGTGAGGGGGCGCTCGCCCGTATCGGCCCCGTCCGTGACCATGACCAGGCCCGAGAGGGGAATCCCCGACATCTCCTCGCGCGCCGCGTCGAGCGCGTTCGCGAGGCTCGAGTGCGTGCCGTCGAACGTCATCTCGCCCAGGTCGTCCATGCGGCGTGCGACGTCCGAGAACCGGAAGAAGCGGAGCACGAATCGCTCGGAAAGCTCGCGGAGCAGCTCGCTCTGCTCGGGCGTGAATGCGTCGGCTATGAACCGGTTCCGCGGCACACCGGAGTCGTCCTCGAGGAGCATGCTGCGCGAATCGTCGAGGAGCACGCCCACGAAGTTCTGCTGCGGCACGACGGTCGAGAGCGTGAGCGTCGGCTGCATGAGGCAGAACACCAGGACTGCGATCAGCGCGACCCGCAGTCCGGCCATGACGCCGCGGTCGAGGATCGTGCTCTTGCCGCGCGCGATCGTGTACGTCGCGACCGCGCTGGCGCCGATCACGCCGGCGATGCCGAGCCACGTGCGCACGGACGCGGGCGCGGCGAACGCGAAATCGCCCTGCTCGAAGACGATCTGGCGGTACTTGAAGAGGAGCTCGAACAGGCCTTCCATCATCTCCTCAGTGGCTCATCGCGTAAACGATCATGTTCGTGCCGATCTCGAACGCGTACGTCGACGTCTCGAGGGGGTACGCGGGACTCTCGGCCCACTCCCAGGCGTCGCCCAGGTCGGTATTGAAGTTCACCACCATCATCAGGCGCCCCTCGTCGTCGTACATGCCCTTGATTTGTGTGACGCACCCGAAGCATTCCGTCCGCCGGACGGTGTTGCCGATCGCAGGCGTCATCTCGACGTGGTCGATCGTGTAATACGCCGTGTACAGCGGGTGATCGAGGGTGATGTCGACGAACTGCTTCCCGGGATACACGCGGCGCATGTTCCACTCGAAGACGTCCCACTCATCGTCGCCCCAGAAGTCGTCGACGATCACGAAGCCGCCCGCGTCCATGTAGCCGCGCAGCCCCTCGACCTCTTCGTCGGAGAGGTTCATGCCGCCGACCTCGAGCATGTAGATCAGCGGGAACTTCCGCAGGATGGGACTGCCCAGGAAGACGGGGTTCTCCCAGTCGTATGCGTTCAGCCGCATGAGCCGCTTGACCACGATCAGGAACTGCTGGTCGCTCTTGGGAAAGTCGACCGACCAGGAGCCACCGCCGAATCCCCGCCGGCCGCCCCACCCCGAGTAGATCGCGCGCGTCCAATAGAACGGGAACTTGCCGGCGGTACGCTGGACTTCCTCGTAGGGCAGGTAGGGCCCGCGCGGGTCGTCGAACATGTCCCGGCTCACCCCCCCGGGCGCTTGCTGGGGTGCCCTCTGCCGTGCCTGCTGCGTCATGAGCTCGGCGCCGACGCCGATCACGTACGGGTGGTCGCGCCCGCCCCTGTCCGGGCCCCCGGGCATGGCGAGCGCGACCGTGCCGGCGACCACGAGCGTACCGGCTCCGAGAAGGCGCCTCATCGACGAGCTCCACGAGGGTGAGCGGGGAGGGGACTCATCTCCATATGGTACGGCCTTGGAAAGGTTCCTGGCCACCCGGGGACGCAGTACCCTCCGGTAAGGGTGTGGTAAGCAGGACACCCGGACGTCCCTCGTCGCTGAACGGCCGCATCTCGACTGAACCCCGACGAGCCTGAATCCGTAGGGAGGGCATGCACAAGAAATCCATGGTGGTGGCGACGCGCAAAGTGACCCTGCGCGACTTCGTGATCTTCCAGGTCAAGCTGGCGCTGGATGGCCTCAAGGACCTGGTCGTGATCCAACTCTCGGTGCTGGCGATCTTCGTAGACTTCCTCTCGGGCAGGGGCCCGCGTCCGCGCTACTTCTATAGTGTGGTGCGGAACAGCGAGCGATTCGATGCCTGGCTCAACCTGTACGGCGTCGTTCAGCGCATGGGCGCCGGCGAGAGCGACGACGGGTTCTTCGGGGCGAGCGAGGCCGGCACGGACTCGCTCCTCGGCGAGATCGAGGAGCTGGTTCGGGGGGGAGACCAGGCCAGAAGGGCACGGCCCGCAGCCTGACGCCCGGCCCGGCGGGACGACTTGTCCCGGGGGGGTGGGGTACCGCAGGTTGGACGCGTGCCCAGCTCCGCCAACCGGAAGCCGCGCGACGATGAGATCGACATCTTCGCGCTCACGCACCCGGGGCTCGTGCGCAAGGAGAATCAGGACCACTACCTGATCTGCCAGCTCCGCGCCCAGATGGACGTGATGCTCACGAGCCTCCCGGAGCTCAGCCTGATGCCGGTCGGCTCGGATCGGCTCGCCTTTCTTGCGATGGTCGCCGACGGGGTCGGCAGCGGAGCCGGGGGCGAGACCGCGAGCCGCTCGGCGGTCGAGGCGGTGACGCGGTACATCGGCGAGGCCATCCACACCTACTACACAGCGGATGCTGCCGACGAGATCGCATTCGCGGATACGTTGTCTGCTGCTACGCTGCGTGTCCACGAAGAGCTCGTACGACTGGCCCAGGCAACGCCCGAAATCGACCACTTCGCGACCACGCTCACCCTGCTCATCGGTCTCTGGCCGCGGGCGTACCTCGTTCAGGTGGGCGACAGCCGTTACTACCTCTTCAACAAGGGAACGCTGCGGCAGCTTACCCGCGATCAGACCGTGGGGCAGGAACTCGTGGACTCCGGCGTGCTCGCGTCCGGGCACCCGGCGCACGAGAAGTGGTCACGAACCCTTTCCAGCTCGATCGGAGGCTCGGAGTCGAAGCCCGTCGTCACCAGCTATACGAGCGACTGGAACAACGTCCACCTCATGTGCAGCGACGGCCTGACGCGGCACGTCTCCGACGACCGGATCCGCGAGCGCCTCGCCTCCATGACGTCCGCGAAGCAGGCGTGCGAGGCGCTGCTCCAGGACGCGCTCGACGGCGGGGGAAGGGACAACGTCACCATGATCGTGGCGCGCACGATCCGGCGAGACCTCCCTTAGTCGGTCCGCTTCACTCGGCCGCGCGCAGCAGGCTCTCGAGGTCGAGCCGGCGCGTGACCATCTGGAGCTTCCCCTGCGTGTCGCGCGGCCAGGCGTCCCGGGGGCGGTCGCAGTAGAGCTCGATGCCGTTTCCGTCCGGGTCCCGCAGGTAGAGTGCCTCGCTCACGCCGTGGTCCGACGCCCCGTCCAGCGCGACCTGGTGCTCCACGAGCCGGCGATACGCGCGCCCGAGGGCTGCGCGGCTCGGGTAGAGGAACGCGACGTGGTAGAGCCCTGTCGTGCCCCGCGCCGGCGCACGTCCGCCCTGCGACTCCCACGTGTTCAGGCCAACGTGATGGTGGTACCCGCCGGCCGAGAGGAACGCCGCTTGATTGCCCATGCGCTGCATGACCTCGAAACCGAGTACCTCAGCGTAGAATCGCACGGCGCGGTCCAGGTCCGAGACCTTCAAGTGAACGTGGCCGACGACGACGCCGGCATCGATGGGTGGGTTCATGCGGCTAGACTCGGCCGGCCGTGGGGTAGGGTCAAGGCGCGACGTCGCAGTCGTCGCAACGATCGCCGCGCAGCGCGCCGACGCCCTCGTTGGCGATGATCGGCGTCATGATGAGCGCAGCGACTGGATCGGCCCACCACCATCCGAGGAGCGCGTTCAGCGCGAGGCCGCCGAGCAGGATCGCCGAGAGGTAGGCGCAGAGCGACGTCTGTCGCGAGTCCGACTCGAGCGCCCGACTGCCGAGCGTCGCCGCGACCCTTCGCTTCCGGCGGGCGAGCCACGGCATGACGATGAGCGAGAGCGCGGCGATCGCGATGCCGGCCCAGCTCACCGACGGCGCCTCACGCCGGACGAGAGACTCGACCGACTCGTAGCCCACCCAGGCGGCGAGCAGCAGGAACGACACACCGACCAGACGGAGTGCGAGTGCCTCCCTGTCCGCGTGGGCCTCGCGCTCCTGCAGGCGCCAGAGCAGCGCGGCTCCCGAGCTGACCTCGATCACCGAGTCGACGCCGAACCCGATCAGCGCGGTCGAGCCCGCGACCACACCCGCCCGTATCGAAACGATCGCTTCCAGGACGTTCCAGCCGACCGTCAGGTATTCGAGTCGCCGACCCTCGCGCAGATGCCCGGCGGGGCTAGGCGTGGCGGGCGCGTCCGGAGCGGCGCGGGCGCTCACGTACCACCACCCCTCGACGAGTCGGCGCCCGCCGCGCCTTCGATCTCGCGCACCAGCATCAGATGATGCGCCGTATGGATCGCGCAGAAGCGGATCCACTCCACGCTGGTCAGATAGCCGAGCATGAGATGCCGAAAGCGCGCCGGACACTCCGCGAGGGCGTCTTGGCGGGCGGCCAGCGTCGACCAGGCCGCGGCGGCCGACGACGCCATGGCGACGAATTCCGCGCGCGAGCGCGTCGTCGGGTCGAGCCGCTCCGGCGCCTGCACGACCCCGCGCGGGAACACCCCCCCGCGGAGCAGCGTTTCGGCGCCCTCGGACGCCTTCTCGTTCCGGTCACGGTCCGGCTCGGCCAGGGCGCGCTCGATGCCCTTCGCGATCCCGGAGGCCGCGATGACGGAGTGCCCCGCGTGCTCTCCGCACCCCCATCCGGAGGTGGCTGGATGGCGGAGGTCGAATCGCGGGGCATCCTGGAGGATCGCACCCAAGGCTTCCCACTGCTGCTCGATCTTGGCGAGATCGGCGGGGAGGTCCCAGGCGTCGACTTCCCAGGGCGGAGTCGTGGCGCTCATATCATTATCTTATCGCCATGTGCCGATTCACACTGTATCTCGGTCCCCCGATCCGGCTCGAGTCCCTACTGATCGATCCGTCGCACTCGCTCATCATGCAGAGCTACCATTCCTCCGAGAGGGAGGAGCCGCTGAACGGCGATGGCTTCGGTGTCGGTTGGTACGCCCCGGATCAGCACGAGCGTCCCGCGCTCTTCCGCTCCATCACTCCGGCGTGGAACAACGCGAACCTGCGGAGCCTCTCGAGCGTCGTGTCGAGTCCGTGCGTCATGGCGCACGTGCGCGCGGCGTCCGCGGGCATGCCGGTTTCGGAGGTCAACTGTCATCCGTTCCAGCACGACCGATACCTCTTCATGCACAACGGCCACGTCGGCTCGTTCCGCAGCATCCGCCGACCGCTGCTGGCGGGTCTGTGCGACGAGGCGTTCGACGTGATCCGGGGCGGAACGGACTCCGAGCACCTGTTCGCTGTCTTCATGGACGATCTCATGGGATCGAACCTCGAAGACGATCACGCGCTGGCGGTTTGTCTGAATCGCGCCGTGTGGAAGGTACTCGCTCTCGTGGATCGCCTCGGGGGCTCGCATCCGTCGTACCTGAACCTCGCGGTGACGGACGGCGACCGCGCAGCCGCGTGCCGGTTCACGAATGACCCAGGCCGCAAGCCCGAGTCTCTCTACGTGATCCAGCGGGAGCTCTATCAGCCCGTGTGGAGGGGCTCGCCGGGCCGGCGGCGCGACGAGCGCTCGACCTCGTTCGTGGTTTCCTCCGAAAGGCTGACGGAGGACGCGGCGTGGCATTCGGTCGAGCCCAACCACATGATCTCGCTCGCGCGCGACGGCACCGCCCACATGTTCACGATGCATCCCGATGGGCTCGCGGCCGCCTGAGACCAGATCGGTGCCGTTTCACTGGGGTGCCGGAAGCACCACGGGAGCGGGTAGGGTGCGGAGGTGGTCGGCGACCGCATCCAGAACCGAGATTCCGATCACCTCGCGCGGAAGCTCCGAGAGCATGATGAGCGCGTCGCCGCCGTCCGCCAGGAAGTCGTTCGTGGCGAGCGTGTAGGACTCGCTCGCGAGAAGCGGTCTGCCATCTGCGAAGGCCAGGGTCGCCCTCCCGAAGCGTGGCGCTTCCGGGTCGGGTCGGTACTCGACACGGAGGTTTGTGATGTAATAGCGTGGGCCCGTCTGCTCGACCAGTTCCCTGAGCTGCCGCCCCGTGATCGTGAGTTCGACGAGGACGTTGCCGAACGGCATCACCCGATGGAGCTGGGCGTAGGAGATCGGTCCTGCAGGCAGGTCGCTGCGAACTCCACCGGGGTTGTGCAGGCCAAAGTCGGCTCGCGCGCGCAGGCGGCCGGCCTCGGCGATCAAGGTCCCGAGTCGGCGGTCCCCGGCGGCCGAGGAGGAGAGCGGCTGGGCGAGGGTCGTAACAATCTCTCGGCCCATCTCCTCGGCTTCTCGCATGTACGGTGCGAGCACGCGCGTCACGGACGTGTCCGCACGGATCGAGTCGGCGTATACCGATTGCCGCAAGACGGTGAACGAGTGCGTTCCGTCGGATCGGCGATGGAGATCCACCACCCCGATGCCTCGTCCGCTGGATCCAGCACGAACGATCGGGATGCCGTTGACGATTCCCTCCCCGGGGTCGTGGTCATGCC
>CAZBCN010000066.1:0-18888 GCA_964490285.1 uncultured Gemmatimonas sp. | reverse complement strand
GCGGTCCATTCGGCCATGCCCTCGGACCACACCAGCGTGTCCTTCTTCACCCTACCCGTACGGACCTGCTCCTTGAGCGTGGCCATGTCGAACGGCCCCGCCTGCTGGCCATCCAGGGCGGCGTAGAAGAGCACCTGAGGAATGGGAGGCGGCCCCGCGCCCTGACGTCCGGGCTGTGCGAGCGCCTGACCCATCTGACCCGCCATCGCGAGGCCGAGCCCGGCGCCGATGCCCGCCGCCGCAGCTCCGCCACCGCCCGGGTTCTTGGCCGCGTCGCCGATGGCGGTCGCCGCCTGGTACTGCGTGTACTTCGAGAGGTCTCCGATGACGCCCATGCTCGTCCGCTTGTCGAGCGCCTCCTCGACCGCCGGGGGCAGCGACACGTTCTCGACGAGCAGCGTCTTCAGCTCGAGGCCGTACCCGGCCAGGTCGGTCGTGACGCGTCCGAGCAGCGTGCCGCCGAGCTCGTCCAGGTTGGCCGCCATGTCGAGCACGGCGATCCCCGATCCGGCGAGCGCGTCAGAGAAGCGCGACACGAGGATGTTGCGGATCTGCTCCACCACCTCACCCGTGGTGAGGCGTCCATCGGTGCCGACGATCTCCCGGATGAACAGGCCGGGATCGGTCACGCGCACGGCGTACGTTCCGAATGCGCGCACGCGCACCGGCCCGAACTCCGGGTCGCGCATGGTGATCGGGTTCTTCGTGCCCCACTTCTGGTCGGTGAAGAGGCGGGTGCTGACGAAGTAGACCTCGGCCTTGAACGGGCTCTGGAAGCCGTACTTCCACCCCTTCAGCGTCGACAGGATCGGGAGGTTCGCGGTCTCCAGCTTGTACATCCCGGGGGTGAAGACGTCGGCGAGCTGGCCCTCGTCGACGAACACGGCCGTCTGGCCCTCGCGGACCGTCAGCTGGGCGCCGTTCTTGATCTCGTTGCCGTGCCGCTCGAAGCGGTAGACGAGCGTGTCCCTGCTGTCGTCGGTCCACTCGATGACATCGATGAACTCGCCCCTGATCTTGTCGAACAGGCCCATCGTCTACCTCCCTCCCGAATGGTGAGGCCTGGAGTATACGCCGGCGATATTTGGCGCCCAACCCTTACGGGAGGGGCGCCGGGAATCATCACTCGAGAACTCGACCTACCGGAGGTGCTGGTTGAAGAACGCGATCGTGCGCTCCTGGGCGAGCCCCGCGGCAGCCTCGTCGTAGCGCGGCGTCGTGTCGTTGTGGAAGCCGTGGTTCGTCCCGGGATACATGTGCATCACGTACCGCTTGCCGTTCGCTCGCAGGGCTTGCTCGTATGCGGGCCACCCGGCGTTGACGCGCTCGTCGTTCTCAGCGTACTGGATCATCAGGGGTGCCTGGATGCGCGACACGTCCTCGGCTGCGGGCTGCCCGCCGTAGAACGGTACGCCGGCGCCGAGGTTGGGTAGCCTCACCGCGAGGGTGTTCACCACCCCGCCGCCGAAGCAGAACCCCACCGCGCCGACGCGGCCGGTCGACTGTGGATGCGTCATGAGCCACTCGGCCGCGGCCACGAAGTCCTCGATGATGGTGTCCCGGTCGAGGCGCGCCTGCATCTCCCGGCCGGCGTCGTCGTTGCCGGGATATCCGCCGAGCGGCGTGAGCGCGTCGGGCCCGAATGCGAGGAAGTCCGCCGCGGCGAAGCGCCGAACCACGTCTTCGATGTAGGGGTTGAGCCCGCGATTCTCGTGGATGACGAGGACGGCCGGCCTGCGACCCGACATGCTCGCGGGCCGAGCGAGGTAGCCGCGCATCGTGCCCGAGCCACGCGGCGAGGGATACTCGACGTACCCGACCTGGATACGCGCGTCGTCCGGCGGCACCTGCTGCGCCCACGCGTAGGTGGGGCGGAGGGCCTCGAACATGGCCGCGGCACTCATGCCTGTGGCGAACTTCGCCGCGCCGTCCAGGAAGGCGCGCCGATCGATCGCCCCATGCACATACTTGTCGAAGAGGTCCAACACTTCCCGTGGAAAGTCGCTCGCTCGCTTGCGTTCTGCGGACATGCTCGCCTCCTGGCAGGAGCTGTCGATCTCCGGCAAGGTAGGGTCGGTCCCGCGGACCGGCCACGCGGCCCTACCGGATCGTCGGTGTGACCTGGGCCCTCGCCGCGCCGAACGGCTGGGTGCGTGTCACGAGCTCGAGTGAGAGCTCGCCGCCGGCGAGTCGTCTGCGCATCTCGCCGTCGAGTCCGAGCGTCCCGCCGGCGACGCCGACGCCCGGCCCGGAAAGGCGCGCGACGACGTACGGCCGCCCCTCCTCGTCGGTGTGGCGGAGGACGACGGCGACCACGTCGACGGCCGCGACGCCCGACGTCACGAGGTCGTATGTCAACGTGCCGAGCAGGCGTTCGTACGTAAAGCGCACGCGCACCGCTGCGCCACCACCGTCCGGGGCCCGGGCGAGCACCTCGAATGCGATGGGCGCGGCCGACGCCCCGTCCGCCAGGGGCGGGGTGAACGCGGGCGCGCGCCTCTGGCTGCTCAGTTGCTCGAGCGCGTAGGCGAACGCGACCAAGCGGGCATCGTCGAACGGACGACCGAGCAGCTCGATGCCCACGGGAAGGTCTCCGGCCCAGCCCGCCTGCGTGCTGAGTGCCGGAAGGCCCGTGGTCGCGCTCAGTTGGCAGTTCGAGCCCCTTTGCGGCTCCCCGACGAGCGCGGGGGGGGTCCGGATCGTCGGGTAGGCGAGCGCGTCGACACCCTGTGAGTCCATGGCGGCGACGACCGCATCGCGGAGCGGGATCCGCTTGGCGAGCGCCGCGCGGTACGCCTCGCTGTCCCGCTCACCGACCGCATCGGCGCGGCGCAGCGTGGGCACGACCGACTCGTGCGCGAGCCCCTGCTCGAGCAGCTCGGCGAGCGACGAGACCGGTGCGTCGGGCACGTCGGCCAGGTAGTCGAGGAGGTCCCACTTGAACTCCAGCGCGAGGACGCTCGATCCCGTGATGAGTTGGTCGTAGTCGGGGATCACGACGGTGACGGTATCGGCGCCGAGCTCGACCATGCGTGCGAGCGCACTCCGCACGACGTTCGTGACCGCCGCATCCTCCGGTGTCCCTCCGAAGAGCGGAGGAAGAATGCCGATGCGCGCGCCCTCGAGCGCGGTCTCGTTCAGGGCATCGACGAAACGGGGGAGCGGGCGTTCTTGGAGCACGCGCGTCGCTGGGTCGGCCGGATCGAAGCCGACGGTCGCATCGAGCGCCACCGCTAGATCACGCACCGTACGCGCCAGGGGCCCGCCCACGTCCTGGGTGTGCGACAGGGGAAGGATGCCGTCGATGCTCGAGAGCCCCTTCGTGGGCCGAAGCCCGACCAGGTTGTTGTGCGACGATGGGATACGAATCGAGCCGCACGTGTCCGAGCCCCACCCCACCGCCGCGAAGCTGGCCGCGATCGCTGCGCCGGTGCCGCCGCTCGATCCGCCTGGATTTCGGCGCGGGTCGTACGGATTGAGCGTCTGCCCTCCGAGGGACGAGATGCTCGTGATGCCGTAGGCGAGCTCGTGCAGGTTGGACTTCCCCAGGATGACGGCTCCAGCCTCGCGGAGCTTCCTCACCTGAAACGCGTCGTCGCGCGGGAGCGCCGTCGCGAGCGCGAGCGTGCCCGCGCTCGTCGGCAGGCCGACGGCGTCGTAGTTGTCCTTCAGGATGACCGGGACGCCGTGGAGGAGCCCCCGCACCCGACCCGCGGCGCGCTCCCGGTCCAAGAGCTCGGCGTCGGCGATCGCGTTCGGGTTCAGCCGGATCATCGCGTTGAGCCGTGGGCCCGCCTGGTCGTAGGCCTCGATGCGGGCCAGGTATGCCGCGGTGATGCTCGCCGATGTAGCGCGGCCCGCCGCCATCGCCTCCTGGAGCTGCTCGATCGTGGCCTCAGCTACCTCGATCTGGGCGGTGGCCGGGCGGGCGAGGAGCGCGGTGGCAACCAGCAGGCCGATGGCTCGGACAGGGTATCTCATGCCGGCAAGATGCCCGTCGGCGAGCGCGACGGGCAACCGCTCGTCTCAGCCGGCGAGCGCCTCCATGGGGCTCACCCGTGTGGCCCGTCGTGCGGGGATCGTACAGGCGACGGTAGCTACGATGGCGAGGAGGGCGGCCACGGCCGCCATGACCCGCACGTCGGTGGCTTGGACGCCGAAGAGCAGCGACTCGATGAGGCGAGACAGGAGGTACGCCGCCACGCCGCCCAACACGAGTCCCAGGATCGTCACGCGGAGTCCCTGCGCGACGACGCCGCGGAAGACGTCTTTCGGGGCGGAGCCCAGCGCGATGCGAATGCCGATCTCGCGGGTGCGCTGCGTCACCGCGTATGCGAGGGATCCGTAGATCCCGACGACGGCGAGGAAGAGCGCGATGGCCGCGAAGATGCCGAGCAACACCAGGGGGGCGCGCCGGCGCACGAGCGATTCATCGATCCGCTGCTCCATGGTTTCGACCCCGAAGAGCGGGAGCTCGGGATCGAGCTCCGCGAGCGCACCCCGCAGCTCCGGGGTCAGCTCCCCGGGGTCGCCGGCTCGCGCGCGCACCGTCAGGGCCATGAACGGCTCCGCAAACTGCCTGTAGGTGAAGTAGTACGCGCCCACGTGCTCGGAGGACGGAGTGGTCAGGTCGTTCTGCTTCACGGTCTCGACGACGCCAATCACGGTGAAGAGGCTCTCCTCGGGGATCGAGTCGACGCCCGGGACCACCCCGAAGACCATGCGGTCGCCGAGCGCGCCTCCCTGTGGCCAATACCGATTCGCCAGCCACTCGTCGATCACGATTGCGCGCGGGGCATCCGGTCCGTCCGCCTCCTGGAACGTGCGTCCCTGGACGAGGTCGATCCCGAGCGCCTCGAAATACCCGGGCCCGGCGACCGTCCGAAACGGCGCGAGCAGGGATTCCCCTGGGCTCATCTCGTAACCCTCTGGCAGGATCAGGCTGGCGGAGTTGTCACCCGTGAACGGGAGCTGGCTCGTGACCGAGGCCCACTCGACGCTCGGGACCTGGCGCACCCCGGCGAGCAGATCGTCCCAGAACCTGCGTCGTGCGTCTTCGTCGGCGTACCTCGACTCGGGTAGGGACGCGAACCCCGTGAGCACGCCCTCGGGCTCGAGCCCGGGGTCGACCGCAAGCGCGGAGCGGAAGCTCATGAGCATGAGGCCCGCGCCGATGAGCATCACGAACGCCAGCGCGACCTGGCTGGTGACGAGAGCGTTGCGAACTCCGACCGACCGGCGACTGGCCGTTCCCGTGCGTCCGCCGGCGCGGAACGCGGGCGAGAGATCCCCGCCCATGAGCGAAACTGCGGGAATCGCCGCGAACAGTGCTGCCGCGGTGACGGAGACCAGCAGCGTGAAGACGAGCACCGAGCCGTCGATGCCGATTTCGGTTCCTCGAGGGAGGTCCGAGGCCCCGAGCGTCTGGAGCAGCCGCAACCCCAAGGCGCCGACGCCCAGGCCCAGCGCGCCGCCGAGCAGGCCGATGACGACCGCTTCGGTGAGCACCTGGGCGGCCACGCGGGCGCGCGAGGCACCGAGTGCGAGCCGGGTAGCCACTTCAGTGAGGCGTGTTTGAGTCCGGGCGAGCAGAAGGTTCGCGATGTTCACACAACCGATGAGGAGCACGAACGCCACGCCTCCCCAGAGCATGAGGAGGAGAGGGCGCACGTCTCTCACGAGGTCGTCGGCGGTCGGCGCGACGATCGTGGTGAAGCCGGCGTCCTCCAGGAGCTGCCGCGCGTTCGGGACGTTCCACTCGTCGATGAGCGCTTCGTTCAGAGCGAGGTTCTGCGCGATCGCTTGCTCGACCGTGGCGCCGGGGGCGAGCCGCGCGATCATCTGGAGGTAGTTGCTGTGCCAGTTGTCGAGGCTGCGCGACTCCTCGGAGAACGGAATCGGGACGATGATGCGGACATCCGTCCGCTCGGGCATGAGGAAGTCCCTGCCGAGCACGCCCACGACCTCGAACGGTCGTCCATCCACGCGCAGGTCCCGCCCGAGAACGTCCGGCGACAACCCGAAGTAGTCGCGCCACGCCGCATACGTGAGCACGACCTTCTGGTCGGCGCCCTCCACCATCTCCTCCTCCAAGAAGCCTCGTCCCATCACGGGCTCGACGCCGAGCAGCGGGAAGAACGAGGCGCTCACGCGCAGCGACGTCACGGACTCCGTGCTCCCGGCCTCGCCGACCGTGTGTCCGCTCCCTTGGTAGACCGCGACCTGCTCGAACGCCGGGATTTTCTCCCGACGCTGGAAGAAGTCGACGGAGCCGTTCGAGGCGCGCGCCACCCCCGCCCCGGGGTAGCTGTTGTTGACCGTGACCAGGCGGTCCGGCTCGTCGAAGGGGAGCGGCTCGAGGAGCACCGCGTTCACGACGCCGAAGATGGCGATGTTGGCGCCGAGGCAGAGCGCCAGCGTCACGAGCACGGCCACGCTGAACGTCTTCTCCCTGCCGAGCAGCCTCAAACTTCGCAAGGCGTCGCGGAGCAGCGGTTCCATGAAGCTCCGGACGAGGGACACCCGTCCGTGGTTTCGGTGGGTGGCTGTGCAATCCGCCTCCGCTCCGCCGTCCCATATGCCGGAAGGACAAACGCAACGTCCGGCGCGAATCGCTGAATATGCGCCGGCATATCATAAAGATGCATACCATGCGCAGACTCCTCGCGATGGCCGCGACCCTCACCGCCGTGACCGTGCCGGCGGCTACCGAGCCGAGCGAAGACCCGATTTCCCGGCAGCAGACCGAGATCCTCCGGTCGACGGCCGAGCAGCGAGACGCGGTGGCGATCACGGTCTACAACCAGAACTTCGGCCTCGTTCGCGAAGTACGCACGCTCGACCTGCGGTCCGGTCGGGTATCTCTCGAGTACGGAGACGTCGCCTCGGGAATCCAGCCGGAGACGGTGCACATCCGGCCGATCGGCGGGCGCGGCCTGCAGGTGCTGGAGCAGAACTACCAATACGACCTACTCAGTCCCGAGAAGCTCCTCGAGAAGTACGTGGGCCGCACGGTGCGGGTGTACCGCATGAACCCGCAGACCGGGGAGGACGAGGGTGTCGACGCGGAGGTGCTCTCGGTCAACGGTGGTCCGATCCTGCGGATCGGCGGCGAGATCACGTTCAACTATCCCGGCCGGTTCAGCTTTCCCGAAGTGCCGGACAACTTGATCGCCGAGCCGACCCTGCTCTGGAGGCTCGACGCAGGCGGCGGCGAGCAGCAGGTCGAAGTTTCGTACCTGACCCAGAGCCTGAACTGGAAGGCCGACTACGTGATGGTTCTGAACGAGGACGACGATGAGGCGGGGCTCACGGGGTGGGTGACGCTCACGAACCAGAGCGGTACCGCCTACACGAACGCGCGCCTCCAGCTCGTGGCCGGCGACGTGCAGCGCGTCTCGGGGAACATGCCGCGCGACGAGATGCGCGTGCGGATGATGGCCGACGTGGCCGCGCAGGAGGCGCCCGGCTTCACCGAGCAGGGCTTCTTCGAGTACCACCTGTACACGCTCGGACGCCCCGCGGACATCATGCACAACGAGCAGAAGCAGGTGACGCTGCTCGAGTCCGATCGCTTCGGAGTGGAGAAGCGACTCATCTTCCACGGCGCGACGCATTACTACCGTGGTCAGTATGGCCAGGTCGCATCGAACCAGAAGGTCGGGGTCTACCTGGACTTCGAGAACACCGAGAAGAACGGCCTCGGCATGCCGCTTCCACGTGGCGTGGTGCGCGTCTACAAGCGCGACCGGGACGGCGCGCAGCAGTTCATCGGCGAAGACCTGATCGACCACACTCCTCGCGATGAGGATCTGCGGATCAAGATGGGCGAGGCATTCGACGTGGTTGGCGACCGCGTGCAGATGGACTGGGACGTGATCTCCGGCTGCGTCTCCGAGAGCACCTGGCGCGTGGATCTACGCAACCACAAAGACGAAGACGTGGAGGTGACGTTGGTGGAGCCCGTCGGCGGCGACTGGCAGATGATCTCGTCGACCCATCCCTACACGCAGCTCGACGCGTGGACGTTCACGTTGACGCCCGAGGTGCCGGCGAACGGTGAGACGAGGGTCGAGTACCGCGTGCGCGTGCGGTGGTGCTGAAAAATGGGGGGAGCCCACCGAGTGGGCTCCCCCCTCGTTGTCACCGGTGGATGACGGGCTACTCGCCCGGCACGACCCGCAAGCCCTCGACGCGCACGCCGGGGATCACGTGGTTCACGCGCACGCCCCAGACGCCGTCCGTGCGTGCGGCCATGCCGGACTTGGGCGCCGTGTGCACGACGGTGCCGTTCACCAGGAATTGGGTGTCGTTCGCGCCCACGCGTACCTGAAGGCGGTTCACCGACTGACCGTTCGCTCCCGGTTGAGTGACCGCGGCATTCACGGTGCGGCCGATGATGTCGTGAACGGTGTCGTTGCCGGCGCGGTGGCGGATGATGAACGAGCCGTTCTGCGCCACCAGGAAGTAGATGTAGCTCTGGCTGGCGCCCTCGAGCCCGCTGCCGCCGTAGATCAGTCCGTAGTAGTTCACGTGGCCGCTCGGCTGGAGCAGCGTAAACGTCCCCTCGAGCGTGTAGTTGCCGGTCGCGGTGTTCGCCGGATTCCACAGCGTGACGGCCGGCCCGGTCGTCACCTCGAAGCCATTCGCGACTGACCTGACGGTGACGTTCGGCACGTCGTCTGGATCGGCGGCGTTGGTGGACGCGTCCACGCGCTCCAGCCAGCCCGCGGGGGCCTGAGCGGCGAGGGGCGCGGTGAGCAGCAGCGCAAGCAGGGCGGGAGTGAGGCGACGGATCATGGGTGCACTCCAGGCAGGATTCGGACGTGAGGACTGTGGCGATGCCCGCAGCGTTGGCACGCCGACACTCTGGGCGGTCGTGGTGCGTACGCGCGGCGAAGGGTCTAAGTTCCCCTACTCATGACCCTCTCCAGGCCGAAACGGCGACAGCTGATCTTTGCATGGATCGGGATCGGATTCGCCTGGGCGGCTTCGTCCGCCCTGTCGGTCGTGGTCCTCACCGATTGGGTCCTACTCGTTCTACCGGCCGCCACGGTTGCCGCCCTGGGCGTAGGCGCGGTCGTCACCAAACGGCTGCTCGCGCATCACCGTCGGGCCACCATCACAGTGGGCGACCTGCGGGCAACCCGAACTCGCCGCTCCTGACGCTCGCTCAGGCGCTCGCGTCTCCGTCGAACTCGGTTCGCTTCTCTGCCTGTTCGGGACCGACGACGCCGACGCGGATCTCCGCCCGAGCGTAGCTTTCGGGGCGCACGGGGGCGCCCACCATTCCACGCAGGAGTGCCAGCTGACCGACGTGTGTGAGCGCGTCGGCGACCGGACCCTGGAAGATCGCCTCGTTTGTGAGGCTTTCCGGCGGGGCCTCTGCGAGCGCCACATCCAACGCCACGAGCCCGGCGAAGAACCGCTCGCGAGCCTCGCGCCAACTCTTACATGGCACATGCTGCCAGCGGCGTTCGCCGCGAGCCATGCGTTCTGCCCACTCCATCAGGTCGCCGAGGTGGACGACGATCTGAAACGGCGTGCGCGTCGCCGGCGAGGCGCGAAAGTCCGGGAAGGCGTCGGGGACGTCTCGCAGAGCCTTCTCCGCCCGGTACGCCAGCGTGGCCACCGTGTGGCGCAGGAACGGACGCGCGCTCGAGGAATCCCCGCTCGGTTCGTCGCTCATCCGCGTCTAAGCCCCGCGCACGGCCCTCCGGACGAGACTCTGCATGAGCGGGATCTTGTACTGGTTGAACGCGAGTGGCTCCGCGCCCGCGACGGCGGCCGCACCCGCGGCCTCCGCCACCTGCTCGCTCCTCGCCTGACCGCGGACGAGGCGCTCGGCAGCCGTGACGCGTCGCGGGGTGCACTGGACCGCGCCGCACACGATGCGTGCCTCCTCGACCGTCGAGCCATTCATGCGGAACGCGGCGGCGACATTGACCAACGGAAAGTCCCACACGTTTCGGTCTGCGACCTTCTCGAAGTAGAACGTCGCGCCAGACCAGCTACTCGGGAGCCGAACCGCGACGAGGAGGTCCTCCGGTTGGAGCACGGTCATGCGTCGGATATCCACCGAAGGAGGCATGAAGAAGTCCGCAGCGGCGATCACGCGCTCGCCCGCGCGGTTCCGTACCACCATTTGCGCATCGAGCGCCACGACCGCGGGAGCGCAGTCGGACGGAGTCACAGCCACGCACCGACTCGCCTCGAAGAGCGCGTGCTCGCGGTTCATCGCATCGGGTGCCGCGGCATAGCAGGTGTTCCCGCCAGCGCGGTAGCACTTCACGCCGTAGCGGTAGTACCAACAGCGAGTATCCTGGCATAGGTTGCCACCCAGGGTGCCCGCGTTGCGGATCTGCGGGCTCGCGACCTTCCGAGCAGCGTCCGCGAGCAGGCCGAAGCGCCGCTGAATGACCGGGCTCGTCTCGATCTCCGTGAGGGTCGTGAGCGCCCCGATCTCCACGCCGGCGGGCGTTTCGCGAATACCCCTCAGCTCATCGAGGCCGTCCAGGTCGATGACCGCGCGCGGGTCCTTGCCTCGGTTCTTCAGCCAGTCGAGGCTGTCGTAGCCGCCCGCGAGTCGCCAGCTGCGTGCCCCGTGCTGGTCGAGTAGCTCGAGCGCCGTCTCCACGTCCGCGGGCTGGAAGAGCTCGAAGCCCGCCATCATGTCTTTCAGCATACACGCCTCACTGGGTGTTCACTTGGAGCGGACGGTGGGCCTGCGGGCGCCCGGCGACGGCGTTGACGATCATGTCGGCCACGACGGGCGTACGATTGAAGTATTGGCCGCCGAGCGCGTCGGAGATCGCGCACAGTAGGGCGGCCGCCGAGCACCCCATGAGCGGCTCGCCGATCCCCTTGGCGCCGACCGGGTTGTTCGGATCGGCCTGATCGACCGCGGCCCAGTCCATCTCCGACGGGACATCGAGGTAGGACGGAGGCTTCGCCTGGTGAAGACCGACCGCGCCCGGGAGGCCCCAGCGGGAATCGTAGACGTGGCGCTCGGAGGCTGCCATTCCGAATCCCATCACTGCCCCACCGTGGATCTGGGTCGCGAGGCTCATCGGATGCAGCACGAGCCCGCAGTCCGCTACCCCGAGGTAGTCGATGATCTCGTAGCGGCCCGTCTCGACGTCGAGCTCGATCTCGATGAAGCCGGCCGCGAGCGCGGGCACCGTGCCTGTCTGCGGGATGTTGTCGCGCGCGACGCCGACGAGCCCCGTTCCCGCGATGACCTCCACGGCGCGGCGCGTCATGGGGTTGATGTCGGCAGGCGTCTCCATTCCGCTGTACCGGCCGCCGAGCTGGATCGCGATGCGGGCAGCCTGTGCGAACGTCAGGCGCCGCGACGGGTTGGCGCGGCTGAAAACGGCCTCGTTCCCGACATCGTATCCGCTGGGCGAGCCGCCGAGCTCCCGCGCGGCGATCTCCTTCAGCTTCTGGAGCGCATCCGTGGCCGCGGCGTAGTTCGTGCGTGTCATGGTGTACGACGTGTTGCTGCCGAACTGCCCGTTGTTCCAGGGCAGTCCCCGGCTCGAGTCACCGCGGTGGATCTCGCAGTTCTCCCAGTCGTAGCCGAGCACCTCGGCCGCCACGCGCGAGGTGGCTGCGTAGGAGTACGTGCCGAGGTTGCCCACGCCGGTATGGATGTGCAGTCGGCCGTCGGGCGTAATGCGCACGAGGCCGTCGAAGCCGCTCGAGCCGGCGGAGTGGAACGCCTGGCCGACCGCGACTCCGGTCACTTTGGAGCCGTTCCGTTGACCGCTGCGCGCGCGACGCTCCGCCCATCCGAAGCGCTCGGCTCCGAGGGCGAGCGCCTCGCGGAGATAGGCGCTCGTGATCGGCCCTTGGTTACCGCCGTAGCGTGACTCGTGCGTGGGTGCGTTCATTCGCCGGATCTCGAGCGGGTCGATGCCCAGCTGCCGGGCTGCCTTGTCGAGCAGCGGCTCGACCGCGCAATGGATCTGATTCTGACCCGGTCCCCGCTGCGCGCCGCGCGGCGGCGTGTTGGTGAGGATGGAGATGCCGCGGTATCGCATGGCGAGCGGCGTATACACGATCGAGATCGCGCTCGCCGCGGCACCGAGGTCACCAAAGCCCGAGTTGGGGCCGTTCTCCTGCACGATGTAGAGGTCGCAGGCCGTGATCCTGCCGTCTGGCCTGAACCCGAACCTGACCCGTCCCTGGAACCCGGGGCGTGCAGAGCCGAGGACGTACTCCTCCGCGCGGCTCACGCGCATGAGCACCGGTCGGCCCACCTTGCGCGACATGTGCGCCGGAATCGCCATCAGCGGATAGGCGCCGCCCTTGGAACCGAACCCGCCGCCGCAGTATTCGGCGATGAAGACCAGGTCTTCGGGCTCGATGCCGATGAGGCGAGCGGCTCCGGGCACCGCGTTGCTCTGACTCTGGCAGGAGGCGTGCAGGTAGCACTTGCCGCCCTCCCAGTACGCGAACGCCGTGCGCGGCTCCATGGAGTGGTGCGACGTAGAGGCCGTGACGAAGCTCTCGTCGAGGACCAGCGTCGCTTCGGCGAACCCGGCGTCGACGTCGCCGTAGGTCCACTCTTCGCCGGGCCTGCCCATGGGGAGCTGGCCCTCACCCGCCTCCGCGAAGTCGGCCGCGGTCCACTTGACTTCTTGTAGGCCTTCCTGCGGGATCAGCGCATTGCCTCCCGCGCGTGCGTTGGGACCGCCGGGCCTGAGACTCTCGAGCGGATCCAAGCAAAACTCGAGCGGCTCGATGTCGAGTCGGATCGCCGCGATGGCGTCGTGCGCAGTCGTCTCGTCCACCGCGGCGACCGCGAGGATCGGCTCGCCGACGAAGTGTGGCTCGTACGTGAGGATGTTGTTCGCCACGCCCTCCTGCTCCGGCACGTCTTCGGGAAGCAGGATGCCGACTACGCCCGGCATGGCGAGCGCAGCTGAGGCGTCTACATTGCGCACGCGCGCGTGCGGCATCGGACTCGTGAGAAGTCGGCAGAAGACCATGCCGTCGCGGCGGAAATCCTCCGCGTATTTCGCGCGGCCGGTGACCTTGCCGTGGATGTCCGGCGGGATGAAGTCCTTCCCGAGCAGCTCGGCCATGTCAGGCCTCCCTCGCGGCACGCATCACGCCGTTCAGGTAGTGTTGGTAGGCTCCGCAGCGACAGAGGTTGCCGGCCATCGCCTGTCGCGCCTCTTCGCGCGTCGGATTGGGGTTGCGCGAGAGGAGCGCGACAGCGGACATCACCTGGCCAGGCGTACAGAAGCCGCACTGCGGAGCCAACTCGTCGATGAACGCCTGCTGCACCGGGTGCAGCTCGCCGTTCGGGCCTTCGAGCCCCTCGATCGTGGTGACGGCCTTGTCACGCACCCGATGCGTCAACGTGGAGCAGGAGTAGTGCGCCACGCCGTCGATGAGGACCGTGCACGCGCCGCACTCGGCCCGGTCGCAACCGAGCTTCGTGCCCGTGAGGCCGAGCTTGTAGCGGAGCGTCATGGCGAGCGTCTCGGCGGGGAGCACGTCGACCCGGCGGATCTGGCCGTTCACGGTGAGCGAGATGAGCCGCTCGACGCCGCCGACCGACTGGGCCGGGAGCGAGCCCGTGCAGCCCGCTCCGAAGTACGAGAGTCCCGACACGGTGACGCCCGACGCGATGATCCCTTTGATGAAGTCGCGCCGGGACCAGCTGGGGGGAATCACCTCGGGTAGAGGCCATTCGCTCACGAGGGCAACTCCTAGGCGAGGGTGCTGCCGGTAGGGTAGGGCGGGCCCGGTCCCGAGGCAACGCCGCGCGTCGCCGGGCTCGTCGCGGCCCTCGAACACGTTTGGGCGCCGTTCCGGCGTTGCTCCAGGGGCGTCCAGGAGGGGTCCGGTGGCGCGGCGGAAGGTGGCTGCACTATCATGCCGGGACTCTGAAGGAGGTTGCCATGAATCGTGTCGCAACCGTGACTCGCCCGGTGCTCGAGCGCTCCGCCTCGCTCCTCGTGTTCCTCGCCTTGACGGCCGGGTCGGCCGCCGCGGACCAAGTGCCCCGCACCGCCGACGGCCGCCCGGATCTCCACGGGAACTGGACCAACGCTACCCTGACGCCGTTCCAGCGCGCCGCGGGTCGCGGGCCCGTCTTCACCGCGGAGGAGGTAGCCGAACTCGAGCGTGTCGACGAGGAGTGCCCGCCGAATCCGGGGACGGTCGCCTGCGGGCGGCAGCAGTCGGGCGCCTCGACCGACGAAGCGCGCCTCAGCGGAAACGAGTACAACGAGATCTACTGGGACCGCGGCTCGCACGTCGCGCGTGTGAACGGGGAGGCGCGCACGTCGCTCGTGACGCGTCCGTCGAATGGGCTCATTCCGGCCCTCACCGCCGCGGCTCAAGAGCGCATGCGAGAGGCGCAGGCTTTCCGCAGCCGGTTCGTCCAGTACGACCATCCCGAGCTCCGCCCGCTCGCCGAGCGCTGCTTCGTGTTCGGTCGGGGCGTCGCCCCGCCGATGTCGCCCAACGGCGCGTACAACAACAACTACACGATCGTGCAGACTCCCGATCACCTGCTCGTCATGTCGGAGATGGTACACGACGTGCGCATCATCCCCATCGGAGAGCGTCGGCCGTTACCGGCGAACATGCGTCCGTGGTTCGGCGACTCCTGGGGACGCTGGGAAGGCGACGTGCTCGTGGTCGAGACGACGAACCTCAACCCGATGCACACGATGCAGGGTGGCGCAGTGCCGACCGAGCACACCAAGGTCATCGAGCGGTTTCGGCGCGTGGACGAAGACACGATCATCTACGAGTTCACGGTCGAGGATCCGACGACCTACACCGAGTCGTGGGGTGGCGAGATCCCGTTCGAGAAGTTCGACCAACTCCTCTATGAGTATGCTTGCCACGAGGGGAACTACTCGCTCGCGGCGGTCCTGAGCGGGGCGCGGTTCGAAGAGAGACAACAGGCCGGACGTTGAGAACGAGACGAGGAGAGGCGCGATGATGCTCGGACGTGTCCTTCGCGGGGCTGCGACGGCGGGCGTGCTGATCGCCGGGATGGCATCGGGGGCGGTCGCCCAGGACGAAGAGGTTCCCGTACCCGATCTGGCCGGTATTTGGGACGGAGGTGCGCGCGTACGCCCCATCAACGGGCCAGGGCAGCCGTGGACGTCCGCGAACTTCCCCGTGCTCAACGAGCGTGGGCTCGCGTTCCAGCAGATCTTCGACGAGGCGATCGCCCCGAAATACGACTGCGTCGCATCGAGCTCGCCGGCGCTGCAGTACGATCCTTACGCGATGGAGGTCGTGCAGTGGCCCGACCGGGTGCTGCTGCGCTACGAGAAGGACGACGTGCTCCGCACGGTCTGGCTCGACGGACGTGAGCCGCCGCTCAACGAATACACCCTCCAGGGCTTCTCGGTGGGACGCTACGAGGACGACGCGCTCATCGTAGAGACGACGCAGTTTCTCTTCGACATCACGGGCTTCGACGACTACAACGGCATCCCGTCCTCACAGCTCAAGAAGGTGACCGAGCGCTATTGGCGCGAGGGAGACGAGCTGCGCATGACGATCACGGTCGAGGACCCTCTCATTCTGCGCCAGCCGGCGAGCTATACGACACGCTGGGTGCCCATGCCCGCGGGGTACAAGCTGGGCGTGTTCGGATGCGACGCGTTCGACGCGCGCCGAGCCGTACGGTTCATGGTTCCGCGGTACAACTGAGCAACGGACGGAGACGACACATGAAGCGTGTCCTTTGGATATCGATCCTGGCGGCGGCGGTCGGTGTGGCTTTCGTGGTCGCGCGCACGCCGGCGGCGGCGCACCACAGCAGCGCGCCGTTCTACGACGACACGAAGCGCGTCGACGCGGTGGGTGTGGTCGAGCGGTTCGTCTTCCGTAACCCGCACTCGTTCCTGTTCATCCGCGGCGACAACGGGAGCGGGCAGACGGTCGAGTGGGAGGTGGAGCTCGGGGCGGCGGTGAGCATGCGGCGAACCGGATGGACGCCCGAGACGATCCGTGCGGGAGATCCGATCAAGGCGACCGGTCAGCCCTCGCGTGCCCCGGGAACGTACGGGATGTGCTGCGCACAGCTCAGCCGGCCCGACGGAAGCCCCATCCGGCCCTGACGCGGCTCTTGGCGCCTACCGCGCGCTGTCGGTAACTAGGCTGGGGTACCAGTAGCGGACGTGACAGTTCTCGCAGGCTAGGTCGAGCTCGTCGCCGGCAACGAGCAGCCCTTCCACGTCCTTCGCGTCGATCGCCGCGAGGACGTTCATGCCGGTGGCGTGGAGGCCGCCGACGAAGGCCCCCCAGGTATCCCGATCCGCGGCGAGGAGCGCCTCGATCTGCTCGGGTTCCAGGTCGACCCCGGGCATCTCCGAGCGCGAGCCGGGGACCGCGACAGGCCGACCCTCCATCAGGAGGAGGTTCGTCGACTCGACCAGGGTGACGGCGTGCCCGCGCAGCGCCTCCCACTCCTCGTCACTCGCCGGGGCTCGCTCGGTGGTGCCGGCGGCGGTGACCTCGGTGACGACGGCGTTCCAGATCGAGTCGGCCGCCGGGTCGATCATGTACCGCATGACCTCCTCGATGGCGGCCGTGGTCCTGAAGACGGCGGCGTCTCCCGCGGCGCCGGGCGCTGAATCGCCATCGGCGGTACACGCGGCGAGGGCCGCCGCGCATGCGAGGAGGAAGCGCGTCTTCACTCGATGCGTGTGAGCACGAGGCGCCACTCCGAGCTTCCCCCCTCCTGAACGTCGGTTCGGAAACCGAGGCGCGCGGCCTGCGTCGGGATCGTATCGAGGGCCGGCGCGTGGTCCGTGATCACCTCGAGAACCTGCTCGTCCGCCTTGAGCTTCTTGAGCTCGCTGACGGTACGCATCATCGGGTAAGGGCAGATCTCGCCCCGAACGTCCAGCTGTCGTGCCATCTTGGTCTGTTTCCTGTCGAAGTGCCGGGTTCACGCGATCCTGCTGATGAGCTTGGTACCGATCCAGGCACCCAATCCCAGGAAGAGCGCGAAGACCCATCCATTCACGGCGAGGGAGGGAATGCTCGAGAAGAACGCGCCGATCGTGCATCCCATGGCGATGCCGGCGCCATACCCCATCAGAATCCCACCCCCCAGCGATTGAACGTACCGCACGGGCTGCTTGGGGATCCGCAGCTTGAACTCCCCGGCGCCCATGGCTCCCGCGAACGAGCCGAGGAACATGCCGCCGACCTGGAAGCTCATGTGGTTCAGGATCGCGCCGTCGGAGGGCACCACCACGCAGCCGGGTAGGTCGGAAACGCCCTCCAAGGGCGGAGGCGGGAACCCGAGCGCGCCCGCCAGGCCGACGCCCCAGCGAGCCACCTCGCCGGTGAAGCCCCAGGGCTCCTGCGCGGTGAAGAGCAGCACATTGAGCCCGCCGAGTGCAGCGCCCGCAACGAGCACCGGCCAGCCCCGGACGAAAACGGACTGGCCGACCGCGCGCAGGTCGTCGGCAACGCCCGACGAGGGCTCTACGGTCCGGTGGGCGGCCGGCACGACCATGCCGGCGCGGTGCTCCATCCAGAGGACGGCGACGAACGCGGCGGCGAGAGCGAGCAGGGTAGCCGCGATGGCACCGGGGTGGCCCAGGTAGCTCGGCAGCCAGACGGCCGGCGCGCTCGACATGGACGTCGCCCACCACCAGTTCCACGTGAACTGGGAGACCAGGAGCCCGCCCAACAGTCCGGCCATGGCGACCCACGAAGCAACGTACCCTTCACCCATCCGGTAGAGGCTTCCCGAGACACATCCGCCGGCGAGCACCATGCCCACTCCGAAAAGGATACCGCCGAGTGCGGTGTGCACACCCGTCGGGAGCACGTTCGCCGTTGGGGGCACGATGCCGAGCGAGGTCATCGGCACCTGCCGGCTCATCACGAGCCCGAAGCCCACCGACGCGATGGCGAGCCCCAGGAGCACCCCCTTCATGTTGCGGCCGTGGCCGAGCAAGAAGAGGTCGCGGAACGCGGAGGCGAAGCAGAAGCGGCCGCGCTGAAGCACGAAGCCGAACGCCAGCCCGAACGCCCAGAACATGGAGAGCTGAGGGTTGGTGCCGTGCGACCACGCGAACACGGCGGCGGCGAGGGCCCATGCTGCGGCGGCGAAAATGGCGTTGCGGGCCACGGTGGGTTGAACGGTCGTCGCGGTTGCCATGGCTACTTCTCCCCCGAGTTCGCCGCCCAATCTTGCCAAGACCCGTCGTACAAGCGGACCCTGCCGAAGCCTGCGTTCCTGAGCACCAGGTACGTGTGGGCCGCCCGCATGCCCGATCTACAGTAGACCGCCACTTCGGTATCCGCGTCCAGCCCGAGCCCCGCCCATACCTCGCGTAGCTCCGCGGGATCACGTGACGCGTTCCACGAATCGACGGGCACCGCATTGAACCAGTCCCACCCGATCGCTCCCGGGATGTGTCCGCGCTCGAACTCCGCCGGCGTTCGGGTATCGAGGAGCGAAATCCCATCACCACCTAGCCGAGCCGTGACCCAGGCGAGGTCGGCGAAGACTTCAGACCGCGGCGTAACCGCAAAATCTCCTGGGGGCACGACCTCGACGCCGGTTGCGACCGCGCCCGCTTCGTCCACCCACCGGTCCCAGCCGCCGTCGAGGACGGCCACGGCCTCGTGTCCGTAGCGGTGGAGTGCCCAGAGGAGCCGTGCCGCCGCGAGCCCCCACTGATCGTCGTACGCGACGACCACATCGGAGTTGGAGATGCCGAGCCGCGACATGAGCGCGGCGAATTCGATCGGCGGCAGCAGAACGTTGTCGCACGCCCCGACCTTCGAGCCGAGCGCGGCCAGGTCGACGCGCGCGGCCCCGGGAATGTGAGCGGTGGTGTAGGCTTCCTCGTCGCGCAGGTCGACCGCGCGCACGTGCGG
>CAZBCN010000065.1:0-19066 GCA_964490285.1 uncultured Gemmatimonas sp. | reverse complement strand
ATCCGCTCATAAACACCGTGCCCTCCGCCGGCGGGTGGGCCAACGGTTTTTGGGGCGGGCACATTGGGAAAACCACCGGGGGGGGGGGCGGGGGGCGACCCGGGTCCCCTTCGGGGCCCGCTCGTCTTCTCAGGTACAGTACATCAGGGGGACTCGCTCAGCGCCGCGGCGCGTGGGCCATCCCGATGTCCGACCGTTCGTGAGGGCGCCGCGTCGATGACCCCTACGGAGACCCGGGTCGCCCCGCGCCCCCGTACTTCGACGCGCCGATTCCCGGCCCCACAACCTTCCAGCGCGTACCCCCCGCCCCGTCCTCCAGCACGATCCCCCGGTCCGTGATCTCCTTCCGGATCGCGTCGGCCGCCGCGAAGTCCTTCCGCTTCCGGGCATCCGCGCGCGCTTGGATCCGCTCTTCGACCCAGGCGGCGACCGAGTCGTCGACCGAGCGCGAGGCGCGGGCGACTTCGAGCAGCCCGAGCACGCGATCCAACGAGGCGAGCGCCTCGCGAACGCTCGCCACATCGGCCGCTGGCACGCTGGGCCGCGCGTCGAGCAGGGCGTTCACGCGGCTCACCATGGTGAACAAGGCGGCGAGGGCGTCCGCCGTGTTGAAGTCGTTGTCCATCGCGACCTGGAACGCGGCAAGAGCGTCTGCGGCGGTGCGTGGAATCTCCGATCCCTCACCCTCCGCGACGGAAGCACCGGCCAGGCGCGCCTCGAAGTCGACGAGCCTCTGCACGGCGCTCTTCGAGGCGTCGAGACCATCACGCGTGAAGTTCAGGTCGCTACGGTAGTGCGCCGAGATCAGTTGATGGCGGATGGACGCAGGATCATATCCCTCGTCGAGGAGCTGTCGCACGGTCACGAAGTTGCCGAGAGACTTGGACATCTTCCTTCCCTCGACCTGGAGATGCTTCACGTGCAGCCAGTTGCGAACGAATGGCTTGCCGGTGGCTCCCTCGGATTGCGCTATCTCGTTCTCGTGGTGAGGGAAGACGAGGTCCTCGCCGCCCAGGTGGAGATCGAGCGTGTCGCCGAGCTCGGTCAGACTCATGACGGAGCACTCGAGGTGCCAACCGGGGCGCCCACGCCCCCACGGAGAGTCCCACGCCGCGCACGCCTGCTCGTCCGCAGGTGCGGCCGGCTTCCAGAGCGCGAAGTCTCTCGCGTCCTCTTTCTCGTACTCGTCCTGAGACACCCGCGCCCCGACCTTGAGGGTCGAGGTGTCGATCCCCTTGAGCCGCCCGTAGCGCGGAAACGAAGCGACCGAGAAATAGACCGCCCCATCTTCCGCCACGTACGCGTGACCCTTGGCGATGAGTCGCGCGATGAAGTCCACCATCTGAGTGATGTACTCGGTGGCGCGCGGATAGCTGTCCGCAGCGAGCATGCCGAGTCGCCTGCAGTCGTCGAGGAATGCCTCGCCGAACGGGACCGTGAAGTCGGCGACGCTCCGCCCTGCCGCGACGGCGCCCTTGATGGTCTTGTCGTCGACGTCCGTGAGGTTCATCACGAACCGAACGTCGTAGCCGCTCCATTCCAGGTACCGGTGGACGACGTCGAAGAACAGGAACGTGCGGAAGTTCCCGATGTGGGCATGATCATAGATCGTGGGCCCGCAGGCATACACGCGAGCCTGCCCGCGCTCGAGCGGGACGAAAGGACTCAGGATCCTCGTCTCGGTGTTGAAGACCTTCAACGCCATCCGTGCCTCGTTCAGGAAGTCTCGACCGTAGCCCGTGCCACTTCGGCCAACACGGCCTCCAGCGTTCCGCGTGGATCGGGCGCGCTCGTCACGGCCCGGCCGATCACCAGGTAGTCCGCTCCCGCCCTCGCCGCATCGGCGGGTGTGGCCACGCGCTTCTGGTCGCCCTTGTCGGTCCCGGCCAGCCGGATGCCCGGAGCGACGAGCAAGAAGTCGACTCCGAAGCGTGCCCGCAAGGAAGCGACTTCCGCGGTCGAGCTCACGGTGCCGTCCAGACCCGACGCCCTCACCAGGTCGGCGAGCCGGACCACCTCCGCCGAAACGTCATCGACCGACCGCCCCCACACCGAGCCCAGGTCGTCTGCGGCGAGCGATGTCAGCACTGTCACACCCAGGAGCCGGAGCCCCCCACCGCGCGCCCGGTGGGCCGCTTCGAGCATCGGGCGGCCGCCTGCCGCGTGGACGGTGAGCAGCTCGACCCCTAAGTCGTCGGCTGCGGAGACTGCGCCCGCCACCGTGTTCGGGATGTCGTGGAGCTTGAGGTCGAGGAAGACGCGCTTGCCACGCGCGTGCAGCTCGGACACGATCCCGGGGCCTGCGCGCGTATAGAGCTCGAGGCCCACCTTGTAGAAGTCAGCCTCGTCGCCGAGCCGGTCGACGAGGCCGAGCGCCTCGGTAGCCGACGGCGTGTCGAGGGCGAGAATCAGCTTGGCCATTCGGTCACGCCGCCGCGCCCCCGACGAGGTTCTCCCAAGCCGCCACGCCGGCCGCACGCCCCCATGCCCGGAGGCCTTCGACGAGCTGCTCCGCCGCGCGCGGTGCGGCGAACGAAGCCGTGCCCACCTGCACGAGCACGGCTCCGGCTCGCGCATACGCCACCGCATCAGCCGGTGCCAGCACGCCGCCCACGCCCAGCAACGGGAGCGTGGTGTGCGGACGCGCCTCTCGAACTGCTCGCAGTCCCACCGGAAGGAGAGCGGGCCCACTGACGCCCCCGGATCCTGCTCCCAGCACGGGCGTACCGGATTCCCGGAGCAGGATGCCCGGGATCGTGTTCACCAGCGTGAGACCGTCGGCACCCGCGTCGGTCGCGGTTCGGACGGTCGTCGGTAGATCCGGGTCGTTGGGTGCCAGCTTGGTGAGCAGGGGTCGCCGCGTGCGCTGGCGACAACCCGACACGATTTCAGCCACCGCCCCCGGATCGAGCGCGAACGGGGGCCCGCCTCGCTTCGCGTCGTTCGGGCAGGAGAGGTTCAGCTCGAAGCCCAGGAAGCCGTCGGCGTCGTCCAGCCCTTCGACGAGGCGGAAGTAATCCTCGACGGTGTGGCCCGCGAGGCTCACGAAGACGCGCGCCTTCACCACGTTCGACGCCAACCAAGGGAGCTTGTCGCGGCGAGCCGCGACGAGCCCGGGGTTCGCGAGCCCGACCGAGTTCAGCATGCCGCCCGCGAACTCCGTCACGCGGGGAGCCGGGTTCCCGTTGCGCGGCTCGAGCGTGACGGACTTCGTAACGAGGCCGCCGAGACGCTCCAGATCCACGACCTCGGCTACTTCTTGGCCGAAGCCGCACGTGCCGGCCGCGAGCAGCACGGGGTTCTGGAAGCGCGATCCGAACAGCTCGAGGTCGAGCTTCACCCCCCCACACCGTTCCCGGGGGGATAGCGCTCGAAGAAGCGCTCGATGGCGCGAGCCAGCGCTTGCGCCGTTTCCCGCTGAAACGTCCGCTCCGCGAGTAATCGACCTTCCTCGTCGTGCGAGAGGTACCCGGTCTCGACGAGGATCGAGGGCATCAGGGCGTTCGTCAGCACCGCGAGCACGCCCTGCTTCACGCCTCGATTGGGCCCCGGGTGAAAGTCCTCGAGCTCTTGCTGCGTGAACTCGGCGAGCAGGTTCGACCAATGCTGATGATCGAGGTTTCTGAGCTCCCGGAGGATGAAGTCCAGGTCGGGCTCGTTTTCCCGATCGACGCCCTGACCCTGGTAGCTCAGCGGCGCGTTCTCGATGGCCGCTACGCGGCGCTCGTGCTCGGTACGCGCCTCCGACAGGAAGTACGTCTCGAAGCCGCGCGTCGAGCGCTGGTTGGGGATCGAGTTGCCGTGGATCGACACGAACAAGCCGGGCCGCTCCCCCTTGAGGTTCGTCGCGATCTGGCCTCGCTCCCAGAGGTCCACGAAGACGTCGGTCTTGCGGGTCATGTGGACTTCGAAGTCGTTGTTCCGCCGAAGGATGGCTTCGAGCTCGAGCGCAATGCCGAGCGCCACGTCCTTCTCCCGGATGCCACGTGGACCCAACGCCCCGGGGTCCTCGCCGCCGTGGCCGGCGTCGATCACCACGACGCGGGGTCCTTCGTACGGCGACGGCCCGGTCGGTAGCTCGGCGGTCGGGCGACCCGCCGCCGGCTCAGGGGCACCTGCCCCTCTTCCGACGAGCGACGGGTCACCAGCGCGCAGCAGCGCACGCCCCGCGTCGTAATCGTAGAGGTCGGGAAGTCGAGTGGGGAAGAACTCGGTGATCAGTTGCAGCGGCACGAGGACTCTGCTCGCATCGCGGTACGGAGCATCCGCGAGCTGCAGGACGACCCCGTCCCACCGGAAAAACGGCGAGCCGACGCGCATCGCGATCACGATCTCGTTCGGCACGGAGACGGTGAGGTCGCTGCCCGACTCACCGACTGTCCATCCGAGGTCGCTGAAGAGCGTCAGGGGAACCGTGGCGTACCCGCGTTCGGTCACCACCCCCACGTCCGTCAGCGAGCCGTCGGCGCGCTCCACGCGGAGCGTCGGTGCCTGCTGGGCCAGCACCGGAGTGGCCGCGAGAAGTGCGGCGACGAGCCCTCGGCCCGCCCCTCTCACCTGGCTCCCACGGCGCGGCGCGCCTCGCGATCCTGCTCGCGCTGCTTCAGCGCCTCGCGCTTGTCGTGCAGCTTGCGGCCGCGGGCGACGGCCAACGTGACCTTGGCGTACCCGCGCGAGAAGTGGAGGTCGAGTGGTACCAGCGTCAGGCCCTTCTCCTCGACCTTGATCGCCAGGCGGTGGATCTCCTGCTTGTTCAGGAGGAGGCGCCGCGGGCGCACAGGATCGACATTGAATCGGTTCGCCTGCTCGTAGGGAGACACGTGGAGGCTGTGGAGCCAGATCTGCCCCCGCTCCACCCTGGCATGCGCGTCCTGGAAGGAGACGTGACCAGCCCGGATCGATTTCACCTCAGGGCCCTTGAGCTCGATTCCCGCCTCGACGGTCTCGAGCACCTCGTACTCGTGACGCGCCTTGCGGTTGCTCGCCACGACCTTCTGGCTCTCGGCTTTGCTCACGCTTGAGTCCGCCTCGACCTCAGCATCGTGTACACGTGGGCGACCTCGCCGCCCAGGATGAACACCAGCGCGCCGTAATAGATCCAGAGCAGGAGGATCGCCGCTGTGGCGAGATTCCCCAGCGTGGACGTGTAGTTGGCCAGCTCGGTGATGTAGTGGGAGAACCCCCACTTGAGGGCCTCGTGGGCCACTGCGGCGAACGTCGCCCCCATCGCGGCAGTCCGCCACGGGGTTCGTCGCGCCGGGAGGTACCGATAGATGAGGAAGAACAGAGTCCAGATCGAGGCGAAAGCGATCGACGCGCCGAGGAAGCGCTCGGCGAGGGAGACGGTACGGCCGCCCCATCCGAAGATATCGATGCCGAAGTCCATGGCAGCCGCAAAGACGATCGTCACACCGAGGTTGAGAGTCACCAGCACGACCCCCACGATCACCACCAGGATGTCGTAGAGCTTCCCGTGCACCAGCCCTCGCCTCACGCCTGTCTCGAAGACCCGGAAGAGCGTACTTCTCAACGAACCGGAGAGCCGCGTGGCGAGCCACACGAACACGAGGGCACCCACGACCGTGATCCCCGTACGGTTGACCATCACTTCCGCGACCAAGTTGCGCAGCAGGTCCGCGAAGTTCGCCGCCGCCCCGGCTTCGGGTAACGCACCCGCGAACAGCGCGACGACAGCCTGAGTCGGGTCGTCGAAACGAGCGCTCAGGACGAAGCCAGTGAGCCCGATGCCGAGGGTCAGGAGTGGCACCAGGGCGAAGAGGACACCCCAGGCGATACCCGCCGACAAGAAGAACGCGTCGTCGTCGTCGAACTTCTCCCAGAGGAGCCGTAGGAACTCCCTCACGCCAGCCACCAAAACGAAGCGCCGCGAAGGGTTGTGATTCCCCTCGCGGCGCCCTCGTCGAAGATCGTCGGATCCGGACGCATGTCGCGCGTTCGAACGTGATCAGTCAGCCTTATCCTCTTCCGCGTCTCCCTCGGCCTCGATGACCTCGCGCGCGGCCTTGACCCCCGCGCGATAGGCCGCCTTCGAGCGCTGCAGTCGCTGCTCCAGGTCGGTCCGGGCGTCAGTAGCCGCCGAGCGTCCGGCGCTCACCGCGTCTTTCACGCCGTCGACTCGCGACTGGACGCCATCGCGGACCTCGCCGAGCCGCTCCTCGATCTGGCGTTGTGCCTCGCGCACTCTCTCTTCGGCTGCGGTGCGCAGCTTGCGCGCCTGACGCTTGATGTCCTCCTGCGTCTCGGCGCCCGACTTCGGTGCGAGGAGCAAGGCGATCCCGGCACCCACGAGAGCACCGAGGACGAAAGCACCGACGCCGCTCCCGCCGTCGCGCTCGATGACGATGTAGGGGGCTTCGTCTTGGTTCCTCATGTCTTCTCTCCTCCCACGGCTCGGGGCCGGCAGATCGGCCGAACGTGCCTCAACTTAATGAGCGCCGCACGGGCGATCTACGGCCGAAGGTTCCGCTCTAGACGCGCCACTGCGGATCCGCCTCCCGCATATCCGGCCGAGGCACCCCCACACGGCCCATGAGCCCGTAGGTCAGCCGCTTGCTGAGCTCGACTCCAGGCTGGTCCAGCGGATCCACCCTGTAGAGGGCCCCGGCATAGACGGTGGCGATCTGCAGGAGCATGAACAGCTGTCCCAACGTTTCGGGGCTGATGCGCGGCAATTCGAACGTGGCGTTCGGCCTCCCCTGGAGGCGGAGGGCCTCGGCAGTGGCGCGGCGCTCGGTGTTCATCAGATCGCCGAGGGTGTGCCCGCCGAGGTATGCGAACTCGGACATCTCGGGGTGCCGCTTCGGGATGAGTGCGTCCAACCCATGGTCCTCGACCTCCACGAAGAGGACGACCTTGTCGTCGGGGCCCTCCATGAGGAGTTGCAGGAACGAGTGCTGGTCCGATGCGCCGAGGGCGGCGACAGGCGTCGGTCCGGTCGGCGTGAGAACCCCGTCGAGGTTCTTGGCCTTGCCGAGGCTCTCCGCCCAAAGCTGCTGGAACCACAGCGCGACCGAGCGGAGGCGGTCCGAGTAGGGCATGAGCACATGGACCGAGCGACCCTGGGCACGGTCGGCATCATGCAGGAGGGTCGCGAGCACGCCCGCCGGGTTCTCGGCCAGCCTCCCGCTGCGGCAGCGCTCCGCCATCGCCGCCGCGCCCGCGAGCAGCGCATTCGGGTCGATACCGCAGACCGCCGCCGGAAAGAGCCCGACGGCCGAGAGGACCGAGAAGCGCCCGCCCACGTTCTGGGGAATCGAGAGCATCGGGATCTCCTCGGACTCGCCGATGCGGCGGAGCGCTCCTCCAAGTGGATCCGTGGTAAAGAGGAAGTGCCCCCGTGCGTGCTCGGGCCCCACGGCACGCTCGACCGCGTCTCGTACGATCAGGTACTGCGCCATCGTCTCGGCTGTCGCGCCCGACTTGCTCACCACGTTGAATAACGTCTTCGCCACGTCTACGCGCTCGAGCAGCCCCTGCATCGTATCAGGGTCCGGGTTGTCCACGACGTGAAGCCTGGGGAAGTGGTCGCGCCCTTCCGGCGTGCGGTCGTTCCAGTACGGACCGAGCAGCGCGTCTCTGAGTGCCCTTGCACCGAGTCCCGACCCCCCGATCCCCAGCACCACCACGTCCTCGAACCACTGAGCGAACCCGTCGGCCAGCTTCTGCACCTGCTGGACGGACTCCTGCGCGTGGGGGAGATCGAGGAAGCCCAGCTGCCCCTCGGCGCGCTGGGCCTCGACTCGGGCGTGGGCATGGCCGAACGCCTCGGCCATACCACCCCCGAACTCGTCTGCCTCCACACCCCCCGAAAGCCCGGGAGCCATCAGGTTGTCGAAATCAAAATGGATCCTGTCCATCATCAGATCTCCACGACTAGGCCGTCGAACGCGGGATACACGCCCTCGGGGAGTCGTTGCTCGAGCTCCCGGTGCGTCACCCTGTGGGTGAGGTGGGTGAGATAGGTGCGCTTCGCCCCCACCGCACGGGAAGCCTCGATCGCCTCCTCGATGTTCAAATGGGAGGCGTGAGGCTTGCCGAACCAGAGGGCATTCAGCACGAGCACATCCACGTCGCGGAGGGCATCGATCGCGGCGGCGGGCAGCAGCTTCGCGTCGGTGATGTAGCCGAGTCGCCCCACGCGGAACCCATACACGGAGCAGTCGCCGTGGGGCACGCGCACGGGCAGAAACGATTCCCCGACGATCTCGACCCGCTCATCCGCCTCCATGTCGATGAGGCGGATTCGCGGCTTCGAGCTTCCCTTGGGGGGCAGGATCGCGTCATCGAAGATGTAGCGAAAATGCTGCTCGAGCGCGCCTCGGTACTCGGATGGCACGTACGCGGGCAAGTCGCCGCGACGCACGCTGAAAGCCCGCACATCGTCGATTCCGTGGATGTGGTCGGCGTGATCGTGCGTGAACCAAATGGCGTCGATCGACTTGATGCCCGCAGCGAGTAGCTGGAGACGCAGCTCCGTGGGAGTGTCGACGAGTAGGCGGCCGCCGGCCACCTCGATCACCGCGCCGACACGGGTTCGCTTGTCCCGTGGATCCGTCGACGTACAGGTCGCGCAGTCGCATCCGATGACCGGAACGCCGAACGAAGTCCCCGTGCCCAAGAACGTGAGCTTCATGCGGGTCGCGCCCCGGACATGGCCTCGGCCATCTCAAAGAAGCTCGATGCGCATGGTGTTCGTCGCCCCGGCGACCTGGAACGGGTACCCGGCGGTCACCACGATCGGCGCGCCGCGTTGGCCCACCCCGCTGGCGAGCACGCGCTCTCGCCCGAACATCGTCAGCGACTCGTAGGTCACCTCGTCCACCACCGCCAGCTCCGGGTGCACGCCCCAGATCGCCGCCAGCTGACGATAAGTGAGCGGGTCGCGCGTCACGGCGAAGATCGGAACCGGAGGCCGGTACGACGAGACGAGACGAGCCGAGAACCCGGAGCGGGTAATCACGATGATGGCGGGCGCGCCCATCTGCCGAGCGGCATCCACGGTGGCGGCGGCGATCGCATGCTCGCGCGGGGACGCTCCCTTCCGCGAGCGAGCGGCGGGCCGCGTGAGGTAGCGCGGGCCCCGCTCCAGGAAGCCGTGTTGCTCGATCTCCCTTCCGATCCGGACGATGGCATCGAGAGCCTGCAGAGGATACGCGCCCGCCGCGGTCTCGCCCGACAACATGACGGCGTCGGTACCGTCGAGGATCGCGTTCGCGACGTCGCTCGCCTCGGCACGCGTCGGCCGCGGATGCTCGATCATCGATTCGAGCATCTGCGTGGCGGTGATCACGGGCCGTCCGTAGGAATTGGCGAGCTGGATGATGCGCTTCTGTGCCAGCGGCACGCGCTCGAAGGGCAGCTCCACGCCGAGATCGCCGCGCGCGACCATCACGGCGTCCGTCTCGGTCATGATCGCCTCGATCGCCTCGAGTGCCTGCGCCTTCTCGATCTTCGCCACGACGAGCGCGCGCTTGCCGATGCGCTTCTTCAGGTCGATGACGTCCTCGGGACGGCGCACGAAGGAGAGACCGACGTACTCGACCTCGTGCTCGAGCGCGAACGCGAGGTCGGCCAGGTCCTTCTCGGTGAGCGAGGGTGCCCTCACGTCGACGGTCGGGAGGTTCATCCCCTTGCGGCTCTTGAGTGTCCCGCCGCGTACGACCTCCAGACGCGTGCGGTCACCCGAGACGCCGACACATCGAAGCTCGAGCAGGCCATCGTCCATGAGCACCGCGTCCCCCTCACGGATTTCCTCGGCGAGCGGGGCGTAGGTCGTCGGAATCTCGCCGGGGCGCACGCTCGCCTCGGGTGCCACCACGACGACGGTCCCGACCTCGAGCTCGACCGGCTCGGCGAGCGTACCCACGCGTATCTTGGGACCGGCCAGGTCGGCGAGGATCGCCACCGGTCTTCCCACCTCGAGCGCCGCGGCCCGCACGGCTTCGATGGACTTCGCGTGCGCTTCGTACACCCCGTGAGACATGTTCACGCGTGCCAGGTCCATGCCACCCCTGACCAGCCCTCGAATCGCCTCGCTAGACGACGTCGCGGGCCCCAGGGTGCACACGACCTTGGTTCGGAGCATGCTCGCCGGAAAGGCAGGGGGGTGGGGACCGGGACGCCCCGGGATGGCCAATTGTGGCAAGGGGTGGCGCCGAAGTCGAGGTCAGATTTCTATTCCGCGCCCGCTCCGCGACCGCGGAACGACCCGACCCCTCCACGCGAAGCTCCCGGAATGGCCCACGTCCACGTCCAATCGACCCGCGAGGCGAACGGCTTGGCCGAGGACTTGGGGCGGGCGAAGCGCATCGCGCTCGACTGCGAGGCCGCCGGCTTCCACCGCTACTCGGATCGGCTCTGCCTCGTCCAGCTCTCGACGGAACGAGCGACGTACCTCATCGACCCCCTCGCATTCGATCCGTCCGACATCCTCAGGGGTCCGCTCGAGGATCCGAACGTCACGGTGGTGATGCACGGAGCCGACTTCGACCTGCGCCTGATCAGTCGTGACCTACGGATCCGCCTGCACGGGTTGTTCGACACGCAGATCGCGGCGCAGCTGGTGGGCGAGGAGACGCTCGGGCTCGCCGGCCTCCTGGAGTCCCGCTTCGGTGTCCGGCTCTCGAAGAAATTTCAGCGCGCCGATTGGGCTGAGCGTCCGCTCAGCGACGGGATGCTCGAGTACGCCGCCGAAGATACACGGCACCTGATGCGACTGGCCGACTGGCTCACCGCGGAGCTGGCGGAGGCGCGGCGACTCCCGTGGGCGCTCGAGGAGTGCCGCGCGCTCGAGGTGGCGGCAGGCGAGCTCCCGGAGCCTGCGGAACCCGAGGATCCGGTCGTGCGCATCAGAGGTGCGCGCCACCTGTCCCCCCGGCAGCTCACCGCGCTCAGGGAAGCGCTCGCATGGCGCGACGAGATCGCTCGGGCACGTGACCGGGCGACGTTCCGCGTGATCGCCGAAGGTCCGCTGATCGAGGCCGTGGCGGCCGCGCCGCAGAGCATCGCCGATCTGCTGGCGGTCAAGGGCTTCCCGTCGCGTCTCGCGGAGGAGGAGGGCGCGGCCCTGGTCGATCGACTGGCGCGGGTCGCACGCATGCGCGACGAGGAGCTGCGAGGCTATCCCAGGTCCTCTCGTCGCGGCACGGCCCGTCCGACGCCCGAGATGGAAGCCCTGGCAGAGAAGCTGAAGAACGTGAGGAACCGAAGAGCGGACGAGCTGAAGCTGCCCCGGGGGGCCCTCCTGTCGAACGCAGTGGTCCTCGAGATCGCGCGCGCGGCTCCCCGCAGCCTGGAGGCGCTCGCAGCGGTCGAGGGGATGCGTCGCTGGAAGGCCGAGGCGCTGGGCGAAGACTTCCTCGAGCTGATTCGCAGAGCCGGCTGAGCACCCGGCACGGCCCTGACCGCTAGGCGGCGGTCTCTTCCTTCAGCTTGCAGTCGATGCAGTAGCGCGCATGCGGAAGCGCGTCGAGCCGCTCGAAGCCCACGTCGTTGCCGCACGTGTGGCAGAGGCCGAACCCCTTCGGGTCGTTGTACAGGCGCCGGAGCGCCTCCTCGAGCCGGTAGAGGTAGCGCCCTTCCTTGGTAGCGAAGATCGCGGCCTTCTCGCGCTCCATGGCTTCCGTACCCTGATCGGCCATGTGATCCGTGTAGGCGGCCAGGTCCGAGTCGCCGGACTCGCGGTCGGCCTTCGTCATCTTGTCGAACAGCCCGAGCGCCTTGAGGGCGCGCTCCCTCTCGTCGAGCAGTCGCTTCTCGAGATGGTTCAACTGTTTCTTGGTCAGCGGCATGCGTCCTCACGGGCAAAACAAGGCCAGGAAGCTAACGAGGGGCCCCAGGAGCGTCCACGTCGAATCCGACGGAGCGGAAATGGCTCGCCGAGGCCGGCCCGCGTCCGGCCCGGGACCCGCACTTCCGGGTCAGGGTAGAGGTCACCCGACGAAGAACCCCTGCCGCTGTGCCGACTCATGACCGAAGTGACGATCCGCTGCCGCCGGTGCCAGAACGACGCCGCGCCGCTCGCCAAAGCGCCTTTCCGCACCGAGCTGGGCGAGCGCATCCTGGCGCAGGTGTGCGCCGCTTGCTGGCAAGCGTGGCTGAAGCAGCAGACCCAGCTCATCAATCACTACGGGCTCGATCCCCGGGACAAGCGTGCGCGCGATTTTCTCTACGAGCAGATCGAGCAGGTCCTCTTCGCCGGCGAGGCCGGCGAGGAGATCGACACGACCAAGCAGGGCACGATCGAGTGGTGAGGCGCTAGCGCCCGCCCGCTAGGCCAGCACCTCTCGCGCCTGCTCGAGCGCGAACTCGAGCTCTTCCTCCGTGATGTTGAGCGGCGGTGCGAAGCGGATCACCTGATGGTGCGTCTCCTTCGCGAGAACCCCCTTGTGCTCGAGCGCCTCGCAGAACGGACGCGCCACACCGCTCGACTCCTTGATCACCACGCCGATCATCAGCCCCCTGCCCCGCACCTCTTCGACGTGCTTGGAATCGATGGCGCGGAGCTGGTCCATGAACCAAGCGCCCATCTTCGCGGACCGCGCGGGCAGATCCTCGTCGAGGATCACCCGCAGAGACGCGCGTGCGATCGCCGCGGCCAGCGGGTTGCCTCCGAACGTCGAGCCGTGGTCGCCGGGGTGGAAGACGTCCATGTACTCGGAGTCCGCGATGGCGGCGGACACGGGATAGACCCCTCCACCGAGCGCCTTGCCGACGATGAGGATGTCCGGTCGGATGTTGTCCCACTCGTAGCAGAAGAGCCGGCCGGTCCGCCCGAGGCCGGTCTGGATCTCGTCCGCCATGAGGGCGACTCGGTGCTTCGTGCAGATCTGGCGTGCCTTGGCCAGGAACCCAGCGGGCGGCACGACGACGCCACCCTCGCCCTGGAGCGGCTCCACGAGGAAGCCCACCGTGTTGGGCGTGATCGCCTTCTCCAGCGCCGCGGCGTCTCCGTACGGGATGGTCTTGAAGCCCGGCGTGAACGGCCCGAACCCGTCACGGTACTGTGGCTCCGAAGAGAAGCCCACGATGGTCGTCGTCCGGCCGTGGAAATTGTTCTCGCAGACGATGATCTCCGCCTTCCCGTCCGGAACGCCCTTCACCTTGTAGCCCCACTTCCGGACCATCTTGATCGCGGTCTCGACCGCCTCCGCCCCAGTGTTCATCGGCAGTGCGCGGTCGAAGCCCGTCGCCTCGCAGAGCTCCTTCAGGAAGGGCCCCATCTGGTCGTTGTGGAACGCACGTGAGGTCAGGGTGAGCGTATCGAGCTGCTTACGCGCTGCCTCGATGATGACGGGGTGCCGGTGCCCCTGGTTTAGCGCCGAGTACGCGCTGAGCATGTCGAGATAGCGGTTCCCGTCCACGTCCCACACCCATGCGCCTTCACCTCGCTCGATCACCACCGGAAGCGGGTGATAGTTGTGGGCGCTGTACTGGTCGACTTCGGCCAGGTAAGCCTGGGTCTTGGACGCGGTCGCGGTGGTCATCTCACTCCGGGCGCTGGGCGCGGATGAATGTTTATGCAGGATTTGCTCATTATAATGCTCACGCCGCCGGCGCCGCAACCTCTTCGGCACGGCGCGCCGCGAGGATCCGCCCGACGATCGTGACCGTCGCGATCCCCATCACCATCCACGAAAAGTACATGGAGGTGCGGCCGACGTTGTACGACGCGGCCAGGTCCCAGCCGGACAGGTAGAGGATCCAGGCTCCGAGGATGAACCAGCCTCCGAGAACGACCTGTGAGCCCATGCGGAGCCACGCGAGGTCCGTCGAGCGGCGCCACACTTCGAGGACGGCGACCGCCGCCACGAAGAAGAAGGCCATCGCGAGGATCCGGTGCACGATGCCGTCCACGCCCTCGTGGATGGCGTGGCCCCAGAACAGATAGCCGGCGTTCGTCTGAGCCGCGGCGTATGCCACGTACGTGGGCGCGCCCGACAGGAGGCCGCGATGAGCGAGCAAGTCGACCACGCCCGTGAACGCGAACGCCGAATACATGGTCACGTGCTGCAGGCTCATGAGCGTCGTGGTCGGACCCCATCCCTCCCCGGGGATCTCCACCCACACACCGATCAGGGGCAGAACCACCTTGAGGACGGGAACGAAGAGGCTCGACTCGAGCGTGCCGGCGGGCGCAGAGCGCACGCCCTGCCGGAGGCCTTGGGCCATCCAGACGATGGCCCAGAGGATGAACATGCTCCCCGGGAGGACGTGTCCCTCGAAGGTCGAATGGAGGTCCGCCGCGGTCATCGCCGCCATATCGTGATTCATAGGCGGCTAATGTGCCCCCCCGGGCGGGCGCGCGCTACGGCCCGCGGACTCGGAACTTCGGGCCAGGGGTCGACTGGGTCGGCTGATCTCGACGACGGTCGAGATCAACCTCCCGAATAGACCAGCTCGGCCACGACCTCTCCGATCATCGCGAGGGTGCGAGCACTCACGTGATCGATCGTGTCTTCAGGCGTGTGCCAGTACTGGTTGTACGGACCGTAGACGAAGTCGACCAGGTTGGCCGTCGGTAGTCCCGCCTCGATCAGCGGCACGTGATCGTCGATCACGCGCAGACCGACCGTGCTCGGGAAATACTGACGGTAGCCGAGCCGCTCCGCGGCCCTCCACACTTTTCGCACCACCACGCTGGCGGCCTGCGCAGAGATCTCTTCCACCGGAAAGCTCGGGTCGGCGTCACCCACCATGTCGAGCAGCAGGCCGTAGACCGGGCGATCGGTGTCTCCGAGCTGGGTGGCATAGCGCTTCGCACCGAGGAACATGTCATCGACCCCTGGACCGTAGTCTTCCCCGTCGGTGAACAGGAGATCGACCCCCAGGGGAGGAGGGACCTCGGCGAACATCTCGGCGAGATGCAGCAGGACCGCCGTGCCCGAAGCTCCGTCGTTCGCCCCCGGCACCGGAGTGGCTCGACCCACCGAGTCATCAGCCTCGTCGGACGTGGGCCGTGTGTCCCAGTGGGTCAGGAGCAGGATCCGCCGCGTCGCATCCGGTCGGAAGCGGGCCGATACGTTGAAGAGGGTGAGCGAGTCCCCGCCTGTGGTCACGTGGGTGAACGTATCGACCACCGGGGTCGCGCCTAGCGAGTCCAGTCGGGCCAGCATCCACCGCAGCTGGAGCGCGTGCCCCGGTCTCCCCGGCACGCGCGGTCCGAACCCGACCTGACTGCCTACGAGTGCGTAAGCGGCGTCCCCGTCGAAGACCGGTCGGCCGGGCGTGGGGCCCTGCGAGACGCCGAGACACGACGTGAGGGCGGCGGTCGACCACACGAGGGCGAGGCCCGTGGCGAGCCGCAGGGAGATGCCCGGCATCGAGCCTACTGCGACCCCAGCTCCTCGAGCCAGCCCCGGGCGGTTTCCTTGAACACGTCGTCCGGAGGATGCACCGAGGCCATCTGCGTGACTTGCTCGAGAACGACCCTCGCCTCGTCCTTCCAACCCCGTCGCTTGTAGAGTTGCCCGAGGTCGAGGCGGAAGAGCACGTTATCCGGCCAGAGCTCCACGGCGCGCTCGAGGTGCAGCTGAGCGGACTCCCAACTGCTTTCACGGATCGCTTGGTTGCTGACCAGCATACGCGCGAGCAACCGCTCGACTCTCGAGAGCACCATGATCTCGTAGTTGACGCGCCCGAGCAGATTGTGTGCGCCCCCGTGGAGCGGGTCCTGGGCGAGGATCGCGTGCGCGTCGTCGAACACGCGCTGCACGAGCCGAGACGCGTAGTCGTTGCCGGCATTGAGCGCCCGGCGGCCCTCCGCGGCACCCCGCCAGTAGAGCGCGTCGAGACCGTCCGGGCGCAGAGCGACCGCGCGGTCGCCGAGCACGATCGCAGGATCGAGATACTCGTTCTGCGCTGTGATGCCCTCACGCACGATGCCGATGACGACCGCCGCACGGGACGCCCTCCAGAGCGCTTCGTAGTCGGTGGAGTCGCTCTCGAGATGAGCCTTCAGGAGGGCGTACGACTCCATGGGCTGGCCGGCGAAGTAGAGCGCGTCGGCGGTCACGACAGCGTCGGCGGCTACGACGGCTTCGGCCATCACCGGCTGCGCCCACACGGCCGGCGCGATTCCGCCGAGCAGCACGAGGGCGAGGGCGGCGGAGCGGGTCCGCATCACGGTCGGAGGGGAGCGGGTCGTGACATGTGTCCAAGGAAGCGGGTGGGCCTCGGTGGCGCCACCCCGCGTCCCGATCACTCCCTTACCCCACGCGCTACGATTCGGACCTCCGGCCCCGAGGCCCTGCCCTCAGCCTGCCCTCAGGGGCCCCTCAGCCGCACTCCGAGTACCCACAGACGTGGCACTTCTTGCACCCTTCCTCGAAGGCGAGATGCCCGGTCCCGCACTCCGGGCACGTCCCGATGTCCAACGTCTCGCCACCCGACGAGCTCGACGAGGCCAGCGGCTGGCGGCCACCCTGGGGCGCGACGACCGTGAGCGGCAGCGCTTCCTGCACGCCTGCCTTCTCTTCGAGGTAGCGCTCGATGGCCTGGCCGACCGCGTCCGGGACCGAAAGCACCTTGTTCGGTCCGAGCCCGACCGCACGGTCGCACGAGATGCCCCGCACCTGATCCTTGACCTGCTGAATCGAAATGCCGGACCGGAGCGCCAGCGACATGAGCCGACCCATGGCCTCGGCGTCGGCCATCGCGGCGCCGCCCGCCTTCCCCAGCGTGCAGAAGACCTCGAACGGACGACCCCGCTCATCTTCGTTGATCGTCACGTACAGGTCGCCGAGCGGCGAGTTCATCTTCATGGTGTAGCCGCGCAGCGCGAGCGGCCGCTGGCGCTTCCGCCGCGACGCGCCGGCCTCGAGATCCTTCTCCTGCAGCTCGCCTTTCAGACGCTCGAGCTCGACGCGTAGGTTGTGGGCCTCCTCGCGCGCATCGGCCAGGTGGTGCTCGAGTTGCGACACCTCCGCGGCGATCTGCTCCGCGCTGGCCTGCGCCGCCGCGGTGTCCGACTGAGCCGTCTTGCCCGTCGAGAGGACCTGGCCTTCCCGGGATCCGTCTCGGTAGACCGTCACGCCCTTGCACCCCAGCCTGAAGGCGAGCTCGTAGATCTCGCGCACGTCCTGCTCGGTCGCCTCGCGAGGGAAGTTCGTCGTCTTGCTGATCGCGCTGTCCGTGTGCTCCTGGTAGGCCGCTTGCATGCGCACGTGCCACTCGGGTGAGATGTCGTGCGCCGTGCGGAAGACTCTCTGCACGTCGAGCGGTACCTCCTCGAAGTGGATGTGCCCCTCGTTCGCGATGCGCTCCATGAGCTCGTCGGAGTACCACCCGCCCCGCTTCGCGATACGCACGAAGTCGGGATTCACGTCGGGCATGAGCGCGCCGGCCTGGTTACGCATGAACGCGACGGCGAAGAGCGGCTCGATTCCGCCCGAGCAGCCCGCGAAGATCGAGATCGTCCCCGTGGGTGCAACCGTGGTCAGGTTGCAGTTGCGAAGCTCCTGCGCCTGACGAATGCGCGAGCCGTCCGCGCGCCGCGCCGCCGTGCGATCGGGACCCCAGATCGAGCCCCGCCACGCAGGGAAGACTCCGCGTGACTCGGCGAGCCGCTGCGACTCGACCCTTGCCTGTTCGTCGACGAACGCCATCACCTGGCGCGCAAGCGCGACGCCCTCTTCGGAGTCGTAGGGGATGCCGAGGCGCACGAGCATGTCGGCCCAGCCCATCACGCCGAGACCGATCCGGCGGATCTTCTGCGCGAGGTCGTGGATCTCCGGAAGCGGATAGACGTTGGCGTCGATCACGTTGTCGAGAAAATGCGTCGACAGGTGGATGACCTTCGCGAGCGCGTCCCAGTCGATGGCCACTTCCGGCGCATCGCCCCACTGGGCCTCCGGTCTCACGAACGCGCCCAGGTTGATGCTGCCCAGGTTGCAGACATCGTAGGGCAGGAGCGGCTGCTCGCCGCACGGATTCGTGGCCTCGTACTCGCCGAGCTTCGGCACCGGGTTGTACTCGTTGGCCCGGTCGATGAAGAACGTGCCGGGCTCACCCGTCAGCCAGGCACCGTGCACGATCATGTCGAAGATCTCGCGTGCGTTCTCCTGACCCTCGACTTCCTTCGTCTTGGGATTGATGAGGTCGTACTGCGCCCCGTTCGCGACCGCCTCCATGAACGCGTCCGTGATCGCAACGGAGATGTTGAAGTTCGTGATCTGCGTCGTGTCGTTCTTACAGGTGATGAACCTACGGATGTCCGGATGATCGACGCAGAGGATGCCCATGTTCGCGCCGCGCCGCGTGCCGCCCTGTTTGACCACGTCGGTGCTCGCGTCGTAGAGCTTCATGAACGACACGGGTCCCGAGGCGACGCCCATGGTCGAGCGCACGGTCTCGCCTTCCGGCCGCAGACGCGAGAAGCTGAAGCCGGTGCCGCCGCCCGATTGATGCACGAGCGCCATCGACTTGAGCGTGTCGTAGATGCCGCTCTGTCCGTTCGAGAGCGCATCGTCCACGGGAAGCACGAAACAGGCGCTGAGCTGCCCCAGCGGGCGCCCGGCGTTCATGAGCGTCGGAGAGTTCGGCTCGAAGGTGCCGGTCGTCATCAAGTCATAGAACTTGCGGGCCACCTCGTCCACGGCAGCTGCCGACGCACCGTAGTCCCGGTCCACGTCCGCGATCGTGCGGGCTACGCGCCAGAACATGACCTCGGGCTTTTCCGTCGGGTTGCCGCTCCCGTCCTTCTTCAGGTAGCGACGCTCCAGGACCAGACGCGCGTTGTCCGTGAGGTCCGGCCGTGGCAGGTCGGCCGGGAGTACGTCATCGAAAATATGGGCCTCACGGGGAGGGCGAACCTGGTGCACGAGCGTCATTTCCGGGCCGGCTCCTGTGGATGGAGGGTGGAGAACCCTGGATGTAGAGGTTGAAAAGCGGCGGGAGATGGCTCCCGCCGCCGAATAGCCTGTGGAAACGCCGTCGAAGGGCCTACTGGATCTTGGGCTCGCGCATACTACGCGTCCCATATGTTGTGGTCAAGCTCGAGCCCGATCGACGTCGGAGTGGCGCGGAGCCCCTCCGCCAGCGCGAGTTT
>CAZBCN010000064.1:0-19157 GCA_964490285.1 uncultured Gemmatimonas sp. | reverse complement strand
GCGCTGGCCGCCGCGAGGGAGCTCCGCCCGGACTCCATCGCCGTCCTGCCCTTCGAGAACCTGAGCGCCGATCCCGAGAACGAGTATTTCAGCGACGGCGTCACCGAGGACATCATCGCTTCCATCGCGCGAATCCGCGGGATCCGTGTTCTGTCCCGCGCTTCGGTGATCCGATACAAGGGGCAGCGCGTGCCGGTCGACGAGATCGCGCGCGACCTCGGCGTCGCAACCATCGTGACGGGGAGCGTCCGGCGTAGTGATGGGCGCCTCCGCATCGTGGTGCAGGTACTCGACGCCCGGAAGGACAGCCACCTCTGGTCTGAGACGTACGACCGTAACGTCGGAGACGTCTTCCAGGTCCAGAGCGAGGTGGCGATGCACGTAGCAGCGGCGATTCGCAAGGAGCTCACCAGCTCGGAGCGGAGCGGCATCGCGGCGCGAGGCACCTCGGACGCGGAGGCCTACGACCTCCACCTCCGGGCACGCTTCCTGTGGAATCAACGGGACGTCGGGGCCGTCGAGCAGAGCGTGGACTTCTTCCGTCGGGCTTCCGAACGTGACCCCGGCTTCGCCCTCGCGCATGCGGGCCTCGCGGATGCGTACGTCATCCTGGGCATCTACGGGGCGCGCCCCCCGGGCGAGGTATACCCGGCGGCACGCGAGGCAGCGACCCGCGCCCTCGCCATCGACCCTGGCCTGGGTGAGGCGGTCGCGTCGCTCGCCTGCATCTCGGCCGTCTACGATTGGAAGTGGGAAGCGGCCGAGGAAGAGTTCCGACGCGCCATCGAGCTGTCGCCTTCGTATGCGACGGGGCACCAGTGGTACGGAATGAACATGCTCCTACCGCAAGCGCGCTTCCCGGAAACGCTGGCTGCGCTGGATCGGGCGCTGGCACTCGATCGCACCTCGCCTGCGATCGCGGTGGGCAAGGGCATCGTGCACCTGTACGCGCACGACTACCCGAGGGCCCGCCAACAACTCGCGGCGGTCGCCAAGGAGCACCCCCACTTCGGCCTCGTGCATCACTTCGAAGGCGTGTGCCACGGAGCCGAAGGGCGGATGGGCGAGGCCGTCGCCTCGGCCGCGGAGGCCGTGCGCCTGTCGCGAGGAAGCTCCGAGACACTCGCCGCCCATGGGCGCGCCCTGGCGCGGGGCGGCCGGACGGCCGAGGCCGAAGCGATCCTCGCCGAGCTCGGCAAGCGCGCGGCCAAGGACTACGCGTCGCCGGTTCTCCTGGCGCAGATTCTGATCGGGCTCGGGCGCACCGACGCAGCCCTCACGCAGCTGGAGCGCGCCCTCGAGACCCGCGCTTCGGACCTCATCTGGCTAGGCGTCTCGCCGGTCTACGAAACACTCGCGGGATCGGAGCGCTTCCAGTCGATTCTCTCGCGCATTGGACTGCCGCGTCACTAGGACGGATCCTCCTTGGTCGCGGCCGACGGTCCCTTCTATCTTCCGCGTCCCGCCGCTTCCACTCGTCGACCCGCCCCGGCCTCCGAGACTCCATGCGTAACGTAGTGACCGCGATCACGTGCGCGACTGCTATCGCCGTACACGATGCCGCCGCACAGACCCCCCCACCTGTCGGACCACAGGCGCGCGCCGCGCGGGCCGTGTCGGTGGAGGCCGCGCCGACCATCGACGGCCGCCTCGACGAGGCGACGTGGGCGCGAGCCGAAGTCCTTTCGGGCTTCAGCCAGCGCGAGCCGACGGAGGGCCAGCCGGTCTCCGAGCGGACCGAAGTCCGCATCCTCCACGACGACGACGCCCTCTACATCGGGGCGTGGCTCTTCGACCGCGATCCCAGCGGGATCGTCGTGGGCCGCACGCTCCGTGACGCCTCGCTCGGGGACAGCGACGCGTTCTTGGTGATCTTCGACACGTATCTCGATCGCCAGAACGGCTTCGTCTTCGGCACGACGCCCTCCGGAATCGAGTACGACGGTCAGGTGACCGACGAGGGCGGTGGCGCGGGAACGGGCGGCGGCGGAGGCGGAGGTGGCGGAGGCGGCGGCGGAGGCGGAGGTGGCGGAGGCGGCGGCGGAGGCGGCGGAGGAGGAGCGTTCGGCGGCCGTCAGCAGGGCGGCTCCGGCGGCGGCTTCAATTTGAACTGGGACGGGAGTTGGGAGGTCGCCACCACGACCGACGCACAGGGATGGTACGCGGAGTTCCGCATTCCGTTCTCGACGCTCCGCTATGCCAGCGGGGGGGCGCAGAACTGGGGCGTGAACTTCTCCCGCAACATACGCAGGCGGAACGAGGAATCGCTCTGGGCTCCGGTTCCCCGGCAGTACAGCCTCTACCGGGTGTCGCTCGCGGGCACGCTCAGCGGCTTCCAGGCGCCGACCCAGCGGCTGATCACCGTGACGCCCTACGCACTCGGCGACGCGTTCCGCGATTACACCCTGCAGAGTCCCTCCGCCGAATGCTTCGGGAGTGATGGGCGAACCGACTGCGGCGCGCAGGTCGGGGGTGACGCCAAGATCGGTCTCACGCAGAGCCTGACCCTCGACCTCACCGTCAACACCGACTTCGCGCAGGCCGAAGTCGACGATCAGCAGGTCAACCTCACGCGCTTTCCGCTCTTCTTCCCGGAGAAGCGAGGCTTCTTCCTCGAGAACGCGGGCACGTTCTCCGTGGGCACGGGCCGCCAGGCGGAGCTGTTCTTCAGCCGCCGCATCGGGCTCTCCGGCGGCAACGTCGTTCCGATCCTGGCTGGCGCGCGCCTGACGGGCCGCGCGGGCCCCATGCAAGTGGGGCTCCTCAATATCCAGACCGAGCACTTCCACGTCAGGAACCCGACAGGCGCCTCGGTGCATATCGCGCCCGCCAACAACTTCGGCGTCGCGCGGCTGGTGAGAGAGTACGCCAACCGCACGCAGCTCGGCGCGGTCTTCGTGTCCCGCGTGAATACGGACGACTCGGGCGACTACAACCTCACGTACGGGCTCGACGGAAGCCTCGGGATCGGCGAGTCGCTGACGCTCGACGCGTGGGGCGCTTTGACCTCGACACCGGGCATCGGCAGCGATGCCTATGCGTTCAGCGCCGGCGGCGACTACCGCGACCGGGACTGGGAGTTCGCGCTCGGCGTCCACCAGGTGGGTGACGGTTTCAATCCCGAGGTCGGGTTCCTCTCCCGCCGGGACTACCGGAGCGTGAACGCGCGCGCCTTGCGCCACGTCCGCTTCCCGAATGTCCCGTGGTTCCGCGAGATCCGGCCGCACGTGTCGTGGTCGGAGTTCTGGGACATGGGGTGGTTCAGCGAGTCGCGCCTGATCCACATCGACAATCACTTCGAGTTCGCCAACGGCGCCTTCTTCCAGCTCCCGGGATTCAACATCACGGGAGAGGGCCTGAGGCAGCCGTTCGAGATCCGGCCCGGTATCTTCATTCCGGCTGGGACCTACAACAACCTCGACTGGCAGTTCCGGGCCAATACCAACCAGAGCGCGACGTTGTCCGCGAGCATCGGCTGGGACGCGGGCGGCTTCTACACCGGCACGCGCGTCGGACCCAACGGAAACGTGACGTACCGCTTCCAGGATCGACTCGTGACGTCGCTTCGAGTGAACTACTTCGACGTCCGGCTCAACGACACGGACAAGTTCAAGACCGCGATCGTGGCGCTTTCGGGCTCGTACTCCTTCACCCCGCGCGTCTACCTCCAGGCCCAGATCCAATACAACGACGACACGGAAAACCTCGGTACGAACCTCCGGTTCGGTTGGCTCGACACGGCCGGAACGGGGTTGTACGTGGTCTACAACGACACGGAGCACTTCGGCTCGCTCACGACGACCGGACTCGACTCAGGCCCCGTCGCTCGCCAGCTGGTCATCAAGTACACGAAGCAGTTCGACTTCACTCGCTAGGAGGCACCATGGCCGCACGGAAGAAGGCGAAAGCGAAGACGAAGAAGGCCGCACCGAAGAAGAAGGCCGTGAAGAAGGCCGCACCGAAGAAGTCGGCGTCCAAGAAGGCGCCGCCCAAGCGCAAGACGCCCGAGACGCTGAGAGCCCGGCGGGTCAGCGCCGGTCTCACGGTCGGCGACCTACAGAAGAGCATCGCGTGGTATCGCGACGTGGCCGGCTTCTTCGTCGGGGAGATCTGGAAGGAAGGGGGCAAGGTTCTGGGCGCGGAGCTGCTGGCAGGCTCGGCACGCATCTTCATCGGTCAGGACGACTGGGCGAAGGGTCGCGACCGGAAGAAGGGCGAGGGGTTCCGACTGCACCTGGCGACCGCCCAGGACATCGACCAGCTCGCGGCGGGAATCAAGCAGCGCGGGGGCAAGCTGGACTCCGAGCCGGCCGACATGCCGTGGGGCACCCGGCAGTTCAGCCTCACGGATCCGGACGGCTTCAAGTTCACGATCTCTTCGGAGAGCTGAGCGCGACGCCGAGATCGTGACGCGCGCAGAGGGCCGGCGTATGTTGCCGGCCCTCCCGTGGGTCATGCAAAGGCAAGGAGAACCCATGAAGATCGTGCATCGGCTCGGCGCGCTGTTCACTGCGGCGCTCGTCCTCCCGTCCGCGCTTCACGGACAGGGTCGCGACATGAGTCAGGTCCAGATCATCCCCCACCAGGTCGCCGGCGGCATCTACTACCTGGAAGGTCAGGGCGGAAACATCGGACTCTCGATCGGCCAGGACGGCGTGATCATGATCGACGACCAGTTCGCGCCGCTCACCGATCGCATCTTGGCCGCGATCCGCCAGCTCAACCAGGGCGAGATCCGTTTCGTGATCAATACCCACCTGCATGGCGATCACACGGGTGGCAACGAGAACCTCGGCCGGATGGGGATCCTGATCCTGGCCCGGGACGCGGTGCGCGTGCGCATGAGCGCAACCGCGCCCGCGGTCGCGCTCCCGGTGCTCACCTTCAGCGAGTCGATCAGCATTCACCTGAACGGCGAGCAGGTGCGTACGATCCCCGTGCCGCCCGCGCACACCGACGGAGACAGCTTCATCCACTTCGTGAATTCGGACGTCCTGCACATGGGCGACGTGTACCGGACGACCGGCTATCCCTACATGGACCTGGCCAACGGCGGGTCTCTCGACGGCCTCATCGAGGCATTGGGGGTCGCCATCGGTCTCGCCGGGCCGAACACGAAGATCATCCCCGGCCACGGGCGCGTGGCGACGCGCGCCGACGTGATGGCGCATCGTGACATGATCCTCGACGTGAAGGCGCGAGTATCTGCGCTGGTCGCGCAGGGACTCACGTACGATCAGATCGCTGCGGCCCGTCCGACGGCTGCCTACGACGCCGGCATGGACAGCCCGGAGCGCTTCCTACGGGCGATGGTGACGGAGCTCGGCGGTAGCTGACCGATCGAAGCAGGGAGGAGCCCCGCGTGCCCCGCGCCCTCCGCGCGGCCGCTTCGCTCGCGGGGCTCCTCTTTTCGTTCGGGACCCTGAGCGCTGCCGTCGCGCAGCAGCCCCCCTCGCGCGACTCGGTACTCCCGCTCGAGCCGGTCGATGTCGAAATCGGACGGCTGCGGGCCGGTGCGGTGCCGTTGTCCCGGACGCCCTTCTCCGCCCACGTCGTCACGTCCGCGGAGCTCCGACCCACCTCGGGCTCGATCGCCGGCGCTCTCGGGGCCCTCCCCGGCGTAACGCTGACGAATCAGACCGGTAGCCCGTCGCAGCTCGACCTCCGCGTCCGGGGCTTTGCGCTCTCTCCGATCGTCGGCGTCCCTCAGAGCGTCAGCGTGTTCGTCGACGGCGTCCGGGTGAACGAGGCAGACGCGTCCCAAGTACACCTGTCGCTCATCCCTGAGGGGGCGATCGAGCGGATCGAGTTCGTGCGCGGTCCGGTCGGGGTCTTCGGCAAGAACTCTCTCGCCGGCGCGCTCAACTTCGTCACCCGCCGAGCAGGCGAGACCCCGTCGCTCGAAGCGGAGCTTCATGGAGGGTCGTTCGGCGCTGCAGGCGGCACGCTGCGGGCGTCCGCCGAGAAGGGCGCGCTCGACGGGCTGGTCGCGGGCTCCTACCGGAAAGCGGACGGATGGAGGTTGCTCGAGAGCTCGAAGGAGCTCTCGGTGTTCGGCAAGCTCGGATGGCGTGGCGAGCGCACCGACGCATGGCTCTCGTACACCTTCGAGGCGGACTCGCTCGAGGGCCCGGGGCCCGTGCCGGAGTCGTGGCTCGAGGGCGCCCCGCTACCCGCGGACGTGACCTCGCCGCCTGCGGACCGGCGACGACTCCAATACACGGGCGGCCGGGGTGATGCGTTCCGCGCCCGGCTCCACTTCGCGAGCGCGAGGGTCGAGCACGACCTCGCCGATCACTGGCGCTTGCAGGCGAACACCTTCGGACGCTTCGTGGATTTTCGGCAAGCGAACGACAACATCAGCGAGCCCGATGCGCTCGGCCTCACGGACGTCGCTTCATTCGGCGGCACCGCGCAGGTGCTCTTTCAGCCGAGCCAGACACTCCTCCTCGCGGCCGGCGCCGAGTGGACGCGCAACGACGTGGACATCGAGATCCGTGAGCGTGCGAACCGAAGCTTCCCCACGCTCCCGGAAGCCACGACGGAACGGCTTCGTACCGAGGAGGACAACCTCGGGACGTTCGGTGAAGTCTGGTGGGCACTCGGGCCGCGCCTCGCTCTCTACGCGTCCCTGCGGTACGACCACGTCGACCTTCCCGTCACGGACGTGCTCGACCCGAGCGACAGCGGCGAGAACGTCTTCTCGGAGCTGTCGGGCGGCCTCGGCGTGAGCGCCGACTTGGCTCTCGGCGTGGGAGTGTTCGCCGGATACGGCCGCGGGTTCCGGGCGCCGGTCATTTTGGAGGTGACGTGCGCGGACCCGACCGATCCTTGCCAACTCCCCTTCGAGCTCGGACCCGATCCCCCGCTCGAGCCCGTGAAGTCGGACGCGTGGCAGGCCGGCTTACGCCTGTCGCGCCCGCGGCTGGACGCGTCGCTGGTGGGGTACTGGACCGAGGTCCACGACGACATCTTCAGCGTGATCGACGAGACGACCCCCACGCTCGGCTACTTCACGAACCTCGAGCGCACGCGGCGCGTGGGCGTCGAAGCACTCCTGGGCGGCGCACCATTGAGCGGCCTGCCGGGCCTGCGGGCCAGCGCCTCACTCGCATGGACGCGCGCGACGTTCGAATCGCATGCGGAGCTCGCCTCGCCGCTGGTCGAGGACGACCCGCCGCCCCCTGGAACGGACCCGGAAGCGGCCGTCGAGGTCGAGCCCGGCGATCTGTTCCCGATGATCCCGCAGCTCTCGGGAACGTTCGATGTGCGCTACGAGACCGGAGGAACCACGATTGGGGTCGAGGGGAGCTGGACGGGCCGCCGCTTCCTCATCGGCGATGAGGGGAACGAGGAGCAATTTCCCCGCTTGTCCAAAAGCACGATCCTCGACGTCCGGGCGGAGCGACGCTTTGGCGCCACATCCGTGTTCGTGGAGATATCCAACGTGCTCGACAGCGAATACCACGCGTTCGGGATCATCGCCCAGAACGGGCGGGCCGCCGTCGAGGAGGCCGAGCGGTTTCTGACGCCGGGATCGCCCCGGAGCCTCACGCTCGGAGTGAAGGTCAAGCTCGAGGGCTAGACTACGCCCAGCACATCGGCGAGCACCCAACCCACCTTCCCGTCCTCGAGCACGATCTCCACCCACGACCCCGCGCGCCGATCGATGCGCACGCGCGTGCCTTCGTGGATCTCGAAGAGGGTCAGGTCGTCCTGGTCGGCGGGGGCCGAGCGGACGGGCACAACCTCCGCCAGGATCACTCCGCGCTCCGCGCTGCCGATCCCGAGCTCGCGCACGAAGAGGTTGCTCCCGAAAATGACGACGACGGCGGCGCTCGCGACGGCGACCCACGTCGCCACGTTCCGTACGCCATCCCTCCGCGCCAGCACGCGCGTCGCCATGGAGGCCCCCAGCGCAAGCCACGCAACGGCAACCGTGACGAGGAGCAGCCCGCGCGGAAGCAGCCCCACCCACCACGACACCACCGCGAAGAGCCAGAAGCGAGGCAGCGGCTCGATCGCATCGGCGGTGAGCGAGCGGGCGAGCTCTAGATTCGCCAGAACATCGGGATCGGTGGGCGAGATCGTGCGCGCACGCTCCCACGCGAGTATCGCGCGGCCGAGGTCGCCCGCCTTGAAGTAGGCGTTTCCGAGGTTGTAGTGCAGCGCCGCGCTCTCGAAGCCGGCCCCCAGCACGGCCTCGTATGCCGAGATCGCTCCGACGAAGTCGCCCTCCAGATAGAGCTGGTTGCCCTGCTCGAAGATCTCGGACTGCGCCGCGACAGGAGCCGATGAGAGGACCACGAGCGCCAGAGCCGCGAGAACGAACGCCGCGCGCGCACTCATCGGCGGATCTCCCGATCCAAGGCGGTCATGAGGCCCCCGACTCGGTCGAGGAAGCGCGACTTCTCCTCGGGATCGGTCCCCGGAGGCGCAAAACGCTGACGATCGCAATGCTCCAGGCATGCACGAACCTCGGCCACCGTCGCCTCCGGCACCCCCTTCTCCCGCAGGCGGTGCTCGACGTCCGCCGACAGGAGGCCGGCTTCCGCGAGGTTCAGCCGATCGGCGACGAGACCGCGCAGCGCGCGCGCGACCTCCGCGTAGAACGCCCGTGCGTCCGACTGTGCGGCCAGCCGCCGAGCCTCGGCGAGCCGCTTCCTGGCGAGGCGGCCCGCCCGCCTGCCACGCGCGTAGGCCACGTCCCCCTCCAGGAGGTCGCGGTGGCGACGCAGTCCGACGGCACCTACTACCCCTGCGAGGGGCAGGAGGGCGACGATCCAGAACGCTGCACCCGCGAATAATGAGCGGTCGCGCCGCTCCAGAGTGCCCGCGCCCAGATGGATGAACCGGATGTCCTCGCGGAGCTGCGAGATGCCGCCCCGAGCGACGTCGCCCGGTCCTTCACCGGCCATGCCCGTCACGGTGAGCGGCAATGCCCTCGTCGTGGCGGTGCGATACGCGCCCGCACGCTCATCGAAGTAGCCCATCGTGATCGCCGGGATCTCGCGCCTACCAGGTGCGCGCGGAATCAACACGTACTCGAACGTCTTCTCTCCCGAGAGGCCCGGCCCGAAAGGCTGAACCGATTCGGAGACCTCCGGAGGAAAGACCTCGAAGTCTGGCGGCAGACCGAGCACCGGCGGCGGCACCGCTCGCATGTTGCCCTCTCCGGAGGCCCGAACCCTGAGCGTGACCGCCTGGTTCGTGGCGACCGAGTCGCGATCGATCTCGGCCGTCAGGGCGAGCCGTCCGACGACGCCGCTGAACGGCTCGGGCCGTCCTGGCGGCAACGGCTCCACCGTGACCGTGATCGGATTGGAGAGCACCGCCGTAGGAACGACCGACGAGCCGAAGAAGGGGTCGCCGAAGATGTCGCCGAAGGGGTCGCGCCGTCGGACCCGCAGCTGGACCTCCATGCCCACCGGCTCGAGGGTCCGCCGGCCGGGTCCCGTGGGCACGAGCGCCACCCGGCGGATGACCGCCGTCGTGTACGACCGGCCGTTGCGCGTGATCTGCTCGACCTGCGGCTGTCCCGGTGGCGTGACGTCCTCCACCCAGAACCCCTGCGGCTCCGGCACGCGCGTGAAGTTGTACGATCCGACGTCGACGAGCGTCCAGATACGGTACTCGACCACGAACGGCTCACCCTCGCGAACCCGCGTCTTCGTCGCTTCGGCCGTCACGAACAGATCCTGAGCCGATACGCCCCCACCCGTGCCACCGCCCTGCGTCGAAGGCTGCGGCGTCGACGAAACCGTGAGGCGTAGGGGTTCGGTCCTGTGCGTCGTTCCTCCCGCGGCCACTGCAAACGCCGGGATGTCGAACGTGCCCTCCCGCAGGGCCTGGAAACGGTACTGCACCGTCAACGACACGCTCGTTCGGCCGTTGACCACCCGCATCGACGACTGCGTGCTGCTGCCCAGGTACTGCGCGAACGAGCCCAGGTCGGGGAGCCGCGGCTCCTCGGTCAGGGACTGCGTGCCGGTGATCTCCACGTTCAACTCGAAGGGGCGCCCCACCGCCACGTTCGAGGGAGTCAGGTACGCGCGGACCGAGGTATCCTGACCGGACAGGGGCGCCGCGAGGGCCGCGCAGGCGGCCAGCACGAATCGGACGCTGCTCACCGACTTCACCATGGCCTGCGGGGCCTCGCCCCCGTCACGGGGACCGGCGGACGATTCATCTCGTCGGGGTCCTCCTGCACGGCTTGCAGAAGCCGCTCAGCTTCCTCGGGCGTCATTTGGCCGGGGCGGGGCTCGGGCGACCCACGACCCTGCTGGGGATCCTCACCCGGATCCTGAGGTTGCTGCTGATCCTGCTGTGGGTCTCGCCCGCTCTGCTGCTGATCCTCTTGCTCCTGGTCCTCCTGCTGGTCCTGGGGCTCCTGCTGCTCGTCCTGCTGTTGCTGCTGCTGCTGCATCTGCTGGAGGACGCGCTCGAGGTTGTGCTTGGCGTCCACGTCGGATGGGTCGAGGCGCAGCGCCTGCTTGTACGCGTCGAGGCTCTGCTCGAGCTCCTGTCGCCGGTAGAGCGCGTTGCCCAGGTTGTACCACGCCGAGCTGGCGAGCGCCGCGTCCCCGGTCTCGATCGCGCGTCGATACGCCTCCATCGCCCGTTGATAGTCGTCGCTCCGGTAGAGCGCGTTGCCGTCGTTGAAGCGCAGGACGCCGGACTCGGGTGCCTCGGCGAGTCCCTGGAGATACCTCTGGTGGGCCTCCTCGAAGAGGCCCTGCTCGTACAGCCTGTTCCCTTCCTGCACCCGCGCACGCCCGGCCTGCGCGAGCGCCGGCAGTGGCGCGAGCGCGAGGAGGCACGCCGCACCCACGGCGCGCATCAGGGTCCTCCAGTCGATCATTCGAACCTGCCCACCCATGCCGTTCGCTCCCGTCGCCGGTCCGCAAGGAGCCACTCGATCAAGAGCATCGCAAGCGCCACGCCAAGGAAGATCTGGAACTGCTCCTCGAACTGCGTGATCTGCCGGGCGTCCAGGGCCTCCCCTTCGACGTTCGCGATCTCGTCCACCAGGTCCTCGAACGCCGACCCCCCCGCCCCGGCTCGGACGTACCTCGAACCCGTCCTCTCTGCCACCGAACGCAGGGTCTGCTCGTCGAGGCGCGTCGTCACGACCGCCCCGTCGTCGTCGCGCAGGAACCCCGTCCGCCGACCTTGACCGTCATAGACCGGAATGGGCCCGCCCTCCGGCGAGCCGATTCCGACCACATGCACCTGGATTCCGCTCTCCACGGCCCGCTCCAGCTCCGCCTCGAAGTCGTCCTCGAGGTGCTCCCCGTCCGTGACCAGCACGATGACCCGGGCTTGGCGGGCCCCCTCGGCCAGCGCGTCGAGTGATACACGGAGCGCCGCCCCGAGATCGGTGCCCTGCACCGGCATGATGTCGGGGTGCATCGCGCCGAGGAACATCCCGGCCGCGGAGTAGTCGACGGTCAGCGGGCTCTGTACGAACGCGTCACCCGCGAACGCCACCAGCCCGATGCGGTCGCCGTCCAGGCTCCCGATCAAGCGGAAGATCGCGAGACGCGCGCGCTCCAGCCGACTGGGCGCTACGTCCTCGGCGAGCATGGACGTCGACAGGTCGACCGCGACCACGATGTCCTGCCCCACGCTACGCACGGTCTCCACGCGGGTGCCGAACTGAGGCCGCGCCATCGCCAGGGCGAGCAAGCCGAACGCGCCGAGGAGGAGCACCCCTTTCCAACGGCGCGCCCCGACGCTCACGCTCGCCGTGAGCCGCCGCACCAGCTCGGCGTCGCCGAAGGCGTCGAGCGCCCGCCGGCGCCGACGCGCCGACAGCGCGAAGAGCGCAACCGCCACCGGGACGACGGCGAGAGCGTAGAGCCACTCCGACGCGGCGAAGCGGAACATCAGGGGAGCCTCCGGAGCACCGTCTGCGAGAGAGCGAGCTCCACGAGCACGAGCAGAAAGCCGATTCCCAGCGCCACAGGGAAGCGCTCGGCGTACTGCGTGAAGTTCTCGACTTCGATCTCGGTGCGTTCGAGCTCGTCGATCTCCTCCCAGATCGCCTCGAGACTCTCGGTGTCGGTCGCGCGGAAATAGCGCCCGCCCGTCAGTTCGGCTACCTGCTGGAGCGTCGCCTCATCGACATCGACCTGCATGGTCGCGTACACCCGCCCCCGGAGCGGGTCGTCGACCGGCACACGCGCCGTGCCCCTCGCCCCCGCTCCGATCGTGTAGACGCGCACGCCGAGCGCTTGGGCCATCTGGCCCGCGGTCACCGGACCGATCTCACCTCGATTGCTCCGCCCGTCCGTCAGCAGGATGACGACCTTCGAAGCAGCCTCCGACGCCTGCAACCGCTTGATGGCCGTGGCGAGGCCCATGCCGACCGCCGTGCCGTCTTCGATCATCCCCGACTGGAGACCGCCGAGCAACGTGGTGACGACGCTGTAGTCCAGGGTGAGCGGTGCCTGCGTGAACGCCTGACCGGCGAACGCGACGAGCCCGATGCGGTCGTTGCGCCGACCCGACACGAAGTCGCTCGCCACGGTCTTGGCCGCCTCCAGCCGATTCGGCGTCAGATCCTCGGCGAGCATCGAGCTCGAGATGTCGAGGGCGATGACGATGTCGATCCCCTCCGTGAGCACCGTCTCGGACGTGATCCCCGTCTGGGGCCTCGCGAGCGCGACCACGACCGCGCCGATCGCCAGCATGCGCAGAACGCCGGGCACCCTGTGTGCCCAACGACTCGTCCCCGCCCTCGCCATGAGCACAGCGTCGACCGCCGAGTAGCGGAGCGTGCCCGTGTGCCGCGACTCGATGCGGCGACGGACGATGTACGCGAGCGGGATGACCGCCAGTAGAGCGAGTACCCAAGGATCCTCGAAGCGGAACATCAGACAGCCCCCTGAGCGCCCGCCGGCTCCGGAGCGGGCGTCGCGGGCTCGGGCGTCGGCACCGAGTCGAGCACCACCCTCCGCCCGAGATCGAGGAGCTGACGGGACGCGTCCGAGCCGGGGCGGACCTTGGCGAACTTCACCAGATCGCACTGTTCGAGGAACGCGCGTAGCCCGTCGCGGAATCGCGCGTCGATGCCAGCGGCCTCGAGCCCTGCGAGAACCTCGACCGTCGTCATCTCCAGCGCGTCGACGGCAAAGCGCGCCTCCACGTACGTTCGCAGGATGTCCGATGCCTCGATGTGGAATTCCTTCACCATGCCGCGCTCGAGAAGAGGCGAGGCGCCGAGCGCCGCGAGCGCCTCCAACGCCACCTCGTGCGCCGGTTTCGGCGGCGTCCCGAGAGCGGGGCGCGCCACCTCGCCCTTCTTCGCCCGGAGCCGGCGCGCGGCGATCCAGAGGGCGGCCACGAGCAACAGTGGGAGGAGGACCCACAGCGCCAACCGAAGCGGGCTCATCGGCATCCCCAGTGGGCCGCGGATGTCGCGAATATCGCCCGACTCGTCGGCGCCAACGCTCACCACCTCGATGCCGAACGCATCGGTGGAGAGCGTCTCCTCGGTGCCGTCTGCGTTCGTCACGAACACGTCGAACGCGGGAATCGCGAGCGCCCCCAGCTCGAAGGCGGACAGCGTGAGCACCAAAGCCGCGCGCGCAACCTCGCCGGATGCCGCACGCGGCAGCTCTCGCACACCCAGAACCTCGAATGGCGCCAGGTCGAGCGAGTCCGGCCACGTGACTCGCGCCGATGCAGGATGCTCGACCGTCACCGTCATCGTGATGCGGTCGCCCACGGTCACGCGGGTCGAGTCCACGTCGGTCGAAACGCGGGATTGCGCTCGGAGCGGCGAGGCGAGGGCGACGAGGACGAGCGCGCCGACGAGACTCCGGACGCTCATCCCTTCCTCCGCATCCGTCCCTGGAAGAAGCGCATCAGCGGCTTCACCCACGGCTCTCCGGTCCGGATGTCGATCACGTCGACTCGGCTTCGGCGGAAGGTCTTGTCGAGCGCGGCTCTGCGCATCGAGTTCACACCTCGAAACGCCGTCCGGAACGCCGGCCTGGAGGTATTGACGACGACACGGGCCCCCGTCTCCGGGTCCTCCAGCTCCAGCAGCCCCAGCGGGGGAAGCTCCTCCTCGCGCGGGTCACCCAGGCGCACCGCGACCAGGTCGTGGCGGCGCCCCGCAACCGCGAGCGCCTTCTCGAACCCCTCCCCGCGAAAGTCCGATACGAGGAACGTCACGGCGCGCTTCCGCTGGACGTGCGTGAGGTACTCGAGCGCCGCCGCGATGTCCGTGCCCCGCCCCTCTGGCTTGTGATAGAGCAGCTCGCGCAGCACACGCAGCACGTGGCGCCGTCCCTTCCGCGGCGGCACGAACTTCTCCACGTGATCGGAGAAGATGACGAGGCCGACCTTGTCGTTGTTCTTGATCGCGCTGAACGCGAGCAACGCGCAGATCTCCACCGCGACCTCGGCCTTGAACCTCTGCCGGGTGCCGAAGTCGCCCGAGGCGCTCACGTCCACGAGCAGCATGACCGTGAGCTCGCGCTCCTCTTCGAACACCTTCACGAAGGGCGCGCCCGTGCGGGCCGTCACGTTCCAGTCGATGCTGCGGATGTCGTCGCCGTACTGGTACTCGCGTACTTCGGCGAAGCTCATGCCGCGGCCCTTGAAGACCGAGTGGTACTCCCCCGAGAAGACTTCGTTGACGAGGCCCCGGGTGGAGATCTCGATGCGCCGGACTTCCTTGAGGATCTCCCGTGGGATCATCGCACCGTCCGGAGCTAGGGAACCTCGACGCTGTCGAGAATCCGCCGCACCACGTCCTCCGGCGTGACCTCTTCGGCCTCGGCCTCGTACGTGACGAGAACGCGATGGCGAAGGACGTCCATCCCCATCGCGCGCACGTCGTCCGGGGTGACGAAGCCACGGTGACGGAGGAATGCGTGCGCCCGAGCCGTCCTGGCGAGACAGATCGTCGCACGCGGCGAGGCGCCGTACGCGACGAGCTCCGTCAGGTCCTTGAGCCCGTATGCCGCGGGGTCACGGGTCGCGAGAACGAGGTCGACGATGTACCGCTCCACCTGTGGATCCATGTAGATCATCTCGGCGGCCGAGCGCGCGCGGATGATCTCGGCGGGCGTCACGACCGGCTTCACGTCGGCGGCCTTCCCCGTCGACATGCGCCTCATGATCTCGAGCTCCTCGGCATCCGTCGGATAGTCGACCGCGAGCTTCAGCATGAAGCGGTCGACCTGCGCCTCGGGGAGCGGATACGTGCCTTCCTGCTCGATCGGGTTCTGCGTCGCCAGCACCAGGAACGGATCGTCGAGCGGATAGGAGTGCTCGCCGATCGTGACGGTATGTTCCTGCATCGCCTCGAGCAGCGCCGACTGCACCTTCGCGGGCGAGCGGTTGATCTCGTCGGCGAGGATGATGTTCGAGAAGATCGGGCCGCGCTTCGTCTTGAACTCTTGATCCTTGGGGTCGTAGACGAGTGTGCCGATCAGGTCGGCCGGCAGGAGGTCCGGTGTGAACTGGATGCGCCGGAAGGTCGTGTCGATCGCGCGTGCGAGCGTGCGCACGGTGAGCGTCTTGGCGAGTCCCGGTACGCCCTCCATGAGCACGTGCCCGTCGGCGATCAGTCCGATCAGCAGCCGCTCGACCATGGTCTTCTGGCCGACGATGACGCTGCCCACCTCGGCCAGGAGGCGCTCCACGAACGCGCTCTCCTGGCGGATCTTCTGTTGGATGACCTCGATGTCGAGGCCCTTGGTTTCCGTCGCTGTCATGGATGAATCTCGTTCAGGGCCGGGATCAGTCGGATTACCCGTGGACGGCGCGAAGTATCGTAATGGACGCGAACCGGCTGGGAAGGGTTGGCCGGCCGGACGGCACCACCGGCGACGCGGTCGTCGCCGCGCTCGACCGCCTGCGGTTCGGCGTTCATGGTGAATCATAGTGTGCCTTCGGGCGTGCGGCGCTCGTCCGTGCAAAGGAACCGCAGCCAGACGTCCTAGAGGGTGACATCGAGCCCACGAAGGGCTCGCTCGAATACTCAGGAGCGCTCAAATGACGAAGCCAACTCTCGTCCCGACCTTGGTGGCTGCAGCTCTCGTAGCCCTGGTCGCCCTCCCCACCGCCCTGACCGCCCAGGAGCCTGCGCAGCAGGATGAGGACCGCGCCCGGTCCGACCCCGAAGCCGTCGTGCGCGTCACGAACCACAACTGGTTGGACATGCACGTCTACGTGATCCGCGACGGCGGACCTCGCAGGTCGATCGGCGTGGTCGGCTCGTTCCAGTCGGCGGAGCTGACGCTCCCCCTCGGGGCGCTCGACTCGGCCACGAGAGTTCGCGTCGTGGCCGACCCGATCGGAGCCCGGGGGGTCTACGTCTCCCCCGAGGTCATCGCCAGCCCGGCGGACGACGTGATCCTCACCCTGCAGAACTCGCTGCCGCTCTCCTTCATGACGGTGCAGCGCAGGACCGTGACCGACCCGGCCGAATCCTGATGATTGCGGTCGCCCCGCCCGAGCCAGGGCGGGGCGACGTTGCCATCGGTCGGTCCGCCCCTTCAGTTACCGACGCAGAGACGCCCGCCGAAGCAACGGACGCGTCGGTCGGTACGCGGAGGGAGCATGGCCATGAGGACTTCGACTGCGGTTTCACTGCTGCTGCTGTGCGGAAGTCGTGTTTCCGCCCAGGGGTTTCCGCCGGGCTTCGTGGACCCCGAACCGATCCTGGCTGCCGCCGCCGCGGAGATCGGCGAAGCCAACCTTCGCTGCGTCACATTCTCCGGAACGGGCTACGGCGGCGCGGTCGGTCAGACGTTCGAGAACGCCGTCAGCATCGATTGGCCGCGCATCGACCGCTTGGCCAACTACACCCGCACCATCAATTGGGAAACCGGCACGAGCAAGGAGACCTTCGAGCGCAGGCCCGGGCTGAATCCAGCCTCGTGGAAGTACGGCATGGGGTGGCAGGGCGGCACGCCGACTCAGACACATAGCCGCCAGACCCACATCGTGAATGGTGAGTTCGCCTGGCACATCGACGGTGACGGCCCGCCCGTCGCTGTGCCGCCCGACCTCGCCGAGCTCTACCGGCTCGACCTCTGGCTGAATCCGCCGGGCTTCATCAAGGCGGCTCGGCTGCCCGGCGCGAACCCGATCGCGTTCTGGAGGTGGGAGCAGATCGAGAAGGGCCGCGACGGCAACGTGGTGAGTCCCGAGAAGGTGCACGTGGTCGCGATCACGATGTTCGGGAAGTACCGCGTGGACGCGACCATCAACTCGCGGAATCAGATCCAGCGCATCAAGACGACGGTGAACGAACCGGCTCTGGGCGACTTCAACATCGAGCACGAGTCGACTGAGCAGCTGACGTTCGGCAACGTGAAATGGCCGATCAACTGGCATTCGCACCACGGTTGGGATGACAACTGGCAGTTCTACCGCCAGAGCACCGGTCACAACGGGTACGGTGGGTCATTCCCGAACGTGCAACCGAATGTCTGTGACGATCCGGTGCCGGTCCCGCCCTCGGTGGCTCAGGCCACGTTTCCGCAGCGCGTCACCGTCACGCAGCTGGCCAGGGGCGTGTACCTGCTCGGTGGTGGCCCCGCCAACAGCTACATGGTCGAGTTCGAGGACTTCGTAGCCGTGTTCGAGGCACCGGGTGACGAGGAGCGCAGCCTGGCGGTCATCGAGGAGGTCGCTCGGCTGGCGCCGGACAAGCCGATCCGCTGGCTCATCACCTCCCATCCGCACTTCGATCACATCGGCGGGCTGCGAACCTATCTGCACATCGGCTCGACGATCGTGACGCACATGAGCAACCTCGAGTTCCTGAACAGCGACGTGTTGGTCTACGAGCCGAGAACCGTCGAGCCGGACATCGTGTCGCGTTGGCCACCCACCGAATTGGCCGAAGGGTACAACTACGAGGCGATCCAGGAGAACTACGTGATCGCCGACGACTCCCGGATGCTGCGCGTCTACTACGTCCAGCCGCTGCAGCACGTGACCGGCATGCTCATGGCCTATCTCCCCGCCGAGGGAATCGCCTTCGAGGCCGACCTGTTCGACACCCACGAGCCGCCCCGCGCAGCGCAGCTACCGGCGATGCGCAGCCTCTACAACCAGGTCGTGCGCATGGGCCTGAACGTGACGACGCTCGCGCCGGTGCACGGCGAGCCTGTGCCCTGGAGCACGTTCGTGGCAGCGATGAACTCGTTGGAGCCGGGCAACTGAGGGGAGGCAGTCGAGGATCAGCGCCACGGGCCAGCTCCGGCCCTCATTCCATGGCCCGTGGTCGTGGAAGGTGGGCCACTGTATCCACGAGTGACCCAGCCGACGATGACCTCGGCTTTGTCGACGCAGCCGCTCACCCCCCTTGGTGGAACCGCTCGGGGAAGGGACGATAGTCGCCGCTAGAAGACGAAGAGACTCCGCGGGGTAAGGTGCGTGTTCCACGTGAGGTAGACCCGACACCTCATCACCCGTGGTGGATGGTCGTCTGCCAGCGCCGGATCCTCGAAGGCACTGTCGCGTTCGAACGCCTTCGCGTCCCCGCCTAACCCCATGCTGCCGATGAGCCGAGGGAACGCAACAGACGCGCCGAAGCTCTGCGTCACGTGCTCCGCGTCGTTACCGTTGACGTTGGAGCCATGAATCACTTCCATGGTGTCGCGACGATAGAACCCCGACAGGTGCACCCAGGGCGAGCCTAGCGCGAGCGACCCGCCCCAGCCCCACGACCACGCCATGTCATACTCGCGATCTCGTTCGACATCCCCCTGCGTCGGACCCAGATGGGCCCATGGTGAGTCGACGCCGCCGAAGCCTCCGTGCAGGTCCGCAGCAAGCACTCCGATCCAAGTCGAGGGATCGCCGACCACAAACGCGGACGCGGCACCAATGCTCTGCATTCCAAACTCGAACGCAGAGCGGTTCATGTAGTCGAATCCCTGAAACGCGCTCACCACCCAGGTGAGACCTGAACTGCTGGCCAGACTCCAGGGGTAGAGAGTGCCGCGTGCCTGGATCCGCTCGAGCAGCTTCTTGTCGCCGCCGAACTCGATCGCGGCAGCGAAGTGGTCGAAGGGCGCGTCTCCCGTCCGGACGTTGACGAGGTCCTCGTAGGTGTAGCGGATCTCGCCGAAAAACCGAGCCGACGGAAAGCTGAAGCCCGCCGCCCATCCCGCGTCCCAGGC
>CAZBCN010000063.1:1772-20860 GCA_964490285.1 uncultured Gemmatimonas sp. | reverse complement strand
CTTTGGCACGACCCCTGCTTTTCCAGGCATGCGGCAGGACTGACGCATTGGACGAGGGGGCGAGATGAGACGTGTAGCGTTCGGGGTCCTGGTGCTCGCGGGGAGCCTCTTGGGGGCGGAGCCGCAGGGTGCGGAGGCACAGGTGGCGGTGCGGGTCGCGGTGACATGGGAGCTCGGCGACGACGGGTGGCGTGCCTATCCGCCCGCCGCGTACTACGCCCCCAGTCGGGCCATACGCGTGCCGCCGGGCCACATGCCGCCTCCGGGCAAGTGTCGCCTCTGGTATCCGGGCCGGCCTCCCGGGCACCAACCTCGCCCGCAGCCATGCAGGCATCTGTTCCAGACGTACCATCACCCCGGCGCGGTGATCATCGGCTCGCCGGACTTCCGCGTCGGAGACTGGGTAGAAGACGACGGGCGAGGCGGCAAGCGCGGAAGGGGAAGGGGACACCGCTGACGCGCAGCCCTGCGCGGTAGGTGGTCGTCCGCTCGACCGAGGCCCTTCGGCACGAACCCGGAGGCCTCGGTCGAATCGTTTCGGTGCGGGGTGCGGTGCGATCGCTCGCACCCTATGATCAAGAGATCCCGACGCCCATGAGGCCGCGTATGGAAGCGAGGCACCCGAACGGCGATGCGCCCGTGACATTGGCTCCCGCAGAGGAGCCGGAAGCGGCCACGATCGCGCCGGACCTCACGCGCCGGGGATTCCTGCAGAGCTCGGGCGCCGTGCTGGTCGCCGCTGGCGCGGCCACCACCGGGGCCTCTGCACCGGCCGCTGCGGAAGACCTCGCGCAGGCCCCGCCCGCGGCGCCCCGCACGCCCATCGCGCTCACGGTGAACGGAACCCAGCACCGCCTCGAGGCCGAGGATCGGTGGACGCTCGTCGAGCTGCTGCGCGATCACCTCGGCCTCACCGGCACGAAGATCGGCTGCGAGCGGGGTGAGTGCGGCGCGTGTACGGTGCTGGTCGACGGGGCGCCGGTGTATTCGTGCAGCACTCTCGCCGTGTGGATGGACGGACGCTCGGTGCGCACCGTCGAGGGGCTCGCGCAGGGGGGGCGGGTCTCACCGCTCCAGCGGTCGTTCATCGATCACAACGCGCCGCAGTGCGGATTCTGTACGCCCGGTCAGCTCATGGCCGCGACCGCCCTCCTCGAGCGCAACGCGCGGCCGACCGCGGACGAGGTACGCCGCGCGCTCGTCGGCAACCTGTGCCGCTGCTCGAACTACAACGCCATCGTCGAGGCGGTGGTGGCCGTGGGCGCCAACGGCGCGGTGTCCACCGGAGGCGGAGCGTGAGGCCCCGTCAGATCGCGCCGCAGATCGCGCCCATGAGCACGGTCGGGCGCGACACTCCGCGGATCGATGCCGTCGAGCGTGTCACGGGCCGCGCGACGTACACGCGGGACCTGAAGCTCCCCGGCATGCTCTACGCGCGCCTGCTGACGAGCCCGCACGCTCACGCGCGCATCGTCTCGATCGATACCTCGCGCGCGGCTGCGCTCCCCGGAGTGCGCGCAATCATCACGCACGAGACGCACCCCGACATCGTATACAGCTCCGGCTCGATCGCGGGTGGCGCGCAGTACAACGACGCGGCCAAGGACATCACCATCCACAAGCGCTACATGTTCGACAACCCGGTGCGCCACGTAGGCGAGCCGGTGGCCGCGGTCGCCGCCGTCGATCGTCATGTCGCCGAGGAAGCGGCCCGCCTCATCACGGTCGAGTACGAGGAGCTCCCGTTCGTGCTCGACGTCGAGGAGGCGCTCGAGCCCGGCGCGCCGCAGATCTGGCCCGAGGGGAATATCGGCCTGAACGGCCGTAACGAGCCGAACCCGCTGGGCGGCAGGACGGGTGACCCCGCCGCCGGCTTCGCCGCCGCCGCCCAGGTCCTCGAGGCCCGGTACACGACCGCCTTCTGCCAGGACGCGCAGCTCGAGCCGCGCTCGGCGCTGGCGCACTGGGAAGGCGACAAGCTGGTGCTGCACACGCCGACGCAGGGCATCTCGAACTGCCGCCACGACAATGCGCGCGATCTCGGCCTCGAGGACCATCAGGTACAGATCGTCTGCCAGTACATGGGCGGCGGCTTCGGCGACAAGAACGGCAGCTACTACCACGACCTGATCGCCGCGACGCTCGCCCGGGAGACCGGTGTGCCGGTCCTGCTAGAGCTCACGCGCAAGGAGGACTGGCTCGGCACCCACGGCCGCTGGCACACCGTGCAGGACCTGCGGGTCGGCGTGTCGAGCGACGGCACCGTGACCGCCATCGAGCAGCGCGCTCTGAGCGGCATGGGCCCGTATCTACGTCGGTCCGGAAGTCTGAGCGGCATCGATGCCTACGCCTGTCCGAACGTCGATCGGCAGATCTTCCCGGTGCACACGAACCGCACCGTGTCGGGCAACTTCCGCGCGCCGAGCGAGCCGCAGGGTTATTTCCCCATCCAGTCGTTGATGGACGACGCCGCGTACGCCGTGGGGCTCGATCCCGTCGAGTTCGGGCTGAAGAACATGCGCCGCCCGACCGAGCAGGTGCGCTTCACGAACTACTCCATGGAGGAGTGCATCCGAACGGGTGCCGAGCTCTTCGACTGGCGCGGCCGCTGGCGCCCCACGCCCGGCTCGGACGTGGGGCCGATCAAGCGCGGTGCCGGCTTCTCCTTCATGATGTTCCGCTCGGGCGTCGGCCCGAGCAGCGCGATCCTGCGCGTCGACTCGAGCGCCCGCTACACGGTCTACGTCGGCGTCACGGACATCGGTCCCGGTGCGAAGACCACCATGGCGATGATCGCTGCTGAGGAGCTGGGCGTGCCGCTCGATCGGGTCGACGTAGTCTGGGGTGACACGGACCGCTGCCCGTACTCGGTCGGGGAGTCGGGGAGCCGCACCACGATCATGACGGGGTACGCGGTCGTCGAGGCCGCGCGTGACCTCGAGCGCCAGATCGCGGAGCGCGGCATGCCCACGGGTGACAATGTGCTCATCGCGTCCGCGACACCGAATCCGAGCACCCAGGGCCGTCAGCGTCTATGCTTCGCTGCACACTTCGTGGAGACGGAGGTCGACGTCGCGCTCGGTCGGGTGCGTATCACCAAGTACGTCGCCGTGCACGAGTCGGGGCGCATCCTGAATCCGCTGCCCGCGCGCGACCAGATTCGGGGCGCGACGCTGCAGGGCATCGGGATGGCGCTACACGAGGACCTGCTCTACGACGGGCGCAACGGGCAGCCGCTCACCGCCGGGTACTACGGCGCGCGTCACCTCACGCACTTGGACGTGCCCGAGATCGAAGTGACGTTCATCGAGACCGACGACGGCTTCGGGCCGTTCGGCGCCAAGACAGTCGGCGAGGCCGGCATCATCCTGTCTCCCTCGGCGGTCGGCAACTCGATCTACAACGCCACCGGGCGCCGGATGAGGGACCTTCCCATCACCCGCGCTCGACTCCTGGAGGCGCTCGCATGAGGGCGTTCGCCAACCGGAACGCTCGCTCGGTCGGAGAGGCCGTCGCGCTCGCCGCGGAGGCGATCGCCGCGGGCCGTGCGGTCTCGTTCGCCGGAGGCGGGAGCGATCTGCTCCAGCTCGTGAAGGATCACGTTCCGAATCGTCCGGGCGCGGGCGAGCCGGACGTGCTCGTGAACCTCAAGGGAATCGCCGGCCTCGATCGCATCGAGCCGACGCGGGGGGGCGGCCTGTCGATCGGCGGGCTCGTCACGCTCACCGCGCTCGGCCAGCACGCGACCGTGCGCGAGCGCTTCTCCGTCCTCTCCGAGGCCGCCGACACGGTCGCGACCCCGCAGATCCGCAACGTGGGCACGGTCGCGGGCAACCTCGCGCAGCGGCCCTGGTGCTGGTATTTCCGCAACGGCTTCCCCTGCTACAAGGCCGGCGGCGACCGGTGCTTCTCGGCCGGCGGGGAGAACCAGCTCCACGCGATCTTCGGCGGTGGGCCGAGCTACATCGTGCATCCGTCGGATCTGGCTCCGGCGCTCGTCGCGCTCGGTGCGAGCTTCCGCATCTCCGGGCCGCGGGGTGAGCGCGCCTTGCCCGCCTCGGAGTTCTTCGTGCTTCCGCGCACCGACGTGCGTCACGAGAACGTGCTCGCGGACGACGAGGTCTTGGTTGGCGTCGACGTTCCCGCGCCCGAGGGCGGCGCGCGCAGCACCTACCACAAGGTCATGGACCGCGAGGCGTGGACCCACGCCCTAGCGAGCGCGGCGGTGGTGATGGAGATGAACGGGGCGACGTGCCGCCGCGCGAGCATCGTGCTGGGCGGTGTCGCGCCGATCCCATGGCGTGTGCCCGAAGCCGAGGCGCTTCTCGCCGGCGCGCGCGTCACGCCGGAGCTGGCGCGCGAGGTGGCCGCGACTGCGGTCGTCGGCGCTCGCCCGCTCGCCCAGAACGCCTACAAGGTCCCGCTCACCCGCGGGATCGTCGAGCGCACCGTGCTCGCGCTCGCCCAACGGGCCTGAACGACCTCGTGACGCCCGGCCCGATGGACCGACGGGGCTTCCTGCTCCTGGGGCTGCGCGGCAGGCAACGCGTGCTCGAGCTCGCGTGCGACCGTCTCTACGTGCGCTACGTCGACGCGCGCTCCGCCATCGGCACTGCGCCGCAGGACGCGGACTCGTCGCATTGGAGCGGTGAGCCGCCGACACGTATCGAGACCGAGTCGGTGGAGGACCTGTTCGGCCAGCTCGAGCGGAGTCTCGCGAGGGCCGACGTGCTGCGCGTGCAGGGTCCCGAGTGGTTGGACGCAGGCGACCTTCGCCCGAACGTGGAGGCGCGCATCGAGGCGTTCCGCCGCCGCGGCGGTCGCGTCGAGCGGGGCCCGGCAGCGAGCGAACCTGACGCGCGTGCCTACACCTCCGCGCCGCTGGTCGCGCTCCTGCTCGCCGCGTTCCTGGCTGTGCCCGGCTCCGCGCAGGCCGTCCCCGACGACGCGCTGCGCGTGCGTGTCGAGTCCGTCATCGCGAGCGCGGCGGACCTGCCCGCGGATTCCATCTCCGTTCAGGTCCAGAACGGAGTCGTGACGATTTCCGGCTCCGTCCTCTGCGACGGGTGCGGGGGGAACGCCACGCCCGGTGGCGTCGGCACGGTGCAACAGAGCCTCGGCGCGGTGGTCCGCGCCGTTCCGGGCGTCACGAGCGTGCGCTTCGCACTCAGATACAGAGCGCGCTGAAGCGAGAGGTCGCTTCAGCGCGCTCCGAATTCGGAGCTAGCGGCCCCGCAGTCTCCCGAACGGCTGGCGCCGCGGCCGCGAGCTGGCGGCCGGACTTGCGGCGGCCGTCCGCCGGGCAGCCTTCGCCGCCGAGCGAGCGCGGTCCTCCGCCTTCTTGGCACGGATGGCCGCGATGCGCTCCCCGCGGGGCGCCTCGAGCGGCGCGTCCGGCACCGCACCGTAGGCGAAGTCCTCGAGACGAACGCGCGGGATCTTGGCGCCCACCGCCCGCTCGATGCGGGCCAGATCGGCCTCGTCCTCCGGCGCGACGAGCGTGAACGCATCGCCGGCAGCATCGGCGCGCGCTGTGCGCCCGACGCGGTGGATGTAGTCCTCGGGCACGGCGGGGACGTCGAAGTTCACCACGTGGCCGAGCTTCTCGACGTCGATGCCGCGCGCGGCGATGTCCGTTGCGACCAGGACCTGGAAGTCACCGTCCTTGAAGCCCGCGAGCGCGCGTATGCGCTGGGGCTGCGAGCGATTGCCGTGGATGCGATCGGCGCTGATGCCGGCCTTGTTGAGCAACTTGGCCAGGCGATCGGCGCGGTGCTTGGTGCGCGTGAACACGAGCACGTCGTCCATGTGCCCGCGCTTGAGCAGCTCGACGAGGAGCTCGCCTTTCAGGGCCGCCGGCACCGGGTACACCGCCTGGGTGACGCGCGCCGCCGGAGCGGCCTTGGACTGGAGTGCCACCTTGGCCGGAGACCGCAGGATCTCGCGCGTGAGCGCCTCGATCGGGGCGGGCATGGTCGCGCTGAAGAAGAACGTCTGCTTGGGCTTGGGGATGTGCTTGAGCACGCGCCGGATGTCCGGCAGGAAGCCCATGTCCAGCATGCGATCGGCTTCGTCGAGAACGAGATACTCGAGACCGGCGAGCGCGGCGTACTTCTGCTGGAAGTGGTCGAGCAGACGGCCGGGGGTGGCTACGATGATCTCGGTGCCCGTGCGGAACGCCTTCTCCTGGGGGCCCATGCCGACGCCGCCATGCACTGCGGCGGAACGCAGGCCGGTGTGTCGGGCGAGGCCGCGGAGGTCGTCCACGATCTGGAGGGCCAGCTCGCGGGTGGGTGCGAGGATCAGCGCGCGCGTGGTTCCGCGCGGACGGTCGATCAGCTGGTGGAGAATGGGGAGCAGAAAGGCCGCAGTCTTGCCGCTGCCGGTGACGGCGGAGGCGAGCAAGTCACGGCCCGCCAGGGCGTGCGGGATGGCCTCCGACTGGATCGGAGTGGGGCGTACGAAACCGAGGTCTTCGATGCCGCGCAGGAGGGATGGGTGCAGGTTGAGTGCTGAGAAAGCCAAAGGGGTGTCCGTCGATGGAGCGCATCAGCAGGCCGGCCGGTAGGTCCGGCTCGAGAGGCTGGCGCAGAGTTACTGGAGCGAGTGTCTTAGGCCTCGGAACCGAGGCTCGAGGTGGGATCCCGCAGGGCGGAAGGTAGCGGCAATCCGCACAGGGTGTGAGGGGGCGGGGGCCCAGGGATCTCCTATGACCTAGGCGGGTAAACACTTGTCTCAACGGACCTGAAGGCCTGGTGCGCTCCGGATCCGATCCCCGACCCCGGAGCAGAAGCATGGCCAAAGTGAAGATCGTCCGTCCCGACGGCACCCCCTCGCCGTACTTCTGGGACAACAAGGACAAGAAGGAAGCCAAGGCCGCCCTCAAGATCGTCTACAAGAAGACGGACGACGGGGTGAAGCGCCTCCGGGGCGTGCGGTACGACCTGGCGCGGAACACCTTCCAGAAGGACTAGCGGGCCTCGTGCAGCTGAAGGACGCCGTCGCACTGGTGACCGGCGGCAGCGAGGGCATCGGCCACGGGATCGCCAAGGCTCTCCTCGCTGAAGGTTGCAAGGTCACGATCACCAGCCGCCGCGAAGACGTCGTGCGCGCCGTGGCGAAGAGCATCGGCGCCGAATGGATCGCGGCGGACGTCGGCAACGAGGCGGACGCCGTCCGTACGGTCCGGTCGGTGATCGAGCGCCATGGGCGCCTCGACATTCTCGTGAACAACGCCGGCTACGGGATGTTCAAGCCTCTCGTCGACACCACGCTCGAGGAGATGGAGGGCATTTACCGGACGAACGTGTTCGGTCCGTTCCTCATGGCGCGGGAAGCCGCGCGCCAATTCATCGCCCAGGGGAGCGGTGAGTTGATCAACATCGCTTCGACGTCGGCGCTCAAGGGGAGCGCGGGGCGCACGGCGTACGGCTCGTCCAAGTTCGCGCTGCGTGGGATGACCGAGTGTTGGCGCGAAGAGCTGCGCAAACACAACGTGCGCGTCATGCTCGTGAACCCGAGCGAGGTCATGACGGAGTTCGCTGCGAAGGCGGGAGCCCCGCGCGAGGGCTCCGACAAGAAGCTCCGCCCCAAGGAGATCGCCGACGCGATCGTCGGCGCGCTCAAGATCGAGCATCGCGGGTTCATTCCCGAGTTCTCGGTCTTCGCGACGAATCCGTTCTAGGGGGCGTTCCGAACGAGGTCCCGCGGCCAGAGCTGCGGCTGACCTGCGAGCTCGACGGGGCGAAGTCACGTAGGTCGGACCCAGCGCCTGGCTGCCACCATGCTAGGGCGCCGAGCTGGGCGGCCGAATGTCTGGTTCGGCCTGCCCGCCATCCCCTACGCCCGCAGGATCGACACCCGCGTCGGCCCCTCGAAGTCGTAGCGTTTCCCCTTCCGAACGGCTTTGGCGTCGATGGCGTGGTCCTTGTCGTGCTCGAGCACCAGCACGTCGGCGAACGGCACTTCGAGCCAGCGCTCGAGGACGCGGTCGAGCTTCGCGGAGCCGTAGGGCGGGTCGACGAACGCCACGCGATACGCTCCCGCCTCGAGACCCACGATCCAGGGCAGCGCATCCTTCTTGAAGATCCGGCACCGCTTCGTCTCGCGGAGCGCCGCCACGTTCGCCTTGAGCGCGTGCAGCGCCGCGGTGCCGTTCTCCACGAAGTCGACGGAGGTCGCCCCGCGGGAGAGCGCCTCGAGGCCCAGCGCTCCCGAGCCTGCGAAGAGGTCGAGCACCCGGCCTCCGGCGACTTCCTTGCCCACGAGCGAGAGGGTCCTGTCGCGCACGGCCTCTGGTGTCGGCCGGACGTCTCCACCCGGCGACGTCAGGTGCCGCCCGACGTGCTTGCCCTTCAGGATCCGCATTCTGCTCACGCCGCTCGTGGGGATTCGCCCGACGGACCGGGCGAGCTATCGACCGTAAAATACCTCATCGGACCGCTCGGGCGGCCCGTGGAGTTGTTCTGCGAGGGTGACATCGCGACGGAGGGATCGAGAGATGATCAGGAAATGGGTTTTCGGGGCCGCAGCGCTCGTGGTGGCGCTCGCGCCGGCGGTCGCCGCACAGGCGCCCACCGATCCGATGCAGGATATGGCCGCGCGGATGCAGTCGATGCACCAGATGATGGAGCAGATGCACCACATGATGATGGGCATGCACGGCGGTGGCATGCAGGGAATGCAGATGACGCCCGACGGCCATGACGCGCCTGCTCAGTCAGGGATGTCCGGGATGGGTATGCAGGGCACGCATGGTCAGCCTGGCCAGGGCATGACCATGGGCGGCATGGGCATGAGCGCCGCGTGCGGCGCCGGCAACCCGGATGCTGGGCTCGGTGCGCTCTTCATGCGCCCGGTTGGCGACCTCGCACTCACCGAGGCGCAACGCTCCGTGCTCCAGGAAGTCCTCGCGCGCGCGCAGGCCGAGGCGCGTGTGCACCTGACCGCCGAGCAGCGCACGAGGCTCGAGATCACGACTCCGGGTGGGGCGGGCATGTGCCAGGCTGCTCCCGCCGCGGCGCCGATGCCGCACTGAGTTGCCGGGGGCCCGCGGGCCCGACTACTCTCTCGGCGACCGTCCATCGTCGCCGGGAGAAGTCCATGTCGATCCGCCGCGTTCTTTCGTTCGTCTGGGTCTTCGCGCTGGCGTTCTCCTCGACCCCTGGAGATTTGCCCGCGCAGACGCTCGTCGAGTCGAGCCTGGAGGCCCGCTTTCAACTCGACCTGGCCGTCCCGCAGGGGGCGCTCATGCGCATGGTACCCGCGGGATGGGCGATGAACGTCGCGACGCAGGGAGCTGCCAAGGACGCGAACCTCCGGGTGATCTTCATCGAGAGGATGACGATCAACGATGCGGACGGACGTCCGGTTGGTGATGGGTCGAACCTGCTCGTCTACCTCACGGTTCCGGTCACCGATCCGGGCGGACAGAGCGTGCAGCTCGTCATCGGCGGCATCACCGAAGATCCGGCGGACGCGCCGGGCCCGTTCGGCGTATACCTGCCCGCGATCACGCACACGCTCCGGCGCGAGACGACGAGCGGATCGGGGCCGATCGTCGAGACGCAGGACTGGGTGTTCGCCGCGGCGAGCGGTGAGCGACTCGAGATGCACATCACGTTCGAGCGCGGTGTCGCCAACCGGGGCCCGGCCAGACAGGTCCGGTTCCATTCCGCGAAGGACCCGAGCGTCTACGAGGTCTCGGCCCAGCAGCAGGTCTTGGACATCCTCCGCAACGTTACGACGAACCCGCCGGACCGCGTTCGCAGCTTCTCGTTCACGGCCGGCGGGGGCAGCTACGCCGCTCTGTTCGACGGCACCGAGCGCGTGTTGAGTTGGGACAACATCGTGTGGATCGGTCGGGACGTGAGCAGGCCGTAGCGGCGCGTCGTACCCGCTACTTCTTGGGCTTGTAGACCGTCGTGACCTTCGCGGCCTTCTTCAGCGACGCGACCCACTGGTCGCCGGAGAGCAGCTTGGTGGTCTTGGACGCGCGTATCGCGCCGCCGGCTGCGACCGCCAGTGCCACGGCAGCCACGGCCTCGTCGTCCGGTGCCTCGAAGAGGAGGCTCACGTCGTATTCGCCGAACGAGAATCCGCCGCCGATCAACTTGCCGCCGACCTTCTTGATGAGCGGCTTCGCCGCGACTTCGAGCCGGTCCTGCGGGTCCTTGATCTGCGCGGCCAACGACTCGGCCGTGTAGGCGAGCTGGTAGAGATAGAGGGGCATGGGATCATCCTTGAATTGGGTGCGTGGCCCGGGAGCATAGGGCTCCGGATCTCCCCCAGCCACCCCGCCGCCGGGCCGACTTGCGCCCTCGTCGAAGCCATGGGATGATGCTTCTCATGCCGAAGCTTCCGTTGGCCGCGCTCGTCGCCCTCCTCTCGTTCGCCGCCTCCGGCCTCCCCGCCCAAGAGTCTCTCGGCATCTATCTCGTCGACGTCGAGGGAGGAGGAGCCACGCTCTTCGTCTCACCCTCGGGCGGGACGCTGCTGATCGACACGGGCAACGGCGGCCAGAACGCGGCGCGGGACGCGGACCGCATCCTCGACGCGATGCGTGCCGCTGGCGTGACCCGCATCGACCACCTGATCACCACACACTGGCACGGAGACCACTACGGCGCGATGCGCGAGGTCGCGAGCCGCGTCCCTGTCGCGCACTACATCGATCACGGGCCGACCGTGGAGTCGAGTGCAGCGGCCATCGAGTTCCTGGCGGAGGTCTATCCGACGCTGCTCGCGAACGCTCGGCACACCGTCGTGGTGCCCGGCGATCGCGTGGACGTGGCTGGGCTCGACGTCACCGTGCTGACCTCGGCGAAGCGTGTCATCCAGCGGGCACTTCCCGGGGGCGGCGCTGCGAACCCTCATTGCGCCGATTTCGCCCCGCAGGCCGACGACCCCGGCGAGAACGCCCAGTCGGTTGGCATCCTCGTGCGTTACGGAGAGTTCCGCGTGCTCCACCTCGGTGACTTGACGGTCAACACCGAGTACGAGCTCATGTGCCCCGTCAACCCGATCGGCCAGGTCGACCTCTGGGTGGTGTCCCATCACGGGCAGCCGATCTCGAATGCCGCCGTCCTCGTGCACGCCATCGAGCCGCGGGTCGCGATCATGAACAACGGCACCCGAAAAGGCGGTCAGCCGGAGGCGATGCGTGTGATCCACTCGGCGCCGAGGCTCGAGGACCTCTGGCAGCTCCACTTCTCCCAGTTGAGCGGCCAGGAGTATACGGTCCCGGGCCTGTTCATCGCCAACGGTGTGGACGAGGCCCTGATGGCGATGCCCATCGCCCCGGTGCCACCCCCGCAGGGGCGTGGGGCACCGCCGCCTCCCGTCCATAATGGCCCGGCCTTCAGGATCGACGTGTCTGCGCGCGCCGACGGCTCGTTCACGGTGACGAATACGCGGAACGGGTTCACGAAGGAGTACCGGTAGGACGTTCGGCTCCGACAACCTCGAGGGATGGGTCCATGCTCCGACGGTCCGCCTTCTCTCTTACAGCCCTCCTTCTCGCGCTCCCCTCGTCGGCATTCGCCCAGGCTTGGGTTCAGCCCCCGCGCTCGCAGGCCAACCTCGACGCCCTGGCCCGAGTGCAGGTCCGGACGCACGTGCTCCCCGAGGCGCCGGGCATCGAGATTCCGTACGGCGTGTATGTGCCGACGAGCTACGACGCTCGCCGTGCGACACCGTTGGTCGTGGCGCTCCACGGGCTCGGCAGCGACGAGATGTACATGATGGAGTACAACAACCTCGTCGAGCTCGCGGAGCGGTACGGGTACCTCGTGACGACGCCGATGGGATTCAACGAGCGGGGCTGGTACGGGAGCCGGGGGCCCGGCAATACGAGCCGAGATCCGAACGCCCAGCCGGCGAACCTCGGCGAGCTGTCGGAGCGCGACGTCATGGCCGTGCTCGCGCTCATGAAGCGAGACTTCAACGTCGACGCCGACCGTACGTACCTCATCGGGCAGTCGATGGGCGGCGGAGGCACGTGGCACCTCGGTATGAAGTATCCGGAGGTGTGGGCCGCGCTCGCGCCGATGGCGCCGGCGATCTACTCGAGCCCCGACGCGGTGGTCGCCGCTCGCGACCTTCCCGTCATGGTGATCCACGGTGATGCCGACGAGACCGTAGACGTCGAGATCAGCCGTCGCTGGGTCGCCAAGATGAGGGATCTCGGCATGGAGCACGTCTACATCGAGGTGCCGGGAGGGTCGCATGCGAGCGCCGGGCGGGAGAACATCGACGAAGTCTTCGCGTTCCTGAGCCGGCATCACCGCTGACATCCCCCCGGTCGCACCCCATGCGAAGGGGCGCCTTGGGCCGTAGTTTCGGGCCGCAGTAGCCCGCCGAACCACGCCACCAGGAGACCCCAGCTGGACACGCAGATGCTCGTCGTCGCGGACCCGCCCCACGGCATGGTGGATCACCAAGCCGTGGCCGATGCCCTGGGTCTCGAGTTGGACCACACGAGTCCCAAGATCCGCTTCGGGGCGCCCGAGCTCATGAGGGCCGCCGAGGCCGCGCGCGTGCTGCCTTTTTCGCACCTGCTGCGTGACGCGGGGCTCCGCGTGGTAGTGATCGAAGGCGAGGCGCTCGCGCGAGTACCGTGGCCCGCGCCTGTGTCTACCCTGACCTTCGCCCCGCAGGGGCTCGCTGGTCGCTTCCGGGATCGGGACCTGCTGATCCGTTACGACGAGCCCGTGCTCGGTGTTCTGTGCCGGCCGCCTGCGGGTTACACGCGGCCCTCGGCCCCTCCCTTGGAATCGGCAAGTGAGGGTCTCGCGATCGCGGAGTCGATCGACGGGATGACCATCCTCGACCTGTACGTCGAACGTGAGGGCGTGCTCGAGCGCGTCACGGTCGCGATGGAGGCGATCGACCCCACGAGTCTCGGTTCGCTCCGGCGGCCTTCGCCCGCCGACAGCATGTCGGCGGTCATCGAGGAGTGCACACGACGTTTCCCGCGCTTCTGGCTGGACGCGCGACTCGACGGTGTACGCCCGCGGCGGCGGTTCGTGCCGGGCGAAGGCGGATTCAACGCGGACCTTCGCAAGCACTACTCGTTCGGCACACTGCTGCTGCGCCACGCGCTCGGGTCGATCTCCGACGACCTGAAGGACCTGCCGCACTACGAGTTCGGGTCGCGCCTTTCGTGCGCCGTGGCGCAGGCGAAGCTGGGGTAAGAGCGGCCCGGAGAGCCGCTGCGACCTAGCAACTCACTCCACCGCCCGAGATCACGCTGCAGCCGCTGTTTGGGTCGAAGAAGTACGACGTTTGGCCGTCGCTCCCCAGGTGTCCGCCATAAGTGGTGCGGTTGTACCCCGGTCCGCCCGCCGCCTGCTGAGAAAGCACGATCAAGTTGCCGAGCACGGTTCCGTTCTCGAGGCCGTACCAGCCGTCGTAGCGCAGGAAGTACCGCCCGGGATACACGGGACCGAGGGCGCTCAGTGCCGCGACGTCCTGGGGATGCAGCTCGCGCCCATTCACGAATACTCCCGAGCCACCACCCGAAGCGTCAGGCGGGAGGGGGCCGCCGATCTGCATTCCCGGCATGGTGAACCCGAGGCCGGGTCCACCCATCATGCCGAAGAGGCCCGAGAACGCGTCGTACCAGTAGTCGCCGGGCGCGATGCGGATGTTGTATTGCGTGAGCGCCTGCACGACGTCCGCGCTCAGCTCGACGCGGTTGATGCGGATGCCACTCGCGGCTTGGGCCGCGACCGGCACGGCTGCTACGAGGGAGAGAGACGTGCCGAAGGCGAGCGCCCGAAGGACGCCGAGCGACGGATGGGTCATGGCTAGATCCTAGGATGTGCGGAATCCACCGGCCAGTACGGCGGATCGCGTACGACTTCCTGGCATCTCGAGGCGGGCTCGACACAGATTCGGCCGTACCTCCCTCGCCCATTCAAAGGAGTGGACGGATCAATGCTTCGTCGAGTGACTGTCGCGGTCTTCGTCGCCCTGGTCGCCCTCCCTCCGGCCGCGCAGGCCCAGACCGCCCAGCGGTGGTCGATTCAGCTGTCGGCGCTCGGGGTCGAGCTCACGAACATCTCGGCCGACAACGACATGCGCTTCGGCGGCGGCGTCGAGTTGCAGGCTCGTTTCAACCCGAGCGCGCTCTCGATCGGCTTCGGCTTCCAAACGACGCGCCACCAAGTCGAGAACACCTTGCTCGCGCGGGAGATCACGGCCACGTACACGGGCGGATTCGTAGAGCCGCGACTGATTCTCGCCTCCCTGGGTGATTTCGCGGCGCTCTATGCGGCGGTGCGCTTCATGAGCCTGTCGGCCAAGTACGAGGTCGGTGCCATCGAGGAAAAGGTGGAGGGCGCCGCGATCAGCGGCGGGGGAGGCTTCCTGATCCGCATCACGGATCGGCTGAACGCGGAGGTCGGCGCGACGGCGGGCAAGGAGTACTACAACCGCGACGCGCGCGACGGCACGACCATCGTCACGCGGCTCGGACTGGCTTACGGACTCTGACGACCCGCCCCTCGAGATCCGCTTGGCGTGCACCTCGAAGGGATATGCCGAACGCGGCCAGCGGGGGTACCTTGGCCCCATGTCCCTCGGCACATTTGGCCCTCGACTCGCTCCTTTCGCCCTCGTAGCCATTCTGGTCGCGCCAGCGCCGGCATCGCCCCAAGGCGGCGCTGCTCTTGCGCTCACGCCTCGAGACAACGAAGCGCAGCAGATGGGCCTCCAGATGGCGGTAGCGTGTAACCCACGGAGGCAGGGCGAGACGGTGGGCTCCGAGTCGACGATCCGCCGCGCGAACGATGCGCTCACCGGGACGGCGATCTTGAGCCGGGGCGCCGAGGGGACGTTCCTCTCGCTCGAGCAGTACGACGAGGCGCTCGAGGGGCACTGCCTCGTGTTCGGATGGTTCGGTGGCGATCTCGCGCCGGGCCTCTACCGGGTCGCACGCCTTTCCATGCAGGCGATGGAGGAGGAGCAGGCGTCTGGCGACCGATCGTTCTACAGCTGGGGAGCGGTGCGCTCCAGCGGTGAGAACTCGATGCTGCTCGCAGAGTCGGGCACGCTCGAGATCTCGAGCGTGGAGCAGGGGAGGGTCACCGGGCGCTTCGAGCTCCGTGGCTTCCTCGTCGAGGGGGGCGCCCGCGGCGACGGCATCACCTGGGCAGGGACGTTCAACGCGGTCGAGGGCGAGGAGTAGGGAACGACCTCGCTGGGCCAGCGACGGGAGGGCGGGGTCTCCGCCCTCCCGTGTCGGCTCCGACTACAGCGTGATGACCAGGGCCACGGTCAGCACTCTGTCCACCTTGTCACCGGGGGCCAGCACCGTGCCGGTCTGGGTTCCGCCGCTGTCGAACAGCGGAACCCTCAACAGCGACGGCAGGTTGTCGATCAGCAATTGGAGCGACGTCTTGAACGCCAACCGGGACGAAAGCCCGACGCTCAGCGAGTTGATCCAGTCGGCGCGTGTGTCCTCGGTGTTCTCGAGGTTCATGTCGGAGACGAGGACCGAGGAGAACTGCGTGCTCCCTGCCAGCTGGCGAACGGCCTCCACCGAGAGCCGGACGCCGCCGAATCTGCCTTCCGCACCCGAGACGTCGTTCTGGATCGTGTACGTACCGCCGACGTCGGTCTTGAGCTTGCCGGTCGCTCCCTCCACCCACGTGCGGCCGACGCCGGCCACGAACGCGTAGCGGTCCTGGATTCCGGCGAAGGTGTTGCGATCCCAGCCGGCGCCACTGAACAAATAGGCTTCCGCCAGCGCACGGTCGTACCGTCCGCGCGCGAAGTAGGTCTCGGCCGTCTTCTGGGAGTTGGATGTCTCGGTCACGGTGAAGTTGCCGGTGGTACCCGTGGCGCGCAGCGTCCGTACATTCGACTCGCCGCGCACGCCGCCCAACTCGACCTTCAGCGTGTTCGGTGCCCCGGTGCCCGTGACGGTCGCTTTCAACCCCAACGTGCTCGAGGAGGCGTTGCCTCCGGTGGAGACGAAGCTCAGCTCGGTCGCGTTCTGCCACACGAAGCCGGTGTCCTGCGCCGAGGCGAACGCGGGGAGCGCGAGCGCGAGCAGCAGTGTGGCTGCGAACGGCGCACCCAAGAACGACGGGCTCATGCCCTTCGATATCATGATATGGTCCCGGTCTGAATGACTATTGGGGTCGGAATGAAGCAAACGCGCGCTCGTCGTCAAGGTGCGAAGGTACATGCGTGACGCCGCCATTCATGAGAGATCGGCCCGGCCGTCCTGCATGGCACCGATCCCCAGCCTCCTTCGCGGGTAGCAGTCTCCATGTCCCGGAACCGAAAGATCCTGGTCGGCGCGGCCGCTGCTCTCGGCGGCTTTCTCGTCCTTCTCCTCCTGCTTCCCCTCGTCTTCAGGGGCCCGATCGAGGCGCGCGTCCGCACGGAGATCGAGCGCGTGGCGCGCGTGCAGGTCACGTGGACGGACGTGGGCCTCACGTTCTTCCGTGACTTTCCACACCCGACGTTCTCGCTCCGTGGGCTCTCGGTCGTCGGCACGGGGCGCTTCGAGGGCGATACGCTGGCCGCGGTGGGTGACTTCCAGGTCGCGCTGAACGGCACGAGCCTCTTCGGGGCGCTCACCCGGGGCCGCCCGATCGTCGTCCGCGCCGTGCGCATCGACGAGCCGGTGCTATACCTCCAGGTGGACGACGACGGCACGGCGAGCTGGGACGTGCTTCCGGAGCGCGAGAACCTGGGCGGCGAGGAGTCGGGGCGTGACGTCGCGGTCTCGCTGCGTCGCTTCGAGCTCACCGACGGACGCGTCGTGCTGGACAACACCGCCTCGGGCCTGTTCGTGTCGCTCGATGGGCTCCAGAGCTCGCTCCGCGGCAACTTCTCGCGCGAGTCGCTCGTCGCGAATACCCAGATGCACTCCGACCGGGTGAGCGTCCGCTTCGCAGGCACGCCGTACCTCGCCGGCGCGTCGCTCGACTTCGACGCCGACTTCGACGTCGACATGACGGAGCGGAGAGCGCTCATCCAGGACAACGTGCTCCGCCTGAACGACCTGGTCCTGCGGCTCGACGGCGAGGTGGCGCGCCAGGGCGAGGACCTCGCGATGGACCTGACGTTCTCGGCTCCCGAGACGGAGTTCGGCCAGATCCTCTCGCTCGTGCCGGTGGTGTACGCGCAGGACTTCGCGTCGCTCGAGACGTCCGGAACGTTTTCCCTCGACGGGAGCGTGCGTGGCGCCTACGGCGACGACGCGTTCCCCGCGTTCGCGCTGAACGTGAACGTGACGGACGGGAGCTTCCGGTACCCGGACCTGCCGCTCCCCGCGCGCGCGATCGCCGCCGACCTCGCCGTCACGAACCCCGGCGGCCACATCGACAGCACGGTGGTGGACCTGTCGCGCTTCCACGTGGAGATCGGCGACAACCCCGTCGACGGCGCGCTCACGGTGCGCACGCCGGTGTCGGACCCGGACGCCCGGGTGAGCCTACACGGCACGATCGACCTCGCCGACGTGGCGCGCACGGTGAAGCTCGCGAACGCCGGTGGGCTCGGGGGCGTGATCGTCGCGGATGCGGACATGCACGCGCGGCGCTCGGACGTGGACAGCGCGCGCTACGAGCGCATTCAGGCGAGCGGCACGGTCACGGCGAGCGACGTCACGCTCCGGGGCGAGGGGTTGCGACAACCCATCGACGTCCGCGAGGCGCGCATCGAACTCACGCCCCAGACGGCGGTGCTGCGGGCGTTCGACGCGCAGCTCGGCAGCAGCGACGTCCAGGCCACCGGTCGGCTCGACAACCTTCTCGGGTTCGTCGTGGGCCAGCAGCCGCTCCGCGGCGCTGCGAGCTTCACGAGCCAGCGGTTCGTGCTCGACGAGTGGCGGTCGGGGAACGCGCTGACGGCGATCCCCGTGCCCGCCATGCTCGACATGACCCTGGACGGGCGCATCGACGAGCTCGTGTTCAACCAGCTCGAGATGACGAACGCGCGGGGAAGGGCGCTCGTGGCGGATCAACGCCTCACGTTCGAGGGGTTCGCCCTGGAGACGCTCGGCGGACGCATCGGCATGGACGGTTGGTACGAGACGCTAGATCCCGCGCGGCCGACGTTCTCGATGGATCTCGTGATGGACAGTCTCGACGTGGCCGGAGCCGCCGAGTCGTTCGTCACCGTTCGCACGCTCGCGCCGGTCGCCCGCTACGCGGTCGGCACGTTCTCGTCGGTGCTCAATGTGAGCGGCGCGCTCGGGGCGGACTTGTCTCCCATGTTGGACGTGCTCGACGGCGACGGATCGATCTCCACGTCACGGATCGCGATCGAGGGGTTCCCGCTGCTCGTGCGGCTCGCGGACCGGCTCCAGCTCCAGCGTCTCGCGAGCCCGACCGTGAATGCCGTGCGCTCGACCATCCGCATCGAGGACGGCAGGCTCCACGTGGAGCCGTTCCAGGTGGGCATCGGCGGGCTCGCGATGACGGTGTCCGGATCCAACGGCATCGATCAGTCGATCGATTACCAGCTCGGGCTCGACGTGCCCCGGGCGGGGTTCGCCGAGGCGGCGCTCTCTGGACTCGTCTCGGCGGCCGGCCCACTCGGCGCGAGCCTCGCGGCCGTCGATCCGGTGCGCGTCGGCGTGCGCGTCACAGGGACGGTGAGCGAGCCGGCGCTCGACCTCGGGCTCGGCGCGACCGCGGCAACCGCACGCGATGCCGCGACACAAGCCGCCGGCGCCGTGGTCGAGCGGCGGATCGACGAGGCGCAGCAGCGCCTCGCTGCCGAAGAAGAGGAGGCGCGCCAGCGCGCTCGCGCTCGGGCCGATAGCCTGGTCGCCGACGCGGAACGCAGAGCCGAGACCATCCGCGCCGAGGCGAGGCAGGCCGCCGACCGGATCCGCGCGGAGGGGAACCGCGCGGCGGAGGAGGTCCTCGCGCGTGCGACGAACCCTGTCACCCGGGCCGCGGCGCAGCCGGCGGCAGACCGCATTCGGCAGGAAGCGGAGCAGCGCGCGGTGGCGTTGGAGCGCGAGGCCGACGAGCAAGCTACGGCGCTCGTGACGGAGGCGCGGACGCGCGCGGATGCTCTCCGCTGAGCCACGCCGGAATGTCACGCTCGCCGTGGAGGAC
>CAZBCN010000063.1:0-1672 GCA_964490285.1 uncultured Gemmatimonas sp. | reverse complement strand
GCCCTTATCGGCCGCAGAGCATAGCGTATGATTATCATATCGCTCGATCCCGCTACGCCTGCGGACGCCGGAGGACTCATGAGGGTGGCTGCAACTGTGACCGAGGTGCTGCGCAACTTCTCCGATTACATCAACCGCGTGTCCTATCGCGGTGAGCGCTTCGTGCTGGTGCGGGGGGGCAAAGAGGTGGCGGAGCTCGTGCCGGCTCCGACGGCTGGGCGTCGACTCGCCGAGCTGCCCGCGGTGCTTGCTTCGCTCCCGAGGCTCGGGGAAGACGAGGCGGCGCGATTTGCCCGTGACCTGGATGCCGCCCGGTCCGCGCTCGCGCCTCCGGTGGATCCGTGGGCATCCTGATCGACGCTTCGGTGCTCATCGATCACGAGCGGGGGGCCCTCGACGTCGGCCAGATGACCGAGCGATGGGTCGCCGGACGCGAGGACGACGGCGTCTATCTCTCCGTGATCACAGTGAGCGAGCTTCTGCACGGCGTGCACAGAGCCGAGGACCGGCCGCGTCGCACCCGTCGCTCGGCCTGGGTCGAGTCCGTTCTCGATCAGCTCCCCGTGCTTCCCATCGACGTGCCCACGGCACGCGCGCACGCCGAGCTCTGGGCGGGACTCGCCGCGGCTGGCACGCCGGTCGGCGCGCACGATCTCTGGATCGCGGCGACCGCGGTGTCGCGGGGACTCACGCTGGCCACGACGAATCGCCGGGAGTTCGGGCGCGTGCCCGGTCTGGTCGTCGAGGATTGGCTCGCGTAGGGCGGAGCTCCGGCCACCTCCGACCGTCGATCCACGATCCGGAATCGTATGGCGTGCGCGACACCATCTCTTCCCGAAGGGTCGCTCGTCGCCGGTCGTCGCCCCGGACCTCCTGCTGCTGCCTCGATCAGCGCATCCGAGAGAATGGCGAGCGGTTGGGCCTTCTCCAGGCACGGGTTTTGCCTTCCCTCCAGACGAGAGCGAGCCGGTCACACGTGCAGAGAGAGGAGGGCCCGTGGCGTCAGTTCAGCGAGGGTCGCACAAGGGTGTTCCCAGCATCACGACGATCTGCGAGGTCTGCGGCAACAACTACGACAAGGCCTTCACCGTGACCACGCACGACGGCCACGAGCACCAGTTCGACTCGTTCGAGTGTGCAATCCACGCGCTGGCACCCACGTGCCCGAACTGCGACTGCCGCGTGATCGGGCATGGGGTAGAGGCGGACGGCAGCATCTACTGCTGCGTCCACTGCGCGGAAGAGCTCGGGGTGGTCGCCCTTGCGGATCGAGTCTGAGTGGGAGGGGCTCCAACGCGCATAGGACGCGGCCGCCTCTCGGCGACCGCGCCCCCCGTGATTTCCGTGGAGCCAGCGCTCAGCGAGCGACCAGCCCGCCCAGGCTCACCCGGTACTCCCTCGCTTCCTCGTCCCACCGGATCGAGTAGCTGCTCGGGTAGTATCCAGGCGTGGCCACCTCGGCGGGCACGGGGATCTCGGCCGTGAAGTCGGGCCGCGACTCGAGGAACGCCCTGGTGATCATCGGCTCGGCGAAAATCAGCTCGCCGTCCCAGGTGCCGAAGATGAACGTCTCGGAGAACGGCGCGCCGTTGAGCTCGGGCGACGTCGGGTCGATCCAGTGCGCGCCCATCCCGGGCACGCCACCGGGCAGCGCTGCGTAGCCGACGGGCAG
>CAZBCN010000062.1:14891-21707 GCA_964490285.1 uncultured Gemmatimonas sp. | reverse complement strand
CATCATGTCCCCATGACCCCCACCCGCCGCACCTTCCTCGGCCAGCTCGCCGCAGCCGGCGCCGCGCTTTCGGCTCCCCGCTCCCTCCTCGCACAGGAGCGCCTCCCGACCCGCGTCATTCCGACGACCGGCGAGGCGCTCCCGATCGTCGGTCTCGGCTCGAGCGCGGTCGTGCTGGAGATCCCGGAGAACGGACCGGAGCCGGTCGCCGCCGTCATCCGCTCTCTGATCGCGAACAGCGGAAAGGTCGTCGACACATCGGTGCGCACGGAGGAGATCGACGCCGTATTCGGGCGCGTGCTCCAGGAGCCCGACATCCGCGACGGCCTCTTCCTCGCCACGAAGATCAATACGCCGGACGCGGCGACCGGCGTAGCGCAGATGCGCCAGACACAGCGCCTCTTCGCGCGGCGCACGGTCGACCTGATCCAGGTCGAGAGCCTGCGCGGCATCGAGCACCACTGGCCGCGCCTGCAGGAGTGGAAGGCTTCTGGCGAGACGCGCTACATCGGCGTGACGGTCGCCGAGAACTTCAACCACGAGCGCCTCGAGCAGTTCATGCGGGCCGAGACGCCCGACTTCGTGCACGTGAACTACTCGCTGCTCGAGCGCGGCGCCGAGGACCGGGTCCTACCGCTCGCCGCGGACCGGGGCTTCGCAGTGCTGATCAACCGGCCGTTCATGAACGGGTCGTACTTCAGCAGGACGGCGAGCCGTCCACTCCCGTCGTGGGCGGCGGACTTCGACTGCGAGACGTGGGCGCAGTTCTCGATCAAGTACATCCTGTCGAACCCGGCCGTGACGTGCGTGCTCACCGAGACGACGGATACGGAGCACATGCTCGACAACATCGGCGGCGGGCTCGGACGGCTCCCGGACGAGCCTACCCGGCGCCGTATGCGGGAGGTTGCCGCAACGCTTTGACCATGCGGCGTGTATCTGTCTTGTGAGCCCGATGCCGGACCCGACGGTCCAGGTCGGCGAGCCCAGAAGATCAGCCCGGAGGATGATGACATGACGAGCCCACTTTCACGCCGCGACTTCGTTGCGAGAGTCGGTGCCAGCGCGGCGGGCCTGAGCCTCGCGCCCGCGCTCCTCGGCGCCGCCGCCCGTGGCTCGATGCGGATCGGGATCATCGGATCGGGCGCCATGGGGGGAGCCACGGGGCTGCAATGGGCGCGCGCCGGCCACGAGATCCTCTTCAGCTCGCGCAATCCGCAAGAGCTCACCGAGCTGGTCGGGGCCGCGGGATCGAGGGCCAGGGCGGGGTATCCCCAGGAGGCGGCGACGTTCGGCCAAGTCGTGCTCATCGCGGTTCCCTACGGCGCGCTGCCGCAGGTCGGCCGGGACTACGCCGCTCTGATGGCCGGGAAGATCGTGATCGACTGCGGCAATCCGCGCGCAGATCGCGACGGTCCCATGGCGGACGACGCCATCGCGAGGGGGACGGGCGTCACCTCTGCCGAGTACCTGCCGGGGGTTCGCCTGGTCCGCGCGTTCAACTGCATGAGCGCCCAGCAGATGGAGCGGGAGGCTCACCGTCCCGATCCCAAGATCGGCGTGCCGATCGCCTCCGACGACGCCGAAGCGATTCGCGTCACCACCGAGCTGGTCGTGGACGCGGGCTTCGACCCGGTGGTCGTCGGCGGGCTCGCGCGGGCGCGCGAGTTCGATCGCGGCACCCCGGTCTACGTGCGTGGCCTCACCGCCGCGCAGCTCAGAGAGGCGCTCGGTCTCAACTAGCCGCACGGTGCGCTTGGACGGACTCGCCGAGCGGCTGCGCGCGAATGCCGACGTGTTCGCGGCGCTCGTGGCGGGCGTGGGCGACGAACAGGCGCGCTGGAAGCCGGACCCGGCGCAGTGGTCGATCCTCGAGGTGGTGAACCACCTCGCCGACGAGGAGACCGAAGACTTCCGCACGCGCCTCGACCACACGCTGCACCGTCCGGGCGTCGAGTGGCCGCGGATCGATCCGCAGAAGTGGGCGCTCGAGCGGCGCTACAACGAGCGTGACCTCGCCGAGTCCCTGGAGCGCTTCCGGGCGCGCCGGGCGGAGTCGGTCGAGTGGCTGCATGACCTCGAGTCGCCGGACTGGGCGCTGGCGTACGAGCACCCGCGCTTCGGCCCGATCCGGGCCGGAGACCTCATGCTGTCCTGGGTGGCGCACGACCACATCCACGTGCGGCAGATCAATCGTCTCCACCGCGAGTTCCTGGTGGCTTCCGTTCCCAGCTACTCGCCCGAGTACGCGGGACGTTGGTGACGAATCGTCCAGGCCCCGCGCACCCCTGGACTGCGGCGCGCGAGACCCTAGAATTCGCACCGCAGAGATCAAGGAGGAGGCACCATGTCGCTGCGCATCAACGATGTCGCGCCGGACTTCAGCGCCGATACGACCCAGGGTCGCATCAACTTCCACGAGTGGATCGGAAACGGGTGGGCAATCCTCTTCTCGCACCCGAAGGACTTCACGCCGGTGTGCACGACGGAGCTGGGAGCGGTGGCGGCTCTGCAGGACGAGTTCCGCGCGCGCAACTGCAAGGTGATCGGCATCAGCGTCGACGGAGTCGGCGACCACCACAAGTGGTCGAAGGACATCGAGGCCACGCAGGGGCATGCGGTGAAGTATCCTCTGATCGGCGATCCCAACCTCGAGATCGTGAAGAAGTACGACATGCTCCCCGCCGACGCGGGCGACTCGTGTGAGGGGCGCACGCCGGCCGACAACGCCACCGCCCGCTCGGTGTTCGTGATCGGGCCCGACAAGAAGATCAAGGCGACCCTCACCTACCCGATGAGCACGGGGAGGAACTTCGCCGAGATCCTCCGCTTGCTCGACTCCTGCCAACTCACGGCGGCCAAGCAGCTCGCCACGCCGGCCAACTGGCAGCCCGGCGACGACGTGATCATCACCGCCGCGGTCTCCGACGCCGAGGCGAAGAAGCGCTTCCCCGACGGATGGAAGCAGCCGCTCCCCTACATGCGCATCGTTCCTCAGCCGAGCCTCAACTGAGCACGGGATCTCGCGTTCCTCGGGCGGTGGGAGCGAGGCTCGCCCTCGCGGCGCTCGCCTCGCTGGCCGGATTCGCCCCCGGCGCATCCCAGCCCGTCGGCTCCGCGGGGGCGCACGTCGCGGCCGCACGCGCCGCGGCCGGCACCGAGCACGTCGCGCTGCTCCTGCGAATCTGCGCCCAGGTCGCACCGCCGGACATCGGGCCGCTCGCGGGCCTGGTCGACCGCGCACCGACCGGGCTCCCGCCCGCTGGGCTGGGGCGGCCCGACTGGTACACCGAGCCGGTGCGGGTCTTCGACAACCTGTATTTCGTGGGGCAGACCGAGTACTCGGCATGGGCAGTGACCACGTCGGAGGGGATCATCGTCATCGATCCGATCTTCGATTACTCGGTTCAGGCCGAGATCGAGGAGGGGCTGACGAAGCTCGGTCTCGACCCCGCCGACATCCGCTACGTGATCGTGTCCCACGGCCACAGCGATCATGCAGGCGGTGCGCGTTACTTGCAGGACAAGTTCGGCGCGCGCGTGATTCTCGCGGCGGCGGACTGGGACCTGCTGGAGCGCACGGGCGGTGACTGGCCGAAGCCTCGTCGCGACATCGAAGCAGGGGACGGCTACGACCTCCGGCTGGGCGACACGACGCTTCGGCTCTACGCGACTCCCGGTCACACGCCGGGTACGCTCTCCACGTTGATCCCCGTGCGCGACGGCGTGCGCACGCACATGGCGGCGCTCTGGGGCGGCACCGCATTCAACTTCATGGGCCGGGGCGAAGACCGGAGGTGGTTCCGCGAATATGTCGCGTCGGCGGAACGCTTCGGTCGTATCGCCACCGAAGCCGGGGCGGACGTCATCTTGTCGAATCACACTCGCTACGACGGCTCGACCACCAAGATTCCCGCGTTGGAACGCCGCCGGGCCGGCGACCCTCATCCTTTCGTGATCGGCGCGGAGAGCGTCGCCCGCTACCTGACGGTGGCCGCGGAGTGCGCCAAGGCGGGTCTCGCCGTTGTCGACTAAGCCCGCCGTTCGGTTGGAGGGCGCGCGCACGCGCAGCTCGGATCAGCTGAACCTCTGGACTCCCCAGGACTCCGCGAGGCTCTATCGGGTGGAGGAGTGGGGTGGAGGCTACTTCGGCGTCACGCCGCAGGGGACGCTCGGCGTGTATCCCGATGCCGATCCGACCCGCTGCATCGACCTCTTCGACGTGGCGTGCGGCCTCGCGGCGCGCGATCTCACGCCGCCGGTCATCGTGCGGTTCCCCGGTATCCTCGAGCATCGGATGGGGGCGATCCGGCGCGCTTTCGACAAGGCGATCGCCGAGGTGAACTACCGCGGAAAGTACCACTGCCTCTATCCGATCAAGGTCAATCAGGAGCGCCACGTCTGCGAGGCGATCCGGACGATCGGTTACGGGTTGGGCTTCGGGCTCGAGGTGGGCTCGAAGCCCGAGCTGCTGGCGGGCCTCGCGCTCACGCAGGGCATGAACGGGATGCCGCTCGTGTGCAACGGCTTCAAGGACGCCGAGTACATCGAGCTGGTGACGCTCGCCGCCAAGATGGGGCGCAACATCCTGCCTGTCGTCGAGCAGGCGCACGAGCTCCAGCTCATCAGCAAGTCCGCCGCCGCGCACAACGTCGTGCCGAGGTTCGGCATCCGCGCCAAGCTCGCGGCCGCCGGCGTCGGCCGCTGGGAGGGGTCGTCCGGATACCGGGGCAAGTTCGGACTGACCGTGGGCGAGATCCTCCACTCCGTGGATCACGTGCGCGCTACGGGCATGCTCGCGGGCTTCAAGCTCCTGCACTGCCACATGGGCTCGCAGGTGTTCGACATCCGCGCCGTGAAGGCGATGGTGAGCGAGCTGGCGCACCTGTACGTCGCGCTCGTGAAAGCCGGCGCGCCGATCGATACGATCGACATCGGCGGCGGGCTCGGCATCGACTACGACGGCACGCAGTCGGCCACGAGCTCGTCGGTCAACTACACGATCGAGCAGTACGCCGCGGACGTGCTCTACCGCGTGCAATCGATCTGCGACGAGGCTGGCGTGCCACACCCGAGTGTCATGAGCGAGTCGGGACGAGCGCTCATCGCGCACTCGAGCGTCGTCGTCTGCGAGGTGATCGGGAGCCGCGTGTTTCCCCCCCGGCCCGATCCGAAGCTGCTCTCCGCGGCCCTGGCGCAGGAGCAGCCACCCCAGCCCCTGCTCGACGCGCTCGACGCGTACCAGCGCCGCGGCTCGGACGACCTGCTCGGCGCGTACGCCGACGCCGAGCACGCGCTGGCCGAAGCGACCACGCTCTTCAGCCTCGGCTACATGGACCTCAATGCCCGCGCCGCCTGCGAGGAGATCTTCTGGGCGATGGGCCGGGACGTGCTCGAGGCCTACGGTGACGAGCTGCCCGAGGATCTGAGCAGCCTTCCCGACCAGCTCGCTGATCTGTACTTCCTGAACCTGAGCATCTTCCAGTCTCTGCTGGACTCCTGGAGCATCGAGCAGGTGTTCCCGGTCATGCCGATCCACCGCCTCGCCGAGGAACCGACGCGCCAGGGTGTGCTCGCCGACATCTCCTGCGACTCCGACGGCAAGGTGGACAAGTTCGCCGGTGAGTGGGGACCGAAGAGCACGCTCGAGCTGCACGCGCCGGAGGCCGGCTCCGAGCCTGGGGTCGGGGGCGAGAAGCCCTACTACCTCGCGTTCTTCCTCACCGGCGCGTACCAGGAGACCCTCGGCGACCTGCACAACCTGCTCGGCGACACGCACGCCGTGCACGTGTCCATAGGGCCCGACGGCCGCTGGCGCATCGACACCGTCGTCGAGGGCGACACCGTGCGCGAGGTGCTGGGTTATGTGCAGTTCGACGCCGACGAGATCCGCGTCCAACTCCGTCAGGACCTCGAGAGCGCGCTCCAGGCGGAGCGCCTCACGCTCGCCGAGGGCGCGAGCTTCCGCCGCTTCCTGGACGACAGCCTGCAGGGATACACCTACCTGGAGTAAGACATGTCGCGATTCGACCGGCTGGTCCTTCCTGCACTGGCTCTCGCGCTGGTCGCGTCGATCGCGATCCTGGAGCCGATCGCGGGGCAGGTGGTGGACACCGGGATCCGACCGGTCGCGCTCGTCACGGGATCGACCGACGGGCTGGGTCGCGAGGTGGCGCTCCGGCTCGGCGGGGCCGGCTACCACGTGATCGTGCACGGCCGAAACGAGGAGCGCGGCCGCGCGGTCGTGGAGGAGATCGAATCCAAGGACGGCTCGGCGAGCCTCATCATCGCCGACCTGGCGTCGATGGCGCAGGTACGGGACCTCGCCGCGAAGGTTCTCGCCGGCTACTCGCGTCTGGATGTGCTGGTGAACAACGCCGGAATCGGACGAGGGCAGGACGGCGCGACACGCGAAGAGAGCCAGGACGGCCACGAGCTGCGCTTCGCGGTGAACTACCTCTCGCATTTCTATCTCACGAGGACGCTGCTGCCGCTGCTGCGTGAGAGCGCGCCGTCTCGGATCGTGAGCATCACCTCCACCGCGCAGAATGCCATCGACTTCGACAACGTCATGCTCGAGCGTGGGCCGTACGAGGGTGCGCGTGCGTACGGGCAGAGCAAGCTCGCCCAGATCATGATGACGATGGACCTCGCCGAGGAGCTCCAGGGCACGGGCGTCACGGCGAACGCCGTGCACCCAGCCATCTACATGGCGACGAGCATGGTGCTCAACCGCGGCGGAACTCCCATGGCGACGATCGACGAGGGTGCCGACCCCGTGATGCAGGTGATCACGTCACCGAACGCGGGGAGCGG
>CAZBCN010000062.1:0-14791 GCA_964490285.1 uncultured Gemmatimonas sp. | reverse complement strand
AGGGCGCCGGCGCGAGCACGACCAGCACGACGAGCCTCGCGTCCCCCGTGTTCCGTATGCCGTGCGGGACGCCCTCCGGCGCCACCAGCATCGTCCCGGCCTCCATGTCGAGCTGGCGACCTTCGAGCAGAAAGACGCCGCGCCCGCGCACCACGTGATAGACCTTGTCCATGCCCGCGTGCGCGTGGAGTGCGTGCTCCTGCCCCGGCTCGAAGCAGTTGAGGCCGACGAGCAGTCGCTCGGACTGGAAGAGCGTGCTCTTGCCCATCTTCTCCTCGTTGAATACGGCGTGGTCCTCGGGCCGGATCGCGGCGGGGTGATGCATGGTCGAGGTCCTGTTACAAAGCCCCTACGTCACGGGACGCATGGAGGCGGGGGAGGGGAGTGGTGAACGTCGACGCGTACCCGTGAACGGCTTCCAGGGGCCCGAGGAGCATCGATATGGATGATGGCGAGCGGTCCTACCGAGTTCCCAATACGATCGTCGCCCTGAGGGTGGCGGTGGCGTTCGTCGCCTGCGGGCTCCTGATCCGTGGATCGGCCCGGGCCGCCGGCGTCGCGGTCGTCTTGACCGTTGTTGCCATCGCCATGGACGGACTGGACGGGATCGCGGCCCGCAAGCTGGGGCTGAGCTCGAAGCTCGGCGGCATTCTGGACATCACTGCGGACCGGATCGTGGAGCACGTGTACTGGATCACGTTCGCGGTGGCGCACCTCGTGCCGCTCTGGGTGCCGGTGGTCATCGTCACGAGGAGCGTGCTCGTGGACGCGGCCCGCGGCCTCGCGCTCATCCAGGGGAAGACGGCGTTCGGCGAGTCGACCATGGCGCGCTCGGCGCTCAGCACCTTCCTGACCGCGTCGCGCACGATGCGGAACCTCTACGGCGCGGCGAAGGTCGCTGCGTTCGTGTTGCTGGGCCTGCTGGTCGCGGCGCCGGGCGCGGCTGTCCTGGAGCTCGCGGCCACCGTCTCGGTCGGCGCGGCCCTGGGGCTCTGCCTCGCGCGTGGAATCCCGGTCCTCGTGGATGCCAGGGCCTACCTGCAGATGGCCCGGGGCTAGGCGAAGTAATCGGAGACCCTGATGCCGTATTTGTCGGGGCTCGTGACCTTGATGATGGAGCGGGCGAAGCCGCCCTGCTCGTCCGTGTCCGACAGGTCCACCAGGGGTGCGGGGCTCAGCCACAGTCCGTTGGTATCGCACAGCAGTCGTACGATCGGTCTGTGGATGGACGCGCTGTCGCTGTTCGCCGCGTGGACGATCGCGAGCTCGTAGGTGTCGAGGATCACGCAGGTCCCGACCGGATAGATACCGAGAAGGTTGATGAGGGCCTTCACGATCACCGGGTCGTAACCGAGGCTCTTGTCCTCCCAGAGCTCGCGGAGTGCCTCATCCGGGGGAGTAGCCGGATGATAGGCACGCTCGTTGGTGGCGGCGTCGAACGCAGAAGCGACCGCCACGATCCTGGAGAACACCGACGGAGTTCTGGCGCGTGCGAATCGCGGGTATCCTGTCCCGTCGGGCATACGATGGTGCTCGTAGGCGACGATCATGCCGCGGAACGGGATATCGCCGTCTTCGCGCAGTTGGTAGACGCTCAACGCTCCGAGCCAGGTGTGCGACTCCGTCTGCTCGCGCTCCGACGGGCTCAAGGGAGAGCGCTTCGCGACGATCTCCTTCGGAATCCGGCTCATCCCGATGTCATGCGCCAGGGCCGCGAGCCCGAGGTCGTAGAGCTGGGCCTTGGAAAGGCCGAGCCGGCGCCCGATCGCTACGCAGAAGATGCAGACATTGACCGCGTGCGTGAACGAGTAATCGTCGTGGTCGCGAAGAGTGCTCAGCCCACCTAGGCAGGCCTCATTGTGGAGGACGGCGTCGACGATGTCCTGGACCGCCTGCCGCACTTCGGTCACGACGGCGCCCCTTCCCAGACGCGCGCCCTCGAAGAGCTCCCGCGACACCTCTACGGACCGCAGGTAGGTCCGCTTCGCAGCCTCCCTTCGGGCCGCCTCGCCTTGAAGGTCGGGCGCGCCGGCCGCGGGAGCAGACACCTCGATGCCGTGCACGCTTCTGGCGGCCATGTCCGCTCTGAGGCGCTCGATCTTGGCTGGATCGTCCCCCGGGCCGGCGCGGACCAAGAGACCAAGGAAGAGCTGCCAATCGCGGGGCGCCGGAGGCTTCGCGACGCGCAGAGTGCCCACGCCCGCCCGTTGCAGGGTGTCGAGGCAATGCGCGCAGAACACGTAGTTCCCGATGCCGCTCTGGATGCGCTGGCCGTTCAGATACAGGGCCTGACGAACCACGGCGAGCTCCATGGGGCTCGCCACCATCGTGATGGCGCGAGTCTGCTCGTCGAGGATCTCGAGCGCGTCGCGCACCGCTCGCGTCTCGACAGGGTGGCGTCGGACCATTCGCAGCGCGACGTAGAGCGCCGCGAGGAGTCCATCGGCGAGCTCTGCCGAGGCTCGGCCCTCGCTCACGGGAGCCCCCGCAGGGCGGAACTGACGGCATTTCGGACCAGCGGGTCTCGGTCGCGCGCGACGTTCTCGAGGGCGGCTCGCGCACGCGTGGTGCCGATTCTCCCCAATGCGTGCGCCGCGCATGCGCGCGTGTGGGGCTTGCAGCGGTGGCCCTCTGGGCCTCGGCCCCGGAGGAACGACTCGAGCGTATCGATTCCGTCGGGCCCGGCGGAGCTCGCAAACGCGTCGAAGATCGCCCGCTTTTCCCGTTCACTCCTGTTCTCCAGGTCGGGGGACGACAAGGCCGACTCGAGGGTCGTCAGCGCGCCCCGGTACGGCCTGGAAGTGAACGCGGCGAAGACCAGCGTACGCACGTCACCGTCGACGTCGGACGCCATTTGGGCGAGGAGCTTGAGCGATCGCGGAGTGCCGATCGCTGCCAGGGCCGTGGCCACCCTTGCTCTCGTGGTCGGATCGGGGTCTTCCGCCGCCTGGGCGACCAGGTCTGCGAACTCCGGGTGCTTTGCCCGGGCAGCCACGCCCAGCGCAGCGTGCACGACGGTCCGGTCCTCCGCGCCGAGCATGCGACCCAGCGCGAGGGGCCAGTGGCGAAAGAACGCGTCGACCGCCTGCGTCACGATGGATCCCGCTTCCAGGTTGGACATCCGCTCGGGCCACACGAGCACTCGTCGGACCGCGTCTGGGCTCATCTCGCGCATCAGGGTCCACAGCACGTCGGCGGTGGGTCGGACCCCGCCGTCCTCCAATGCGTGGAAGAGTTGCGCGAGCGTGGCCGGCTCGGATACGCCGAACCGCAGTCGCTCCAAGGCATCCTTGTGCTCGCCCAGGTCCGCCGACTGCGACACGCGCCTGGCTTCGGCGCTCAGGTAGGCGACCTCGTCGAACCGACCCGTGCCCAGGAGTTGAGGCAGCAGCCCGCTCAGGACATCGAGCACCTCTGCCCGGACCGCCGGCTCGGACCGAGCCTCCAGCGTATCGAAGAGCAAGGTCACGACGTCGTGGGCGGGCTCGCGGTCGTATTCCTGGTCGATGGACGCCTTGAGGTACTCGATCTCTTTCTGGTCCAGGAAGTAGAGCGTCGAGTCGAAGTCCTCGGCGCGGACGGTTCCACGACGGTCCTTCGCCGTGGCGTCGGAGCGAAGCGCTCTGCGACGTTCCAGGGCCGCGTCCGAGCCCGCTGTGACGGTTGGCCTGGCAGGTGCCAGAGTCGAAGCCGAGGGTCGTGAGGTCGGCTCGACTTCGTACACGAGGTGGCGGAGGTCCGCCCGGAACAGGAGTGTGACCAGGTCCTCGGACCCGGCACGGCCCGAGCCGCGCCCCGCGCGGTCCACGGCTGCAAGGAAGGCCTGGATTTCGCCCCTCTCGACTCCGGGGACGAGCGTGAGCGAGCGGATGCCTGCGGTGTGGAGTGCCCGGACCAGTCCGCCCGAGCCGTCGTCGCGGTCCAGGACCGTGTGTCCCTCCCATGTGACCGCATCCTTCGCTACGCGCAGCGTGAGCAACTGCAGACGCTCCCAGATCGGCGCAAATGAGAGCGCCAGAACGATCCCCGTGCGTTGGCGAGCTTCCGCGTCCACCGGAGCCGCCGCGAGCACATGCAACACGTCCTCGCAGCAACGCAGGAGGACCTGAACGAGAAGCTGCTCGGTGCTCGGACGCTCGCTCATGACCTCAGCGCCAGGCCCGGCTGACCCGAAGGCCGACCGTGAAGTCGATGGCGGGCGTGTCCGCCGGCACGTCCTCCTGAAAGCTCGCGTCCCAAGTCCAGCCTTCGCCCCACCGGCCGGCCAGCCCGAGCACCAGGTTGCTGGCCGGCCAGTCGAGCTCCCGGTGGTCGAAGCCCGCGAGCACGGGCGAGGCGATCTGATACTGGGCGATCGCCGCCACGTTCGAGCCGAGCGAGCGTTCCGCGGCCACACCGAAGGAGACGCTCCAGTCCCGGAAGTGCGGCTCGAGCTCCGGCGACGTGCGCACGATGCCGGCACCGAGGAGGCCGTGCACGTACCACGAGCCAGCACCGAGCCGTCCGAGCGCCAGAAGCGCCGCGTCCGCCCGCTCGTCGCCGATCCTGTTCGAGGCGGCCGGCACGCGAGCCGTGGCCCTCAAGCTCAGCGCGCTCCGCCCGTCGTCCGAGGCGGCGGCGCTCCATTTGGCGAAGAGCTGCACGTCTTCGAGGCCGAGCGTACGACGCGGGAGGTCGAGCAAGAGGGTGCCGCCGCCGTCGCCCAAGCGCTGGGCGTAGCCATCACGGGGGAATCGGTCCCGGTTGGCCTGGCCGAAGCCGAGACGCTCGTGGTAGCCGTGTACGAAGGAATCGAGGATGCCTCCGCCCGTGGTCTCGAGCGTGAGCCTTCCGCCGACCTCGAGCCGACGGGACGCTCCCCAGCGCACGGTGAGGCCGGTGAGCAGCCTCTCGGTGTCGAAGAACAGGAGATGGGTCGCCGACGAGTCCTGCTCGAAGATGTTGGAGTAGCCCAACCATAGGTCGCTCGACACGGCGCCCGCGGGGGTCAGGTCCGCGCGCTCGAAGGCGGGCGTGAGGGCAGTGCGATGGAGAGGGGAGCCCTCCTCCCAAGTCAGGGGGCCGAACGCGGGCCGCTGGGCGGACCCCTCCGAGGGGGGTGGCAGCGCGATCCCGGCCAACACGAGAACCCAACAGCGGGTCAAGGGAACGTCACGAAGACGGGGCTCGCCAAGACGGGCGTTGGTCCATATCTTGGCCGGATCCTAGGTGCCTCAACGGAGGGAGCTGCTCGATGCACGATGTCGAATCCGTAGGTGTCCTGGAGAAGAAGTACTCCAGGCGGACCTTCATCAAGGGCGTGATCGCGACAGGGGCTACGGTCTCGTCGGCGAACTATCTGTTCAGGAGTACGAACATCCTGGGCGCTGCGATGGTCCAGTCGTCGACCGAGCGTCTGCTCACCCTCACCATCAACGGTCAGCAGCGCAGGGTGGACGTGCTGCCGAACGAGACGTTGGCGATGACGTTGCGCTACAAGCTCAACCTCACCGGCACCAAGCTCGGTTGTGACCGCGCGGAGTGCGGAGCCTGCACCGTCCTGATCGACGGTGTGAACCAGTACTCGTGCTCGATCCTGACGCACCAGTTGCGTGGCCGGTCGGTCACGACCGTCGAGGGGCTCGAGAACCCGGATACCGGCGAGCTCTCCGTGGTCCAGCAGGCCGTCATGGACGAAGGCGGGTTCCAGTGCGCGTTCTGCGCCCCCGGCTTCATCATGAGCATGACCGCCATGGTGGCGAACAATCCGAACGTGACGCGCGAGCAGGCCCGCGTGGCCCTCTCCGGCAACCTCTGCCGGTGCGCCGACTACGACAAGATCCTCACCTGCGCCATGCGAGCCGCCGAGCTCGCTCGCAGCGTGTAAGGAGAGGAACACACAATGGCTGAGAAACTCGTAGGCGTTGACTACGCCGCGCCGGACCTCCGTGCCAAGATCACGGGCCGCGCCCGTTATGCAGAAGACTTCCGTGCCCAGGGCATGGTCTTCATGAAGCTCCTCTTGAGCCCGATGCCGCACTGCAGGGTGCGTGGCGTCGACGACAGACGGGCGCGTCAGGTGCCCGGCTTCATCGACATCATGCGGGCCAGCGAAGTGCCGCAGCCCGAGGGCCCGGTCGAGGCCATGCTCACCGACGAGCCCAAGTACGAGGGTGAGCCGATCCTCGCCGTGGTCGCCGAGAGCGAAGAGGCCGCCGCGGCGGCGATCGAGGCGATCGAGCTCGACCTCGAGCCGCTTCCTTTCGTGCTCGATCCGCTCCAGGGCCTCCGCCCGAACGGGCCGAACGCGTACACCCAGGGCAACCAGTTCTCCGGGCAGGACGGCTGGAGCACGTACAAGTGGACCGACGCGGATTTCGCCGAGGTCGAGGCCGGTCGCATGCCGAACCCGGCCAACCCGCTGGTCGAGTGGACCAAGGGTGACATCGAGGCCGGCTTCGCCGAGGCGGCGGTGATCATCGAGGAGACGATCGTCCACCAGTCGGTGACGCACCACCCGATGGAGCCCCGCAGCACGATGGCGTACTGGGAGAACGGACGGCTGCACGCGTTCGTCTCCACGCAGAGCGCCCAGCGTACCAAGATGGGCATGGCGGGCGCTCTCGAGATGGATCCGGAGGAGATCGCGTTCGTCTCCGAGTTCACGGGCGGCGGGTTCGGCTCGAAGATTCCGGGCCACACGCACATGTCCCTCGCGCCGCTCATGTCCCGGAAGATCGGGCGTCCGGTCATGCACCGCGTCACCCGCTACGAGGAGAACTACATCGGTCGTGCCCGCCCGGGCTTCCAGAGCTGGGTGAAGATGGGCTTCCGTGCCGACGGCAAGTGCACGGCGATCGATCTGATCATCGTGCAGGACAGCGGTCCCTACGGCGCGGGTGACCACAACACGGCCGCCAATATCGCGGACCTGACCTACACGCCCGGGAACATGCGCTACCGCGGGTTCCCGATCTACACGAACACGCCGCCCAAGGCCGCGCAGCGCGGTCCGGGTGGAGCTCAGATCAACGGCATGCTCGAGCCGCTCATCGACAAGGCGGCCAAAGAGCTCAACATGGATCGCCTCGCGATCCGGGTCCTGAACGCTCCGGGTCCCGACGTGGGCTTCGGCCCACGCAATGCCACGCTCACCAGCGTGCACGCCAAAGAGGCGCTGGTGCAGGGCGCCGCGCTGTTCGACTACGAGAACAAGATCCGGCTCTCCGGTCAGCGGAACGGCACGAAGGTCACGGGCATCGGCATGGGTCTGTCGACCTACACCGCGGGCTCCCGCGGCTACGACGGCCTCATGGTGATCCGGCCGGATGGCAAGCTCTACGTGTACCAGGGCATCGGTAACCTGGGCACGCACTCGATCTCCGACACGGCGCGGCCCGCGGCCGAGCTGCTGGGTCTGAACTGGAACCAGGTCGAGATCGTATGGGGTGACTCCACCCGAGGCATGCCGAACAGCTCGGTACAGGCCGGCAGTCAGACGACCCATGCGCACACACGGGCCAACTACGCAGCCGCACAGGACGCGCTCCGGAAGATCCGGGCGATCGCCGCACGGCAGTTGGGTGGCAACGCGAATGCGTACCGAGTCGACAACGGTCGGGTGAGTGGTCCGGGCGGCAGCATGACCTTCGCGCAGGTCGCGCAGCGCGCCATTGCGCTGGGCGGCGAGTACGACGGTCACACGCTTCCGTCCGACATCAACGCGGCGACGGTGCCTGCGGCGAACATGCACGTGGGCACGGGCCTGATGGGCGTGGGGCGCGACAACTTCGGCGGCGAGGGCGGCATCTACAGCTGGCTCGCCGTGTTCGGGGTGATCGAGCTCGACGTCGAGACCGGCCACTTCGAGACCAAGGAGCTGGTCGCGATGACCGACGTCGGCACGGTGATCCATCCCCGCAGCCTCGGAGCGCAGTGTTTCGGGGGGGCCATCCAGGGGATGGGAATGGCGATGTCGCAGCGGTGGGTGTTCGACCCGCAGTACGGTGTCCCCTTCGCGAACCGGCTCTATACGGCTCGGCCGCCGTCGTTCCTCGACGCGCCGCAAAGCATGCGCTGGGACGCGGTGGGCATTCCCGATCCGACGACCCCGGTGGGCGCCAAGGGCATCGGTGAGCCTTCGGTCGGTGCCGGGTCGGCCTTGTTGACCACCGCTCTCGCCGACGCGATGGGCGGACGGTACCTGTGCAGGACTCCGCTAACGCCGGACCTCATCTTGGCGGAGCTCGAGGGACGTCCACTTCCGTTTGGTCGACTCGACCAGCACGTAGGCTAGGGAGACCGATACATGGCCAACATGAAAGACATGATCCCGGCGTTCGACCTCGTCCAACCGACGACGGTCGAGGATGCGGTCGACATCCTGAAGGATGCCGGGAGCGAAGCGTGGGTTCTCGCCGGCGGACTCGACACCTTCGACTGGTTCAAGGACCGCGTGAAGCGTCCTCGGGTCGTCGTGGATCTCGGCGCCATCGAGGAAATGCACGGTATCCGTGAAGAGGCGGGTGGACTCGAGATCGGCGCGATGTCGACGCTGACCCAGGTCGCCAATCACGCTCGGGTGCGCTCGGAGTTCGGAGTGCTCGCGACGGCTGCCGAGCACGTGGCGACACCGCAGATCCGCAACCAGGGCACGATCGGCGGGAACGTGTCGCAGGACACGCGCTGCTGGTACTACCGCAGCGGCTGGCCCTGCTACCGGGCGGGCGGCAACGTGTGCTATGCATCGGCTCCGCTCGCGATGAACAGGGAGCATTGCATCCTGGGCCGCAGCAGGTGCGTGGCTGTGAACCCGTCCGACACCGCGCCCGCGCTCATCGCGCTCGACGCCAAGATGGTGGTGCAGAGCCCGCGTCGCCGCCTCTACGACGCCGAGGACTACTTCATCGGACCCTCGGTCGACATCACGCGGATGACGGTGCTCAAGCCGGGTGATCTGCTCACGCAGGTCTTCATTCCTGCCGCATGGGCGAACTCGCGCTTCTACTTCGAGAAGATCCGTGACCGCGGCTCGTGGGACTTCCAGCTCGTGAGCGTGGCGGCGGCCTTCCGCATGTCGGGGAGCACGATCGAAGAGGCGCGCATCGCGGTGAACGGCGTGGCGCCGTACCCGGTCCGCCTCGATGCGGTCGAGCGGCTCGTGAGGGGCAGGACCGCAGATGAAGCGACGCAGAACCAAGCCGGTGACCTGGCGATCCAGGGCACGCGTGCGCTGCGTCACAACGACTACAAGATCGTCATGATGCGCAACCTGGTCCGTAGGGCCGTGAGGAGTGTGGCCGCGTGATCGAGCTGTTCCGAAGGGATCAGAACCCCTGGGGTCAGGACATCCTCATCGGGGTATCATGGGATCTCATGTGGGCGGCCGTCGTGCTCGCCGCGTTGTTCATGGTGGGGCATGCGCTTTGGTTCCGCATGCGCGCAGGTGGGGAGGCGCACGCCGCTCCGTCTGCGATTCCGCCGGGAACTCCAGAGCGGGTCGTACGGCACTCGCTGGCCGCTCGGATCTTCCACTGGGCGATGGCCGCGTCCATGCTGGCACTGGTCGTCACGGCGTTCGTCCCGGTGATGGGGCTCGAGATTCCGGCCTGGGTGACGATCCACTGGATCGCGGGGGTCGCGCTCATCGCTGCGATCCTCTACCACATCATCCATGCGATCGGATGGCAGGACTTCTGGTCGATGATGAACTTCGGGCCGAGCTTCTTCCGCGACCTGTTCGCGCAGACGAAGCACCTGATGTCGGCAAGCGCGCCGGAGCCGAAGAGCGGCAAGTATCCGTTCGATCACCGACTCTATCATCACGCGGTTCTCGTGTTCTCGCTTGCGGCTGTCGTCACGGGCGTGATCATGATGATGCGGATCGACACGCCGTTCTTCGCGCGTAATCCGTATCTGTTGTCCGACCAGACCGCGGGCGTGGTCTTCGCGATCCACGGGATCGCGGGGGTCGTGTTCATTCTTCTCATCGCGACCCACATCTACTTCGCGCTCCGGCCCGACAAGCGCTGGTTGTTCTGGTCGATGGTGCGTGGCTGGATTTCTCGCGACGTGTACGCGGCGCACTTCGATCCGAACAGGTGGAAGGTGACAGGTGAGTCCTCGCGTGTCGGCTCGCCGGCGAGTGGAGCCGTGGCGGATGCGTCCGTCAGCGCTCCCGCCGAGGACGCCTAGGGAACGAAGCGGAAAGGGAGACTCGCGGCGGCTTCTCGCCGCCGCGAGCCCTCGCTTCGGAGCTTGCCGTGTCCACTCCACGAGATGACGTCAAGGCGCGCATCGACGCGATCGAAGAGAGCTACGAGTTCTTTCTCGCGTATGCCGCACAGGGGCTGAGCAGCGACCAAGGTGCCAAGTCGGGCGCCCAGCTCCGGGATTTCCTGAAGAAGATGGAGCGTGCCCTGGATGGACTCGGGGATCGTTTCCGCGAGCTCGCCCGGGCCGAGGGACTCGAGCCGCGTGGGGCCTGGGACGAGATGCTCCGCGTCGTGGGAGACGACGCCGCCGACGCGCTGGCTGCCATCCGCCTCGTGTCCTCGCGGGGGGGGATCAGCTCGCAGCTCATCGACAACCTGAACGCGAACATCCACCTGCGGGCGCTGCTGACCGACCTCTTCCTGGTGGACGACCTGATCGACGGGCGTTGAAGCGCCTCTAGGTAGGGGCGCCCTGTGCTCGCCCCCCGGGGCAAAGCCATCGGGATTACCCTAGATTCTGGCTATGTCCGCCCGCTTCCGCATCCGCACGTCGCATGGGCAGGAGCTGTCGTTCGCGTCGCCCGAAGTCTTCGCCGAATTCGTGCGGTCGGGTGAGCTCCAGCCCGATGACGTCGTGTACGATGCCGAAACCAGGGAGTGGTCCTCGGCGCGCACCCACCCGGTCGTCCTCCAGATCCAACTCGAGAGCGAGGAGGCGGAGGGCGTCTCCGTCGACACGCCAGAGGAGCCGCCCACGCTCGATGATATCGGGCTCGACCTCGCGCCCGCTCCGAGTCAGCTGACGCCTGAGCAGGAGACCGCTGCGTTCGTCGCCAAGATGGCGGCCGAGCGGGCGTCCGACCTCGACATCGATCGTGAGGCGCCGCTTCAGGGCTTCACGATGGATCAGGGGGCCCCTGCGCTCTCGGATCGACTGGTCGAGCCGATGGCACCTCGGCGCGCCGAGCCCGCCCCGGTCCAGCGTGAGGCACCCGAAAGGCGGCCCGAACCCCCGCGCTACGAGCCGACGATCCGCGAAGAGCCGCCGGAGAGGCCGCAGCCGCCGAAGCGCGCGAAGACTGGAACGGGTGCGGGTCGTCGCTACGCGCCGTTCGTGATCTTGGTGCTCGCGGTCTTGGGCGTCGGCGTCTACTTCGGGCCCGAGCTGATCACGTCGAGCGCCGACACCAGCGGTGGGCCCGAGGTGGATGGCGCACAGCCCCCGCCCGGTCCACCTCCCGCCATCGCCGACAACGAAGAGTCGGTCCGCGGTCGGGCCCAGGAGCGCTTCCTTACGGCGACCCAGAATCTTCTTCGCGGCCTCGATCCGATTCCCGAGATCTGGCTGCGCGGATCGTACTTGGCAGCGCCATCCGATAACCCGAATGTCCGCGCGGTGTGGGAGGAGTACCTCACCACGATCCGCGCCGTCCGCTCGGGCGACGAGGAGCGCTACCGCGATGCCTACCTTCGTGCCCTCGACGATGCACGCGTCGAAGAATCCGCGCGCGAACTACGGCTCGCGAGCGCCACGAACGCCTTCCGGGGCTCGGCACCGAGGCGCAACAGCCACTACGATCGTGTAGAAGCGCTCGCGACTGCGGCGCTGCAGGGGCACGATGCCTTGGTGAGAGCGGAAGGCACGATCGCGTACCAACCCGCGTCGGGTCGCGGCGTGTCCTCCGATCCCGTGATCGAGGCCGTGGGCCGAGGACCCGAAGCCCAGGCACTGCTGAACCAGGTGCTCGACCTGATCCTCGCGGAGTTGCAGAGAGCGGGCGGGCCGGGCGAAGCGGCCAAGGTGCGCGAGTGGGTATGGGCCGGCTACCTCGATGCGGTCACCAACTAGGGTGCTTCCGGAGGAGACAGCATGATCGAGTTGCTGGTAGCGGGCTTCGCGGGGGTCTACGGACACCTGAAGTCCAGAACCTTCGTCGGCAGGCGCCTGCGCTACACCACGATCGTCGAGAAGCCCGCGCTCGGCCTGTGGGCGGGTGTCGGGGCGACGATCCTCGCGGCCCCGGTCGTCGCCGTGCTGCCCTTCGTGGGGGCCGGCACGGCGATCGCCATCGGGGCCGGCATCGGCACGGGTGTGGCGCTCGGCGTCAAAGACACCGAGGAGCCGCCGAAGCTGCTCGACGATTGACGGCGCGGGGCGCTCCGACCCCGGTGCGGATATCCGGATTCTCGTTTGCCCGCAACGCGGTCGTGCTCGACTACCCGCTCGCGGAAGCCCTCCGATCGATCTTGCCGGTGGTGGACGAGTTGGTCGTCGCCATTGCACCCGGGGACCCCGACGATGACACGAGGGGAGTCGTGGAAGCCATCGGGGATCCACGCATCCGCATCATCGAAGCCGAGTGGGACGTGTCGCGGCAGCACCTCGCCTATTCCGATCTGACCAACGTGGCTCTGGATGCGTGCGAGGGTGACTGGTGTCTCTACGTCCAGGCCGACGAGGCCCTGCACGAGGATGACGCCGCCACACTGCGCGCGCGCTGCGAGGAGCTTCGCGACGACGCACGCATCGAAGGGTTGATCTTCGACTACCTCCACTTCTTCGGCGACTACCGGCACATCCAGCAGGGGCAAGGCTGGTACGCACGCGAGATCCGTGTGGTCCGTAACGGAGTCGGGATCCGATCCGTGCGGGACGCACAGTCCTTCCGTGGAGGCGGATCGCGGCGACTCACCGTAGCGCGCGCGCACGCGCGCATGTTCCACTACGGTTGGGTGCGACCGCCCGCACGTATGCGAGCGAAGGTCGAGGCTTTCTGGGCCCACCGAGGCCTCGACGCGCCGCCCGCTCCGAAGCATGGACCGGAGTACGATTACGGCCCCCTCGGGAGGCTAACGCGCTGGGAGGGGCCGCACCCGGCGGTCATGGCCGGCCGCATTGCGGCGATGGACTGGGCCGGGGCGCTGCGCGAGTCCGATCCGCCGGGCGTCGCGCGCCCATGGATCCACAAGGACGAACGCGCCCTCTATCGCGCGCTCACCGCCGTTTCGCGGCTCACCGGCATCGACTTGAACCACAAGAACTACGGGCGGGTGCTCGACGTGTGAGTGGTGGACAGGAGCCCCTTGTGGGGAGGGGGGTTCTCCATGATGCTTTATGCAACTCGCATGCATAATTCCTCGACACGAGCGATCGAAGCGATCGAGCGGCAGGACCCCAAATCCACCGGCCTTTCGCAGCGTCGCGTGGTGCTCAAGTTCGGCAGTCGTCTCCTGACCGGAGACACGACGACGCTCGATCCCAATCGGATGCGCTCGGTCGCTCGCGCCGTCGCGGCCGAGCCCACGACCGAGGTCGTGATCGTCTCGAGCGGCGCGATCGCCGCGGGCTTCCGCTCGTTGGGCCACGCGACCCCGCCCAAGAGGATCCGCGATCGGCAGGCCGCCGCGGCCGTGGGGCAGGGTAGGCTCATGAGCATGTGGGGTGCGGCCTTCGAGGAAGTCGGCATGGTGGTAGCCCAGGTCCTGCTCACCAACGACTGCCTGACCGATCGGCGCCGCTACGTGGCCGCGAGCCAGGCACTCGGGGCGCTCCTCCAGGCCGGCGTGGTACCGATCGTGAACGAGAACGACACCGTGAGCGTGGACGAGATCGTCGTGGGCGACAACGACAACCTCGCGGCCATGACCGCCGCCCTCGTCGACGCCGATCTGCTCGCGCTCCTCACGGATGTGCCCGGCGTCATGACGGGCGATCCGACGCGCGACCCCACGGCGCGCCTCATCGAGCACGCGGAGAGCGCCGACGAGCTGCGTCGCTACTGCTACGCGAAGAAGGCGGGCGTGTCGACGGGTGGGATGATCACCAAGCTCGAAGCGGCGGACCGGGCCGGGCACTTCGGGATCCCGACCGTCATCGCTTCGGGGACCGATGAAGAGGTGCTCGCCTCCATCGTGCGCGGAGAAGGCGCGGGCACGCTCATCTCTGCCGCGAAGAGGCCGCTCGACGCGGTCGAGCAGTGGATGGCGGCTCAGCGTGGCCTCACCGGGGCTCTCGTCGTGGACGACGGCGCCGTGAAGGCGATCAAGCGCAAGGCGAGCCTCCTGCCGCGCGGGGTCGTGAGGGTGGAGGGCCGCTTCCGCCGCGGGGACGTCGTCTCGGTGATCGACCTGGAGGGCAAGGAGCACGCTCGAGGCATCGTACGCTTCGACGATCGTGACGTGGAGCGCATCCGTGGCCTGCACACGCTCGAGGTACGCGAAGCCCTTGGCGAAGGGCTCGGCCACGTGGTCATGAGGCCCGACCGCATGGTCTTGATCGGAGAGGGCGAAGAGGAAGACGGAGGGGAGGAGGCGTGACGGTCGCCGAGAAGTCCGACGTGGGCACCACCATCGTGGCGATGGCCCGGCGGGCGCGAGCCGCCGCTCTGGCCTCGGCGCGCCTCGACGCGAACGCACGCCAGCGAGCCCTCGAGGCCATGGCCGACGCGATCGACGCGCATCGAACCGACATCTCGGCCGCAAACGCGCTCGATCTCTCTTCGGCGGAGCAGAACGGGGTGAGCGGTCCGATGCTCGACCGGCTGCGGCTCGACGAGCGCGCGATCGGGAAGCTCGCCGAAGCCGTCCGGGAGGTCGCG
>CAZBCN010000061.1:0-22031 GCA_964490285.1 uncultured Gemmatimonas sp. | reverse complement strand
GGCGTCCCCGCGGAGACGACGCGGGGCGTTCACCGCCTCTACGAATTGGAGACGGCGGGTACGTTGCTCTTCCCTGCCATAAATGTGAACGACTCCGTCACCAAGTCCAAATTCGACAACATGTACGGGTGCCGGCACTCCGTGATCGACGGACTCAACCGCGCGACCGACGTCATGCTCGCAGGCAAGATGGTGGTCGTGCTCGGCTATGGAGACGTCGGCAAGGGGTGCGCGCAGGCCCTCCACGGTCAGGGCGCTCGCGTCGTCGTGACCGAGATCGATCCCATCTGCGCGCTGCAGGCGAGCATGGCCGGCTATACCGTGGCGCGGCTGGACGACGTGGTGTCGACCGCCGACATCTTCATCACCGCGACCGGAAACCGCGACGTCATCACCGCGGACGACATGGCGCGCATGAAGGACAAGGCGATCGTGGCGAACATCGGCCACTTCGACAACGAGATCGATATGGCCGGTCTCGCGAACGTGCAGGGGATCCGCAAGGAAGAGATCAAGCCACAGTACCACGAGTGGACGTTCCCGGACGGGCACTCGGTTCTGATCCTCGCCGAGGGCAGGCTCATGAACCTCGGTTGCGCGACGGGTCACCCCAGCTTCGTCATGTCGGCGAGCTTCACGAACCAAGTGATCGCGCAGGTCGACCTCGCTACGAACGGCGCGAATTACGGGAAGAAGGTGTACGAGCTGCCGAAACACCTGGACGAAAAAGTCGCGCGGCTACACCTCGCCAAGATCGGCGCACGGCTCACGGAGCTGACCGACAAGCAGGCTGCGTACCTCGGGGTGTCGAAGGCGGGGCCGTACAAGCCGGATTACTACCGGTACTAGGAGGCGGGGTCGGCGGGGGTACCCGGTCTCAGTCGCGGGGAGGCGGGGTACCCTTCCCTCTCCGGGCCCGCTCGCTCGCAGGCCGTCGTTCGGGTGGCTCGCTCAACAGCGCAGCTCGACCACCGCGCGGACCTGCTTCGCGCTTGGAGCGCTGCGCTGATGACCCTCCGAGGGAAGGGTACCCCGCCCCTCCTCGGGGACCTACGAGGAACCGGGTACCCCCGCCTCTGGCGAGCACTCGGGGAGGACCGGCCTCGCCGGCCCTCGTGCAACTCGCGGAGTGGCAGGTACGTAGGGGGTGCGGATCAAACCTCACCCCCTACGACCATGTCACCGAAGAAGCGCATCCTCCGAGAGCTGGCCCTCGTCCACGAGCCGGGCACCACCTTCTCCTTCGTTCGTCCCGCGGACATTCCCGGGTATGCCGAGAAACCCGAGCGCTTCCAAGGCGCGGTGAACGAGCTGTTGAAGGATCGACTGATCGAGGGGCGTACCGACGCGGAGGGCCGGATGTCGATCGGCCTGAACGAGCACCGCATGGACGAGGTGCGGCGGACGCTCCGGCCGGTCTGGGCGCGGCCGGCGGTGTGGGCAGCCGTGGCGATCGTGGTCGGGGTGGGAGTGGGGTTCGCCGTCTAGGCGCGGCTTCCGGCCGAGGGGTGATGCCCCGGGCGGGTCACGGCATGGCTCCGATGCTACCGTCGGCCCGACGACGCAGGGCCGTTCGCCGGCAGCAGGGGCAGCAGCAATCTCCAATCGCCGGTCACGCTCAGGACCTGCGAGATCTCGTCGCCGATCAGGGGCTGCCCGAAGCTCAGCGTGATCGCGGCCTGGTCGGTCACGGGAACGGAAAGCGCGGCCTTGAACATCACGTAGTCGGACTGGAGCGCCGCCTCGAGCGCCTCGTCGACGCCCCCGAAGCGCAGCTCGAAGCCCGCGGAGAGCGAGAGCGCCTTGTCGAAGTCGACCGGCCGGCGCAGCACGAAGCCCAGCCCCGAGTCGAACGCGAAGCTCGTTTCGCCCGAGTCTCTCAGGTCCGTATAGCGCACGCCGCCGCGAAAACGAACGCCCGCCGAAGGGGCCATCGGCTCGCTCCCCACGAACTGGCGGCCGAACGCGATGCCCGCGTTGATGGACACCGCGTCCGCGCCCGCGACCGCCCCGAGCGTCGGGTCACCGAAGTCCATGCGCAGATCGAGGCCGAAGTACCTCGAGTCCGCCTGTTCCCTGAGCGGGACGAGGGACTCCCGAAACTCCGCGTAGGTGGGCAGGTCGAGGTCGGGTCGGATGTCCGAGCCGCACGCCGCGACCACTCCATCGGCGGTCGATGCGGCGTCGCCCAGCCGCTCGACACACGCGTCGATCCGACCCACCGCGAGGCCGCTGAGCGCGAGGGCAAGTCGCTCCGTCTCGCTCGTCTCGATCACGGTCAGGCTCTGCAGACCCTCTGCCGCCGCCCAGAGCTCGCGGCCGGCCTCGAGCCCCGTGAAGTTCACCCGCATCTGGAGGCCGAAGTAGTCGACGGAGCCGTCGTCGTCTGCGTCGAGCTCGTCCATCGGAAAGTAGAGCGTGAGATCGGCGAGGCGACTGTTTCTCGCCACCGACTCACCCGACCGGTCGGATCCATAGAAGATGGTCGGGTTGAACGTGAGCGCGGTGACCGCGTCCGAGCCCGCGTCCGACCCGACGGCCGACAGAGATCCCCCGCCGATCGCCATGGGCTGGGACGCGGGCACGACCTCGCTCCGTGCGAGCGATCCGCCCGCGCCCGCGCGTCCCTCCTGGGCGGGCTGGAGGTCACGCAGTGAGATCCCCGGTGCCGCCGTCGGATCGAGGATCAGCTGCGCCCCCAGTTCTCCCACGATCGTGCCCGCGAGGACGTAGCACGACTCGTCGCCCTGATCCGAGCCGATGAGACGAGCACACTCGGCCTGCTGCGCGGACTGCGCGTCGGTCGCGGGCGGCGCGGCCACGAGCAGGCCCAGGGCGAGCGCGAGTCGTCCGCCCGCTCCTCTCACGACGGGCCTCGCACCACCACGTAGGTCTCGACCTGATCGCCGGTGACCGGGCCGTCGGGGCCGGGCGGAGTGACCACCAGCGTGCCCGAATCGTCCTGTCCGTGCATGTCGACCAACACCTTCAGGACCCCACGTGAGGTCGGCGTGAGCCCCACCGACGCGGACGCCCCGGGCGCGACGCTCGCCGCGTCGACGCCCGACGGATGTGCGATCATGAGCTGCGCGGGGCCGCTCGCATCGAACGACAGCTCGAGCGTAGCAGTGATCTTCCGCCGCACCTGGATCGGCTTGTTGGCCATCTCGGGTCCTCTCCTCGACATCGAGGGCGCGAAAGAGCAACCCGGGGGGTGAGCCACCTTACGGTGTCGGCGCGGCCCGCGGCAAGGTCGCCGCTCGGCAGGTGCCCCGGCGTTGCGTCTCAGATCACTCGCGCCGAGACCTCCACTCCGCCGATCAGCGGTGTGTCCGGAAAGTCGTCCGCGAGGATCGACGGCAGCAAGGCGGCGAGCTCACGGGGCCGAAAGGCAGCGGTGGACTCTCGGATCTCGCCCAAGCGCCACCACCGATGCTCCAGAATCTCGGATCGCTCCTTCACTTCGCGATGCGCGTCGTCCACGGCATCGCCCGCCACGCGTGTGGCGAAGTAGTACTCGTCCTGGTCGTAGACGAAGCCCGCGCGCTCGAATCGAAAGCGCACGCGCCAGATGCAGGGGCTGAGCCTGACACCCCTCACTCCGGTCTCCTCCCACAGCTCGCGCACGGCCCCGTCCTCCGGCCGCTCGCCCGGCTTCAGGCCGCCTCCCGGGGTCATCCAGACGCGAGTGTAGGGAAGGAGCGTGTCGAAGAGCAGGACGCGGTCGCCGTCGTCGATGAGCACGACGCGTGCGACCGGGCGAGATCGAACTCCCAGCGTGGTCATCCGGCGGTTGGTGCGTCGGGCGCTGCAGCTCCGCCCCGAGCGCCCAGGTCCAGCCTTCCGCGGGCAGAGTCGCGAGCGCCTACCGCATCCACCGCCCGGCTGGCCTCGGCCAGACCGAACGCCGGCATGCCACTGTACACGCACTCGTACTCGCCGGCGCGCACCTTGTAGGTCTCGTGCCAGATCCCGACATCACCTCTGCTGCCGCCGACTCGCCGGTTGAAGTCCCGCCATGCGGGCCAGTGCAGCTGGTCCGGGGCCCGCGCATACGCTTCGAGCTGCTCGAACGACCGCCAGTACTGCACGATGACATTGGGTCCGAAGATATGGCCGAGGAATCCGGACTCGGGCCTCTTTTCGAGCTCGCGGATCATCTTTGGCATGGCCCGGAAGACCGGGAGCCACTTATGGATCTTCCAGGGCTTGTTGATGCGCATGCCGATCAGAAAGACGACGAAGTCTCCCTCGATCTGCGCGGTCACACGCTTGGCTACGATCTGCGCCATGAGTCTTTCTCTCCGTTCGGTCGTGTCTCTGCCCGATTGAAGCTCCCCGTCACCGCGCGATGGTCCCGGCGAGGATCCACGCGCACGCAGCCATCCCGGCGCGCTGCAGGGTCCGCCTGGACGCGACGTTGGTGGCGGGGCACCGCGCGGCCGGTGTCTTTCCCATCTCGTAGCTGACGCGCTTCAGCTCCTGCACCAAGTAGCCGCCGATCCCCCGACCCCGCCACCGTTCCGCTACCTCCATATAGATGTCCGCATAGGGGGGGTTGTAGTGGAACATCAGCCCACCGGTCGCGACGATCTCGCCCTGGAGCTCGACCACCCAGTCGCCCACCGGCACCACGGCATGCACGAAGACCCCGTCCGACTCGCCCGCGGCGGCCGGACGGAAGATCACGTCGGGCACCCGGTGGCGGGTGGTGGCCACGTCCTCGAAGAGGACGCGATCGCGCTCGACGCTCTCCACGTGATCGAGCAGCATCTGCGTGAGCAGCCGGTCGTTCGTCTGGGCCTCGATCCGCTTCGCCCCAGACTCGGCGACCAGCGCGCGGAAGAACGCAGGCGCGTCCGCGCGATCCCCACGGTGGAGATAGAACTCCTTCACGGTGTCCTTGGGGTCGTCCCCTGCCCCACCCACGCTGCCGTACCCGACGACGCGGCCGCCCGACGAAAGGACGTAGGACGCCAGGAAGCCGCGCTCGTGCCACGAGTCGTGGACGATCTGGCAGCTCATCTCCTCTCGATACCGCTCGCGCAGCGCCCGGACGTCGGCGAACGACGCCCTCGTCACCTGCATGAGCCTCGCCTGTACTCGACCGGCGGGCACGCGAAAGCATCCGCCGCCCACAGCCCCGCCCCTTCCTGGCGCGCGGCGTCCTGCGCCTCCTCGAGCCACGTTACGTACTGCACGTTGGGCGGGTAGGTCAGAACCACCGCGTACCCGCCTCGAACCATGGCCCAGTTCACCTGGACGCCATCGACCCACACGTAGCGGAGCGCCCGCCCGAACTGATCCCGGTCCTCGACGTCGGCCTCGACGAGTACCTCACCGCTCGCGGGAATCATCGCCCGTAGCGCCGCAGTGGCGCTGGCGCCGAAGGGCGCCTGGGCGAGTTCCGGCGTGTCCATCCCGATCAGCCGCACGCGACCGAGCGGCTGACAGTCGAACGAATCGCCATCGGCGACTCGCGTCACCGTGCAGGCGCTCGTCGGGCGCACCGGCTCGGTCGGCCCGCCGGCGAGGGTTCCATCGCCCTGCGCCGCGCACCCCACGGGCGCGAGCCCCCACGCGATGGCCACGGCACGAGCGACGGCTCGCCGGCTCACGAACCGCTTCATCGCGCCCCCGCACCACGGGACGCGTACTCGGCGATGACGGCCCGAACGGCTTGCGGAGCGTCCTCGAGGTTGGGTCCCGGGCGCGCCCCCGCCTCGAGCAGAAGCCGTGCGACTGCAACGTAGTCGCCCGCCGGGTTGCGCGCGTAGCGCGCCCCGTGGCAACACCACCCCAGAGGCGTGCTCCCGTGCATCGCGTCCTTTCGCTCCATGAGCGCGCGAACCCCACCGTAGCGCAGGGCTACCTCCACGCACGCGGCTGCTCCCTGCCACGCGGCGCAGTGGAGGACCGTTCCCTTGTCGGGCCCCTCCGCCCCGGGGTCGAACCCGAGGGAGAGCATCAGATCCACCGCGGCGGCGTTGCCCGCCCAAGCCGCGTCCGGAAGGATGCGTAGCGCCTCGGGCGCGAGCGTCTCCACGACACCGGGGTGATCCCGCACGATCGCTCGCGCCTCCTCGGCACGCGCCGCCGCGCAGGCTGCGAGCAGACGGTCCTCGGGAGTCGCGAATGCACGCAACAGCTCTACCACTCCCTCCTGCTCGAACTGCGCGGCGACCTGGAGTGGCGACAGATGCTGCCCGATCGTCCAGGTATAGATGTGGAAGCTGCTCGGCGGCTGCTCCCCGTACTCACCCGCGCCGGTGCGCAGCCCAAGCAGCGACGGGTCGCGCTCGAGCATCATGCGCAGCCGGTCCGTCAGGCCGAGCGCCGCGGCGAGGAAAGGGTCGACCGCCGCGCCTCGCTCGACCAGATACTCGGCCAGCGCGTACCGGCCGGCGCCCCGCTTGCGCTCGAGCATCCAATGCGCGGGGGCGCTCCGGTGGTCGACATCACGCGCATCGATGTCCGCGCCGTGCCCGAGCAGCAGGTCGACGACGGCGTGCGAGCGCGCGAAGTGCAGGGGCGTCTGCCCGTCGCCGCCGCGCTCGTGCACGCGGGAGGGATCGCTTTCGAGGATCTCCGCGAGCAAGTCGATGCGATCCATTTGGGCGGCCCCGCACGCGTCGGGCACGGACCCCGCCGCCATCAACCGATCCGCGACCTGGCCGCGGGCCCAATGCAGCGGATGGAAGCCACCGGCCCACCACCCCGTGCGTCGGTTGGGGTCCGCGCCGAGCTCGAGCAGCACATCGATCGCTTCGAGATCCTGATGCGACGCGAAGCGGACGAGCGCCGGCGTGTCGAATGGAAACACAGGGTCGTCGAGTCGCGCCCGAAGCGAGGGCTGCTGGTCGAACAACCTTCGCAGGGTAGTCCAGTCGCACGCCTCGAGCGCCTCGTGGACGAGGTCGACCTCCTCGGCTCGACTCACCGCGGAGCCGCGAGGGCCTCGCATACCCCCGTCCGCAACCACATCGCCATCGTGCCTCCCCATTCGCCGAGTTGGGTACGGCGCTCAGTCCGCGTCGAGCAACTCCCGCACTCGTGCGAACAGATCGTCCAACGTCCAGGGCTTCTGCAGGAATGCGACCCCTGGCGGAAACTCCGAATCTCCGCTCACGGTGTCCGAAGAGTATCCGCTGGTGAACAACACGCGCACGCCGGAGCCCTCGGCTCGGAGCGCCTCTACGAGCTGGCGCCCACCCAGGTTGGGCATGACGAGATCGGAGATCACGAGATCGATCTCGGACCGATGCCGGCGGAACAGCTCCAGGGCCACCGCCCCATCTTCCGCGACCATCACCTCGTAGCCTCTCGCTTCGAGGGCGCGTTTGGTCGTACGCCGTATGCCTGGCTCGTCCTCGGCGAGGAGGATGGTCTCGGTCCCTCCTCGTGATGCCTGAGGGACAGGATCGTTCGCCACCGGAGCGGCGCCGGTCGTAGATGACGCGAGAGGAAAATAGAGCTTGATCGTAGTTCCATGTCCCAGCTCGCTATAAGCATGGACCATCCCCCCATGCTGCTTCATGGTCCCGTACACCATCGCCATGCCGAGGCCCGTTCCCTCGCTCACGGGCTTGGTGGTGAAGAACGGCTCGAACAGCCGCTGCAGAGTCGCCTCATCCATGCCGACGCCGTCATCGGAGACGGCCACGCACACGTACGAGCCGGGGGCCACCCACGGATGCGTGTCGAGATAACTGTCGTCGAGTCGGGTCCGATCGGTCTCGATGCGCAGCGTACCCCCATTGGCCATCGCATCCCTCGCGTTCGTGCACAAGTTCACGATCATCTGCTCGATTGCGACGGTGTCGCCCAGAACGACATCCGATGGCCCGCTCCCGTCCCGCATTTGTATATGGATGCTTTCTGGCAGGAGTCGGCGCAGCATGGGCGCCAGCCCACCGACCACGTCTCCAGGGCGGATCGTGTGCTTCGTCAAGGTAGCGCGCCTGCTGAAGTGGAGCAGGCGCTGGATCATCGCCGAGCCGCGCTGGGCCGCGCCTACGAGCTCGGCGAGGTCCTCGCGTGAGTCGGCATCCGCGAACTCGGCCTCGGCGAGCATCTCCGCATTGCTCATGATCACGGTCAGGACGTTGTTGAGATCGTGCGCGATCCCCCCCGTGAGCTGTCCGACCGCCTCCATCTTCTGTGCCTGGCGAAGCTGATCCTCGAGGGCTTTGGTCGCGGTCAGGTCGCGCACGATCGCCATGACGATCGTGCCGTCGGGTGTCGATATCGGACTCAGGCTCACCTCGACCGGCATCGTGCCACCATCCTTCCGACGGGCTTCGAGCTCCCGACGAACGGCCCCGACCCCCCGGGGCTCCGGAGCCACCATGTACTCGCGCCGCTGTTCTGCATGGCGCGCGCGCTTCGCCTCGGGGACGAGCAGATCGATCGGCTGTCCGACCAGCTCGTCGGCCGAGTACCTGAAGAGCTGCTCCGCCCGCGCGCTCGCGAAGATGACCGACCCCGATTCGTCCACGGCGAGCACCGCGTCGGGCATCGACTCGATGAGCAGGCGGAGGCGCTTCTCCGACGTCGCCCTCGCCACCTCCAACCGCTTGCGCTCCGTGATGTCCGTGGAGATGCCGAGAACCAGGGGCTCGGAGGCACCGGGCCTCTCGAGCGGCACCTCCACGGTTTGGAACCACCGCGTCTCTCGCGTCTCGTGCGAAGTCACCGACTCCTCCACACCCTCTCGCGCCGTGACTCGGCCGAAGTCCGCCTCGGTGTGGCCCTCGAGAGCTCGGGGGGTCGTGCCGTGCAGGTCGGCGGTAGCGCGGTTCGCGACGCGAAAGCGTCCTTCTCGGTCCTTCACCCAGATCAGCGTCGGAGCCGCGTCGAAGACGGCTTGCAGGAGGTGGCTCTGCTCGTCGAACTGACGTTGCGCCCGGACGCTCTCCGTGATGTCGCGAGCGACCAGGATCGCGTGGGAGTACCCCCCGTTCTGCGATACGGGCTGGGCGCTGTAACTCATGAGCCGCTCGGAACCGGTGTCTCGGCGCCGGACGCGCAGCTCGAGGTTCGCGTAGGTCTCACCCCCCAGCACGCGCGAGGCCGGCCACTCCGCGACCGTGAGTTTCTGCCCGCTCGCGTCGAAGAGCTCGAAGGTCTTCTCGAACTGCGAGAGGTGCTGCTTCATGTCGTCGGCGCCGTCGTAGCCGTGCATGACGGCGAACGCGTGATTGGCTTCGACGAGGTTGGCCTCCCGGTCGAAGACGGCCACGCCGTCCTGCATCGCGTCGAACGTCGACTGGAGCTGTCCCGACCGGCGCGTGAGGGCGGCCTCCGTGCCCGCAACTCCCCTCGCGACCACGCGCGCCGTGCCGAGGGACATCCCGACCCCGAGGATCGCAAGAAGGGCGGCGACCACGATCGCGTCCCGGATCAGCGCCGAGGACCTCGCCATCGCGGCGTCGAATGCCGCGACCGCCTCCGGTTGGAGTGCTTCGTCCAACGTCGTCTCGACGGCAGCGAGGAGCTCGGTGAACCGCGAGACCTCCTCGAGGGTCGCCTGCCCCGGAGCTCTGCCCAGGAGCACCTCGCCAGCCACCCGTAGGCCGCCCCAGAGCGACCCTAGGCGAGCCGCGAGCTCCTCTCGCTCCGGAGTCGTCGCTACGGTCTCGTAGTTGGCGAACGCCCGCTCGACGTCCTCCGCCTCCGCCCGCGCAACGCGACGGACCTCGGGGTCACCCACCTGGAGGTACCGGTGCACCCCGACCGCGAACCCGAGCACGTTGATCTCGATCTCGCGCGCCTCGGCGGCGCGCATGCGGCTCGTGGCGAGTACCCGACTCTGCCGATCGATCCCGAACAGGAGTGCCGTGATGATGCCGACCGATACGACCAGGAGAACGGCCTGAATGCCGAACCCGTTCCACAGCCGTCTAGCAGTAGTAGCCATCAGGGGGGCGTAAGACGTGGCCGGGCGGGCCCGACCCCGCACTCCTTCGAGTCGACTGGGCAGTGCTTCCTATTTAGCCTCGTCGGCCAGGATGTCACTATCAAATTGGTACGCCGGCCGGCCAGGCTCGGCGCCGCGACCTAGTGCGGAGTCGACGGAAGGGGCGCCTGGGGACCCCGGCCGTGCGCCAGGCTGTCGCTCCGGATGGCCAGGATCTCGTCCTTCCGCGCAAAGAAGGCGTCGAGGAGCGCGGGGTCGAAATGCGCACCCGATTCGCTCCGCATCATCCCGAGAACCGTCTCCGGGTCGACCGCCCTGCGGTACGGGCGATCCATGGTCAGGGCGTCGAAGACGTCGACGATCGCACAGATCCTGGCCTCGACCGGAATGGCGTCCCCGGCCAGACCGTCGGGGTAGCCGCCTCCATCCCACCGCTCGTGGTGGGCCTGCGCGATCGTCTGTCCCATCTGGATCACGGAGGACTCCGAGTCGGACAGAATCTTCGCGCCGAGCACGGCGTGCGACCGCATGATGGCCATCTCGTCCGCGTCGAGCTTGCCCGGTTTGAGCAGTACCTCGTCCGGAATACCGAGCTTACCGACGTCGTGCAGTGGCGCGGCATGACGAACCGTCTCGACCGCTCCGGGCGACATCCCGAGGGCCTCGGCGAGGACCCGCGCATACAAGCCGATGCGTTCGATGTGCTCCCCTGTGTCCCTGTCCTTGAATTCCGCCGCGATGGTCAGCCGGCGGATCGTGTCGAGGTGTGCGCGGTGGATCTGGCGCCGCGCCTCCGTCATGTCCTGCAGCGCGTCGCGCAGTGCCGCGGTCCGGCCCTCGACCACACGCTCGAGGTCTTCGCTCCGCGCGCTGAGGCGGTCGTGAGCGCGCTTGAGGTCGAGTAGCCAGTGCGTGCGAAGATGGAAGATGTCGCGATCGATCGGTTTGGTGATGAACTCGTTGATGCCTGCCTTCCAGGCGCGGCGATGCTCCACCGCGCCGTCGAGGCCCGTCACCATGATGATCGGGAGGAAGGCCAATCCGGGCTCGGCCCTGATGCGCGCCGCGACCTCGAAGCCGTCCATGTTGGGCATCTGCCCATCGAGCATGACCAGATCGACGTCGAGGGCCAGCTTCGCCAACGCCTCGATCCCGTCGGCTGCGGTCTCGGTCTCGTACCCGAGGCTCTTCGCGAGCCGAACGTGCAGCTCGCGGACCTTGGGGTCGTCGTCGACGATCAGGATCCGAGGAACGGGGCCCATCATTCGGACGGTCGAGGGTCAGGCGACGGGTTCGCGCCGGGATGGAGAAGGCGCCGGGTGAGCGTCGATGCGCGCGTCGCGGCTGACACGATATCGGTCAGGTCGGCCGATACCGTCGGATCACGGGCCTCGAGCAAGACGAGCTCGGCCGTCGTCTTGATCATGCCCAGCACGTTGTTCAGGTCATGCACGATGGCTTGCACCTGGGGTTCGGGTTCGCTCACCGCTTCGTGAGGAACGGTCGTCACCAGTCCCTCGATCGCTTCGACCTCGCCGGACAGGCCTCGCACCGGACATCCGATCTCCCGGACCCGGAGGTCCGTGCCATCCACTCGGCGAAGACGATACGTCACCTCGAAGGGGGCGGCGGAGCGAATCGAGTCCCGGACCGCGGCGAGGACGCGCGCGCGGTCTTCCGGGTGAATGAGCTGCGCGTACGTGACGACTCTGCTTCCCACGAGGTCCGCCGGGTCGAACCCCGTGAGCGACTTGCAGCCGAGGGTGGCGAACTCAATGGTGCGGTCGACGTCCGTGCGACAACGAACGGCCATGCCGGGCAGGCTGCCCAAGACCCGGCGCAACAGATCCTCGCCCCGGATCGTGTCCGGATCGAGGGCGTGCAGCGCCCTCTCCGTGGTCGCGTTGATACGCTCCACGATCGCCCACACCACTCCGCCCGGGTGTTCCGCTGCCATATCTCATCTCCATTCCATCCCCCCTTCCACGTAAACATGTGACGCGGCGAGACCGCCAGAGGAATGTGCGCAGGGGGTGGGAGACCCTCGCCCCACCCAGCTACGCAGGCTTCGGAACCGATTCGCGACCGGGAGCGTCCAGGGCCACGAGCCCCACCCGCTGGGCGCTCTCGACAAGACGGGCCACCAGCGGAGCTCCGGGCGGCGCCCATACGAGAGCGATCCACAGGAGAATCGGGGGCTCGACGAAGGGGCGGTAGGCGATCGCGCCCGAGCCCCCCCGATACGGAGCCCCCGACGCTTCGCTCGCCAGCATCCAACCCTCGCCCGCGGCCACGTGGAACGAGGGCAAGAAGGTCGGACCGGGAGCGAAGTGCCACGGCGTGAGCCCGCGGGCCCGCAGCTCTCCTTCGAGATCGCGATGGAGTCCCGGCCAGCGACGCGGGGTCGTCGTCAGCCACGGGAGCGCACGGAGATCCCGCAGGCTCACCGTCGACTGCGCCGCGAGCGGGTGGTTCGCGGGCAGGAGCACGCCGGTGAGCTCGACCTCGAGGAGTCGATGGCCATCGAAGCCCCGGGGCGGCCATTTCGAGCAGAGCACGCATCCGACGTCGATCGTTCCGGCGACCAGTGCGTCATGGGTCGCGGATTCGTCCTGACTGGCAATGTCCACGCGCACGGCAGGGTGCGCCGAGCGAAAGCCCGCGAGCAGCTCCTCCGCCACACTTCCGTACATGAACAGATCGCCGAGCGCGAACCTGAGCGACGGCCCGGCCGCCTCCGAAGCCACTCCACGCGCCGACGCGACCGCGAGCTCCGCGTGCTCGAGCGCACTTCGCGCTTCCACGCGAAACGCTTCCCCCGCGGGGGTCAGCCTCACCCCCCTGGGGTGACGCTCGAAGAGCGCGACGCCGACCTCGCGCTCGAGGTCACGGATCTGCCTGGAGAGCGCAGGCTGCGCCACGCGAAGCGCGCTACCCGCTTTCGTCAAGCTGCCGGCCTCGGCAACCGCGACGAAGTAACGGAGATGACGAAGCTCCAAAGGGTTACCTCGGGATCAGCGGAAAGGTCTGCGACCAGCGTCGGAGGCAGCCATACCCGATGGGTCTGGTTGCCTGAGCAATATGGCATTGGTTCGAAAGTGCCGACAACACTAGCATACTCCGACCGCGCGAGTATTCCGCGCAGAAGCTGCTGACACACGCGCGCTACTCACGGCGATGTCGGACGGAGTTGTGAATGGAGAGTTCTGAGACCCGTCGGATACTGATTGTGGACGACGAGCCAGGCATCTTGGCCGCCCACGCCAGGTTCGTCGAGAAGTTGGGCTTCCAAGTGGAGCGGGCCGACGACGGCTTCGAGGCGCTTTCGAAGCTCGCGCTCGGGATCGACCTGATCCTGCTCGACATCAACATGCCGAACATGGACGGCTTCGAGGTAGCGCAGCGCATACGCGCTCAACCCGAGCACGCCTTGATCCCCATCGTCATGGTGACCGGCCTCGACCGTGAGACCTGGTACCCGCGAGCGCTAGAGGTCGGCGCGAATGACGTGATCTCGAAGCCGATCAACGCCGACGAGCTCCGCCTCCGCACGCGCTGGCTCCTGGCGCTCAAGGCCGCCAACGATGACCTCAAGCGGAGCAGCGTGCGGTTGCACGAAGCGGTCGATCGGCGTACGGCGGAGCTACGGGCGGCACTCGAGGAGATGAGCAAGGCCGAGCGCCGAACCTTCGAGGCCCACCTCGACACCATACGGCGCCTGACAGTCGCGGCGGAGTACAAGGACGAGCACAGCGCGGGGCACATCGCTCGCGTGGGCCTGGGGACCGGGGTCCTGGCGAAGGCCACGGGCTATTCCCCCGGCCAGATCGAGATGATTCGCCACGCGGCCCAGATGCACGACGTGGGCAAGATCGGGATTCCCGACGAGGTCCTGCTGAAACCCGGGCCGCTCGATGACCTGGAGCGGACGCTCATGCGGGAGCACGCCCGCATCGGCGCCGACCTTCTCGCCGGATCCGACTCCGACGTCATCCAGCTGGGCGCTTCGATCGCGTACCATCATCACGAACGCTGGAACGGAAGCGGCTATCCCCGTGGGATCGGCGGGGAGGACATCCCCCTGGAGGCCCGCATGTGCGCCGTCGTGGACGTGTTCGATGCATGCACGACGGACCGGCCCTATCGCCGAGCCCTCGCGATGGACGATGCCCTCGCGATGATCGTGGACGGCTCGGGTACCCATTTCGAGCCCATCCTCGTCGAGGCGTTCATGGATTGCCTGACCGAGATCCAGGACGTGCGCGACCAGCACCCGATGGATTGAGGCGGGACTCGGAGTTCAGAAGGCCTGGCGGCTCAGGATCTTCGCCTTGATCTCGTTGAACTCGGCATCGCTGATGACGCCCGCGTCCAGCAGCTTCTTGGCCCGTTCGAGGCCATCGAGCGCCGACTCGTTGGCACCGCCCGGGGCCGCGGCCGGATAGCCGCCGAGCGTGATGCCCCCGCTGGAGGCGCGTGCCTCCTCCATCGTGCGGACGCGGCGCTTCTCCTCCCAGGCCTGCTCTTGCTCCTGCGCGGTCGCGTAGATCTGCGAGGCGAGTCGCCCGTCGATTCCGTCGATGACGAGGCGATCCTCCACCTCACCGACCCCGTCGCGGCGAATCGCGAAGCTCAGCCGCGAGCCGAAGAGCTTCGGGAGCACGTTCTCCGACAGGTTCGCGTCATGGAGGTCCTTCCACTGGTAGTCCTTCATGGTGAAGCCGCCGAGGAGCGGCCGGCTGACGAGGATCACCCGGCTCCCGGTCGCGGCCACGACGAGGCGACGTGACCAGAGCGCGCAGAGCCGGAACTGGATCGCCTCGCCCAGCTTCTGCTCGCTCGTCATCAACGTGCTGTTCAGCTTCTCGGCGGCGATCGCTTTGCGGGCGTCGACCCCACGGACGACCACGGCCCAATAGGCCAGAACCAGGGCCAGATACGCGGGAATGAGCACCGGCCCATACCCCACCGTCATCACGGTGATCACGACGGCGGCGAGAAGCCCCGCCCAGAGGAGGACGAACCAGATCAGATTCGTGAGAGGCGCCATGGCTCCAACATCCGGGGTCTACGGGCCGCTGGCAATCCGGGCACGGAAGCATTGGGCAGACCCCCTGCCGCGACGTACTCTGGAGTCGACCACCCATCGTCCACTAGGCGAGTCCCCGACACCCCTGAAGACGGTTCCCCGCATCGGCCGCATTCTGGACGCCGCCGGCCTTCTACTCTTCGTGGGCGGCGGAGCCACGTACGCGTGGGCGTGGCTCGGCTTCCGGGCCATGCCCGCCTACGTTCCGCCCGCCGACGCCGCGGCGTGGGCCGCGGTCGCCGTGGCGGACGGCTATTGGCGGCTCCAGAAGATCGGCACGGGGCTCATGATCGCCGGCGTGGCCGTCTTCGTCGCAGCTTGGTGGGTCGCGCGTGGAGCGATGCGGTGCGCGGCGCGCCCCGTCGCGCCTCCGCCGACGTAGATCAGCGCTCGACCACCCGCTGCAGCCGCAGACGGCGGGTGAACGTGCCCGCCGGGATCGCGCTCGCATCCCAGGGTGGATCCGTCAGGATCCGTTCCGTGGGACCGAAGTACAGCAGGTCACCCTCGACCCGGAAGAACCGTCTCTGCTCCACGGGATACTCCGGGCGCCACGCGGCCTGGACCTGCAGCACGACGCTGCCTCGGGCCTCGTCGATCGAGCACGGGCCCGTATAGGAGATGTAGGTGCTGAACAGAGCCTGGTTCATCTGCTCGACCGTCGAGGTCGCGCCCGCCGGGAACGACGGCACGTCGCTCGACATGATCTGCAGATAACACGCTCCGTCCTGCACCACGATCGATCCGATCGGCTGGCGCCCCCACGGATAACGACCGACGGATCCGTCGGCGTTGAGATCCTCGGCGCCGATGAGCTTCCAGCGGCCTTCGAGACCCTGGGCAGCGAGGGGATAATGGACCCACACACTCAGCAGCAAAACAGCGAGGACGCTCGTCTTCATCTGATCTCTCGCGATGCCGTTCGTCGGCCGGGGGTCCGCCTACGGAGATTGATCTACGTCCGTTCGGTTCCCACGGAAAGGCGACGCCCGGCGGCCGGGCGCGGGAGGATGGCACCCGCTGAACAGCTCACCCCCCTAAGGATTCAACCAGTAGCTCACCTTGATCATGAACGTGTTGTCCGGCTTGATGCGGAAGAGCCGCTCCGCGTCGTCGCCGAAGTGGAAGTTGCCGTAGGTCCCCTGGGGCAAGCCCAAGGAGGTCGGCCGCTCGGAGCGGAGCTGTTGCCAGACGAGGAACAGCGTGCTCCCCGGGCGCCACTCCCAACGCAGCACCGCGTTGCCGATGAGCGAGCGGACGCTGAAGTCCCGGTCACTGATCGTGAACGTCTGCGCCGCGTCGCCTACCGGGTCGATCGCGTAGCGTCCGTCCGCTCCGCGGGCGATGGTGCCCACGTCGGACCCGTACTCCAGGAAGTCGAACGTACGCGGCGCGGCGAGCTCCATCAGGTTCCCGTAGTCGCCGCTCGAGAGGAACGGCTGCGTGTAGACCTCGAGCGACAACCCGCGCGTGAACGTCAGGTTCAGACGCACCTCGAGGTCGAGCGTTGTCTGACCGATGGGCGCGAATATGTAGCGGTTCCCGTAGGTCGCGCTGGCTCTCGAATCGGCGATCGTCGTGACGTACTGCGCCGGCGAGCGGCTCCGGGAGTAGCTTCCTGCGAGGATCAGCTCGGACACGTCGCGGAAGCGCATCGTGACGCCCGTGTTGACGGACCTCCGCCACCCGCCGGCATCGTCCTCGGAGTAGTTGAAGCCGAGCCTCGGCTGGAGGGCTCCCTGGGGTGGCGTGTTGAAGCTCAGGCCCGCGGACCAGCCTCCTGGAGCGCGGACGAGCGGACCGCCGCGAGTCAGGCGGTCGTCGAACGCCTCGAAGCCCTTGTTGAACCTGGCGTTGAACCCGTATTGCGACAGGTGCGTGGCACCCACCGAGAGCCCCAGGTCCTTCCCGAGCGTCTCGCGACCGAAGTTCTGGGTGAGCCCCGCGGAGGCCGTGACGTTGAAGCTCCGGAAGCGCCGCCCGGTCGTGGGTAGGCGATATCCGAAGTCGCCACCGTAGTTGATGCGGTCGGCTGCGCTCTGGAATCCGAAGTCGTTCACTTCGTAACCGGGACTCGTGGCGTCGAGGCCGAGGCCACCGGTCCATGCTCCTCGCTGCCGGCCGCCGCTGACCGTGGCGAAGTATCCAGAGAGCGACGTCGCGGCGGAGTCGTACTGCAGATGGTCGGCATCCACGCGGCGGAAGTAGCGCGCCGAGCTGCGCTGCGTTCGCGCGATCGCGGCCGGATCCCCCGTCACGCGACTCCCCGCCAGCGCTCCGCTCACCGCCCACTCGCGGTTGGCCCACTGCAGCTGGCCGTCGAGGCCGGCGGAGTACCCCGCCGCGTGCATCTCCTGTCGGAGTCGATCCGTGAGATCGCGATTCACGGCCGTGGCGATGATGCCGAACGCGTTGGTGCCCTGGTTGAGGTCGCGCCGGACCCTTCCCGCGAAGTAGTTCGTCCGCGGCTCGATCTCCGCTTCGGAACGGACCGCGCTGGCGTCGACCCAGGGGACGACGGCATGGTCGCTCACGGCCTCGAGCACGCCGACGGACCACCCACCCGTGGGCCGACCGGTCACCCGCGCGGCCCCGAGGATGGTCGTGGAGGTGGGGACGTCCGCGTACTGCGACGCGCTCGGGAGCGAGCCCGCCGGAGGCCGACCGATCCGCCGCGTGTTCACGAGCTGCGATCCGCCGCCCGCGCCCTCGCCGAAGCGGAAGATGTCGGCGCCCTCCACGAAGAACGGCCGACGCTCGCTCACGCGCGTCTCGAACGCCGAGAGGTTGATCACCGCCGGATCGGCCTCCACCTGGCCGAAGTCCGGATTGACGGTCGCGTCCAGCGTGAAGTTCGTGCCCAGCCGGTACTTCAGGTCCGCGCCCGCGCTCGCGAAGTAGTCCCTCCCGCTCCGGAACGGATTGTCGAAGTTGGCGCCGGAGCTCCTCGGGATGTTCTTGTATTCCGCGCGCGCGGTCGTGTACGGGAGGATCTCGAGGCCGCGACTCCGCGGCAGGTTCTCGAAGCCCTCGAGGTGTCCGTACCGCGCCACGCCCTGGGGCTCGTTGCGGGGGAGGAACGCCCACATCACGTCCTCTCCGTGGCGACGGATCTTCCGTTCGATCTGTAGCCCCCACGTCTGTGCCGGCTCGCTCCCGAACCTGAGCTGGCTGAACGGAATGGCGAACTCGACGAACCATCCCTCGTCGGTCACCGTCGACGCCACGTCGTAGACCGGGTCCCAAGAGATGTCGGCGGACCCTCCCGTGCCCGGTCCGCCCCCGCGCGCGCCGACGATGAACTCGTCGCGGACCCACCCCGCCCCCGGCGACGTCGCGATGCGGACCGCCGTGCGGTGGTCGTGATAGCCGTCCAGATGAACCGCGAAGATGTCGATGTCCGGCACGCCCTGATCCCTGCGGGCCATGCGGCCGAGGATCTCGCCGTCATCCCACATCCAGCCACCGATATAGAGGAAGTCGTCGTCGTAGAGGAACCGGACTTCCGTCGGCTGGGTGATCGGCTGGCCCTCGTTGGGGACCACCTGGTAGAAGTCCGTCGTCGCCGGGGCCGCCATCCAAGCCGGTTCGTCCATGCGCCCGTCGATCGAGATGTCCTCCGTCGTCCGCACCGCACGGGCGACCGGAGCCGCACCGTGGTCGTAGACGCGGCTCGCCGTGCCCGGACCCGCGCCTCGGGCGCGGGCGGGGCCTTCAGGGACCTGGGCCCCCAGTCGGGCGAGGGGGAATAGGGCGAGGAGCGCTCCCGATGCAGCGAGGAGAACGCCACGCCGACGAAGTCGGTGGGTCATGGGCTCGGATCAAGAAGACAAGAAGAGAAGACAGCGTTACCAGGACCCCCGAGACCCGCCCGACGCTGGGACGCCCGGCTCAGAGCCGTCCCGTCGCCCTGAGCTTGGCGGCCGAAGCGCAGTATCGCACGACCTCGAAGTAGTCCGCCACCGCCTCGGCCCCGATCTCGTAGGGGTTGGGCAGATCCCTGCTCGACCGCATCGCAGCGGTGTGCGACCGGAAGTAGCCGAGATCGAACTCGGTATGGTTGGACATGAGCGCCGTGGCGCCGAAAGCCCGCGCGGCGCGGGCGAACTTGGCCGAGGACTCGATGTAGAGGTCGTAGTACGCGGCATCCGTGTTCGTGAAGGAGATCGCCGTGCCGCCCACATAGGCGACGCGGATCGGCTCTCCACCATCCTCGAACTCGAACAGGAAGGACAGCGTGCCGGGCGTGTGGCCGGGCATCGTGACGAGCCGCACGGAGACATCGTCGTCGCCGACGGAGATGATGCGTCCATCGGCACCGTCGTTCTGCGTGCCGCTGCGCACGGCACCCGCCGCCCCTCGAGCCGTCACCGAGGGCCAGTCGCCCTCGCCGTACACGATCGTCACTCCAGGAATCCGGTCCTGGAGGTACTTCACGCCACCGTCGTGGTCGCCGTGCGCGTGGGAGATCACCACGTACCGGACATCGTTCGGATCGAGCCCGAGGGCTTCGAGCCCGCCGATGATCTCGTCCGGGGTCGCGTAATCGAAGAGCGCGTCGATGATGATGATGTCGCCGCTCTGGGCGACGAGCGCGAACGAGTTGTGATCCATCGTGCCGAGGAAATAGAGGTTGTCCCCCACGCGCGCCGGCTCCGCGTACCAGCTCTCCCTCGGGGGCGGGCCGCCTCTTCCTCGACCTCCGCCACCCCCACCCCCGCCGCGCCCCGCCGGGTTGGGCGGCGGTGGTGGCACGCAGAGGCGCATGAACGTGCCGGGGAAGTTCGTCCCCGCGGCATCCTTGGCCGCGGACAGGAGCCCCTCGATCGTGGTCGGCATCGCGGCTTGCTGCGCCACGAGCGGGGCCGCGCCGAGCCCCATGGACCAAGCCGACAAGCCGATCGCAAGCGTCGTTCTCACGTGCTCACCCCCTGCAAGAGTTCGCGTCAACCTACCTGTCCGAGCGGGCTTCCGCTCCGCCACGTCCGGGGGCGAGGTCATCACCGATCTCGAGCTCGTTGCCTTCTTCTCCAGCATGTGTACATTCACGGTAAACATGTACAGAAAGCGACGCCGGACCCCCGCCCGAGTGCGAGAGCCGGTTCAGGTCTACCTGGACCGACAGGATCGTGATCTGTTGGAGCAGCTCGTGGAGTCGACCGGGCTCCCTCGAACCGAGCTCCTCCGGCGGGGGTTGCGCGCGCTCGCCGCCGAGAAGCTCACCTCGCAGCCTCCTGGCGGGTCGATGGAGGGTTTGATCGGAGCATTCGGCGACGCACCGGACGACCCCGCCGATCTCTCCGAGCGTCATGACTTCTACCTCGCCCAGGCGCTCGAGCGTGAGCAGCGTGAGGACAGGTGAGTCGGATCTGGGTTGATACTGGAGCCCTCTTGGCCCTGGCATTGCCGCGCGACCAGCACCACCAGCATGCCGTGTCCACATTGCGGCGACACGCCACGGCGGGCGTGCGGTGGACCAGCAGCGTGCTCGTGTTGGCGGAGTTTCACTCGTTAGCGGTGCAACGGCGAGGGTCGGCGACGGCGCGCGCGTCGGTCATCTCTTTGCTCGCCGACCCCGGCTACGAGTGGCTGGACACACCCGCAGCATTGGTGAGCGAAGCGATACCCAACTGGCTCGACCGCTTCCAGGATCAATCGTTCTCGCTCGCGGATGCCGTGAGCTTCGAGTTGATGCAGCGCGAGCGTATCACGCAGGCTTTTGCGTTCGACGAGCACTTCGTGACGGCCGGCTTCGAGCTGCTGCGCTGAGCGAATTGTCGGGGGCTTCCCCCTTCACCGCACGCCCTCCTCCAACCTCACCCGCCAATCGACGCCCTCCGACTCGATCACCAGGTACGACACCCGCGGCTCATCGGCCACATAGGCGGAGTCGACCCCCAAGCCCACGGTGTCGACGATCGTCTGGAGCGGCCTTCCGCTGATCGCGCTGTAGAGCTCGACGCGAAACGTGCCCGCCCCGGGCGCGCTTTCGTTGGAAAGCTCCCAGACGAGCTTGAGCGTTCCGGTACGGACATCGAAGGACTCCGTCTGACGGCCGCCGCTGCCCGTCCAGCTTCCGAGCGGATGCCAGCGAAGGTCGGCAGCAGACTGTGCGGCCGCGTCCGCGGACGAACCAGCAGCAGGCTCGCGCGGCTCGACACACCCGCATAGCACGACGAGCGCGAGCGACGCGCCTGCCGCCCCCCGATTTCGGCTGACCAGATCCGTCAGCCGTCTACGCCGTCGTCCCAGCCGGTCCGCCGCGCACGGCGCGCTTCACCAGGTTCCGCATGAGCGGAATCTTGTACGCGTTGTACCTGAGGGCCTTGGCCCCCTGGATCGCGAGCCCTCCCGCACGCACCAGCGTCTCGTCGTTCACGATTTCGCCCGCGAGCGCCTCCTCCACGTGGTGGAGGCGCAGTGGCCGCGCCGCCACCGCACCCACGACCACGCGCGCGTCGGTGATGCGCCCGCCGTTCTCCCGAATCGCCGAGGCCACGTTCACGAGCGGGAAGTCCCACACCTCGCGGTCGCGCACCTTCTCGAAGTAGAACCGCGCCCCCGCCCACGTCGCCGGAATGCGGATCGCCGTGAGGAGATCTCCGCGGTCGAGCACGGTCAGATGCCGAATGTCGCGCTCCGGTCCGACGAAGTAGTCTTCCGCCTCGACGACCCGTTCACGCCGTCCGCGCCGGATCACCATCTGCGCGTCGAGCGCGACGAGCGCGGGCGCGGTGTCGGACGGGCTGACCGCCACGCAGCGGCTCGCGCCCAGGATCGCGTGCTCGCGGTTGAGCGCAGTGGGCGTGTCGGCGTAGCAGATGTTGCCGCCGGCACGGTAGCAGGCCCAGCCGCGCCGGTAGTAGGCGCAGCGCGTGTCCTGCGACACGTTGCCGCCGAGGGTGCCCTGGTTGCGGATCTGGGGCGACGCGACCAGGCCCGCTGCGGTCGCGAGCACGCCGAAGCGTTCGCGGACGACCGGATGCTCCGCCACGTCGGTGAGCGAGGTCATGGCCCCGATCT
>CAZBCN010000060.1:17644-22157 GCA_964490285.1 uncultured Gemmatimonas sp. | reverse complement strand
GGCAGCGACGTGACGGGTGACGAGAGCCGGATCGGTGAGCGGTGCGAGGTCCACCCAGGCGACGCCGTCCCGCAGCAAGCCGCTCGCCCGGAGGGCGACTTCGATGGCTAGCCGCGTCTTGCCACTCCCGCCGCCGCCCGTGAGCGTGACCAGGCGGCTCCGCTCGAGCACACGCCGGATCTCGGCGAGCTCCCACTCGCGTCCCACGAGACGCGTGAGCTGATGCGGGAGCGGCGTCAGCTTTGGGCCGACGGCAGCGAGAGGGAGGGTCTCGACGGGCACGCGCGACTCTGAGAAGAACGGGAGCGCACGAGTATTGAGGCTCGTGGGCGGGGAAGCAAATGCGGGTGGCCCGCCGCCTGGCCTGCCCAAGAGCGACTCCGAGAACAGGAGGGGTGGGGGCTTGCGAACCCACATCGCGCGAGCGTGCTTGCCGGACGATGCACAGCGTCGACGCACGCTCTCGGGCAGCGGCCCAAGCCGGTCCCGCCCTACTCCTCGCGACCGGAGTCGGGATCGTCGCCTGGACCTGGCGCGCGTGGCCCGACCCCCTCGTCGACTTCGGTCGCGAGCTTTACGTCGCATGGCGCCTGTCGGAGGGCGACGCCCTGTACTCGGACATCGCCTGGTTCAACGGGCCGCTGTCGGCGCACTGGAACGGGCTCCTGTTCAGGTTGTTCGGGCCGGGGCTTTCGGTCTTGATGTGGAGCAACGCGCTCGTGTTGGCCGCGGCGGTCGGCATGGTCTACGCGATCGGTGCGCGGGTGGCGGACCGGCTCACGGCCACCGTTTCGGGCCTCGTATTCTTGCTCGTCTTCGCTTGCGGCCAGTACGTAGGCGTCGGCAACTACAATTGGGTCACACCCTATTCGCATGAAGCGACCCACGGCTTCGTGCTCGCGCTCGCCTCGGTAGTTGCTTTGGAGCGCTGGGCGCGAACGGGCGCGGCGCGTGCCCTCGCCCTGGGTGGGGCGGCGTTGGGGCTCTGTTTCCTCACCAAGCCGGAACCGTTCGCCTCGGCTGTCGTCGCGAGCGCCGTGCTGCTCGGACCGACCCTCTGGCGTCGCGACGCGCGCGCGCTCGGGCTCTTCGCGGGCTCGGCGATGGCACCGGTCGCGGCCTCCGCCATGCTCGTGGGCCCGGCCGGCACGCTCGGCGCCTGGCCGTCGGTGCTTGCCGGCGACGTCGCCGCGCTGCCCTTCTATCGGGCGGGCATGGGTCTCGACGAGCCGGGCATCCGCCTGGGAGAGGTCGCGGTGTGGAGCGCGATGTGGTTCGTCGTGCTCTCCGTGCCTCTCGCGCTCGCCTGGCTCACCCGCGGCACGCGCAGCCGCGCGATCGCTCCTGCCGCCGGCCTCGCTGCACTCCTGGCCCTGTCCGTGCTCGGAGATCGGTACGACTGGACCGAGGCGGTCCGGCCTCTCGCGGTCGTCTCGCTCGTGTCCGTCGTGGCGCTGGCGGTGGCCCGTTGGAGGGGAGCGCGCACGCAGGGCAACCTGCTTGCGCTGGCGTCGGCGGCGTTCGCGTTCACGCAGATCCTCAAGATGCTGCTGGACGTCAGGGTCGGTCATTATGGCTTCGCGCTCGCACTCCCGGCCGCGCTCCTCGCCGCGACAGCGCTCGTGGGTTGGCTGCCGCGCTGGCTCGACACGCGCGGTGCGCGAGGGGATGTGTTCCGTGCGTGCTCGCTCGCTCTGCTCGCCGTGTTCGCGGCGCGTCACGTCGAGGCCACGGGCACCTGGCTCGCTCGCAAGACAACGTGGGTCGCCGAGGGGCGTGACTCCTTCCGAAGCGACGCGCGGGGTTTTCTGGTCAGCGGTGCGGTCGCGCATGTACGAGCCTCGGGCGCGGCGTCGGTTGCCGTGGTGCCCGAAGGGATCATGATCAACTACCTGGCCCGCACGCCGGCTCCGACGCCGTTCGTGACGTTCATGCCCCCGGAGGAAATCCTGTTCGGCGCCGACACCTGGACCGATCGCTTCCGCGCGTCCCCTCCGGACCTGGTGCTGGTTGTTCCGAAGGAGGCCTCCGAGTACGGTGTGGGCCCGTTCGGCAGCGGGTTCGCGCGCTCGCTCGCATCGTGGATCAGGTCGGAGTACGTGACGGTCGGTCACCTGCTTCCGCAGGGGGCGCCGTACGGAGCGGAGATCCTCGTGCCGAGGTCGGGGGGCGGGTGAGGGGGAGGGCGGCGCCAACGAGTGCGCAGGTGCACTATTCCTCGGAGAGGCGATCAACAGGTCAGCAAGCGAGGCCCATCATGAGCACCCTCGAGGTTCGTCCGATTGGCCGAGTCGAATCGGCGCTGATCGAGCGCAAGGACGCTCCGCGGCAGCCCGACGAGGGTGCCCCGGAAGCTACCGTCGTCTTCCTGCCCGAGATGCTGCCGGCATTGGAGGGCGTCCGCGTCGGCGACCGCGTGATCGTCCTGACGTGGCTTCATCGAGCCGCCCGGGACACGCTGCGCGTGACACCGAGGCGAGATCCCAAGCGCGGCGAGATGGGCGTATTCGCCACGCGCTCCCCCGACCGACCCAACCCGATCGGCCTGCACGAGACGGTGGTGAGCGCCGTGGATGGCGCACGGGTGCGGGTGCAGGGCCTCGAAGCGATCGACGGAACGCCTGTGCTCGACCTGAAGCCGGTGCTTCCGCCCGACCTCGCCCGGCGCTGAGCCGCCATCTGGGGGACCGGCTTCAACAGCAGCGACCCGGGTCCAGAGAATTAGGGGCCGGGCTCCGTCTCCAGCAGGCCGAAGATCCCCTCTTCGAGCAGCACCCTCATGCCCAGCCGTTGGGAGGAGACGCCGGTACGTAGGACGTAGTCGAAGTGCAGCCGACCGTCCTCCTCGTCGGCTTCGAACCGGCGGCAGTCGACTTGCCGGTCGGCGAGCATCTCCTCGCCGAGCTCGATCAAGTGGGACGAGACCATGAAGAGGTTGCCCGGTCGCCGAATCAGCCCGCGCAGGACCGCGCGCGAGGCATCGACGGCGTCCTTCACGTTCGTGCCCTTGAACGGCTCGTCCATGAGCGCGATCACGCGGAGCCCGTCCGTGACGGCCTGTGCGATCACCTTGACCCGCAGGGCCTCCGCACGGAAGTAGCTCACGCCGCTCCGGACGTCGTCCGTCACGGTGATCGAACTGAAGAGGCGCTCGCACGGCGAGAAACGGAAAGAGCGCGCGGGCACGCCCATCCCGAGGTGCGCGAGGTACGTGGCGATACCGCACGAGCGGAGGTACGTCGTCTTGCCGGCCATGTTGGGGCCGGTGAGGAATAGGACGTGGCGGCCACCTCCGAGGTGAACCTCGTTGGCAACCGGCTCTTCGACGAACGGATGGTAGACGCCTTCTCCGTCGATGTGGGTGGGTCCGCTCTCCACTTGCGGCATGACCCACCCGAAGCGTTCGGTCGCGTCCGACATCGCCACCAGGGCGTCGATCTGATAGGTGAGCTCGAGCATGCGCTCGACGGCGATTCGCTCCCGCAGGCGAAACACCCGGTCGATCTTCATCACCTTGATGGTGCCCATGCCCCAGTCCTCGGCGTCGCTCACCACGGCGAACCCGGGACGCTCGACGAGTGATACGAGTTCACGCAGCATGGGCCCGACGTCGCCGCGTCCCTCCCTGACCGGAAAGTCCGGGGTGCGGATCATGGTCCGTAGGGAGCGCACCATCTTCGCCGTGAGCTGCGCGCCCCGAATGAGGCGTGCGAAAGGGCGGAACTCACCGAATCGGATCGCGACCGCTTCGAACAGAAACTCGAGCGGTTTCTCGCTGGACGCGATCGGGAGCGCGCCTGAGAGGTACTCTTCCGCAGCGAACGTGACCAGCGTGCTCGGCAACTTGTCGAACGCCGCACGGTTCGCGCGGATGAATGCCAGCGACTCCTGGACCTCCCGGATCTTGTCCGCCCGGTTCCACGGCTTCTTCATCCGAGCCGCCAGGGCCTTGGCGCCGCCCTCCGTACGGGTGGTATTGCAGAGCTCGTACAGGCTCGACGCGGAGTCGCACTCGAAGATCTCGAGGTCCCTGTAGGTCGGCGGGTCCATCACCATCTCATCCGGATCCGCCACGGGGCGGAGGAGCGCCGCAGCAGCCTTGCTGACCTCGGGAAGGCGGAGGAGAAACACGGGGGACCTCGCGGTGGCGTTCGCCGACGATCGGCGCTCATGGCGACCCTACGGCTACGGGGGGGTGGTGGCAAGGAGGGATCGGGACGGCCGGATTCAGCTCGCTGCGCTCGCTGGCCTCGCGACCAGCGGGCGGCCCTTCTGGTGGGCGTCGCGGTCGCTCGGCTCGAACCGGCTCGGCGTCTCGCTTCGCGAGCCGCGCCGGTTCTCATCCAGCCGTCCCGATGAATACGAACGGCCCTACGGAAGACCGTAGAGCCGTTATGGGACGGCCGGATTCAGCTCGCTGCGCTCGCTGGCCTCGCGACCAGGCGGGCGGCCCTTCTCGTGGGCGTCGCGGTCGCTCGGCTCGAACCGGCTCGGCGTCTCGCTTCGCGAGCCG
>CAZBCN010000060.1:0-17544 GCA_964490285.1 uncultured Gemmatimonas sp. | reverse complement strand
GTGGGCGTCGCGGTCGCTCGGCTCGAACCGGCTCGGCGTCTCGCTTCGCGAGCCGCGCCGGTTCTCATGCGGCCGTCCCGATGAATACGAACGGCCCTACGGAAGACCGTAGAGCCGTTATCGGGACGGCCGGATTCGAACCGGCGACCCCCTGAACCCCATTCAGGTGCGCTACCGGGCTGCGCCACGTCCCGAAGAAGCGGGGAAACTACTGCATCGGAGAGGGCTGGGGTACCGCCGGTCTAGTTCCGCGCCGGATCGCGCGAGGGCACGTAGATGGCGAGCGCTTGGGTCTGCCGCTCGGTCTCGACGTCGAGAATCGCGGCGGCGATCCGTGTGCCGGTCCCCGGCTCCTCGATTTCGTCCAAGATGATGGCATTGGCCCCGAGCTTACCGGCCTCTTCCCGCAGCTTGTCGATGAGGTCGCCCTCGTTGGTCATCTCCGTGTCACCGTGGGCATTGAGAATGGCCAGGCGGGTGTGCTCGGGAACCGTGTCCTGGCGGAGATACACGTACACATCCTCCATCTCGAACGTCCTCCCGGTGGGGTTGGGCGCGAGAACGGACTTGTTGACCGAAACGCAGGCGGCCAAAGCCAGGCCGATGATGGCCAAGACGGAGCGGTGCCGCATGGAAGGATCTTGGGCCCTCCCGCCTGATCCGTCCACTCCCGGCCCCTGCGGTCACGGATGGCCCACGTTCGGCCATCTCATGTGTATTGACTACATGCATGCACCTGTGTATGTACATGCATGGCCACGAAAACGATCTCGGTCGACGTGGAGGCCTACGAGCGGCTGCGGCGCGCCCGACGGGGGCCGACCGAGTCCTTCTCGCACGTGATCAAGCGAGCGACCTGGCCTGTGGCCGGGCACACGGCCGGCGAACTCCTCGCCGAGCTCGGGGGGGCGTCCCTCACGGGCGAAGTCGTACTCGAGCGCCTCGAGCGAGGGCTACGCGAAGACTCATCCACGGGGGACGCGTGGCGCGCACCCTGAGCGTCGACACCTCTTTCTTGATCGAGTTGGAGCGCGAGCGTCGGCAAGGCCTGACCGGCGCCGCGCACCGTTTTCTCGAGCGAGAGCCCGAAACGGGGCTCTGCCTGTCCACCATCGCGCTGGGGGACCTCGTGGAGGCGTACGGAGACGTCGGCCATCCAGCTCTCTGGGCGATCCGGAAGTCCCATCGCCTGCTGCCGGTCGACGAGAACGTCGCTCTGGTGTACGGCGCCCTCGCGCAAGCTCTGCGCGGGAGTGGTTCCACCCTCTCGTCTACCGACCTATGGATCGCGGCCACGTCATCTCACCACCGGCTCCCCCTGCTGACATCGCGGATCGAGCGATTCGCGCCAGTGGGCGGGCTCGAGCTGGTCGCGTACCGGTAGCGCCGTGACGACCATACTGACTGCACCCGAGCTATCCGTCCGGCGCGAGGAAGCCGGTACGCTCGTCGTCCGCCTGGCGGGCTCGTGGAGTCTCGAAGCCGGGCTGCCGCCGCTCGCCGACGTGGAGCGCGAGCTGTCAGGGACGACCCCGGCAGTCCTCCAGTTCGATACGCGCGATCTGGCCGCCTGGGACAGCTCGGTGCTCGCGTTCCTTGCCGGTACCTCGAAGCTCGCGCGCCGACACAGCATCCCGGTCGATCGGTCGGGGCTGCCCGAAGGACTCCGGCGACTGCTCGCGCTCGCGGAGGCGGTGCCTGAGAAGAAGGACGCTCGCACGGCTGAAGACGAGGACGGTGACGACTTCGTGGAGAAGCTGGGCGAGCGCGTGATCGCCACCGAGCGGCTCTTCCGGAGCGACCTCGCGTTCTTCGGGCGCCTGACGCAGTCCGTGGGACGCGCGCTGAAGGGCAGCGCTCGCTTCCGGTGGTCCGACCTCGCGCTGCTCGTCCAGCAGAACGGCTTCGATGCGCTGCCGATCGTCACGCTGGTGACGTTCCTGCTCGGCTTGATTCTGGCCTTCGTCGGCGCCATCCAGCTCCAGACGTTCGGCGCCACGATCTACGTCGCGGATCTGGTTGGGGTCGCGATGGTGCGCGACATGGGCGCGCTCATCACGGGGATCATCATGGCCGGCCGCAGCGGCGCCGCGTTCGCGGCTCAGCTGGGCTCGATGAAGGTGACGCAGGAGATCGATGCACTCGAGACCATGGCGATCTCTTCGCTCGACTTCCTCGTGCTCCCCCGCGTGATCGCGCTTTGCCTCATGATGCCGCTCCTCACACTGTATGGCGACGCGATGGGGATCCTGGGCGGCGGGTTCGTCGGCGTTCTGATGCTCGACCTCTCACCGGTCGCCTACCTACTTCAGACCTCGGATGCCGTGAGCACGACGCACGTGGTCGGCGGGGTCGTCAAGGGGACGGTGTATGGCGTCTTGATCGCAACGGCCGGGTGCCTGCGTGGCGTTCAGTCCGGCAAGAGCTCGTCGGCGGTCGGTGACGCCGCGACGTCTGCCGTCGTGACGGGGATCGTCGCCATCATCACCGCCTGCGGGGTGTTCGCGTTCATCTTCTACGCCCTCGGAATATGACCGAGATCCCGAACGGAACGCCGGCGATTACGGTGCGCAGACTCACCATGGCGTACGGTGACTTCGTACTTCAGCGCAATCTCGACTTCACAGTCGGGACCGGTGACATCTTCGTGATCATGGGTGGGAGCGGGTGTGGAAAGAGCACGCTGCTACGGCATATGATCGGGTTGAACGAGCCCGCGAAGGGCGAGGTGCTCTACGGCGATCAGAGCTTCACCGCGGCCGCTCCCGAGCGCCGTCGGGACATGCTCCGCCGCATCGGCGTGCTCTACCAGAGCGGAGCCCTCTGGAGCTCGATGACGCTCGCCGAGAACGTCGCGCTGCCGCTCGGCGAGTTCACGGACCTGCGGCCCGACGAGATCCTCGAGGTCGCACGGCTGAAGCTCGCGCTCGTCGGGCTCGCGGGGTTCGAGGACTACTATCCTTCGGATATCAGCGGCGGAATGCAGAAGCGCGCCGGGCTGGCCCGGGCGATGGCACTCGACCCCGACATCCTTTTCTTCGACGAGCCGGGTGCGGGTCTGGACCCGATCAGCTCTCGGCTCCTCGACGACCTGATCGTCGAGCTGAGGGACAGCCTCGGCGCTACGATCGTCGTCGTGACGCACGAGCTCGCGAGCATCTTCGCGATCGCCACCAACAGCGTCTTTCTGGACGCGGAGAGTCGCACCATGATCGCCACGGGCCTGCCCACCGAGTTACGCGACCACTCGACGGATCCGCGAGTGCGTCGGTTCCTCCGACGCGGGGAGGGATAGATGGCCAAGAGAGCCAACCCAGCGCTGATCGGCAGCTTCGTGCTCGGTGGCGTGCTGCTCGCGGTGATCGCCGTGGTCGCCTTCGGCTCCGGCCAGCTCTTCCGCGACACGCGCACATTCGTGTCGTTCTTCGACGGTTCGGTGTCAGGCCTCGACGTGGGTGCGCAGGTGCGCTTCCGTGGCATCGACGTGGGATCTGTGCGTGAGATCGCCATCGATCTGCCGACCGTCGAGCGCGAGGGCACCGACCTACGCATCGCGGTCATCTACGACGTAGACCGCCGGCGTGTCGAGTCGCGGGGCGCAGCAGCGCGTGTAGAGGACCCGCTCGACATCAATACGCTGCTCGAGCTGGGCGTACGCGCGGAGCTCGCGACGGAGAGCCTCGTCACCGGACGGAAGTACATCGCACTCGACCTCGATCCTGCGAACCCCGTGTCCCTGGATCCCGTCGAGGGCCTACCGTATCCGGAGATCCCGACCATCGACGCCGGCCTCGATCGCATCGAGGACGCGGTGTACGGCATCATCTCGGACCTCGGCGCCGTGCCGCTCGACTCGCTGGTCCGGGTGGCGACCACCGCGTTCGACAACGTCGGCCAACTCGCGGCGTCCCCATCGCTCACGTCGGCGATCGACGGCCTGCCCCGCACGATCGCGCGGCTCGACGCCACGGTGGTCGATCTTCAGGCGCTGCTCGCGCGTGTGGACTCGGCGGTGGTGCCCATGACCGATGGGGTGCGCGCCACGACCGAGCAGGCCACCGCGACCATGCGGCGGCTCGACGAGACGCTCGCCGACGTCGGGGTGGTGCTCGACGGCGTGAGCGGAACGATTGCACCCGAGTCGCCCGTGTTCGTCGAGTTCGAGCGCGCGATGATGGAGTTGTCGGCGGCGAGTCGGGCGCTCAGGGAGTTGGCTGACTACCTGGAGAGGAACCCCAGCGCACTGGTGCGCGGAAGACCGGGAGGTGACGAGTGAAGCGCTATGTGATGGCGGCGTCCTTCTTCCTCGCGGCGTGCCTCGGTCCGCGCGCGGATCCGTCGGCGTACTTCCTGCTCGCGCCCGTGCCCCCGCCCACCGTGGGGCCGCCGCTCGCGGTGACGATCGGAATCGGGCCGATCACGATCCCCGGATATCTCGACCGGCTTCAGATGGTTACGCGCCTGGGCGACAACGAACTCGCGGTGAGCGAGGTCGACCGTTGGGGGGAACCACTCGCGGGAAGCATCGCGGGCACGCTGAAGGCGAACCTCTCCGCGCTGATCGCTGGGAGCAGCTATGTCGCGTATCCGTGGTATGCTTCGGAAGCTCCTGACGTGGCCGTGGCCGTCGACGTGGGACGCTTCGAGGCCGACGCGGCGGGTACGGTCGTGCTCGACGCGACGTGGAGGCTCACCAGAGGCTCCATGCACATCGACGGTGGCGGAGCCCGCATCGAGGAGCCGCCGGATGCTCCCGGCCAGGCTGCGGCGGTCGCGGCGCAGAGTCGCGCGCTCGCCCGACTCAGCTCCGACATCGCGGCGGCGGTGAGGAGGGCGGGGGGCCGATAGAGTTCTGCGCCCAGCCCGGCCCGACGTGGAAAGACCAGTTGGCGCAAGCGAAAAACCGAGGGGGTCTGTCCCGACCTCGGGACAGACCCCCGTACCTTCCCCCGCCAGCGAGCGCGGAGAGAGTGCTTACATGCCGCCGGCCACAGAGTACTTCGTCCACGGACCGCCCGCGAAACGCATCGAATTCGGGCCCTCGCCCGCGAAGACGTTGCCGTCCGCATCGACCGCGATGCCCTCGCCGGCCGCGCCCTGGTAGGGCCGGGTGTCGGCAGGGAATGCCGGAATGAAGCCGATGATCCAATCCTCGTCCAGATTCGCGACACGCACGCCGTTCACCCAGTTCGGATGGCTGGTCGGGCTCGACTCGGAGTCGATCGTGTAGACCATGTCCTGGGGCGTGATGAAGATCCCGCTGATGCGACCGAACTGATACCGCGACTCCAGGTAGTTGCCTTCCTGGTCGAAGATCTCGATGCGGTGGTTGCCGCGGTCCGCGACCCATAGACGGCCGCGCGAGTCGAATGCCATCGAGTGCGGTGTGCGGAACTCACCATGGAGGTGCCCGATCTGGCCCCACTGCTTGATGAACGTGCCGTCCGCGGAGAACTTCATGATACGCGCCGTCTGGTTGTTTGCCCGGCCCGCGTCCATCGCCTGCTGCGTCGTCATGCCCTGACCGCTGTGGCCGTCGGACACGAAGATGCTGCCGTCGGGGGCCACGATTACGTCGTTGGGCTCGAAGAAGTGCGCGCCGTCGTTGCCGCTCACGGCGGCGACGCCGAGCGACATGAGCAGCTCGCCCGTCGGGCTGAACTTGTGCACCTGGTAGCCCTTCCGGCGGGCGGTGTCGACCGCGAAGTCGGTGACCCAGACGTTGCCCTGGGGATCCACGCCGATGCCGTGCGGGGTCACCATCACGCCCGCGCCGAAGTTCGCGAGGATCGCGCCGGTGTTCCGGTCGAGCTTGTAGATCGGCGGGTGCTCGGGATTGATGGCGCAGTTCGCTCCGCCGAAGCCACCGCCCGTCGGGGCTCCCGGGGGCGGCGCCACACCCAACGCGCCCTGACCGCAGCGCTCGTAGGTCCAGAGGTGACCATCGATCGGGTCGATGTCCATTCCGGCGCTGGTGCCCATCGGCCGGCCGGCCGGGGCCTGACCCCAGTTCGCCGTGACGGTGGGCGCGGGATTCGGGATCCCCTCACCGGTGATGGCGTTGCCCATCACCATGCCTGCGTCCGCTGGAGCGGACTCGGCCATGCACCCCGCCAGCGCTGCAGCGGAGACCGCGGTGAGTGTGAACATCAAGTTGCGTGACGATGACATGGCTGTTGCTCCCCCCGTGTGAAGCCAGTTCGGTCGACTCGACGTCGAGCCCGCAGGGGCTCCGACGAGGGGGGAACATCGGGGCCGGACGGCCTCCGCGCTAGACACGGGGCCAGCGGCGCCGGGCCGCATCGCCCCCGCTCCGGCGGGAGGCTACCTTGGCCTCACACCCGATCGAGGGAGGCGGCGGTGACACGAGAGCCCCGAAGAGCCCGACTTCTGGCCGTCCTGGGCCTCTTGGCAGGGTGCGGCTCCGAGGGTCGGGAAGCGCCGCTGCTGATCGCCCACCGGGGGGCCTCGGCATACGCGCCCGAGCATACGATGGCGGCGTATCAGTTGGCCCTGGACCAGGGCGCCGACTTCATCGAGCCGGACCTCCAGATCACGAGCGACGGGCGCCTGATCGCGCTGCACGACTTGACCCTCGAGCGCACCACGAACGTGCGCGACGTCTTTCCCGACCGCTTCCGCGAGGAGATGGTGCGCGGCAGGCCGACCCCGGTCTGGTACGCTTCGGACTTCACGCTCGAGGAGATCCGCTCCCTCGACGCGGGCTCCTGGTTCGGAGCGGAGTTTGCCGGGGCCCGCGTGCCGACGTTCGCCGAGGTGATCGAGCTGGCGCGCGGACGGGCCGGGCTGATCCCGGAGACGAAGGCGCCCGCGGTGTACGGCGACCGTGGCTTCGACATGGAGCGGCTCGTCCTGGACGAGCTCGAGCGCCACGGCCTCCATACGCGGGATGCCGACCCCACGACGCCCGTGGTCATCCAGTCGTTCAGCGCGGAGAGCTTGGAGATCGTTCGGCATGAGCTCGGGTCGGACCTTCCGTTGGTGTTCCTGCTCTCCGGTCGGGAGGCCGCGCAGTGGCTCACCGCGGAGGGGCTCGAGCGCGTCGCCTCGTTCGCGACGGGCATCGGACCCGCGAAGGACCTGCTGCTCGAGCATCCGGATGCCGTCGCGCTCGCCCACGAGGAGGGCCTGAGCGTCATCCCCTGGACGTTCCGCGCGGACGACCCCGGCGACTTCTCCGGCGTCGAGGCTGAGATGGAGCACTTCCTGTTCGAGCTGGGTGTGGACGGTCTCTTCACCAACAACCCGGACCTCTTTCCGCGGGCGCCGGGCGCGGCCGCCCATTGAGCGAATGAGGGACCTCGGCCTCGTCGTGGTCGGGGCGCTGCTCTCGGCGTGTGCGGGCCCCCTGGTCGAGGAGTGCCCCCGGGGCGACCTCGACGTCCGCTATTGCGACCGGAACGGCGACCTCGTCGCAGACGCCGCCACGAACCCCCGCGTAGTGCTCGATCCGGAGCGTGTGATCTTCGCGTACACCCCCGTCGAAGACCCGGCACAGTTCCGTGACGTGTGGGCGGGCTTCCTCGCGCACATGGCGAGGGTGGTGGGGCGGGAGGTGATCTTCTTCCCCATCCAGTCCAGCGCGGCACAGATCGAGGCGATGCGCGCGGGACGGCTCCATGTGGCGGGTTTCAATACGGGAAGCGTGCCGCTCGCGGTGAACTGCGCGGGGTTCATCCCGTCCGTGATGATGGCGGCGGCCGACGGTTCGTTCGGCTACGAGATGGAGCTGCTCACCCACCGCGAGAGCGGCATCGAGTCGGTGGAACAGCTGCGCGGGCACACGGTCGCGTTCGTCGCACCGACGTCCAACTCCGGGTTCAAGGCTCCGTCGGTGCTCCTGGAGGCCGAGTTCGGGCTGGTCGCGCAGCGTGACTTCACACCTGCCTTCTCGGGTCGACACGACAACTCCGTGCTCGGCGTCCTGCAACGCGACTACGACGCGGCCGCCGTGGCAAACACCGTCATCGACCAAGTTCTTGCTCGAGGGGTCGGAAGTCGCGACGACCTACGTGTCCTCTATCGGTCGGAGACGTTCCCAACGACCGCGTTCGGGGTGTCGAGCCGTCTCGACGAACGGCTCGCGCGCGCGATCGTCGAGGCGTTCTTCAGCTTCCCGTGGGAGGGCAGTGCGCTCGACGCGGAGTTCGTCGAAGACAAGTTCATTCCGGTGACGTACGAGGCGCATTGGGAAGTGATCCGCCGGATCGACGTCGCCTCGGGCACCAGCTGGAGCTGCCGGTGAGCGACGTGGCCTACGCGCTCCGCATTCGGAACCTGGTGGTGCGGTACGGCGTAGGCGCGCCGGTGATCGCCGGCGTCACGGTCGACGTCGCGCCCCGCGAGGTGGTGGGGCTGATCGGGGCGTCTGGGGCGGGGAAAAGCACGCTTCTCCGTTCGATCCAGCGACTCGTGGAGCCCGAATCGGGTGAGATCCTCTTGGACGGCGTCGACCTGACGCGACTGCCGCGGGAACAGCTCCGAGCCGCGAGGCGTCGGCTCGGCATGATCTTCCAGGAGCACGCGCTCGTGGCCCGGCTCACCGTCATGGAGAACATCCTCGCGGGGACGCTGGGGCGGACAGGCTTCTGGCGGAGTGTGCGTCGGCGCTTCGACGAGCGGGACGTGGCCGAGGCGTTCGGCCTCCTCGACCGCGTCGGCCTCAGTGGGCTCGAAGATCAGCGCTGCGACGCCCTCTCGGGCGGCCAGAAGCAGCGCGTCGGTATCGCGCGCGCGCTCATCCAGCACCCCGACGTGCTCCTGGTAGACGAGCCGACCGCGAGCCTGGACCCTGCCACGTCCGTGCGCATCATGAGCCTCATCACGGAGATCTGCCGGGAGCGGGGCCTGGCGGCCATCATCAACTTGCACAACGTGCCGCTCGCGCGGCGCTTCTGCCCGCGCATCCTGGGACTGGTGCACGGGGCGGTCGTCTTCGACGGCCCGCCCGGCGCGCTCGACGACGCGGTGCTGCAACGCGTGTACGGCGATGAAGCCATGGAAGAGCGCGAGAGCGACGGGGTTGCGGTCGATGATTGAGGCCGCGGCCCGTTGGCGGCCGCCCCCGCGGATCGCGAGCGCCACGACGCGCTGGGCCCTCTGGGCGGGCGCGATGCTCTACGCCGTCGTCGTCGCACTCACCCTGGAGGTAGATCCGGCGCGTATGGCGGAGGGTCTCTCACGCGCGGGAGCGTTCTTCGGCGGCTGGCTCTCGCCCGACTTCACGACGCGTTGGACGGACATCCGCGCGGGCATCATCGAGAGCCTCGCGATGACAGTGTGCGCAACGGTTGTGGGGCTCTTGCTGGCGGTCCCCTTGGGGCTCGGAGCCGCACGCAACCTGGCCACGCCTCCGGTTTATGCACTCGCGCGTGGCCTACTCGCGGTATCGCGCTCGTTTCACGAGATCATCGTGGCGATCTTCTTCGTAGCGATGTTCGGGTTCGGGCCCTTCGCCGGAGTCGCCACGCTCGTGGTGGGAAGCGTAGGGTTCCTGGGTAAGCTGCTCGCCGAGGCGATCGAGGAGGTCGATCCCGCGCCGCTCGAGGCGCTGACCGCGGTCGGCGCGCCGTGGGGCTCGCGGGTCGTGTTCGGCGTGCTGCCGCAGGTGATGCCGCGCGTACTCGGCCTCGCGCTCTACCGGCTCGACATCAACTTCCGTGAGTCGGCAGTAATCGGGCTGGTGGGGGCGGGCGGCATTGGTGCGACGCTCACGACCGCGTTCGGCCGCTACGAGTTCGAGTCGGTCTCCTCGATCCTCATCCTGATCATCGCGATGGTGCTCGCGGCGGAGATCGTTTCCGTACGGCTCCGGAAGGCGCTTCTCTGATGCCGGTGCTCGTGCGCGGGGACGCCCGCGAGTGGCGGCGACGCACCACGGCGGAGCAATGGTTTCGGTACGGCACCGCGCTCGCACTCACCGCCGTGGTGATGTCGGCGGCGGCGGCCGTCTCGGCCGAGACCACCTGGGCGTTCGTGTTGGACGCGGGGCTCCAGGTTCGCGACCTCGGCATGAGGATGTTTCCCCCGGACGCGCCCTACGCGCTGGCGCTCGCGCGACCGCTCCTCGACACGTTGCATATCGCGACCCTCGGCACGGCGCTGGGCGTCGTGATCGCGCTTCCACTCGGATTCTTGTGCGCCCGTCCGACGACGCCCTCACGGCTCTGGGTGCGACCGATTGCGCTCGTGGCGCTCGTCGCGTCACGGTCGGTCAACGCGATCATCTGGGCGCTCATGCTCGTGGTGCTGCTCGGACCGGGCCTTCTCGCCGGTGTACTGGCCATCGCGTTCCGATCGGTGGGCTTCGTGGGCAAGCTCGTCTACGAAGCCATCGAGGAGGCGCCCACGCTTCCGGTGACCGCGATGGAATCGACCGGCGCTGGCAGGGCGCAGGCCCTCGCGTTCGGCCTCGTGCCGCACATCCTGCCGACGGTGGCCGGGGTCAGCATCTACCGCTGGGAGATCAACATCCGCGAGGCGACGATTCTGGGCCTGGTTGGTGCCGGCGGGATCGGCATGGCGCTCCAGGCATCCATCGACGCGCTCGCGTGGTCGAGGGTGAGCGTGATCCTACTCGCCATCCTGGCGACCGTGTTGGTGTCCGAGATGGTGTCGGCCCGTGTGCGGCGGGGGCTCGGCTAGGAGACCACGCGCCCGACTCGCTCCTCGAACTGGACCGCCATACGTTTCCTCTTCACCATGACCGTCTGCTCCTCCCCCCGCCTCCTCGCCGTCACCCTGGCCGGGCTGATCACTGCCTGCGCCTCCGACCGAATGCCGGATACTCAATCACTCGAAGGGAACCCCTTCTTCGCACCGAGCGACCTCCCGCTCGGAATGCCGGCGTTCGACCGAATCGAGAACGGCGACTTCGCTCCCGCCTTCGAGCGCGGGATGGCGGAGGAGCTCGCGGAGGTCGAGCGGATCGCCTCGAGCCCCGAGGCGCCGACGCTGGAGAACACGCTCGTCGCGCTCGAGCGGTCGGGTCGTCTTCTCCGACGCGTTCAATCCACGTTCAACAACCTCACGTCGGCGCACACCAACGATTCCCTCGAGGCCTTGCGCACGGAGCTCGCGCCGAGGCTGTCGGCACACCGCGACAAGATCCGGCTGAACAACGAGCTCTTCGCACGCATCGAATCAGTCCATTCACGCCGGGATGAGCTGGGGCTGGCCGGCGAGGATCGCAGGCTGGTGGAGCGTTATCACACCGACTTCGTGCGCGCCGGTGCGAGGCTCTCCGAACCGGACAAGGAGCGGTTGAGGGCGCTGAACTCCCAGCTGGCCGAGCTCTCCACGAAGTTCACCCAGAACGTGCTCAACGAGGTCAACGACATGGCGGTGGTCGTCGACTCGATCGAGCAGCTCGCGGGTTTGTCGGAGGCCGAGATCGCTGCCGCCGCCCGACGAGCCGAGGAGCGCGGGCACCCCGGGCGGTATCTGCTCCCGCTCCTCAACACCAGCGGCCAGCCCGTGCTCGCCTCCCTCGAGAACCGAGAGCTCCGACGCCGCGTTCACGAGGCGTCTCTTTCGCGCGGGAGCCGGGGCGGTGAGTTCGACAACCGCGAAATCGTGAGCCGAACGATTCGACTGCGCGCGGACCGGGCTCGGCTCTTGGGCTATCCGAACCATGCGGCCTGGGTGCTCGAGGACGAGACCGCCCTGACGCCCGACGCGGTGAACCGACGGCTTGCCGAGCTGACGAGGCCGGCGGTCGCGAACGCGCGTCGCGAGGCGGCCAGGCTACAGGCGGTGATCGACTCGGAGGAGGGTGGCTTCGCCCTCGAGCCTTGGGACTGGGCGTACTACGCGGAGAGAGTACGGAGAGCGGAGTTCGCCTACGACGAGTCGGAGCTGCGGCCGTACTTCGAGATGAAAGCCGTGCTGGAGCGCGGCGTGTTCTTCGCGGCGACCCGTCTGTACGGCATCACCTTCCACGAGCGCGCCGACCTACCCACCTACCACCCCGATGTACGGGCCTACGAGGTACGCGACTCGAACGGCGAGCTGATGGCGATCTTTCTCGCCGATTATTACGCGCGCCCCTCCAAGCGCGGCGGGGCATGGGCGAGCTCGTATGTCGCGCAGTCCCGCCTCCTGGACGAAAAACCGGTGGTGGCGAATCACCTGAACATCCCGAAGCCCAACGAGGGCGACCCGACGCTGCTCACATTCGACGAGGTGACCACGGCGTTCCACGAGTTCGGCCATGCGCTGCACGCCATGTTCTCCGATGTGACCTACCCGCGGTTCTCCGGGACCTCCGTTCCCAGGGACTTCGTGGAGTTCCCCTCCCAGGTGAACGAGATGTGGGCGACCTGGCCCGAGGTCGTGGAGAGCTATGCGGTCCATCACGAGAGCGGCGAGGCCATGCCGAGGGCGCTCGTCGACAAGGTGCTCGCGATCGAGACGTTCAATCAGGGCTTCATGACCACCGAGTATCTACAGGCATCGCTGGTGGATCAGGCGCTCCATCAGCTCGCACCGGAAGAGGTGCCCCCCGCCGATCGCCTGTTGGCGTTCGAAGCAGAGGCGCTCGGGAAGGCGGGCGCGAGTCTCGAAGCCGTGCCGCCCCGCTATCACGTGACCTACTTCTCGCACATCTTCGGCGGATATGCAGCTGGTTACTACTCGTACATCTGGGCCGAGGTGCTCGACGCCGACGCCGTCGAGTGGTTCGAGGAGAACGGCGGCTTGCGGAGGCAAAACGGGGATCATTTCCGGAAGTCGCTTCTCTCCCGGGGTGGCAGCGTGGACCAGATGACGCTCTACCGGGAATTTCGCGGACGCGATCCGCGCGTGGAGCCGCTGCTCGAGCGTCGGGGGCTCTCGGCGCGGTGAGCATGCCGGGCACCGAGCATCGCGTCTTCGTCTACGGTACCCTGCGAAAGGACGCGCGCGGCTCCGCCCAGAATGCGCTGACGCGAGACTGGGTGTTCGAGGGGTACGGCACCGTCGTAGCGGAGTTGTACGACTTCGGCGCCTACCCTGGCGCGGTCCCGTGCGCGGCACCGGGACCCAAGGTCCGAGGTGAGCTGTATTCGTTGCCCGACGGGCCCGACACATTGCTGCTGCTCGACCACTACGAGGGCTGCGGCCCCGGCCACGCTCCGCCCTACGAGTTCGAGCGTGCCCTCGTGGCCGTCAGCCTCGAGAAGGGCGGCGTGGCGACTGCGTGGATCTACTGGTATCGCCCGAGGCCCCTCGGGCGCCGCTTGCCGTCGGGTGACTACCTGGAGCGGACAGGCCCCGGCGGAATCGCCCGACCGTAGCTCACGGCCAGAAGGCGATCAGCCCGGCACCCGCGGTGATGGCGGCCGTGAAGAGCGACGCGAGCGGCTTCGCCAGGGCTCGACTTCCGAGGCTCGCAACCAACCCGAACTTGAACATCATGTTGGACATGGTGGCCACCATGATCAGTCGCCAGCCCGTGTCCGGGTCCACGAGTTGGCGCGCCACGAACTGAGAGGTCGTTAGCGTGATGGCGTCGATGTCGGTGAGGCCCGATAGGGCTGCAGTGGCGAAGAGGCCTGCATCGCCGAGCAGATCCTGCGCAGCAGCGGCGGCGAAGAGCACGACGGCGTAGAGCGCCGCGAACATGACGGCGACCTTCAGCTCGGAAGGGTTCGTCGGCTCGGGCGGTCTGTCGCGCGGCGCCATCCCCGAGTTCCAGGCCAGTGCCGCACCGATCGCGAAGACGATGAGCATGACCGCCATCGGTCCAGCTGCGGCCGGGAGGAATGCCGGAGCGACCGCACCGATCTCCAAGAGTACGCGGACGAACACCACTCCCGATGCGATCCAGACGATCACGACGGCCGCGCGGCTGGAGTCCTCGGAGGTTCGGGTGAGGCGCGCATAACTCATCGTGGTCGCGGTGCTCGAGACCACGCCGCCGAGAAAGCCGGCGAGCGCCGTTCCTGCCCTCGCCCCCATCAGGCGGAACGCTCCATAGCCGGTGAGGTTGATGCCGACGATCAGCACGACCATCCACCAGATCTCGCGGGGGTTGAGCACGCCGTACGGTCCGTACGTTCGGTCCGGCAAGACCGGCAGGACGATCAGGCTGACCACGACGAACTGCATGATCGCGCGCACGTCAGCGTCGCTGAGGCGCGCGACCCAACTCTTCAGCTCTTGCCTCAGGTGGAGGAGCACGGCGAGCGTGGCTCCCAGCGCGATCGCGGCCTCCCGAGGCCCGATTACGACAAGTGCGCCGATGAGGAAGGTCAGCACCACCGCGACCTCGGTGGTCTGACCCGGGTTGATGTCACCCTTCTTGATGGACATCACGTTGCCCATGACCAGCAGAACGGTGACGGCGATCAGGCCCGCCACGAGGATCCAAGGACCGTTGCTGCGGGAGATCAGGGCCGCAACCGCGCCGAAGACCGATACCAGCGCGAACGTCTTGAGGCCCGCGAGCGCCGAGGCCGCCCGCTCCTTCTGCAGACCCACGAGCAGCCCTATTCCGAGGGCGATCAGGAGGTCCATGAACGTCGTGCTCAGCATCGCGTCTCCATGTGCTGGGAACCCGCCCACGAAAGAAGGCTCGCGGGCCGGGGGCGACGCAACGCCGCGACCATTTGCCGTGACAGCCCGCGCCCCGCTACCGTGCCGTCACGACCATGCGCTCCTTGGGTGAGGTTCCGAACTTCGCGGCCGAGACCGTCGAGGTCTTCGTGCCGGGTCCGCTTCGCCGCTACTGCGGCGGAGTGTCGCGTATACGACTCTTCGCTGGTACTGTGCGGACAACCTTGGAGGCTCTCGAGCGCGATCACCCGTCGCTCTATTGCAACATCTGTGACGAAACCGGAGCCGTTCGCCGCCATATCAACGTATTCGTGAACTCGGATCACGTGCGCGATCGCGACGGGCTCGATACGAATGTGGGCGCCGGAGATACGATCATCATCTTACCCGCGGTATCTGGAGGCTGATTATGGCAGAGCGTGTCGTGTTGGCCATCGGAACGAAGAAGGGCGTCTACGTCGCCGATGCGGCCAAGGGTCGAAAGAGCTTCGCGCTCCGGGGTCCGTTCGGGCCGGGCGTGGCCGTCTACTCGACGCTCATCGACACACGAGGGTCCCCGCGCATCTATGCGTCGAGCTGCAACGCATTCTTCGGCATGAAGGTTCTGAGGTCGACGGATCTCGGGAAGTCGTTCAAGGAGACGAAGTCGGCGCCGGCGTTTCCCAAGGGCGACGGACGAGCGGTCGCCAACATCTGGGCGCTCGAGGTGGGCGCAGACAAGCGGGATCTCCTCTGCGGTGTGGAGCCTGCGTCCCTCTTCCGCAGCGGAGACGGTGGCGACTCCTGGGAGATGGTCCCGGGCATCAGCAACCACGAGCACGCGCGGAAGTGGCAGCCCGGGAACGGCGGGCTCTGCATGCACACGATCATCCGCGACGGGAACCGCATCCACCTCGGAATCTCGACGGGAGGGCACTACGTCTCGGAGGACGGTGGCGGCTCGTTCAAGGCGTCGAACAAGGGGGTGGGCGCGGGCTTCTCGCCGGACCCGTATCCGGAGTTCGGCCAGTGCGTGCACAAGATCGCCAACCACCCGGCCGCGCCCGGGCGGCTCTACATGCAGAACCACGGCGGCTGGGCCGAGTGGGACGGACCGGGCGGGCGGCGTCCCGACATCGGCGTCCTGCGGAGCGACGACTACGGGAAGACGTGGCGCTCGATCGCGAAGGGGCTGCCTTCGGACTTCGGCTTCCCGATCTCCGTGCATCCGCACGATCCGGACACCGTGTACGTGCTGCCCCTCGAGCCCACGACGCGCACGTGCCCCGGCGGGGCGCCGGCGGTATGGCGCAGTGAGAACGGCGGGGGATCGTGGAAGCGTCTGGCCAAGGGACTTCCCAAGAAGCAGAGCTACTTCACGGTCCAGCGCGACGGAATGGATATCGACGAGACGACGAGTCCGGCGCTCTACTTCGGCACCACCACCGGGCAGCTCTGGATCGGGCGAGAGGGCGGGGAAGAGTGGGAGTGCCTCTTCGACGCCCTGCCACCCATCCACACCGTGAAGGTGGCCGTGGTCTGAGGGTGGCGCCCGGCCCGAAGGGCCCGCCCTCCCGGGCAAAACTCCGGGTTGACCTCCCCTCCGCGAGCCGTATAACTTCCCTGTCTTCCGATGCGGGGTGGAGCAGCCTGGTAGCTCGTCGGGCTCATAACCCGAAGGTCGCGGGTTCGAATCCCGCCCCCGCTATGGTCGAGGAGCGCCGCCGCAGGGCGGCGCTTCCCATGTTTGGGGTGCTCGCTGGAGAGGGAGACAGGTGAAGAAGCTGCTGCTCTGGACGGTATCGGATACGTGGAGTCCGCGAATGCGGACGGGAGCGAGGAGCCGGTAGAGCCGGTCCTTCGCCGATAGATCCCGTCCGCGCCACCGGTGGCACGGACGGGTTTTTTGTCAGGGCCAGGTAGCTCAGTTGGTAGAGCACATGACTGAAAATCATGGTGTCGGCAGTTCGATTCTGCCCCTGGCCATGATGGTCGCGGGACCAGAGGTCCGTAGCTCAATTGGTAGAGCACCGGTCTCCAAAACCGGCGGTTGGGGGTTCGAGTCCCTCCGGGCCTGTTGAGAGGAGGAGGGAAGAGGCCCCGATCGTCTAACGGTTAGGACACCACTCTTTCAAGGTGGGAACCGGGGTTCGATTCCCCGTCGGGGCGTCGCACTTGTAGTGGTTTGGGGGCTGTAGCTCAGCTGGTTAGAGTGCCGGTCTGTCACACCGGAGGCCGCGGGTTCGAGTCCCGTCAGCCCCGTTGTACCGTTGATTGAAAGATCGGAGTCAGGCGCCCGGACCCATGCTAGCGCATGGGTGCCCCGGCCCGGGCTTCGCGGGTCGTGTGAGGGGGCCGTAGCTCAGTTGGGAGAGCGCTTGAATGGCATTCAAGAGGTCAGGGGTTCGACTCCCCTCGGCTCCATCGTGATGCAGACGAGCAGGGCTCGGGTGGCGGAATTGGTAGACGCGCAGGATTCAGGATCCTGTGGGGGTGACCCTGTGAGGGTTCGAGTCCCTCCTCGAGCATTGTCCGTACGCTGCAAGGGTACCCCGCCCACGTGCTGAAATTGGTAGACAGGCTGGTTTGAGGGACCAGTGCCGGTGACGGCGTACAGGTTCGAGTCCTGTCGTGGGCATTCGCAGTGCAGTGATGCGCCCGTAGCTCAATTGGATAGAGCGTCTGGCTACGGACCAGAAGGTTGGGGGTTCGAGTCCCTCCGGGCGCATGTGGGCCTTCGGGTCCTGGGGTCGGGCGCGTAGCTCAGTTGGTTAGAGCGCTACGTTGACATCGTAGAGGTCAGAGGTTCGAATCCTCTCGCGCCCACTGCGCGTAAGTTGCGCGCTGGGCGCCGCTGGAAGCGCCACCGGTTTCTATGGGGCTGTAGCTCAGCTGGGAGAGCGCCGCGTTCGCAATGCGGAGGTCAGGGGTTCGACTCCCCTCAGCTCCACTGTGCCACCATAGCTCAGCCGGTAGAGCACATCATTCGTAATGATGGGGTCGTCGGTT
>CAZBCN010000059.1:0-22225 GCA_964490285.1 uncultured Gemmatimonas sp. | reverse complement strand
AGGATGTTCGCCAGTCCCAGTGCGAGGATCAGTCCGGAGAGGATGAAGATCGCGAACGCCAGCGGGGCGAGGATCGTGAAGAACACCGCGCCCAGGAACCGCTCCAGCCAATGGACGGTCGGAGCCATCGACTCCGGCATGTGGATCGTGTGGTGCGTATGGGCTGTCATGTGACCCTCCTTCGGGCAGAGCCCCTTCGTCATGATGATGGCGGCCCTCGTCCGATCTGCCCATCGGAGGCATTCCCCCATCGACGTAGGGATTTTCCTGGGCCGCGGACATTATCTTCCGCGCCATGACATCCGGGCCGACCGAGCTGCGCGAGTTCGACTTCCTGGTCATCGGGAGCGGGATCGCGGGCCTCTTCTTCGCGCTGCGCGCCGCGGAGGTGGGGCGGGTCGGCATCATCACCAAGAAGGGAGCGGCCGACTCGGCGACGAACTGGGCACAGGGCGGTATCGCGGCGGTGGAGGGGAGCGACGACTCCTTCGAGCGCCACGTTCAGGATACGCTGGTGGCGGGCGCGGGCCTCTGCGACGAGGCCGTGGTGCGCTTCGTGGTCGAGCGAGGGCCGGCCACGATCGACGCGCTCCTGTCTTACGGCGTCGAGTTCGACCGCAACGGGGCCGAGGACGGGGGCGGCGGCTTCGCGCTCGGCCGGGAGGGTGGACACTCGCGCCGCCGCATCCTGCACCGGTCGGACGCGACCGGCCGCGAGATCGAGACCTCGCTGCTCGCGCGCGCGCATGCGCACCCGAACATCGAGCTCTTCGAGAACCACTGCGCGGTGGACCTACTCACGGCACGAAAGGCACGCTTGCAGGGAGAGAACCGCGCGCTCGGAGCTTATGCGCTCGAGGCCCGCACCGGTCGGGTGGAGCGCCTGCTCGCTCCGATAACGCTGCTCGCAACGGGTGGGGCGGGCAAGGTCTACCTCTACACGAGCAACCCGGACATCGCTTCGGGCGACGGCATGGCGATGGCGTACCGTGCGGGAGCGACCATCGGCAACATGGAGTTCATGCAGTTCCATCCCACGTGCCTATTCCATCCGCTCGCCAAGTCGTTCCTCATCACGGAGGCGGTACGCGGGGAGGGTGGTGTTCTGCGGACGCGGTCGGGAGACGCATTCATGCAGCGCTACCACGAGCTGGCCGACCTCGCGCCGCGCGACATCGTGGCGCGGGCGATCGACACGGAGCTGAAGCGCTCGGGCGACGACTACGTCGTTCTCGACGTCACCCACCTCGAGGCTGAGTTCATCCGGTCGCGCTTTCCGACGATCCACGAGCGCTGCCTCGAGTTCGGGATCGACATCACGACCCAGCCCATCCCGGTCGTGCCGGCGGCGCACTACTGCTGCGGGGGGGTGCGCACGGATCTGCGCGGCGAGAGCGACGTCCCGAACCTATTCGCGGCGGGTGAGGTCACGTGTACCGGCCTCCACGGCGCCAATCGACTCGCATCGAACTCGCTGCTCGAGTCCGTGGTCTTCGCCGATGCGGCGGCCTCGGAGGCGACCGCGCGTCTGAGTCGGATGGAGCGACCCGATCCGGCGCTCGTGCCCCGTTGGGAAGAAGGCGAAGCTGCGGTGAGCGAGGAGGCGGTCATCATCAGTCAGAACTGGGACGAGATCCGCCGCTTCATGTGGAACTACGTCGGGATCGTACGGAGCGACAAGCGCCTGGAGCGCGCGCGGCGCCGCATCGAGCTCCTGCAGGAGGAGATCGCCGACTACTACTGGCACTTCAAGCTGACCCCGGACCTGGTCGAGCTGCGCAACCTCGCGCTCGTGGCCGAGCTGATGATCCGGTCCGCGCAGGCCCGCCAGGAGAGCCGAGGACTCCACTACAACCTCGATCATCCGGATCCGGACGACACGGGCCCGCCCCGCCCGACGTTGCTTCGGCGGAGCTGAGCGGCCGACGCCCCTGTGAGTCGTTGCGTAGTCCACGACTCCGTGTGATGGTTGGTCGCCGACCCCTCGATCGGGAGACGGATCACGCTCGACGAACAGCAGCCGAGCCGATTCGGGTTCAGGTGGACATGCGAACGCGTCGGATGAGAAAAGCCCAGAGATTGGCCGGACGGTGTGCGAGCCTCGCCGTTGCGGCATTCGTAACACTCGGGCCGGACGGTCTCGAGGCTCAGAGTGAACGCGGCCCCTCGGCGGACGAGGTCGCCACGGTGCCGGCGGTTGCGGGGAGCACGGGCCCGTCCTTTTTCGGGCACGCTCCCGATCGTCGCCGCCTGATTCCGGGGTTCTGGAGGACGCACCCCTTCGACCAGAAGTTCCCCGAGCTCACGTGGACGAACGGCTTGGGCGTGCAGGCCTCCATGTGGTTCGGCGGCGCGTTCATCAACTCCTACGACGGCCTCTCGCTCATCGCGGGTGTGGAGCGGGCTTGGTTGCGGCGACAGGGCGACACGGTCGGCTACGGGATCGGGTACCGGGCCGGGTTCATCACCGGGTACGACGAGCAGCTCATCGACTGGGCGGACGACGTACCCGCCGTCCCGTTCGCGGGCGTCCTGCTCTGGATGCAGGTCGGGCGGGTCGGCGTCGAAGCGTTCTACGTCTATCGGGCGATTACGCTCGGGAGCACGCTCAGGTTCTGAGGGATCCGCGCGGCGGCGATTGTGCCGGATCTCCGGACCAGACCCGAGAGGCTCATCGCCTCCTCACGCATAGCGGATGAACTCCAGCAGATTCTGGTCGGGGTCACGAACGTAGATGCTCTGCCCGACTGCGTTTCCTCCGTCACGGCCGCCGTCACGTTGGCCCTCGGTCTCGACGGCCGCGCCCACCCGTGCGATCGCGGCCCGCAGCTCCGCCTCCGTGCCCTCCCACACCCAGCAGAAGTCGCCGCAGGGTGGCGCCGCGGCGGACGCTCGCAGGGTGAACGTCTCGCGTTGCCAGAGCGCCGGCCGGTGGAAGTTGATCTTCTGGTCGGCGAAGTGGACCGAGACGATGCTCGCGCCCTCGCGCACGACGAAGCCGAGCGCGCGGTAGAACGCGATCATCGCGTCGACGTTCTGCATCGGGACCGCGACGTGATCGAGCGGGCCGACGCCGGAGGTCTGTCGCGGAGCAGCCGCGACGCCTTCGGCCAGGGCGCCGGGCGCGGACATCGCGGCGCCAGCCGCGAGCACACGCTTGAGAAATGTCCGGCGTGCGCTGGGGTTCGCCATGGTGGGGTCTCCTTTGTCCGAGGGTGTGACCGCCTCGGAGACCAAATGACGCGGGGCGCGCCCGATTGCAAAGGGGCGACGCCTCTCGTGCGCCGGTCAGAAGTCGTTCGTGTACGAAACGAACTTGAAGATGCCGTCGCGTTCGAGGATGCTCCCGAAGAGGCGCATCTCCGGCCCATCCTCTTCGGCTGGATCGATCCGGACCGTGCACCCTTCCCAGATCCGGTTCGGTCCCTCCACGGCCGGCACGGTCCCGCAGCTGTAAGTGGGCGAGCCGAGCGACTTCCCTGCGAGCCGATCGAGCAGGCGGCCGAGACCTCGACTTGCCCCATTCTCGATCTGGAGCCAGAGGACGTCGGGTGCGAGCTCGTACGGACGCTGGGTATAGCGCGTGTGCGGGTAGTAGAGCCAACCGAACTCGTCGCGCGTCATGAGCAGGTCGAGGAGCGCCGCCGTATCCCGTGTCGCCAGCGACAGGCCGAACCCAGCGATGAGCGCGTCCAGCGAAGGCGCTCCTCCGGAGAGCCCCATCGGTTCCGGACCCGACTGCGCCCTGAAGCGGAGGAGCGACTCTTCGATCGGGAAGATGCTGTCGACGTGCGTCGGCGCTCGCCCCGCGGCCTCGGTGCCCGCAGTCTCGCTCGCGGACACCTCGGACACCTCGGGCACGCGGAGCTCACAGGCGCTCGCTGCGAGCAGGACACCGATTCCCGTCGACACAGCCCGGACCGTTCGAAGCACCGTCATCTCCCTTTCGAAATCGGCATTCCTACGAGCAGCGGCCGGCGCCATCGGCGTCGGCCGCGTCCAGCATGTCACGGCTTCCGGTCAGTTGTCCGCGTAGTTCGTCCAGCCAGCCCACCAGTCCGTGCCGGTTGGATCGGCCGCGCCACGGTACGACGTACCGGTCACGAACGTGCCGGCCTTCGCAGCGACCGCGCCCGTGAAGGTCGAGAGGCCGCCTGTAGCGATGGAGGCCGAGCCTGCCGGGGTCCAGTCGAGCTGCGCCGCGCTCGTCGGCGTGACCGGAGCGGAGGCGAACAGTTGCCCGAGCGTGGTTTCGGTGCCCGCCACGATCGAGTTCGCGCTCGTGTCCAGCGTTCCCTGCACCGAGGAGCCTCCTGTCTGGAACGTCGCGCCCACGTCGGCGACGTGCACGTTGTTCACGATGAGGTCGCCGGCCGTGGCACGATCGAGCGTGGGCTGGTCGCGTAGCGAGATAGCGGCCCGCTCCCAGCGCGCCACCACGCCGTTCACGTAATAGCCGCCCGTGCCGCGCCGCAGCATCATGCCGACGCCGCCCGACGTCCCCGAGAAGACCCCGTCGGCGGGACCGACCAGCGTGAAGTTCGCCACCAGAGGGATGTTGTACGGTGTGGTGTTCTGCCCGTTCGCGCACCCCGCGCCGTTGCATCCGTCGTTCTCGATGCCCTGCGGATCCGCGGACACGTTCCCCGCGCCAGGCCGGGGAATGATCTGGCGAGTCTGATATGCGATCAGGTGCTGCAGCCGACCGACATAGCCCTCGGACATGTCGAAGTGATCGTCACCCGCGTCGTACGACACGAGGTACTTGCCGTCCACGGCCCCGCCGAAGAACTCGAACGAATCGTCGAGCCCGTTGAGCGCCTGGAGGTACGAGAGCTCCGTTCCGCTCCCCACGGCTGCGAACGTGAACGTGTTCAGCTCCGCATCCGCTGCTGTCGCGTAGCCCGCGAACTCGACGCGCACGTACCGGAGCGTGCCGGAGTCGTCCGCATTGTCCGTTCCCCCTGAGTAGTTGACCGCGGGGTTGGTCGCGCCGGTGCCGGTGCCTTCGAGCTGAACCGTTCCGGTCCGGTTGATGATTCCGTTCCCCACGATGATCAGCCCGCCCCAGTCACCGGCCTGACGCTGGCCGACCGGGCGGCTCGAGGTGAATACGATCGGTTCGGCGGCCGTTCCCTGGGCGTCGATCTTCGCGCCGCGCAGAATGAAGAGCGACGACCCGAGCACGTCGTAGTCGCCCTGGATCACCGTGCCGGGCTCGATGGTGAGCGTGGCGCCGTTCGCCACGCTGATGAACCCGCTGAGCGTGTAGGCCGTGTCCGCGAACAGCGTGCGGTCGGAGGTGATGTTGGCGTTGATGACAGCGGCCAGCGGCCCGGGTGTCGGACCAATGCCGTTGTCTTCGCCGCATGCGGCGCCGAAGGCCAGGACCAGCACCGTCGCCGCCAAACCGTGGGTTGATCTCACCGCGTGCATGTATTCCTGAGCTCCCTGTCTGTGTGGGCCGATGACGAACGGAGTATCAGGCGGCGCGGTGACCCTTCGACGACGAGTGTGTCGCGGTTGGGTCACGAACCCGGTTGCCAGGTGACGCCGAAGGAGAACGTGCGACCCGTGCGGTAGCGCTCTCGCACCACGGTGCCCTGGATCTGTTCGTAAGGGGCGTCGAGCAGGTTCTCGACGTCCGCCTTTGCCCTCAGTCCCGCGAGGAGCGGGAAGCGGAGCGAGAGGTCGAGCGCGTGGCGCGACTGCTCGTACACGCTGGGGAGCGGAGCCTCGGCCGCACTTGTGATCCGTCGACCGGAGAGGTTGTAGAGCGCCGTGGCACTGACGCCCGATTCACGGTGCGCGTAGCTGATACCGGTGTTCACCACGTAGGGCGACTGCCCGACCATCGGACGGCTCTCGGACGACCCCTGCGCGAGCTCGATCTCCGAGGACATGAGTGTCGTGTTCGCGAAGACCGAGGTCGACTCGAGCGCCTCGGCGACGAATCCGAGGCCCTTCCGCATCTCGAGCTCGACTCCGTAGTTCTTCGCGCTCTCGGCGTTCGCGAACGTCACGATGCGTGTGCCCGACGTGCCGAGGTAGATTCGCTCGATCGGGTTGCTGAAGTTCTTGGCGAAGACCCCGATGCTGAGTGCCTCCCCCGCGTTGGGGTACCACTCCCAGCGTGCGTCGAAGTTACGCACGAGCGTGCGCGCGAGGTCGGGGTTGCCCATCACGTTGTCGCCGCCGAGCACGTCGCGGTACTGGACGGGTGCGAGCTCCCGGTACTCGGGTCGTGACAGCGTCTGGGAGGCGGACAGGCGCAGCGCCTGCGTTTCGGAGAGCGACCAGTTCAGCGACACGGAGGGCAGCACGTCCGTGTAGCTCGGACCAGTGGAGACGGGTTGCCCGATCGTGCTCTGCGCGTCGACTTCGACGTTCGAGTACTCGAGTCGCGCGCCGGCGATCACGCGGACGCGGGGCGAGAGGGCCCAGTCGAGCATGCCGTACCCCGCGACGAGGCCGTCGCGCGCGGAGTACGATCCGCCCTGGGACACGGGCGTGATGCGGAAGACCTGCGACGTGTCCGCGGCGTAGCGGCCGTCGAAGATCTCCTCGGCGGTCAGCTGCCGGCCGGTCTGGTCGAGGGTGCCGGAGATCGCATAGGCGAAGTTGGAGGCGTCCCGTGTGGTGAAGCGGCCCGTCGAACCGACCTCGACTCGGCTCCGCGCCCGCGAGTCCCCGAACGACAGCGCATACGAGGCCGATCCCTCGAAGGAGGACTCGGAGAGGTTGGCGAACGTGCGGACCGCGCCCTCGTTGGACACGCTGAACCAGGCGGGCGGTAGTTGGTTGCCCGACGGGTCCACGTCGATCTGGCGTACGAACTCGGATCGGTCCGGCTCCGAGCGCGTCACGCGGGACGCGGTCCCGCTCCAGTCGATCCGGTGCGCATCGCCGAGTTGGTGCTCCCCCGCGAGCTGCCCCGACGCGACGGTCCGCTCGACGTACCGTAGTCGCTGGATCTCGAAGGTCTGGCCGAGGTTCTCGCTGTTGCCGATCTCGAGACGCGCCTCGTCGTCTGCCGTGCGGTTGTAGGTGGCGTTGACGAGCAGGCGGCTGCTGGGATTCAGGAGCGTGCTGAGGTTGAGCAGTCCGCCCCAGAGGACCGAACGCCCCCCCGAGTTGCCCTCGAACCGGTCTACTTCCTGTGTGCCGCCGCCCTGGCTCGGCTGCGCCTGCGCCCGGCGCTGCCCGATCTTGGCGTCTTCGCTGTAGGAGTATGTTCCGGAGAGGAGGTATCCCGTGTGGAGGCCGAAGATCGGGTCGCTTCCACCCACGGAGGCGGAGACAGAAGACTTCGGCCGTCCGCTCTGCGACTGGGGTGACCAGGCGTTGCGAAAGCTCCGCACCATCTGGTTGACCTGCGACTGCGTGGGGGCGTTCGTCTGGAAGTTGCCGAACTGCTCGACCATCGAGGGAAGGCCGCGCTGGGACGCCGCGAGCCCGAGCCACTCGCGGCCGACCCCGGGTGCGAAGAGAATGTGCTTGCGGGTGGCCGCGCTGTTGAGCCCCGTCGAAGCCGAGACCGTGTACTGCCGGCGCGTGGGGAACGTACGCGTCTGAATGTTCACCTGGGCGCCGGAGAAGTCACCGGAGAGATCCGGGGTGAACGTCTTCGCCGTGGTGATCGTCTCGATCAATCCGCTGGGAAAGAGATCGAGAGGCACCACCTTCCGCTCGGGCTCGGGGCTCGGGACACGCGCGCCGTTCAGCGAGGTCGTCGTGTACCGCTCACCCAAGCCGCGGACGAACACGTACTTGCCGTCCTGCACCGTGACGCCGCTCACACGCTTCACCGCCTCGGCTGCGTCGCCGTCGGGGCTGCGGGACATCTCCTCGCGGGTCAGGGCCGAGACGACGTTCACCGAAGTCCTCTGCTCGTCGAGCGCGCGAGCGACGGAGCCGCGCTCCGCCGCCGCCGTGACGATGATCTCGTCCATGAGCAGCGCGCTCGGATCGAGCGAGACGTTCAGCTCGACCGCGCCGCCCGCCGGCACCGTGACGCCCGTTACGGTCTTCGAGGCGAAGCCCAGCATCGCGGCCCGGACCACGGTGGGGCCGGCGGGCACAAGCGGGACCATGTACCGGCCGTCGACGCCCGCGAGTACGCTCATGGTCGTGCCTTCGATCACCACCTGCGCACCCGGCAACGCCCGACCCGACTCCGAGTCGACGATGCGACCCAGGATGCGGCCGGTGGCAGACTCGCTCTCCTGGGCGCCCGCCGTGGAGGCGAGGAGCGCGAGCATCGGTGCCACGCGAAGGAAGCTGCGAAGGAGAGGGAGGCGAGCGGACATGTTCGACTTTTCCTTTCTTGCCGTAGGCCCTGCCAGTTTCGTCATGACAGCATAGGCCCGGCCCGTAACCGATTCGTGACGGCGCCGAAACGAATCGGCCTCGATGGGCCGGCCCGTCGCTCGGCGGGAGTGGCGCGGGGTTGACCCTCCTGCATCGCGCGCGCGAGCGTGGGGTCGGCAGGGTGGGCACGGACCTCGATTCAGGAGCGCGTTTGCATCGAGCACGCGAGTACGCGGTCATCACGGGCGTCTATTGGGTCTTCACGCTCACGGACGGCGCGCTCCGCATGCTCGTCCTTCTCCACCTCCACGAGGTGGGGTACGCGCCGCTCGAGATCGCCGGCCTCTTCCTTCTCTACGAGCTGTTCGGCGTCGTCACAAACCTGGCCGGCGGCTGGATCGGCGCCCGCCACGGGCTCCGGTCGACGCTCGTCTCGGGGCTGACGCTCCAGACGGCCGCCTTCGGCTTGCTCGCGGGCAATGCGTCCGACCTCACGCTCCTCGTCGTCATGGTCGCGCAGGCCCTGAGCGGCACCGCGAAGGACCTCACCAAGATGAGCGCGAAGAGTTACGTGAGGCTGGTGGTCCCGGCAGGCGACGAGGCGGGACTCCTGAAGTGGGTCGCGCTGCTCACGGGCTCCAAGAACGCGCTGAAGGGGGCGGGTTACTTCGTGGGCGGCGGCCTCCTCGCGGCCTTCGGCTTTCGGGGGTCGTGCCTGGCGATGGCGGGCGCGACGGCCGCAGGGCTGGGGGCGAGTCTACTCCTGCTGCCTCCCGCGCCAGGACGCGTATCGAAACAGGTGAGCGTGCGGGACCTCGTCGCGCACGATGCGCGCATCAACTGGCTCTCGGCGAGCCGCCTCTTCCTGTTCGGTTCGCGCGACATCTGGTTCGTGCTCGCGCTCCCCATCTTCCTGAGCAGCGTACTGGGGTGGAGCCATGCGGAGGTCGGAGGCTTCCTCGCGATCTGGATCATCGGGTACGGAGTCGTGCAGGCAGCTGCGCCCGCGTACCTCGGCACGCGCGCGGGGGATGGGCATCGATCGGCCGATGCGCGCCTGCCCATGTGGTGGACGCTCGCCCTCGTGCTGCCGCTCGCCGGGATCATCGCGGCACTCGCCCTGGGCGGATCTCCCGGCGTCTCGCTCGTGGTGGGGCTCGCCGTTTTCGCGTTCGTGTTCGCGACCGACAGCGCGGTGCACAGCTACCTCATCGTCTCGTACTCGGAGGCCGATAGGGTCGCGCTCAGCGTCGGCTTCTACTACATGGCCAACGCCGCGGGACGTCTCGTCGGGACCGTCTTGTCCGGGGCGCTCTTCCAGGCAGCGGGGCAGGGCCTGAACGGGCTGCTCGTCTGCCTCGTCGGCTCGGTTCTCTTCGTGCTGGTATCTGCTGCGCTCTGCGTGCCGCTGCGCGCAGCCGAGCGTGTTACCTTCCCGTTACAGCAGGCCAGCGGATCCGTCACCGGAGCGCCATAGGTTGCTATCTATGAACCAGGCCGTGCTTCGAGCCGAGCCCACGGGCACACCCATGGAAGCCAAGCCTCCCGTCGCTGCGGTCCCCCGCGTCCTAGTCGCCGAGGACGAGCCCGACATCGCGGCACTGATCGCGTATCAGCTCACGCGCGAGGGCTTCCGCGTCGAAACCGCCGGAAGCGGCTCCGAGGCCCTCGAGGCGGTGGGTCGCGAGATCCCGGATCTCGTGGTCCTCGATCGGATGCTCCCGGACGTGTCGGGCGACGAGGTCCTGCGTCGACTCAAAGCCGAGCCCGCGACCGCCAACATCCCGGTGCTGGTGCTGACGGCGAAGCGGGAGCAGGAAGACCGCATCCAGGGCCTGGAGCTCGGGGCCGACGACTATCTGACGAAGCCGTTCAGCCCGCGAGAGTTGGTCCTGCGTGCACAGGCGATTCTCAGGCGCGTGCAGGAGTCGGGCATGACGTCCGGTGGGCGGATGCTCCGCGCGGGCCCCATCCGGATCGACATCGCTTCGCATCAGGCGCAGTTGAACGGCGAGGAAGTCCCCCTAACGCCCACGGAGTTCCGGCTGCTGCAGGCGCTCATGGAGCGTCGAGGACGCACGCAGAGCCGCAGGCAGCTCCTCGAGAAGGCATGGGATGTCGACGCCGGCGCGTCCGACCGCATCCAGACACGGACGGTCGACATGCACGTCCGGCGTCTCCGTGGCAAGCTCGGCGAGGCGGGAGACTGGATCCAAACCATCCGCGGTTTCGGCTATCGGCTGAAGGTACCCGAGGGCATCGAATAGCCAGCGCTGTGGGCACCGTTTAGCGTTGTCCATGCGCTTCAGGATTCGCCCCCTCCTGCTCGCCGGCATTCTCGGCATCGTCGGCGGGCTGGTCGTCCTCGTCGTCTTGCTCGTCGGACCGGGGCTGAGGCGGGAGATCCGCGGCACGGTCGAGGCCGACCTCACGCGCCTGCTGGCGCTGGGCGACACGCTCGTGGAGCAGTCCGGCGGAGGCGATCCGCACGCTCTGGCGCGCGCGATCACCGAGCGCATCGGACACCGTGTGACGATCATCGCTTCCGGCGGCGCGGTGATCGCGGACTCGTACGTGGACGCGAGCCGCGTGCCCTCGATCGAGAACCATCGCGACCGGCCCGAAGTGCGGCAGGTGATGGACGGAGGGCAAGCTGTCGCATTCGCCGAGCGAACGAGCACCACCGTCGGCATCCCGCTCGTGTACGCAGCCGGGCGCGCGACGCTCAACGGACGGCCGGTCGTGCTGCGTATCGCTGCCCCGCGGATCGATATCGACCGCACCGTGAACCGGATCCAGCGCGCAGTCGCATTCGCCGGGATGCTGGCCATGTTGCTCGGGGTGCTGGCGGCCTATGCGCTCAGCGTCGGGGTCTCGCGGCCCCTCGTCGAGCTGGCCGACCAGGCACGCAAGCTGGGCGCTGGAGATTTCTCGGTCTCGATGCCCAGGAACCATGTCGCCGAGCTGAACGACGTGTCCGTCGCATTCAATCGGCTGACCGAGGAGCTGCGCGCCCGTATCGCGGACCTGGGACGCGAGCGGGATGGCGTGGAGACACTGATCGACTGCATGGCCGAGGGCGTGGTGGCGCTGACGGAAGACGGTCGCCTCCTGCGCACGAACCGGACCGCTCGCTCGATGCTGGACATTCCCGAGGGGTCGGGGCTCACACCGATCGGTACGGTGATTCGCCACCCGGATCTCCGCGATGCGCTCAAGGACTCAGTGACTCGGCCGGAGCAGTCGCGCGAGATCGAGGTCGGCGGCCAGCACATCCTGCTCGCGTCGCGGGCCCTGGACATGGGCGGCGCGGTCGTCACGTTGCTCGACATCACCGAGCTGCGCCGAATGGAGCGGGTACGGAGCGACTTCGTCGCGAACGCGTCGCACGAGCTGAAGACGCCGCTCACTTCGATCCGCGGCTACGCGGAGGCGCTCTCCGAGGACGGACCACCGGAAGAGCTTCGGCACAAGTTCCTGATGGCGATCCTCAAGAACACGCTTCGGCTCCAGAGGCTGGTCGACGATCTGCTCGATCTCTCGCGTCTCGAGTCGGGAGGCTGGGCCGCGAGCATCGAGAGCGTGTGGGTCACGGAGGCGGTGCAGGATGCGTGGGACCTGGTCACCTCGAACGAGCCGTCCAAGGTGTCCTTCGAGCTCGCCGGTGAGGCGGCGGTCCGGGGTGACCGCCAGGGTCTCGTGCAGGTCTTCAGGAACCTGCTCGAGAATGCCGTGCGCCACACCCCCGAGGGCGGTCACGTCCGCGTCGCGATCTCCGAGCGCGACGGCGGCATGGTGGACATCTCCGTGGCCGACGACGGCGAGGGGATCCCGGCCCAGGCGCTTCCCCGGATATTCGAGCGGTTCTACCGCGCGGACTCGGCTCGCGCCCGCCACGAGGGAGGGACAGGCCTCGGGCTCGCCATCGTGAAGCACCTCGTCGGTGCGATGGGGGGACAGGTGGCCGCCGAAAGCGAGCTGGGACGCGGGACGATCATCCAGGTCACGCTGCCGCGCGACTGAGGACCCGTCCGGCGGCCGGGCTGTAGCCGTTTCGTTACAAGTCCGTCCCCGATTCGCCTCCCAATGGGCCTACGGTCAGGAGGGCACAAAACGCCCGTCGAACCGCGGAATCCATTTCAGAGAGAAGACTCGTGATCGCGATATCTCGATCGATCGTTGCCGTGGCCGGCGCCGGCCTCTTGCTCATGGGATGTGGGGGGGATGCGGGCGAGGCTCGGATCGTGGCAGGTGCCGTGCAGATCGACGGCTCCAGCACCGTCTTTCCCATCGCGGAGGCGGTGGGCGAAGAGTTCCAGATCGCTAACCCCGATGTGCGTGTGACGGTGGGCTTTTCGGGCACCGGCGGCGGCTTCGAGCGCTTCTGCGCCGGGGAAACCGACCTGTCCAACGCCTCGCGCCCGATCAACGACAGCGAGCGCGAGGCATGCGCCGCCAGGGGGGTCGAGTTCACGGAGCTCGAGGTGGCATGGGACGGCCTCTCGGTGATCGCGAACCCAGCCAACGACTTCGTGACGTGCCTCACGACCGCCGAGCTCAGGCGCATTTGGGAGCCCGCGAGCACGGTGCGCACCTGGCGCGACGTTCGCCCCGAGTGGCCGAGTGAGGCGATCCGTTTGTACGGGCCCGGCACCGACTCCGGCACGTTCGACTACTTCACCGAGGTCATCAACGGAGAGACCGGCGCCAGCCGGCCCGACTATCAGGCGAGCGAAGACGACAACATCCTCGTGCAGGGCGTCGCGGGCGATCGCTACTCGCTCGGCTACTTCGGCTATGCCTACTACACCGAGAGCGCAAACCGACTGAAGCTCGTCCAGGTCGACGGAGGGGCAGGGTGCGTCGCGCCGTCGGACGCGACGATCACCGATGGCACGTATGCTCCGCTGTCCAGGCCGCTCTATGTCTACGTGAAGCACGCCGCGCTCGCGCGACCGGAGGTTCGTGCCTACGTGACCTTCATGCTCGACCAGGCGACGACGCTCGTGCCCTCCACGGGATATCATCCGCTCTCGGCGGAAGAGTATGCGGCGGCGCTCGCGCGGATCGTGGAGGTGGCCGGTAACGCCGGCTGACGCGAGTCAGATGCGGGCTTCGGAGGTCCTCCCACCGGGAGGAACGCGCCCGGCACTGCAGCTCACGGGCAGGCGGAGCCGCACCCTTAAGGAGCGGGCGATCGGCGTCGTGCTGTTCGCGTGCGCGGCGGCGTCCACATTGGTCACGGTCGGCGTGGTGGGCGTGCTCCTCGGAGAGACCATCGGTTTCTTCCGCGAGGTCTCGTTCGTGGAGTTCGTGACCTCCACGCGGTGGGAGCCGATGTTTCGCGACCAGCATTTCGGCGTCCTTCCGCTGCTTTCCGGCTCCATTCTCATCGCCGCCGGTGCGGGCCTGATCGCGCTCCCCCTCGGTCTGCTCACGGCAATCTTCCTGAGCGAGTATGCGGGACCCCGGCTCCGGCAGACGCTCAAGCCGGTGTTGGAGATCCTCGCCGGCATCCCGACCGTGATCTACGGGTACTTCGCGCTCACCTTCATCACGCCGTTGCTCCGCGTCTTCCTCCCGGAGACCGAGATCTTCAACGCCGCGGCTGCGAGCATCGTCGTGGGCGTGATGATCATTCCGACGGTCTCGTCGCTCTCGGAGGATGCGCTGCGCGCCGTTCCCGACGTGCTCCGCGAGGGCGCCTACGGGCTCGGCGCGACGAAGCTCGAGGTCTCGACGCGGGTCGTCGTGCCCGCGGCGCTGTCCGGAGTCATCGCGTCGTTCATTCTCGGTCTGTCGCGCGCCGTCGGAGAGACGATGGCAGTAACGATCGCGGCGGGTAATCTGCCGAACCTCACGCTCAACCCGCTCGAGTCGATGCAGACCATGACCGCCTACATCGTCCAGGCGAGCCTAGGGGACACGCCGCAGGGGACCGTCGTCTATCAGACGCTCTTCGCCGTCGGCATGACCCTCTTCCTGGTCACGCTCGTGATGAACGTGCTCAGTCAGTGGGTCCTATCGAAGTTCCGTGAGGAGTACCAGTGAGCGACGGCGCGCACGCCCCGATCGGCTCGGCAGAGACCGCCTTCGACCGACGGCGGCGGCGCCTCGGCGCCGCGTTCGCGTTCCTGTGTGGTCTCGCGACGGCGATCGGGGTTCTGGCGCTGGTGGTCCTGCTCGTGGACGTGCTGATCGACGGCCTTCCGAGGCTCGACCGCGCGTTTCTCACGAGCTTCGCCTCGCGCTTCCCCGAGCGCGCGGGCGTACGCGCAGCCCTCGCGGGGTCCATCTGGCTCCTGCTGCTCACGGCACTCTTTGCCTTCCCGGTCTCCGTAGCAGCCGCAGCCTATCTCGAGGAGTACGCGCACAAGGGGTGGATCACCCGGGCGATTCAGACCAACATCGCCAACCTCGCCGGGGTGCCCTCGATCGTGTACGGAATCCTGGGTCTCGCGCTCTTCGTGCGCGCGCTCGGGTTCGACCGGAGCATCCTGTCGGGTGCGCTCACGCTGACCCTGCTCGTCATGCCGGTGATCATCATGGCCTCCCAGGAAGCGATTCGGGCCGTGCCGCCTACGATCCGGGAAGGCGCGTACGCCCTCGGCGCCACGCGCTGGCAGGTGGTGCGTCATCAGGTCCTGCCGATGGCCTTCCCGGGCATCCTGACGGGGACGATCCTCGCCCTCTCTCGCGCGGTCGGCGAGACGGCACCGCTCATCCTGGTCGGCGCCGTCGGCTTCGTCGCGTTCACGCCCAAGGGTGTGATGGACCCGTTCACGGTCCTTCCGCTCCAGATCTACAGCTGGATCTCGCGGCCGCAGGACGAGTTCCGTGATCTCGCCGCAGCCGGAATCATCGTGCTCCTCCTGCTGCTGCTCTCCATGAACGCCATCGCCATCGTCCTCCGGAACCGTGCGCAGGCGCGCCGCTGAGCATGGCCAACGTCTACGACATCGACCTGGCGGGGCGGGGCCCAGCCCTCGAGACACGGGGGTTGTCCGTCTACTACGGCGAGAAGCACGCGGTCCAGGACGTGGGACTCGCAATCCCGGCCAACCAGGTCGTCGCGCTCATCGGCCCGTCCGGATGCGGGAAGAGCACGCTGCTGCGCTGCTTCAACCGCATGAACGACCTGGTGAAGACCGCACGGGTCGAAGGTGCCGTCGACTTTCATGGGCAGGACCTGTACGCCGCCGGCATCGACCCGGTCGAGGTGCGGCGACGCATCGGCATGGTCTTCCAGAAGCCGAACCCGTTCCCCAAGTCCATCTACGACAACGTCGCGTTCGGCCCGCGCGTGAACGGGTTCGAGGGAAATCTCGACGAGATCGTCGAGGAGTCTCTTCGCCGCGCCGCGCTCTGGGGCGAGGTCAGCGACCGGCTCGACGACTCGGCATACGCGCTCTCGGGTGGCCAACAGCAGCGCCTCTGCATCGCGCGCACCCTTGCGGTGCGCCCCGAGATCGTGCTCATGGACGAGCCTGCCTCTGCGCTCGACCCGATCGCCACGCAGCGTATCGAGGAGCTCATCTACGAGCTCAAGAAGGACTACACGATCGTCATCGTCACCCACAACATGCAGCAGGCCGCACGCATCTCGGACTACACGGCCTTCCTCTACATGGGCCAGCTGATCGAGTACGGGCCGACGCAGACGATCTTCACCAATCCCCGCGAAGAACGGACCGAAGCCTACGTGACCGGGAGGTTCGGATGAAGGACGAGCACGCACCACGGCGGCGCTTCCACGACGAGCTCGACTCGCTGCAGGAAGTGCTCATGGAGATGGCGGGTCTCGTCGAGCAGGTCATCCGCGAGGCTATCGGCGCCGTGCTCGCACGGGACGGCTCCGTGGCCGACAAGATCCGGGACGCAGACGACCGCATCGATCAGCTGGAGGTCGATATCGATTCGCGGGTCCTCGAGCTTCTCGCACTCCAGCAGCCGATGGCGTCGGATCTCCGCCAGATCGTGACCGCCAACAAGATCGCGAACGACCTGGAGCGCATGGGGGACCACGCCGTGAACATCGCCAATGCGGCGAGGCGATTGAGCGACACGGTTCCCCTGCCGGAGATTCGTGAGTTGTCCGAAATGGCCGCGGTGGTGACGGGGATGGTGGCGGATGCGCTCGACTCGTACGTGACCCGCAATGCGGACAAGGCGCGGATGGTCTGCCTGACGGACGACCGTGTCGACGAGCTCAGACGATCCATGTATCGCATCCTCGTGACCCACATGCTCGAGGACCCCAAGCGCCTGAGCGGGTCGCTCGAGCTTCTGCTCATATCGCAGAACCTCGAGCGCATCGGGGACCTCGCCACCAACGTCTGTGAAGATCTCGTCTTCCTCGTGGAGGGACGCATGATCAAGCACACGCCCCGCACATGACGCGGTCAGCCGATCGGGATCAGGCGAGCCATTCGAACGCCTGAATCAGGGCGCCGCAGACGACAGGGATCGCGAGGTTGTCGTCGAGCGGCCAGGAGCGGCGCTCCGCCAGGGCGGCGGCGCCTGCGGCCGCGAGCGCGGCCGGCCAGGTGTGCCTAGCGCCCAGGATCAGCGCGGCGAGGGCGAAGAACGCCAGGCTCCCCTCGAGCGTGCCGCCCAGGAAGGGTCTTCGTCCGAAGCGACGCCCCACGAACGCGGCGGCCGGGTCGCAGAGCCCGAGGACCAGAATGGCAGAGACCGCCACGTCTCGGGGGAAGAAGGCAAACGCTGCGAGAATGCCGGCGGCGTACCACGTCGAGGATGCGACGCCCCGTGCCTCGCGCGGCGACGCGAGCTTTCCGAACGCGCGAAAGAAGAGCTCGTTCACGCGGGGATGGGTGAGCCGCACGGCGTCGGCGACGAAGGCGGCGATGACGACCGACGAGAGGATGGCCACGCCCAAGACGCGAGACGGTTCCCACCACACGATCACCGCGGCGACTGCCACGGCGTTGAACGCGTGCACTGCCTTGCGCCACCACTGGGGTCCGGCCGTCCGCTCGACCAGCGCGTCGAGCGAGGCCGCATCCGCCTGCCTCTCTTCGGAACTCATGCTGGAAAGGGCTCGTCGCTCACTGCCGGGAGACGCGGAGCGTGTAGGGTCCGGTGCCGTCCGAGAGCGAAGACGCGATGATGCGGTACGTTCCCGTGCCCGGCAGCACCGTGCTGATCTGAGAGTTCAGCCCATCGCCCCCGTCGTCGTCCGCGAGCGGCTCGGCGAGTCCGGGGCCGACCACGTAGAGGTAGGCATCGAAGTCGTCGGCCTCGAGGTCGATCACGACGCGCTGCCCCGATACGCCGTCGAACGCCCACGCCTGCCCGCGGCGCCCGTCGGCCACGATGGGATCGCCGGAGCGCAGCTGACCGGACACACTCTGGCCGAGGTCGATGACGCGTCCGTCGGTGGGGAGCGTGTTCGGGTCGAACGGCTCCTCGACCCGGATCTGGTATGCGCCCGAGCTGCCCGACGACAGCGCGGCGGCCACGACCGTGAAAGGCCCCGACGTCGGGAGGGTCACGTCGATCTTGGCGTCGAGGTCGCCCCCGCTGTCGTCGTCGGTGCGCACCTCACCGAGCCCGGGCCCCGTGAGGTACAGATACGCGTCGAATTCCTCGGATTCCATCACGATGGAGATGCGTTGGCCGGCGGTCCCGGTGAGGCGCCACGCCTCGGCGGGCCGCCCGTCCTGCACGGTGGACGAGAAGGCATCGAGTCGGCTCGATTCGCTGGAGCCCAGCCGTAGCGTTTCCCGGCCCTCGACCGGGAGCGCGTTCAACGCCTCGGGGTTGGCTTCGCCGCAACCGTAGGCCGGCGCCGGTCCGGGGCGATCGGTGACGCGGATCCGGTACGTGCCGGTCTGTCGCGTCGATAGCGAGCTCACGGCCACTCGGAACGTGCCGGTCTCGAGGAATGTCATCGTGAGTCGCGCGTTGCAGCCGCCCGCGCCGTCGTCGGCGAAGAGCGTCTCCGGGAAGCCGGGTCCGATCAGATAGACCCGCGGGTCGAACGCGTCCGCGAAGACCTCTACCGTCGCACTCTGCCCGGCCCGTCCGCGCAGCTCCCACGCTTCCAGATAGTGATCGTCGTGCGAGAGCGGGTCCGACGTCGAGAGCGCGCCGGTCACATCGCTCCCGATCTCGAGCTGGCGTCCCTCCGTCGGAATGAGCGCGAGCACCGAGGTGCCCTGGCCGGTGGCGGCGAGCGGCGCGAGCGCGAGGGTCAGGACGGCGAGCGGCAGGGTGAATCGGCTTCCGGTCACGACTCCTCCAGGGTGAGCGCGGGCTCCCGCGGCACGAGCACGGTCAACGCCTCCAATAGCTCTCCAGGAATGCTTCGAACCGATCGAGGTCGGCATCCGTCGTCGGGAGGCTGACCGAAGCCCTGACCGCGCCGACCGCGTACGACCCACCGAGGCACTCGGCGAGCGCCTTCAGGTTGAACGAGCCCTGCGGGATGGTGTCGACGCAGTCGATCAGCGCATCCGCCGGCAGCTCCAGGGCGCGCTCCGCCGCCCCCGGGTTGCAGAAGCACCCGCCGCGAAGCGCGATCCCCTGGGCGCTCGCGGCTCGCTCCACGTCGCCGTATGGGACGGGGGCTCCGGCCGCATCGATCAGGTTGAACGCCACCGTGCCGCCGCGCGACTCGGTGGTTCGAGGTCCGTAAATCCGCACGGCCGGCTCGCCGCCGGGGTGTCGCGAGGCATCGAGAATCGCGAGCAAGCGAGCGGTCAGCTCCTTCACGCGGCGTGCCGCCCGGCCCATCCCGACGTCACGCAGGAACGCCAACCCCCCACCGAGGGCCGCGATGCCGAGGAAGTTGAGCGTCCCGTCCTCGAACCCGCCCGCACCCCGGAGGAGGCGGTGGACACGTCGCTCGACGGAGACGAAGTCGACGGTCCCGCCGGCGAACCACGGACGTCGGAGTTTCGCCAGCGCTTCCCGTCGTGCGAGCAGCGCCCCGAGCCCCGTGGGGAAGCCGAACATCTTGTAGAAGGAGATGCACGTGAAGTCCGCGCCCACCGCTCCGAGGTCGAGCTCCTGACTGGGCACGAACGCGGCCGCGTCGAGCAGCACGTCGTAGCCGAGCGACTTCGCTTCGTCCACGAGCCCGAGCGGATGACGCACACCGGAGAAGTTGGACTGGGCGGGGAAGGCGAATAGGCTGGGGGCGCTCCCGGCCGGCGGTATCGGCGCCCCCAGGTCCATGCGTAGATCGCGGTCGATCGGGAGGTAGATCGTCTCGGCCCGAGCTCTCTCGGCATACTCTCGGATTCCATTCACCGAGTTGTGATTGTCCGCGAGCAGCGTGAACCGCGATGCCGGGCCGAAGGGATAGCTCTCGGCCACGACCTTGATGGCCGCGGTGGCGTTCGCGGCGAATACCAACGTGTACTCGGCGCGATCGGCGTTGAAGAAGTCGAGCACGTCGCGCCGAGCGGCCTCGACGATCTCGGTGGCGGCCGCCGACGCCGGGTTCTCGGAGTGCGGGTTGCCGAGTACGTGGTGCTTCAGGAACTCCTCGTGCGCGCGCAGGTGGGACTCGGCGTAGAGCGCGCTGCCCGTATAGTCGAGATAGACCGACCCGCACTCGTCGAGGCGAGCGAACTCGCGGGCTCGGATCTCCTCGAAGGCGCGTCGCTGGGCGGCTAGGCCGGTCCCCGAGACCGCATGCTGGGTCATGGGATGAAGTCTAACGAACCCTCGCGTCGACGTCCGCCTTGCGCCCGAGGGGCAGTAGACGGATGTTGCCGCATGCATGTCCCCCGCAGCTGCGGCGCCGCCGCTGTGGCCTTCCTGCTGACGCCGTTCGCTGCGGCCGCTCAGCAACCCCTCGCGTCGTACCGTCCGGTGACCGCGGCCAGGCTCGCGCAGCCGGAGCCCGCGAACTGGCTCTCCTACCGAGGCACGCAGGACGGCTGGGGGTACAGCCCACTCCGCCAAGTCGACGCCGCCAACGTCGAAGATCTCGTGCCCGTGTGGACGCTCTCCACGGGCGTCACCGGCGGCCACGAGGCTCCCCCCATCGTGAACGACGGCGTGATGTTCGTCACGACGCCACGGAATCAGGTGCTCGCGATCGACGCGAGGAACGGGGACCTGCTCTGGCGCTATGCGCACGAGCTGCCGACCGAGGGGCTCGTCGCCTTCCACGACACCAACCGCGGGGTCGCGCTCTGGGGCGACAAGGTCTACACGGCCACCCTGGATGCCCGCGTGGTCGCACTGGACGCGCGCACGGGAAGCGTGGTGTGGAACGTCGCGGTCCAGGACAACGCGAGCGGCTACTACATGACGTTGGCCCCGCTCGCCGCGGACGGGAAGATCATGGTGGGCGTCTCGGGCGGCGAGCTCGGGATCAGGGGGTTCGTCGTCGCGCTCGACGCCGAAACCGGGGCGGAGGTCTGGAGGACATTCACCATTCCAGGGCCCGGCGAGCCCGGAAACGACACGTGGCCCGGAGAGAGCTGGCGGACCGGCGGTGCGCCCGTCTGGATCACCGGGCACTACGATCCTGCGCTCGGCCTCACGTACTGGGGCACGGGTAACCCGGGTCCCTGGATCGGCGACCAGCGCCCCGGCGACAACCTCTACACGAATTCGGTGCTCGCGCTCGACATCGATACGGGCGCCATCCGCGGATACCATCAGTACCACTGGAACGACTCGTGGGACTGGGACGAGGTCTCGACGCCCATCCTGATGCCGGTACGCCGCGACGGCCGCAGCTTTCCTGCGCTCGTTCATCCGGGTCGCAACGGATACCTCTGGCTGCTCGAACGTCACCCGAACGCGATCTCGTTCGTGGACGCCGTGCCCTACGTGTACCAGGACGTCTTCACGAGCATCGACCCCGAGACCGGGCGCCCGACGTACGACGAGTCGAAGAAGCCTCGGACGGGAGAGGTCACGCCGTTCTGCCCGTCGCTCTGGGGAGGCAAGGACTGGCCTCCAGCGGCCTACAACCCCGGCACCGGTCTCGTATACATCCCCGTGAACGACAACCACTGCGGTACGATCGAAGGTGTGGAGCCGACGTATCGTCCAGGCAGCTCGTTCACAGGGGCCAGCTCGACGATGACGCTCCGTCCCGGCGCCGACCACATCGGCGAGATCCAGGCGTGGAGCATGGACACGGGGGAACGAGTCTGGACCCACGAGTTCGAGTCGCACAACTGGGGCGGGGTGCTCACGACGGCGGGCAACCTGGTGTTCAGCGGCGGCACGAGTGATCGCTTCTTCCGCGCCTTCGATGCGCGCACGGGCGAGCAGCTCTGGCAGTTCCGCACCAACTCGGGCGTGATCGGCGTCCCGTCCACCTACGAGGTGGATGGCGTGCAGTACATCGCCGTGCAGTCGGGTTGGGGCGTCGACGCGGCATCGATGACGCGTCGGATCGATCAGGCACGTGGGACGAACACGGTCGTGCCGCAGGGTGGGGTGATTTGGGTGTTCGCGCTTCGAAGATAGCGAAGTGTCGAGCTCACCTCCGATCGATCTCGAAGAGTTCAGGGCGTCGATGCGCGCGTCCGGCATCGAGGACATCGTCCGTCCGATGCTGGAGCTCTTCGTCCAAGAGGCTCCCAAGGGCATGCAGAACCTCACCTCCGCGATGGCGGCGAGGCGTCTCGACGAAGTCCGTCGTGCAGCCCACTCGCTCAAGTCGTCCGCCGGGAACGTCCGGGCCAAGGAGCTCGCCGAACTCCTGCAACGGCTCGAAGTCGCGGCCGATCGTGAGGACGATAACGAAGCGACGCGCCTCGTCGGGGCCGTGAGCCAAGCGTGCGATGCGGCGCTTCGGCAGCTGTCCGAAGCCGGGATCGGAGCCTAGGGATTCGGCCGCGCTACTCCAGGACCGCCGAGGTCAGCGCCGTCGGACGCATCAGCTTGTAGATCGGCACCAGGAGGGGGCCCGAGATCG
>CAZBCN010000058.1:0-22307 GCA_964490285.1 uncultured Gemmatimonas sp. | reverse complement strand
CGTGGCCGGGGGAGGACCGCGTGTTGATCCCGTCGCCCAAAGTGGCGACGTACGACCTCCAGCCCGAGATGAGCGCGCGCGGCGTGGCCGACGCGGTGATCCAAGGCGTACGCGGCGGTCAGTACCACTTCATCCTGGTGAACTTCGCGAACCCCGACATGGTGGGGCACACGGGCTCGATCCCCGCGGCTATCGAGGCCGTCGAGACTGTGGACGCGTGCCTCGCGGACATCCTGAAGGCGCTCGACGACAACCCCGAATGGGTGGCGCTCGTCACCGCGGACCACGGCAACTGCGAGAAGATGATCGACGAGAAGGGAAACGTTCACACCGCGCACACCACGGAGCCGGTGGACCTGATCGTCTACGACCCGACCGGCCGTGAGACGGTGCTCTCGGGTCCGGGCCGGCTCGCCGACGTGGCGCCGACGGTGCTCGGCTACCTGGAGGTCCCACCACCGTCCCAGATGGACGGCCGCGACCTGGTGGCTCGGTAGTGGACGTGGAGCAGCTCCTCGAGCGGGCCCAGCACCTCGCGGACGACAACGACTGGGCGGGCGTGGCCGAGCTCCTGCGCGACCATCTCGAGGACTTCGACGAGGAGCCGGCCGTGCATTGCGCGCTGGGTGTCGCCGAGCGGGAGCTCGGCCTGGAGGGCGTGGCCTACGAGCGCTTCAAGCGCGCACTCGCGCTGGAGCCCACGGATCCGTACGTGCTCGCCACGGCCGGGAGCGGCATCGCGACGTTCGACGATCTGGACGCCGAGCGAGCGCTGCGCACCGCGGCCCTCACCGCACCCGAGGTCGCCCTGGCGCGCCTGATGTACGGCGCGTACCTCGCGCGGGAAGGCTTCGTGGACGACGGCATCAGGGAGCTGCGCGCCGCGCGCGAGATCGATTCGGACGACGCGCAGATCGCCTACGAGCTGGGCGCCGCCTATGCCATCGCGGGGCGGATCGACGAGGCGTGCGACGCGCTCTCCGACGCCGTGCGGCTCGACCCCGAGGACGGCTGGGTGCGGACGGTGTTCGGGCTGCTGCTTCTGGAAGCCGAGCGAGAGGACGAAGGTGCGGGTGAGCTGATCTCGGGGGCGCGGGCGAGTCCGCAGGACGTGGACGCGCAGATCGCCGCGGCGCTCGCGGCGTCGGCCAACGGCCTGGACGACATCGCCTACGAGATGCTCGAGCGCGCGCGCATGCTCGCCGCCGAGGGAGACCTCGCACTCGTCGCCGACGTCGAGGAGCGCATCGACGCGGGCGGCGAGTCGGTGGCGTCTGCGCTCCGCGAGGACTTCGGGCCGGACATGCTGCGCAGTCGACTGCAGGAGCGGCCGTGAGCCGACTCCACGTTCCGTTCGAGCGGCATCGACTCGACAACGGCCTCAAGATCATCCTCTCGCCTGACCGGACGGTGCCGATCGTGGCGGTCAACCTCTGGTACGGCGTGGGATCGAGGAACGAGCCCGAGGGGAAGACCGGGTTCGCCCACCTCTTCGAGCACATGATGTTTCAAGGCTCGGCCCACGTGCCCAAGAACAAGCACTTCGAGCTGATCGAACGCGTCGGCGGAACGCTCAACGCCACGACGTGGTTCGACCGCACGAACTACTTCGAGACGGTCCCCTCGCACCACTTGGAGCTCGCGCTCTGGCTCGAGTCCGACCGCATGGGATGGATGCTTCCGGCGATGGACCAGGCGAAGCTCGACAACCAGCGCGATGTGGTGAAGAACGAGAAGCGCCAGCGCTACGACAACCAGCCGTACGGAGATTGGGACGAGCGCATGCAGGCCATGATGTTCCCGGCGAGTCATCCGTACCACCACACGGTGATCGGCTCGATGGCGGACATCGACGCTGCGACGCTCGACGACGTGGAGGCGTTCTTCCGGACCTACTACGTCCCGAGCAACGCGGTGCTCACCGTCGCGGGCGATATCGAGCCGGCCGGGACGCTGGAGTTGGTGAAGCGCTACTTCGGCGAGATCGGCTCGGGTGCCGAGCTGCCGCCGCTTCCCGGAAACACCGAGCTTCCCCCGACGCTCGGCACGACCGTGCGCGACCACGTGGTCGGCGACGTGCCGCTGCCGCGACTCATCATGGCGTTCCGCACGCCCCCCTACTCGTCGGATGACTTCGCGGCGGCCGAGGTGGCGCGTGCGCTCCTCGGCATGGGGCGAGCTTCGCGCTTGTACCGGAGCCTCGTGCGCGAGCGCCGCATCGCGAAGAGCGTCGTGACCTACGTCTACCCGCTGCTCACCGGCGCCTCGATGCTCCTCACCTGGGCGACGGGCTATCCGGACACGGACCTCGAGGCGCTGGAGAAGGCGATGTCGGAGGAGATCGAGGGCCTCTCCGGCGCGGACCAGGTCGAGGTCGACCGCGCGATCGCGCTCGCCGAGACGGACCTCGTGCACACGCTCGAGCGCGTGTCCTCGAGAGCGGATCTGCTCTCGATGTTCGACCTCTACTTCGACGATCCTGGCCGGCTCAACCGGGAGCTCGATCGCCTACGCTCCGTGACGGTCGACCAGATCCGCCGGTTCGCCGCGGCTCGGCTCGGCCCGGACAACCGGGCGGTCCTCACCTACCAGCCCAAGGCGGCGGTGTGAGCCCACTCGACCGCACGGCCCCGCCCTCGCCCGGATCGATTCGGCACTTCGACTTCCCCCCGGTCGAGAAGCGGGCGCTCTCCAACGGGCTCGACCTCCGCGTCGCCCGCCTTCCCCGGCTGCCGATCGCCAGCGTGCGACTCTTCGTGCGTGCCGGGGAGGCCGCGCTCCTCGCCGAGCGCGCGGGTCTGTCCGTTCTCACGGCCGACGCGCTCGACGGGGGCACGAAGCGACGCAGCGGCACCGAGCTGGCGGAGGCTCTGGAGCGGATCGGCGCGCGGCTCGATGCGAGCGGCGGCTGGGAGGGGGCGAGCGTCGACCTCTACTGCCTTGCGGACCGGCTTCCGGAGGCGCTGGGCCTGCTCGCCGAGTCGGTGTGCGAGCCGGCGTTTCCCGCCGAGGAAGTGGAGCGCGCGCGCGGGCAGCACCTCGCTGGCCTCAAACAGCGGCTCATGGACCCCGGCGCGCTCGCGAGCGACGTTGCGCTCGGACGCTACTTCGGGGTGGGCGTCCCGTACGCGCGGCCGCTCGATGGCTCGGTCGAGTCCGTGTCCGGGCTCGGTCGTGACGATCTCGCCGCCTATGCCGACGCCAACGTCCGGCCCGCGGGCGGGGGGCTGATCGTGGTCGGCGACGTCGACGGCCGCGAAGTCGCCGCGCTCGCGGAAGAGAAGCTCGGCGGCTGGACGGGCCGACCCTCCGGCGAGGAGCGCTTCACGGTCACGGCGGACGCCGAGGAGCGCCGCGTGCTCGTGGTCGACCGTCCTGGATCCGTGCAGTCGGAGATCCGAGTGGGGCACGTCGGCGCCGAGCGCACGACGCCGGACTACCACGCGCTCTCGGTCGCGAACCTGGTGCTCGGGGGCATGTTCACCAGCCGCCTCAACCTCAACCTCCGCGAACGTCACGGCTTCACGTACGGTGTGCGCTCCGGCTTCGGCTTCCGCAGTCGTCCGGGGCCGTTCGAGATCTCGACCGCCGTGGGGAACGAGCAGACCGCGCCGGCGGTGTGGGAGATCCTCGCGGAGCTCGCGTCGATGGCGGAGAGCGGCCCCACGGACGAGGAGGTGGGCGCGGCGCGAGACTTCGCCGCGGGCATCTTCGGCATCCAGCTCGAGACGTCGAGCCAGATCGCGTCGCGCCTGACCCAGCTGGTCGTGTTCGGGCTCCCGGACGGCTACTACCACGGCTATCGGGAGGACATGCGGGCCGTCACGACGGAGGCGGCGGCCGCGGCGGCGCGGCGTCATATGCGGCCCGAACACGCTCAGATCGTGGTCGTGGGCGACGCCGAGCAGGTGGCCGGCCCCCTGGAGGCGCTGGATCTCGGCCCCGTGGAAGTGCGTCGGGTGCAACGGAACGCCTAGGCGGGGCGTCCCAGGGGGTGGGCGGTGGTGTCAGGGCTCCTGCCACGATGTCCTACTTCGCCCCGCTCGCGCGTCACAAGGGAAGGACGATCGACCCGGAATGCCCGTGAAATCAGGGCCTTCGGGGGTGGCACGGTGCCTGCATTACCGTGAGGCCGTACGTTAGGTGGTCCGGGTGGTCCGATCGCCACACCAGGGAGGTGGGGAATGGCCAGGTTACGGATGAAGACGGAGATCGAGCCCCGCGTCGGGACGGGTGAAGCGCGAGAGCACCGGCTGCACCTCGGTGAGTTGAGCGACTCCGATGTCGTGCAGGCCTCGCTCGATGGCGACTCGCGCGCGTTCGGCGAGTTGGTGCGCCGCTACGACCAGCGGCTGCTCAACTTCGTCTACCGGACCATCGGGGACCGTGAGCGTGCCCAGGACCTGGTCCAGGAGACGTTCGTGCGGGTGTATCGCCACCTGCATCGGTTCGACCAGGGGAAGAAGTTCTCGACCTGGATCTACACGATCGCGAGCAACCTGGCCAAGAACGAGCTGAGAAACCGCTCGAGGAACCCGCTGGTTCTGTTCCAGACGCTCAAGAAGAACTGGGACGCCGACCATCGTCCGCTCGAGTGGGAAGACACGCAGTACAAGCCGGACGACCTGTTCCGGAAGCGTCACCTCCGGCGCAAGGTCGAGGAGGCGGTCGCTCAGCTGCCCGAGCATCACCGGATCGTCTTCGTCCTCCGCGAGATGGAGGGAAAGACGTACGAGGAGATCGCAGATATCACGGGCTGCAACCTGGGCACTGTGAAGAGCCGGCTGAACCGGGCGCGCAACAACTTCGCGCAGATCATCGCGCCGCTGATCGACTGACGCCGAGCCCGCTCGATCGGCGCGTGACCGGGGCCCCGCCAGGAACCACTTGGCGGGGCCCTCGTACGACCAGGTCCTGGTGTGGCTCGGCGCGGGAACCCTCCCCAGAGGCGACAGTATCAAACAAGTAGCCTCGATCCCGGGCGGGTGTCCGGGACTCCAGTTCGCGATCCTCGGGTGACATGGACTGTACCGCCTTCGTAGCGCGCTTCACGGACTACCTCGACGGAGCTCTCTCGACCGCTGAAGAGCGGGAGATGAAGGCCCACCTCGAGGGCTGTGGTTCCTGCCTGCGCTACAAGAACGTGGTCGAGAACGGGCGGTCGGTGCTGCTCTCCCTTCCGGTCCCCGAGCTGAGGGAGGACTTCGGCACGAGGCTCGAGCATCGGCTCCTGCACGTTGCGGACGAGGCCGTGCTTCCCGAGGAGGTCGCTTCCCGGGCGCCCGCACTCGCCGTGCTCGGCGTGGCGGCGCTCCTCACGCTCGTTGCCTGGTCCCCCGTGCTCATGGGGGGATCCCCCGTCGTGCAGCTCGCACCCATCGTGGTCGACCACGCGCCGGTGACCTATCGGACGCTCCCGGCCTTCGGCTCGGGCTCACCCGTCGAGGGGGCCTCCAATTCGGACGAGCTGCCCGAGCTCGACCGCACGCTTTGGGACGACGCCCGACTCTACGAGTACTCGGCCCTGTCGCGTCGCTACCAGGAGTCCCTGCGCACCCGGCAGGTGGGCCTTGGGACGGGACGCTGAGCTCGACGCGTTTCCGAAGCTGGGCGGGGTTCGAGGAGGTGCCTTCTACCTGCATGGGGAGGATCACTTCCGTAAGGAGGAGGTGATCCGCGCGCTGGTCGAGGCGCACGTCGATCCCGCGACCCGCGACTTCAACCTGGACCAACTCAGAGGCACCGAGGTCGACGCCCAGGCACTGGCCTCGGTGCTCGCTACGCCACCCATGATGGCGGAATGGCGCGTGGTCGTGTTACGCGAGGTCGAAGGCATCGCGGGGTCCAAGAACGCGCGCGAGGAGCTGCTGCGGGTCGCGTCCGCTCCGCCCCCGGCCTTGGCGCTCATCATGAGCTGCACCGTCCCGAAGGGATCCAAGGCCAAGTTCTACACCGACCTCGCCCGCGCGACCCGCTCGGTCGAGCTGGAGGCGATGTCGGACGCAGACGTGCCGGGATGGATCATGGAGCGTGCGGAGAAGGTCCACGGCGTCACCTTCGACGTCCAAGCCGCGCGTGCACTCGGTGGCGCGATCGGCTCGAACCTGGGCGTGCTCGCGCGGGAGCTGGAGAAGCTCACGGCCTTCGTCGGCGAGCGTGCGCGCGTTACCATCGAGGACGTCGACGCGGCGGGGACGAAGTTGCCGGCACAGGATCGGTGGGAGTGGTTCGACCTGGTCGGGGGTAGACGCTTCGAGGAAGCGCGCGTCGGGCTCGGGACGCTGCTCGCGCAGGGGGAGAGTGGGGTGGGGCTGGTGATTGCCCTCGCGACTCACCTGCTCCGGCTCGCGGTCGCGGTGGAGCAGGGCCCGAGCGGGCTCGAGGCCGCGCTTCCGCCGCATCAGAAGTGGCTCGCACGCCGAATGAAGGATCAAGCCAGATCATGGACCATGCCCGAGATCGAATCCGCGTTGGGAGGTCTGCTCGATGTGGACAGGCTGCTGAAGGCGAGCCCGCACACGGAGGAGCATTTCCTGGAGACGTGGCTTCTCGCCCAGCGCGTGGTCGCGGAGGCCGCGTGAGCATCCGTCGCGCAGCGCTGGCGCTGGGGCTGGTGGTGCTGACCGCGGCGCCGCTCGCCGCCCAGAGTCTCGACCGTGTGGAGGAGCTCGCCCGGCTCGGTCGAGCGGACGAAGCGCGGGCGATCCTGGCCGAGTGGTGGGAGTCCTCGCGCGCGGCGGCACCCCAGCGTGACCTGCAGCGCGGCCTTTGGCTGCGCGGCCGACTCACGGTGGACCCGAACCTGGCCGAGCTGGACTACCAGCGCCTCGTGGTCCTGTATCCGAGCAGCCCGTTCGCCCCTCAGGCCCTCCTCCGACTCGCGCAATCCGCGCACGCGCACGGGGACGGCGCGGGTGCCGAGCGCTTCGTCACCACCATCGCCAGAGATTACCCGACGTCGCCCGTTCGCACCGAAGCCGAGGCCTGGCTCCGCGGCGCGGGTCCGCCGCCGATACCGCCTGCGGGCTCGCGACCGCCCGCTCCCGCCGTCGCGACGCGCGACACGACCGCGAGACCGAGCCCGACCCCGACGCCGGCTCCAGCGCCGCCTGCGACGTCGACGGGCACGGCGACGCCGATTCCGACCACGACCCCCCGGCCGCCGGCGCCCGCGAGCGAAGTCCTGGAGTGGTCGGTTCAGTTCGGCGCGTTCACGGATGTGGATCGCGCGTTCGCGCTCCACAGTGAGCTCGTGGCCGCGGGGTTGGCAGCGCGTCTCGTGCGGGTCGCAGGGAGCGGATTCGTCCACGTGCGCATCGGGCGCTTCTCCAATCGCGCCGATGCCAACACTCAGCTCCAGCAAGTGACGGCCCGGGGCTTCACGGCTGCGATCGTCCGGGACGATCGCGCCGAGGAGGTCGTGCGCCGCTGAGCTCGGGGGTGAGCGACACACCACTGATGCGACAATGGCGGGACGCCAAGGCCCGCCATGCGGACGCGCTGCTCTTCTTCCGCGTGGGAGACTTCTACGAGCTCTTCCACGACGACGCGGAGGAGGGGGCTCGCCTTCTCGGGCTCACCCTGACGTCGCGCAACAACGGTGCTGCCGCGGCCGTTCCGCTCGCGGGCGTGCCGGCGAAGGCGCTCGACGACTACCTGTCCCGCTTGGTCCGACTCGGCCGGCGCGTCGCCATCTGCGACCAGGTGGAAGATCCCGCGGAGGCCAAGGGCATCGTGCGGCGCGAGGTGACGGAGCTGCTCACGCCAGGCACGATCGTGGCCGACCACTTGCTGAGAGAGCGCGCGAGCACGCAGCTGGTCGCCGTCGTCCCTGACGGGCTCGTCGGCTACGGTGTCGCGACGGTCGACGTGTCGACGGGCGAGATGACGGTGCGCCGCGTGGGCAGCGGCGAGCTCGATGCGGAGCTCGGGCGCCTCGAGCCCTCGGAGCTGCTGCTTCCGCGATCCGCCGCCGCCGACGTGCGCCTGGACGAAGCCGCGGGCTCCACGCCCCGGTCCGTTCGTGACGACTGGATGTTCGACCCGGATACCTGCAGGGACGCGCTGCTGCGCAGCTACGGAGTGCAGTCGCTCGAGGGACTCGGGTTCCAGGTCACGGACGAGCTGCTCGTGCGCGGAGCGGGCGCGCTGGTCCAGTACCTGAGGGAGATCCGACCGGCGGGCGTGAGGCACCTGCGGCCCGTGAGGATCGAGCGCCCGGGACGGATCATGCCGCTCGACGAGATGACGCGCCGCAACCTCGAGCTCACCGAGCCGCTGCGGGGTGGCGAGGACCGCAGTGAGCCGCGGGCGACGCTGCTCGCGGTGCTCGACCGCGCCGTGACGGCGATGGGTGGCCGGCTCCTGCGGCGCTGGACGCTCGAGCCCCTGGTGAACGCGCCGGAGATCTGGGCTCGGCAGGATGCGGTGGCCGGCCTGTTCGAGGCGCCCGAGCTGCGGGCGCGCGTGCGCGGCCTGCTCGCGGAGATGAGCGACCTCGAGCGGCTCTCCGGAAAGCTCGGCACGGGCCGGGTCGGACCGCGCGATCTGGCCGCCCTCCGTCGCTCGCTCGAGCTCCTTCCGGCCGTGCAGGGTGCGGCGGCGGGGGGCGGGGCCGCGCTGCTGCGCGAGCTAGGGACCGACCTCGATGTGCTCGAGGACGTGCGGGACCTGCTCGGGCGAGCGATCGCGGACGACGCGCCGGGCGCGCTGTCGGATGGAGGCGTGATCCGGACCGGGTGGTCGGAGGCGCTCGACGAGATGCGGCGCGTGCGCGACGGCGCCCGCGACTTCATCGCATCGCTACAGACGCGCGAGCGCGAGCGCTCGGGCATCGGCTCGCTCAAGGTCGGCTTCAATCAGGTGTTCGGGTACTACCTCGAGGTCACCCGGGCGAACCTCGACAGGGTACCCGCCGACTACGTGCGGAAGCAGACGCTCGCCAACGGAGAGCGCTACTTCACGCCCGAGCTCAAGGAGTGGGAGGAGAAGGTCTTCGCGGCGGAGGACGGCATCGGACGCCTGGAGGCCGAGCTGTTCGCGCACGTCCGGGACCAGGTCGCCCAGGCCGTCCCCCGCATCCAGGACAGTGCGGCGCGCGTCGCCTCGCTGGACGTTCTGGCGGCGCTGGCCGAGGTCGCGGCGCGCGGTGGATACGTGAAGCCCGAGGTGCACACGGGATACGAGCTGGAGATCCGCGGCGGACGGCACCCGGTGGTCGAGACGATGATGCCCCGCTCGGACTTCATTCCGAACGACCTCGTGCTCGACGACCGGCGACAGATCGTCATCCTCACGGGCCCGAACATGGCGGGGAAGAGCACGGTGCTGCGCCAGGTGGGGCTCATCCAATTGCTGGCCCAGATGGGGTCGTTCGTGCCCGCGGACCGGGCGCGCCTTCCGGTCGTGGACCGCATCTATACCAGGGTGGGTGCCTCCGACAACCTGGCGCGTGGCCAGTCGACCTTCATGGTCGAGATGAGCGAGACCGCGGCGATCCTGCATGGCGCCACGGACAAGAGCCTGATCTTGCTCGACGAGATCGGGCGGGGCACGTCGACTTACGACGGCGTGTCGATCGCGTGGGCGGTGACCGAGCACATCCATGAGCGCATCGGCGCCAAGACGATCTTCGCCACGCACTACCACGAGCTGACGCAGCTCGGCGATCGACTCGCCGGCGTGAAGAACATGAACGTGTCGGTGCGGGAGGTCGGAGACGAGATCGTGTTCCTCCGCCGGCTCGCCGAGGGGGGCGCCGATCGATCCTACGGAATCCACGTGGCGAGGCTGGCCGGCATGCCCCACGGAATCGTCGATCGCGCCCGGGAACTTCTGGCGGAGCTGGAGGGAACACATAGCGGTGGCGGGGAGGGGCTCGGCAGGCACGGATTCCATCGTCCGCGCTCCGAGGCACCCCCCGATCAGCTCTCCTTCTTCCAGGTGGAGCATCCCCTCGTGCGGCGACTGCGCGCTCTCGATCCCGACGACCTGACTCCCAAGGAAGCACTCCGCCTCATCTACGAGCTCGGGAGCCTCCCGAGACCCGGGGAGCGCCCGTGACGAGGAGCGCTCGGCTGATCGCGCTCGTTTCACTGGCGGCGAGCGGCGCGTGTGCGGACGAGGTGGAGATCGAGCAGCCCACGCCTCTCTACGGCGAGGTGCCGATCGAGTATCCCCTCCACATGTGGGACCAGGACATGGAGGGAGAGACGCTCCTCCGCGTGCGAGTGAGCGACGTCGGTGTGGTCGACAGCGTGGAGGTCCGCGAGTCCTCGGGGTACGCGTCGTTCGACTCCGCGGCCGTGGCCGGTGCGCACGATCTGCGCTTCACTCCCGCCCGCAGGGAGGGCAAGCGGATCGCGGTATGGGCCGAGGTTCCGGTCTACTTCTCGAAGCGCCCTCGTCCGGACACGCTCGGGCTGCCGAGCACGACCGGCGGCGGCTGAGCCCGGCCCAGGGAACACCTCTTGTCGGAGCGCTACCGGAAGCCCAGCACGAGCGTCCTGGATCTCATCGGCTGGACGCCCCTCGTTCGGCTGAACGCGGTCACGGACGGTGCGCGCACGCCGGTCTACGCGAAGTGTGAATTCATGGGTCCGGGCGGGTCTGTGAAGGACCGCATCGGCGTCGCGATGATCGAGGCCGCGGAGGCGGCCGGGACGCTCCGGGCAGGCGGCACGATCGTGGAAGCCACGAGCGGCAACACCGGAATCGCGCTCGCCATGGCCGCGTCGCTCAAGGGGTACCGCTGCATCTTCACGATGCCGGACAAGATGAGCAGCGAGAAGGTGAAGCTCCTCCGAGCCTTCGGTGCCGAGGTGATCATCACGCCGACGGCCGTGCCGCCGGATCATCCGGACCACTACTTGCAGAAGGCCAGGAGTATCACCGCGTCGACACCGGGCGCGGTGATGGCGGACCAGTTCTACAACCCGGCCAACCCCGATGCCCACTTCCGCACCACCGGCCCCGAGATCTGGGAGCAGACCGAGGGGCGGGTCACGCATTTCGTCGCGTCGGCGGGTACCGGGGGGACGATCTCCGGCGTCGGCAGGTACCTCAAAGAACGGAACCCCGGGGTGCGGATCGTCGGCGTCGATCCCGAGGGCTCGATGATCGGCCCGTTCTTCCGCACCGGTACCCGCGTCGAGGGCCATCCCTACAAGGTCGAGGGAATCGGCAACGACAAGATCCCGGGCGCCCTGGACCTGTCCGTGGTGGACGAGTACCGGACGTACTCGGACGGCGAGGCCTTCCGCATGGGCCGGCGGATCGCGCGCGAGGAGGGACTCTTCGCCGGCGGCTCGGCGGGCTTGATCGTGCACGGAGCGGTCGCGCTCGCACATGAGCTCGACGATCCCGACGCGCTCGTCGTGACGATGCTCTGCGATTGGGGCGAGCACTACCTCTCCAAGATGTACGACGACGACTGGATGCGAGAGAACGGCTTCCTCGAGCGCCCGCGGCGCACGACGGTGGCGGAGGTGCTCGCGGCCAAGGAGGCACGCGTCGGCGACCTGATCACCGTGGCGCCTTCGACGCCGATCCGCATGGCGCTCTCGACCATCACGGCGCACGATATCAGCCAGATTCCCGTTGTGCTCGAGGGCGAGTGCATAGGGTCGTTGACCGAGACGCGGTTGATGGCGCTCGTGATCGGGGACCCCACGCTGCTCGACAAGCCCGTGGAGACGGTCATGGGCTCGCCGTTCCCCGTCCTGGACGGACATGTGGATTCGGAGGAGATCACGCGCTTGATGAAGCGGGGAAATGCGGCGTGCCTCGTGCGCCAGAATGGCGAGCTCGCCGGCATCATCACGCGCTACGACGTCGTGCGGGTGCTCACCTCGTGAGCAGGGTCCCGAGGGAGGCCGCATGAGGATCGCGGTGCTGATGGGCGGCACGTCCGACGAGCGCGTCGTGTCCCTGTCGTCCGGTGTTCAGGTCGCGCGCGCGCTGCGCGAGGCGGGCCACGAGGTCGTCGCGGTGGACACGGTCCATGGCGTCGTGGAAAGAAAGCAGGAAGAGCTGCTCCGCCAGGAGGGCGTGCGCCCCGCGCCGCCGACCGCCGAGGAGCTCGGCGGGCTCGATGAGGGGAACACGGTGGCGCTGGCGCGAGATCCAAGGCTCGGGAAGGTCGACGTCTTCTTCGTCGCCCTCCACGGCGGGAGCGGAGAGGACGGCACGGTACAGGCGCTCCTGGACGTGGCCGGTGTGACGTACACGGGGAGCGACCGACTCGGCTGCTCGCTCGCGATGGACAAGGAGGTGAGCAAGCGCCTCTTCCGCGACGCCGGCATACCCACGCCGGTGTGGATGACGGGTACCCCGACGGCCGAGGAGGTGGAGCGCAGGCTCGGGCTCCCCGTCATCGTGAAGGTGGCCTCGGGAGGATCCTCCCTTCGGCTCGTGCTCGCCCACGACCGCGTCGAGCTCGAGCGCGCGATCGAGGAGAGCCGCAGCTGGAACGACGTCGTGCTGTTCGAGCAGTATCACAAGGGGCGCGAACTGACCGTGGGGGTCGTGGGAGGGCGCGCCATGCCGGTCGGCGAGATCGTGCCGGCACACGAGATCTTCGACTACGAGTGCAAGTACCAGCCGGGCCTCGCCGAGGAGATCTTCCCGGCGGACATTCCCACGGATCTCGCGCAGCGCGTGCAGCGGCTCGCGGTACAGACGCATGCCGCGCTCCGCCTGCGGGACTACTCACGCGTCGACTTCATCGTCGACGCCGACGGGGTGCCGTGGTGCCTGGAGGCGAACGCCTGTCCGGGGATGACCGCCAACAGTCTGCTCCCGAAGGCCGCGCGTGCGGCCGGCCTCTCGTTCCCGCAGCTCTGCGACCGCATAGCGGGGCTCGCGCGAACGAGGAACTCGGGCCATTCTACGTAGGCCCCAGGCACGACATCCCACCCCGACGAACCATGGCGTACGCCCCGAACGCATTCGGACTCAGCTACATGCTCACCCCGATGGTGAAGCGGCTGCTGATCGCGAACGTCGTCGTCTTCTTCCTGACCGTGGTGGTGGGCGAGCGGCTGATGTTCGGGTGGTTCGCGTTCCAGCCGGACCAGATCCTGCTACGGCCCTGGGGCGCCGTCACCTACATGTTCCTGCACGGCGACCTGATGCACCTCGTCGTGAACATGCTCGCGGTGTTCTTCTTCGGACCGCCGCTCGAGGCGCGCTGGGGCGCACGCGAGTTCCTGCGCTTCTACTTCGTTTGCGGACTGGGTGGCGTTGTGCTCAGCTTCCTGTTCCAGCCCACCTGGATCGTCGGCGCGTCGGCGGCGGCGTACGGCCTGATGCTCGCGTTCGCGATGAACTGGCCCACCGTGCCGATCTACGTGTGGGGCATCTTCCCCGTGCAGGCCCGCTACCTCGTCGGCTTCCTGTTCGTGCTCTCGGTCTGGGGTGCCGGTCCCGGCGCCGAGGGGAGCAATGTCGCGCACTTCGCCCATCTGGGCGGCTTGATCACGGGCTTCCTGTACCTGAAAGCGGACTGGCGGCCCGGCGAGCGCATGCGCCAGATCCAGCGCTCGGCCACGCGCCGGCGGCGCATGGCGATCGTGCCACGCGACGAGACCGGGCAGGAGCATCAGGGCGTCCAGCCCACGGGCAAACGGGTGCGCGAGGACGCGGCGCTCTACGACCGGGTCGACGCGGTCCTCGACAAGATCTCGGCGCAGGGTATGTCGTCGCTGACGCCCGAGGAGCTCAGGCTGCTCGACGAGGTCTCCAAGCGTCACCGCACCAACTAGCCAAGCCCCCCAAAGACATCAAAGTCATCGAGGCAGCGATGAAGTCCAGTACCCTCTTGGCCGTGCTCTTCGGCGCTCCCTTGCTCGTATCTTGCGGTGGGGGCGCACCAGCCCCCGCCCCCGCTCCCGCACCCGTACAGGCTCCGGTCGTCGCGGCCCCTGCCCCCCCGGCTGCGTCTACGGCTCCCCGCCCGTTCGTCTACGGCGTCGACCTCGACACAGTGCGCGCCGGCCCGTTCGACCAGGGCAAGATGTGGACGTTCGAAGCGCCTCCGGTGCAGTACTTCCAGGAAACCTACGGGCTTCGGCTCGACGAGGCTTGGTTCGAGAGGGCCCGTCTCGGCGCCCTACGCATCCCGAGCTGCTCGGCATCCCTCGTCTCGCCCAACGGGCTCGTGCTGACGAACCACCACTGCGCGCGGGAGTTCCTGTCGCAGGTGACGCGTCCCGGCGAGACGCTGCTCGACGACGGCTTCATCGCACAGGACCTCTCTGACGAGCGTCCGGTCGAGGACTTCGAGGCCGACCAGCTCGTGGACATCGTGGACGTCACCGACGAGGTGAACCGCGCGCTCGACGCGCTCCCGGCCGACCAGCGGGGCGACGCGCGGGGCGAGCTGCTGGACGAGATCGAGCAGAGAATTCTCGGGGAGCGTGGCGGAGAAGGCTCCGGCTTCGTGGTCGAGATGATCTCGCTCTACAACGGCGGCCGCACGTCCGCGTACGTCTTCCGGCGCTACACCAACGCCAAGATCGTCGCCGCACCGGAGCTCCAGATCGGATTCTTCGGCGGCGACCCGGACAACTTCACCTATCCTCGCTACAACCTCGACTTCACACTCTTCCGCCTCTACGACGACAACGACCGTCCGCTCGAGGTGGAGAATTACTTCCCGTTCGACGACGACGGGCTCGAGGAGGGCGACCCGATTTTCATCGTCGGCAACCCCGGCTCGACGAGCCGGCTGCAGACCGTGGCCGAGCTCGAGTTCCGCCGCGACGTCAGTGATCGCTCCGTACTCGTGCTTCTCCGCACGCGCATGGAGGCCATCGACGCCTTCATCCGCTCGTTCCCGGTGGAAGCCGAGGCGCGTGACCTTCGGAACACGTACTTCAGCCTCTCCAACTCCCTGAAGGCTTACACCGGTCAGGTGAGGGGACTCGAGGATCCGATCGTGATCGCTCGGCGCATGGACACCGAGCGACGATTCCAGGCGGCGATCGACGCGGACCCCGCTCTGCGCCAGCGGTACGGCGGCTTGATCGCGCGGATGGCCGAGCTCCAGGAGCAGAAGCGCGAGCAGGCGCCAGGGTTCGGTGCGTTTCTCGCGATGACGAGCGCGGACCTGGAGTCGGCCACGCTGCATCGCGCGTTGTTGGCCTATCAGGTCGTGAGCGCCCGGCAGAACGGAGCGCCCGCGGGCGCCATTCAGGAAGTCGTGGACGAGCTGCTTGCGGTGCCGCAGCAGCACCCCCAGCTCGACCGAGGGCTCATGGAGGCGCGCTTCCGTGACTTCGTGCGCTTCTACGGCGCCGACTCGGAGCTGGCGACCGCCGTTCTCGGGGGTCAAAGCGTGGAGGCGAGGGCGCAGGCGGTGCTCTCGGGATCCGTGCTGGCCGATTCCGCGCGCGCAGCGGCAGCCATCCAGGGCAACACGCTGACGATGGCCGACCCGGCGCTCGCGATCGTGCGCGCGTATCTGCCCGCGTTCATCGAGTTCCAGCAGACCGCCGGGTCGGTCTTCCCGGAAGAGGGAGAGATCGCCGCGGACCTCGGTCGCGCCCGCTACGAGGTGTACGGCACCACGGTGCCGCCCGACGCGACGTTCTCCCTTCGCATCGCCGACGGCTTGGTGACCGGCTACGAGTACAATGGGACGATCGCGCCCGTGTTCACCACGTTCTACGGCATCTACGACCGCCACTACTCGTTCCCCGGCAAGGCGGACTGGGTGCTGCCGGAGAAGTGGCAGGGTCCGCCCGCGGGGCTCGATCTCTCGACGCCGATGAACTTCGTTTCCACCGCCGACATCATCGGCGGCAACTCGGGCTCGCCTGTGCTGGATCAGGAGCTCGAGGTCGTCGGAGTGGTCTTCGACGGCAACATCGAGAGTCTGCCCGGCGACTACATCTACCTGCCCGAGAAGAACCGCTCCGTCACGGTGGACGTGCGGGCGATCCTCGAGTCCCTGGACGTGATCTACGACGCGGACCGGCTCGTGCTCGAGCTCACCACGGGACGGCTCGTTCAGACGGAGCGGGAGGCCGACCAGGCCGGGCGCTGAGGCCTTCCTGGCCGCCCCGCCACCGAAAATCTTCCACAGCGGCGAAGGAATACGCACTTTCGACCGTATAGGGCTCGTGGTGCGGGGGACCTGAACCCAGGAGGTGTCCGATGGCGGGTCGATTCTCGAACAGTTGGGCATTGGTGAAGGCGAGCGCCCACGTACTCAAGCTCGACAAAGAGCTCATGATCTTCCCGCTCATGTCGGGCGTCGCCACGATCCTCGTGGCGGCGAGCTTCATCGCCCCGATCTTCATGATCGGACCCGAGATCTTCGTCGAGGGCGAAAGCGCGAGCTACGCGGCTTATGCCTTGGGTTTCCTGTTCTACCTCGTCCAGTATTCGGTCATCTTCTTCTTCAACGCTGCGCTCGTGGGCGCGGCGCTGATCCGCCTGGATGGGGGCGATCCGACGGTGAGCGACGGCCTCGCGATCGCGTCGAAGCGCATGGGCTCGATTCTCGGCTACGCCGCCATCGCGGCGACGGTCGGCATGGTGCTTCGCTTCATCGCAGAGCGCGCCGGATTCCTCGGCCGCATCGTGACCGGCTTCATCGGCTTGGCATGGACGCTCACGACGTATCTGACCGTCCCGATCCTCGTGACCAAGGACATCGGCCCGATCGACGCCGTGAAGGAGAGCATCGGGATCTTCAAGCGGACGTGGGGCGAACAGGTGATCGGCAACTTCGGTATGGGGTGGGCGGTGACGCTCATGGCCATCTCGTGGACGATCGCGTGCGGGCTCCTGCTGTTCTTGCTGGCGCCCGGTGGGGTGGTCTTCGTCGTCCCGCTCGTCGGGGTCATGGTGCTCGGGTACGTCTTCCTGGCGCTGTTCGCGTCCGCGCTGAACGGCATCTATACTGCCGCGCTCTACCGGTACGCGATCACGGGCGAGTCGGGGTATTTCGACGCGGACATCATGGGTAACGCGTTCCGCCCCAAGAAGTAACACTCGATGTAACGACGCGCCTTGCCGCCATCCAGCGGCATCTCTACAATCCGGGTCCTTTCACTGCGGGGCGGCCCCCCGCGGACAACGAATGCGGGCCCGCCGCCCCTCGGCTTCGGCCAGGTCCAGCGGCGGGCCCTCGTCATCGGCGCACTCGGAGGTTCTCGGATGGCATCGGCCAAAGAGTATCCCACCGACCGGATCAGAAACGTCGTGGTCGTGGGTCACGGAGGCTCGGGGAAGACGAGCCTCATCGACGCGCTCTGCTTCGTCTCGGGCTCCTCGAAGCGGCACGGTAGCGTGGCGGACGGCACGGCCCTCACCATGCACGCCCCGGAGGAGCAGGCTCACGGGATCTCCATCCAGCTCACGCCGGCCTACGCCGAGCACATGGATACCAAGATCAACCTGCTCGACACGCCCGGTTATCTCGACTTCGCCGGCGACACGCTGTCCGCGGTGCGCGTGGCGGACGCGGCGATCGTGGTCGTGAGCGCCACCGCCGGTGTCGAGGTCGGCACCGAGCGCGTCTGGGAGTACTGCGAAGCGCGCGGGATTCCACGCATCATCTTCCTGTCCATGATGGACAAGGAGCACGCGAGCTTCGAGCGGACGTTCGCGCAGATCAAAGAGCGCCTCACGCCGAAGGCCCTGCCCGTCGAGATCCCGATCGGAGAGGGCGCCGATTTTCGCGGGATCGTGAACCTCTTCACCGAGCGCGCGATCCTGTACAAGAAAGGCGCGACCAAGGGCGAGTACGACGAGACGGACATTCCGCCCGAGCTCAAGGAGATCGAGACGCGCTGGGAGACCGACTTTCAGGAGACCCTGGCCACGACCGACGAGGCGCTCCTCGAGGAGTATCTCGAGAGCGGCCACATCTCCCGGGAGCAGGAAGTCACCGCCATGGCCAAGGGCATGCGGGGTGCCGAGATCTTTCCGGTCTTCTGCGGGGCGGCGCCCCTCACCTATGGCGCCAGCCTGCTGCTCGACGAGCTCGTCGAGCTCCTGCCGAGCCCCAAGGACGCGCGCCCGGAGCGCGTCGGCGAGGAGGAGTTGACGGCTGACGACTCCGGTCCGCTCGCGGCGCTCGTCTTCAAGACCGCCTCCGAGCCGCACGTGGGGGAGCTCACGTTCTTCCGGATCTACTCGGGGCAGGTCGCGAACGCCTCCGAGGTGGTGAACGCGTCGGACGACCAGACGGAGAAGCTCAACCACCTGAGCATCTCGATGGGGAAAGAGCGCCTCGAGGTCCCCAAGCTGCATGCCGGCGACATCGGCGTGGTGGCGAAGCTCAAACACACGCACACCAACGATACCCTGTGCACGAAGGCCAAGAAGATCGAGCTCGACACGATCGAGTTCCCGCCCGCCGACATCGCGATCGCGATCAAAGGAGTCACGCGTGCGGACGAGGACAAGCTCGGCGAGGTGATTCCGCGTCTGCACGAGGAGGACCCGACGTTCTCGGCGTCGTTCAACGCCGAGTTGCAGCAGACCATCGCGCGAGGTGTGGGGGAGGTGCACCTCGACATTCAGTTCGAGCGGATGGCGCGTAAGTTCGGTGTGAAGGTCGTCACCGAGCCGCCCAAGATCCCGTATCGCGAGACGATAACCCGGACCGCCGAGGGGCAGGGCCGCCACAAGAAGCAGTCGGGCGGGCGGGGACAGTTCGGCGACTGCTGGGTTCGCCTGAAGCCGGGGAAGTCGGGCACCGGGTACACGTTCGTCGACGCGATCAAGGGCGGCGTCATCCCAGGCAAGTTCGTCCCGTCGGTGGACCGGGGAGTGCAGGAGGCCGCCGATCGCGGCATCGTCGCCGGCTATCCCGTGGTCGACTTCACCGCCGAGGTGTACGACGGCTCGTACCACGCGGTCGATTCGTCCGATATCGCCTTCAAGCTCGCGGGCATCCAGGCGTTCAAGTCGGTCGCTCCGAAGTGCGGGCCGATCCTGCTGGAGCCTATCGTCGAAGTGGCCGTGACCACCCCGGACGAATACATGGGCGACATCATGGGTGATCTGACGTCGCGGCGCGGCAAGGTGCTCGGCATGGACCCCGGCAACGGACGCACGACGATCCGCGCCGTAGTGCCGGAAGCCGAGCTGTTCAAGTATGCAGCGGCGTTACGTTCCATGACGCAGGGAAGGGCGCACCACACGCGCAAGCCGGCCGGATACGAGCCGGCGCCCGAGCATATCACTCAGAAAGTGAAACAGGAGCGTGAGGCCGCCGAGGCCTCCAGGTCCGCATGACGAAGATAGCCGTACTGGGCGGTGGGAACCTCGGACGCGCGCTCGCCCTCGGGTGGGTCGCCGCGGGCCGCTTCAAGGCCTCCGACATTCGCGTGACGCGTCGTCAGGCGGACAAACTGCAGGACTTAGAAGAGCTGGGATACGTCACGGGCGGTGACAACGCCGCGGCGATCCGCGACGCCGACCTGATCGTGCTCGCTGTCCAACCGCAGCAGCTGGACGAGCTGCTCGCCGACATTTCGGGTGGGCTCGACGAACGTCGCCATCGCCTGATCTCGGTCGTGACGGGCGTGTCGATCGCCCAGATCCGGAGGCGCATCGGTACGCGGGTACCACTGGTGCTCGCCATGCCGAACACCGCCGTGGCGATCCGGGAGTCCATGACGTGCCTCGCGGCGGGCGAGGAGTCCGAGGAGGCGCTCGGCGAGGCGACGAGTCTGTTCGATCTGGTGGGCCGCACGCTCGTGATCCAGGAGGAGATGATGGCGCCCGCGACCGCGCTGTGCGCGTGCGGCGTCGCGTTTTTCTTGCGTTGCATTCGTGCCGCCTCGCAGGGCGGCATCGAGATCGGTTTTCACCCTGAGGATGCGCTGCTGCTCGCGAGTCAAACGGCGCGCGGGGCCGCGTCGCTGAGTCTACGCGAAGGCGCACATCCCGAAGGCGAGATCGACCGTGTGACCACACCGCGGGGCTGCACGATCGTGGGCCTGAACGAGATGGAGCACCGCGGCCTGAGCTCCGCGCTCATCAAGGGGCTGATCGTGTCGGCGCGGGCGGCGGAGAATCTGTACTCGGAGTAGGGCCGGTCGCACTGGACAGGACGCGTCTCGCCGCGCTGTGTATATATCACGGAGTGCGCGTGCTCTGGTCCGCGGATCGGGACTTTCTCGGTACACGCCGATCACCGTGAGGAACCCGCTTCCCGGCGCATGACCGGCGGCGTGCCGTCAGAAGATCGGCACGCCCACGAGCAGCATGTGCGAGTCGAGCCCCGGGTTCACCTCGGCGAGTCCCGCGTTCGAGATGTGGTGTCTTCGGTAGCCGACGACGACGCCTCCCCGGGTGAGCCACGACAGGCGCACGCCGATGCCGAACTCGTACACGAAGTTCAGCTTGGCCGCGTTGGCGGCGAGCAGAGGGGTGCCGAAGCGGAGGATCCCCAACGACGCGTCGGCCTCCACCCGTAGGTCGTCGCCGCCCAACCACCCTCGCAGGCCCGCGGGCTTCACGCCGATCCCCAGGGTCGAATCCCGCTCGGTCGACTGCGGGAGGAACCACCCTCTGCTGCCTCTCATGGCAGGATCGGTGGGGTTGTGGCGCATCAACGCGAGAGGAACCGCACGGACGTGGTACTCCAGGCCCGATCGCTCCCCGGTCCGAAACGGAAGCGCGAGCTCGAGCTCCAGCGTCGTGAGGGACAGCGGCGAGAGGACGTCGCCTTCGACGCACCCGCTGAAACAGGGAGGCGGATGGGCCGAAATGCCTCCGCCAACGGAGTGTGTTACGGTGAAGCCGAGCGTGCGGCCGGGCGCCTGAGCGTCCAGACGCGGCGCGCCCATGGCGATCGCCAACGCACACACGGCAGCCGACGCTCTCGTCCCCATCGCTCGTCCTAAACCCGTGGCGCGCGAGCGGTCCATGTGGCCCAGGCCGAAGCTGCACCTCCGCGGGTCCGGCGGCGACGCCTCCCGCGCGCCGGTTGCCGTGCGCCCGGCTGGCCGCATATTTCGGCGGCCGCGCCACCGGAGCCCGCCGAGTCGGGCCTCCCGAGTGCGCTCGTAACGTCGAAAGGGGATTCGATGCCGTCCAAAGTCACGGCGCTTCCGGTCAAGCGAAGCTTCGGCGAGACCATGCGCACCGACGCATGGTGGGTTCAGCCTGTCGCCGTGGGCCTCGGCTTTCTGGCCTTCATCGTGTACTCGACCTGGGCAGCCTTCCAGGGCGCGTTCTATCACTCGGGTAACCTGCTGTCGCCGTTCTATTCGCCTGAGCTCTGGTATCCCGCGGGCGCGCCCTCGGAGCACGCCCTCTTCGGGCCCCAGCCGGGGTGGTGGCCGGGCTTCCTCCCCTATTCGCCCGCCTTTCTCATCCTGTGGGCGCCGGTGAGCTTCCGCCTCACCTGTTACTACTACCGGGGCGCGTACTACAAGTCGTACTGGCCTGGTCCGCCCTCGTGCTCGGTGGGGACGCCCGGCACGGGCTACATGGGCGAGCGTCACTTCCCGCTCATCATCCAGAACATCCACCGGTATACGCTTCCGTTCGCGCTCCTCCTGCTCGTCTTCCTCACGCTCGACGCTTGGAACGCGCTCTGGTTCGCGACCGCGGGGGGCGGCGAGGAGTTCGGGCTGAGCGTCGGCACGCTGGTGCTCACGGCCAACGTCCTCTTGCTGGGCAGCTACACGATGGGCTGCCACTCGCTCCGGCACATCGTCGGCGGTGGCATCGATCGGCTCGCGAGACGACCCGTGCGCCGCACGACGTACGAGTGCGTGAGTTGGTGCAACAAGCGACACATGCGCTTCGCCTGGTTCTCGCTCTTCTGGGTCGGCTTCTCCGACGTCTACGTCCGCCTGTGTGCCATGGGCATCTGGTCGGACCTGAGGATCTTCTGATGTCCGAGCACCAAGCGTTCGAGCACGACGTCATCGTCATCGGGGCCGGCGGCGCGGGACTCCGCGCAGCGATCGAAGCCGCGTCCAAGGGCGCAAGAGTCGGGCTGATCTGCAAGTCGCTCCTCGGCAAGGCGCATACGGTCATGGCCGAGGGTGGGGTCGCTGCGGCGCTCTCCAACGCCGACGAGCGCGACAACTGGATGGTACACTTCGCGGATACCATGCGTGGAGGTCAGTACCTGAATTCCTGGCGCATGGCCGAGCTGCACGCGAAGGAAGCTCCGGACCGCGTGCGTGAGCTCGAGTCGTGGGGCGCGCTGCTCGACCGCACGCCCGACGGCCGCATGAACCAGCGCAACTTCGGCGGTCACAAGTACCCGCGCCTCGCCCACGTCGGCGACCGCACCGGGCTCGAGATGATCCGCACGCTCCAGGACC
>CAZBCN010000057.1:0-23017 GCA_964490285.1 uncultured Gemmatimonas sp. | reverse complement strand
GTCGGATCGATTGCAACGCGGCCGCCAATCGCACGAACTGCTCGGGCGCGATCCGCTCCGGACGATCCTCGAGATCGATCCCCAGCCGCCCGGCGACTTGGGCGACTTCCTCCTCGGGCCCGGCGACGTCCGGGTGGTCGCGGAGGATCTTGCGGAGCTGCTTGCGACGCCACTGGAAGGCGGCCCGGACGAGGGTGCGGAGCCGCTCCTCCTCCTCGAGCGACAGCGGCTCGGGAACGAACGGTCGGATCCGGACGATGCGGGAGTCGACCCCCGGTACGGGCCGGAACGCGCCCCGGCCCACCTTGAACAGGCGCTCGACCTCGGCCACCGTGCGCACGCCGACGGAGAGCGCCCCATACTCCTTCGTACCGACGGGCGCGACGATGCGCTCGGCCACGTCGTCCTGCACCATGAGCACGACATCGCGGGGGCGGGGTCGCGCCAGGAGGTGGAAGATGATCGGCGTGGTGATGTTGTAGGGGATGTTGCCGACGACCCGGAGGGCCGAAGGGGCGTCGGTCAAGGTGCCGAGGTGGACATCCAGCACGTCCGCATGCACGACCGTCACGTCCGGACGGCCCGCGTACTCCTCGGCGAGCGCACGTGCGAGCTCGTCGTCGAGCTCCACCAGAACGAGGCGCCGAACCTTCCCCACGAGGTGGCGCGTGAGCGCTCCGCGCCCCGGTCCGATCTCGAGCACCTCGTCGTTCGGCCCCGCGCCGAGCGCCGTGACGATCTTGCGCTGCACGTTCTCGTCGACCAGGAAGTTCTGACCGAGCGAACGCTTGGGCGGCCGAGTCGCGCGCGCGTTCACGGGGCCGCCCGCGTCAGCGCCTCAGGACGAGCACGGTCTGATCATCGCCTACGGCAGACGGCTCCCTGTCCGCAGACAGCTGGAAGAGCGCATCCACGATCTCGCTCACCGGGCGTCGCCGGTTACGGGCCACGGTGCCGAGCACGAGTTGCTCGGCTCCCAAGCGGTCCAGCCCCGTCAGCGAGTCGGGAAGCCCATCCGTGAAGAGCAGCAGCAGATCGTCGGGGCTATTCCACGCAACGCTCTCTTCGCTGAACGCGTCGGGCCCCGCGAACCCGACGGGGGGATCCGTTGCCGGCAGACGTTCCGCTGATCCGTCTGCGCGTACCACGAAGGCGTACGGATGGCCGGCGTTCGAGTACACGAGCACGCCCGCGGCGGGATCGATCACGCCGTAGATCGCCGTCAGGTACATCTCGGTGGATGAGAGCTCGTCCGCGAGTGCGTCGTCGAGCTTGCGGAGCACCTCCGCGGGGGAGTCCGCCTCGCGTGCATAGATCCCCGCCGCGCTCATGGTGAGCGTCATGATCAGCGCCGATGGGAATCCGTGCAGCGAGACGTCGCCGAGCATCACGCCCACCCGCCCTCCTGGAAGCGCGAAGAGCTGGTAGAAGTCCCCGCCCACCTGCTGCGTCGGCTGCACGCGCGCCGCAGCTTCGGCGGCTGCGAATTTCCCCGCGTCCGGCAGCAGCTTCATCTGGAGGTCGTGGGCGAGCTCCATCTCGCGCGTCATGCGCTCCTTCGAGAGGCTCTCCTTCACGAGGCGGTTGTTCTCGATCGCGGCGCCGACCTGCGATGCGATCGCGGTCAGCAGCTTCTGGTTGGCCGTGCTGAAGCGGCTCCCGTCCTGGCGGCCGATCAGGTTGATCACGCCGACCGTCCGTGACTCGCCCGAGCCGGGCGAGTAACGGATCGGGACGGAGAGGAACGAGTCGTCCAGCCCCCCCTTCTGGCGCTCTTCGCCGGACGATCGCCGCGACGCGATGATGGCCCTGCCCTCGCGGAAGACCATCGACGTGATCGCGTCCGGGTCATCAGGGTCGAGCGGCGTCACGCGCCCGTCCTCCCCAACGGCGGCGGCCAAGTGGAGGCGGTCATCCCCGCTCCGGTACACCCAGAGCGAGCCACGCTTTGCGCCGAGCACGTCGCGCACTTCACCCAGGATCTTCCGCGCACCACTGTCCATGTCGAGCGTGGAGCCGAGCGTTTCGCTGATCGAATAGAGGAGGTTGATCTCCTCGAAACGCTCGGAGAGCTCCGTGGTGAAGAACTGCATCTCCCGCGCCGACTCGAACGACTGCGCGAGTGATGCGGTCAGCGCCGAGCATACGGCCGACGTCGAGGCCCCCTCCGCGCGTAGGACGTGCACCTCGATCGGCGCTTCGTCCGCCACGGCGAGGATCTTCTTGCACATCGCGTTCATCGACGTCGAGTCGAACCCGCGCGTCGCGTAGAGCACTTCGTCGGCGGCACCCGACTCGCCCGCCGGCACGGTGAGGCGCACGACCGCCCCGAACGACCGCTCGAAGTCCGCCAGGGTCCTGAGGACCGCATCCGGCAGCGCCCCGAGGACGAGCCGGCCCGGACTCACGCCTGGACGCCGCCCTCCAGCCCGCCCGCCTCCAGCCTCAGCACGAGCGTCACTTGGTTACCCAGGTCGTTGTAGCGGACCTCGTCCATCAGCTTGCGCATCAGGAAGAGTCCGCGCCCACAGGGCTTCATCAGGTTCTCGGGGCTCGTCGGATCGGGGACCGCGGCCGGATCGAACCCGCTCCCCTGGTCCGTCACGCGCGCCTCTATGCACTCCTGGAGAAACGCGATCTCGACGAGCACGCGCTTCGAGGGATCACGCGAGTTGCCATAGAGCATGGCGTTCGAGAGCGCCTCGGTGAGGCCTACTCGGAAGTTCAGGTCGAGGCGCCGCGCCTCTTCGGCACACCGCGGGCAGCGCCCGAGGACGTAGTCGACCGCGTGCTCGATGGTGCGGACATCCGTCGGCAGCTCGAGAACGAGGTCGCGGTCCATGGTCGAGTGGGGCTGCCTCACGGTGGGTTAGAACCCCTCCTGAGCCTTCTCTTTCGTGTCCGAGATGCGGAACAGGGTGTCGAGCTTGGTGAGCTCGAACAGCGTGCGCAGGTCTTCGTTCAGGCTGGACAGGCGGAGCTCGCCCCCCTGCTCGCGGATCTTCTTGGAGAGGCTGACCAGGACGCCGAGGCCCGACGAATCGATGTAGCCCGTGTTGGCGAAGTCGATCACGAACTTGCGGTCGCCCTTCTCCAGCCGGTCGAGGACTTGCTGCTTGAGCTCTTGGCGGTTGCCGACGATGAGCTGCCCTTCGACCTCGACCAGCGTGACTTCACCATTCTGCAGAACCCGAAAGCCCATGAAACGGATGCTCCTGGCGCAGGTCGAAGGCGGGCCGAGGCGCGGGAAGGTGCGCGGATGGCCCGATCGGCGAGCTGAATAGTAAAAAGGAAACGTTTGGGGGGGCAAGCAAAAACGAACTCCCTACCGCCTCCCCAGCTTCTTCCTGAGCCTTTTCAGGACCGGTTTGGACACGAAGCTCGACACGTCGCCGCCCAGCCGGGCCACCTCCCGGACCAGCGAGGCCGACAGGAACGAGTACCGGACGTCGGGCACCAGGAAGATCGTCTCGATCTCGGGCCAGAGCTCCTGGTTCATCTGGGCCATTTGGAGCTCGTACTCGAAGTCGGAGACCGCCCGCAGGCCGCGCACCACGAGCGGCGCCCCCTGCGCCTTGGCGAAGTCCACGAGGAGCCCCTCGAAGGACTTCACCTCCACGCGCGCCTCGTCGGCGAAGACCTCCTGGATGAGCGCGACCCGCTCCTCGATCGGGAAGAGGCCCTGCTTGCTGTGCGTCGAGGTCTGGGCCACGGCGACGATGAGCCGGTCGGCGACCCCGAGCGCGCGCCGAGCGAGGTCCTCGTGACCGTGCGTGATCGGGTCGAACGACCCGGGGTACAGCGCGACCACGGGGCGGGGTCTCTTCATGGGTCGTCAAACTCCGGCGATGTGCTGGGAATGTCGCTGGAAAGCGTCGAGAGCGCGGTGTCGCCGTAGCGACGCGTTCGAGCCGACTCCGGCAGCTCGAGCGACTCGCGCCAAGGATGCTCCAACCAGAGTTCCTTTGCAAACGGTCGCTTCAGAAACAGGTCGACGAGACGCTGCGCCTCGCCCTTCGCGTAGGGCGGGTCCGCCAATGCGAGGTCGAACGGCTCATGGAGGCCCTCCACGTAGCTGAACACCTCGCCCTCCCGCACGCGGCACTCGGACTCGGCACCGAGGAGCTCGATGTTGGCCCGAAGCAGCTTGAGGGCCCCCCGCGCGCGCTCGACGAAGACGACGGACTCCGCGCCCCGGCTCAGGGCCTCCAGTCCGAGCGCGCCCGAGCCGGCGAACAGGTCGACGACGCGGGCGCCCTGGATGCGCGCGCCGAGCGCCGACATCCACGCCTCCCGCACCCGGTCGGAGGTGGGGCGCACATCTCTCCCGCGCAGTGTCTTGAGGCGGTGCCCCCGCCAACGCCCGGCGATGATCCTCACGCACCCCTGGTGAGCCGTAGGTCTACCAGCTTGGCCTGGGGCCGTGTGACTCCGTGCCACTCGTTCAGCTCGAGCCTGAACAGCACGTCGTAGCGCTCGTCCCCGATGGCGGCCGGCTGGTGTCGCTCGGCCATGCCGAATCCGATCGCGTCCAGTCGGGCCGAACCCGACGCCAGCGCGACCTTGAGATGGTTGTCGCCAACCCGCTTCGCCCGCTCCAGCAGGACGCCGCTCGCCAGGAACAGAGGTCCCGGGTTTCCGATCCCGTGAGGGCCCAAGTATGAGAGCCAGTGCGCGAGGTCCGCATCCACCGCTCCGAGGTCGACCTCGATGTCGGGTCGGAGCTCGGGTCGGAGGGCCTCCGTCGCGAGCCTGGCCCGTGCCGCGGCGTTGAAAGCCGCCCGGAACGCGGCAACGGCCTCTCGAGTCAGGTCCATGCCCGCCGCCTGGCGGTGCCCCCCGAACCGTCCCAGGTGTGGCGCGCACTCGCTCAGCGCCTCGAACAGGTGGAAACCCGGGATGGAGCGCGCGCTCCCCCTTCCCCTGTCGCCGTCGAGGGCGATCATGACCACGGGGCGGTGAACCACCTCGACCACACGGGATGCGACGATCCCGATCACGCCCGGGTGCCACCCCTCGGACGCCAGCACGACGCCGAAGTCGCGTTCCGGATCGTAATCGCGCTCCAGCATGCCGAGCGCTTCGTCGAGGGTACGACCGTCCTCCTCCTGCCGCGTGCGGTTCGTCCGGTCGAGTGCCTCGGCGAGGGCCCGTGCTTCGCTCTCGTCCTCGGTCAGGAGGAGCCTCAGCGCGTCGACGGACTCACCGATCCTCCCCGCCGCGTTGATTCGCGGTGCGAGCACGAACCCGACCTTACCGGCCGTGACCTCCTCGGGGGCGACGCCCGCAACGCGCATCAGAGCCCTCAAGCCCGGCCGCCGGCTGACAGCCAGTTGGCGCAGTCCGTGGGCGACGAGGACCCGATTCTCGCCCGTGAGCGGAACCAGGTCCGCAATGGTCGCGAGCGCAACCAGGTCCAGGTGCTCCTGCAGCTCCGGGCCGTGCGCGCCGAGCAGCATACCGACGAGTTGGCACAGCTTGTACGCGACGCCCGTACCACAGAGACCCTTTTCAGGGTATTCGCAGTCGGGTCGTTTGGGATTGACGACCGCGATCGCCTCCGGCAGCGCGGCACCCGCGGTATGATGATCGGTGACCACCACGTCGATCCCGCACTCTCGGGCTCGGCGGACCGTCTCGTGCGCGAGCGTGCCGCAGTCGGCGGTTACGATCAGCTTGGCCACGGCCTCCCGGGCCGCGAAGAGCCCGGCCTCGGTGAAGTCGTAGCCGTCCCGCAGGCGATGTGGCACGAAGGGGACCGCGGCACCGCCGAGCGCCGTGAACCAGCGCGTATAGAGAGCCGTGGCGCAGATCCCGTCCACGTCGTAGTCGCCGTGAACGAGGATCCTCTCCCCCACCCGGATGGCGCGCGCGATTCGCTCCGCCGCCTGCGTACCATCCGCCAGGAGGGCAGGATCGTGGAGGTGCTCGAGGCGGGGCCTCAGAAACTGCTTCGCTTCCGGCACGGTGGTCACGCCGCGCACGGCGAGGACCGAGCAAACCGTTTCGGGGAGCCGCAGGCCGGCGGCCAGGTCCCGGACCACGGCAGGATCGGGGTGTGCCGGATCGCGCCAGAGGGGACGGGGAGGCTGGAGGCAGGTCGCGGCCCGGCTCGCCCCCCCCCGAATCACTAAGCGCCCGTCGCCGCGGACTCCGGTGTGGGCGAGGTCAGGATGACGCCGCACCCCTCGCACCGGATGAGTTGGCGCCCGTGACGGATCTCATTCCGCAGTTGGATCGGCACCATGCCGAAGCAGTGGCCGCACGCACCGTCGTGGGTGAGGTCGGCCACGGCGACATGGCGTCCCCCCGCGCGAATCGCGTCGTAGACCTTGAGCTCGGCGGCGTTGACGCTCGCGATGAAGCGCGCGCGCTCGGCTCGAAGATCATCGAGCAACTTCTCCGCTTCCGTGCGGGCCGCGAGCAGGGTGTCGCGCTTGGGGCCGACGTGCTCACTGGCTTCCTTGTAGTTCGTCTCGAGCTCGGCAGTCCGATCCTCGGTCTTCCGGAGCTGATCGAGCAAGCTCATCGTCTCCTGCTCGTCATTCTGGAGCGCACGCTTCACCATCTCCAACTCCGCGCTCACGGCGGCCTCCTCTCGGAGATTGCGGACCGACCCGAGCCGCTCGTCCAGTCGCTTGCGCCGCGTCCGCTTCTCTTCGGTCGACAACTCGAGGCGCCGCGCCTCCAGCTTGAGCTCCTGGAGCCGCGTGCGGGCCGCAGCCAGTTCGGTCTCGAGCAGGAGCGCCGGCTCCTCCACTTCCGCGAGCTGTGGATCGAACTCGGCAATCCGCTTGCGTGCCTCGGCAATGCGAGTGTCGAGCTTCTGCAGCTCCTTCAGGTCCGTGCCTCGCTGCTCCGTCATCGGCTCCCTCTGTTCACGTTCCTCTCCTCCTCCGTTTTCTCAATTCGTTCTCTCAGGCCTCGAACTCCGCGTTGCGCGGTCGCCCGATCGGCGGATCGAACTCTCGCCGCTCCTGCGCCAGCTGCTCCTTCTCCATCGCGAGCGTTCGCTTCTCGTCCTCGCCAGAGGCCGCCTCGATCAACTCTTGCAGTCCACGAATCCGCCGGTCCAGCGCCGACACCCTCATCCGGTTCACGGACTTGCTGAAGACGTCGATCCCGTGCGCGAGCTCCTCCTGGTCCGAGAGAAGGATCTCTTCGAGCCGCTTCGCCGCCACGGGGTCCATGGAGGACGGGGGAGAACGCATCTCGGGATCGTCGAGAAGCGCCTGAAAGATGGCCCGGTGGTGCGGATCGTCAAAGTCCTCCACCGAGATGAGCTCCCCCGCGCGTTCCACCCACTCGACGCCGCGGAGCATCATCATGAGGAGCTTGCGCTCGGCGCCGAGCGCCGGAACGCCCTGGGGAGCCGCTCGGTGAGATGGAGCCCGGGACGCTGGGGCCGCGGCGGGAGTGGGCCGGCGACGCGACTTCCGAATTTCCGCCTCGAGGGTCTCCCGCCGCACGCCCGTCCGCTTGGCCACTTTGTCCACGTAGATGTCGCGGAGGGCCGGGTCGGCGGCCGCCCGCAGCGTCGGAAGGAGTCGGTCGACGGCCGCTCGGGTTCGCTCGATCGAGGAGAAGAAGTCCTTCTGCTCGAGGATCTGGAGCTTGCGGTCGAGCACGTCGAGCGCGTCGTCCATGTAGCGCCGGAGCGCCCCCGGCCCCTCCTTGCGGACCACGGTGTCGGGGTCTTCACCCTTCGGAAGCGTGACGACCGCGGGGTGCATACCCTGCTCCAGGAGCACGTCGGCACCTCGGAACGTCGCCTTCAGGCCCGCGGCATCGGAATCGAAGAGCAGGAGCACGCGCATGCAGTATTTCTGGAGGAGGCGCGCCTGGTCCTCGGTGAGCGCCGTTCCGAGCGGCGCCACCACGTTCTCGAAGCCGCGGGCCGCCACGGACACCACGTCCATGTAGCCCTCCACGACCAAGGCGCGCTCGTCCTTTCGGATGGCGTGCCGGGCCCACGAGAGGCCGTAGAGGTTCTGCCCCTTCTGGAAGATCGGCGTCTCCGGCGAGTTGAGGTACTTCGGCGCGTCCTTGCCGTCCCCCCGCAGGATGCGGCCGCCGAACGCGATCACGCGGCCGGAGAGGCCTTCGATCGGGAAGATGATTCGGTCACGAAATCGGTCGTACGGCTCGTCCGACTTCTCGCTCTTGCCGAGCAGTCCGACCTCGAGCATGAGCGCCTCGTCGAGCCCGTGCGTCGCGGCTGCTTCCCTGAGCGCCCGCCACTCGTCCGGTGCGTACCCGAGCCCGAAGCGCTCGGCGATTTCCGACCCGACACCGCGGGACTCGAGGTACGCCCTGGCCCTGGCGCCGACCTTTTCGTCGAGGAGCTGGCGGCGGAACCAGTCGCGGGCGAATGCGTTGATCTCGTAGAGCGGTCGGTGCGGATCCTCGTCTCCCTGGCCCCGCTTCACCTCGCGGACCTCGACCCCGGACCGGGCCGCCACGTGCTTGACGGCCTCGACGAAGTCCATCCCCTGCTTCTCCATGACGAACGAGAAGACATCGCCCGACTTCCCGCACCCGAAGCACTTGAAGAAGCCCTTGTCCGGGACGACGTAGAAGCTCGGCGTGCGCTCCTCGTGGAACGGGCAGTTGGCCTTGTACTCGCGGCCGGACTTCTTGAGCGCGACGAATTCGCCAATCACGTCGACGATGTCCGCCCGGGAGCGAACCTCCTCGACCATGTCGTCCGGGATCATGACTTGAACATCGCCACGGTTACGCCCGCTCCGCCCTCGCCCACGCCCCCCATGCGAAACTCTCGCACGCGAGCGTCCCCGGACAGAATCTCGCTGACCTTCTGACGGAGCGCGCCGGTGCCTTTTCCATGGATGATCCGCAGCTCTCCGAGGTCTCCGAGAATCGCGTCGTCGAGCGCCCTCGCCAACTCGGCCTCGATCTCTTCGACGCGCATTCCGCGCAGGTCCACCTCGATGCGGACCGCATCGCGTATCGGACCCCGCCAGCCCCCGCGCCGAGGAATCTCGGTACCCTGGGGCGGCCCCTCCGCCTGATCGAGGTCGTCGAGGGCGACCTCCAGCCGGAGCGCGCCCGACTCGACGAGCGCGCGCCCCGCCCTCACCTCGACGACCCGCCCTCTCGAGCCCGTCGAGCGGATATGCACTTGATCGCCGGGCGCGAGGCCCGTCGGCCGCTGCTTCCCCGTCGACACGGTCTTGCGCTCCCGGAGCCGCCCCGCGGCCTGTTCCACCTTCTTCCGCGCCTCGTGGGCGGCGTCCTCGATGTTCGCGCCGGTCGCCGCGGCACCCCGGAGCGAGCGGATCGCCTCCTCGACCTCCTCCCGCGCCTGGAGCAACAGTTTCCGTGCTTCCTCCCGCGCGCGCGCCTCGGCGGTACGCTCCGCTTCCCGCAGCGACCGCTCCCGTCCCTCGACCTCCGCGCGCAGACGCGTAGCCTCCGCTCGCTCTCGGTCGAGCTGATCGGCGAGCTCTTTCGCCTCGCGCTCGTGCCGCTCCAGCCGGGCCAGGAGCTCGTCCATCTGGGCTTCACCCAGGTCGCGGTGCGCGTCGGCCCGGTCGAGGACCGCGGAGGGGAACCCCAGCCTGCGCGCGATCGCGAGTCCGTAGCTCCGGCCCGGGCGCCCTTTCACCAGACGGTACGTCGGCTCCATCCGCTCGGAGTCGAAGTGGAGGGACGCGTTCACGATCCCGCTCCCCTCCGTGTCGAGGCGCTTCAGCTCCCCGAGGTGCGACGTCGCGAGGATCGTCGCGCCCCGCCGGACGAGCTCCTCGAGCACCGCCCTCGCGAGCGCGGCGCCCTCGGCCGGGTCGGTCCCCGTACCCATTTCGTCGATCAGGATCAGGGAGCGCTCGTCGGCATCCTCGACGATGTTGGCCAGGTTCGCGAGGTGAGCGGAGAAGGTCGACAAGTTACGCGCGATCGACTGCTCGTCGCCAATGTCGGCGAAGACCGACTCGAAGATGGGCAGCCGGGTCCCCGCGCCCACCGGGGGCACGACACCGCTCTGCGCGAGCGAAGAGATGAGGCCGACGGCCTTGAGCAACACACTCTTCCCGCCCGTGTTCGGGCCCGACACCACCAGCGCGCGCTCCTCGGCGCCCAGCTCGAGATCGAACGGAACCACCGGGCCCTCACTCGCTTCGATCAGAAGCGGATGGCGTCCCTCGCGGATGCACAGACCGGGTGGCTCGGTGACATCGGCGATCTCGGGAACGACGGCGCCCCAAGCGGCCGCCGAGCGGGCACGCGCAGAGAGCGCATCGAAGTCGACCAGGGCGTCGAATGCCTCGCCGATACGTTCCGCGTGTGGCGCAAGCCCGGATGTCAGGTCACGAAGAATCCGACGGATTTCCCGGATCTCCTCGCCCTCGAGATCCCGAACCTGATTCATCAACTCGATGGCGACCGGCGGCTCCACATAGACCGTTGCCCCGGTCTGGGACTCGCCGTGGACGATTCCGCCGACCTCGCCCTTCCCCTCTCGCCTGACCGGCACCACGTAGCGGCCCTCCCGGACCGTCACCGAGGCGTCGGGCACGACGAAGCGCTCGGGGAGCGAGCCGAGGTAGGACTCGAGCTTACGGACGATCTTGCCGTGCGCGCCTCTCAGTCGGTCGCGGATACTCTTGAGCTCACGCGACGCCGTGTCGAGCACGCGGCCGTCCGCGTCCACGCTGCGTGCGAGCGCCTCCTCGACGGGCAGCAGGGCGACGAGTCGCTCCTGCACCGATGCGATCTCGCCGAGAGCCGCCGCTTGGGATGCGAGCTCGACCTTCAGCAGGCGCGACGTACCGAGCAGCACACCCAGCGCATGGAGGTCGCCGGGCTCGAGCACCGAGCCCTCGGTGGCCAGTTGCCCTAGCGCCGCGCCCACGTCGGGCACGGGACCGAGAGCCCAATCGGGGCGTGCCTCGAAGAATCGTATGACCGCGGCTACACGCCCCAGCTCCCCAACGATCTGCTCTCGCTCCACGCGCGGGCGCAGCGCCCGAACCCGTTGGCGGCCGAGGTCGCTCGCAGCCCGTCGTGCGACCCGCTCGAGGACGCGCCCGAACTCGAGGACTTCGAGCGCGTGTCCGCTCATTCCCGGAACGCGGAAGGGGTCAAGCGCCCAGCTCCTCCCGAACGATCCGGTTCGCCTCCTTTCCATCGAAACGGCCCCGGATCTTGGGCATCAGGCTGGCCATCACCGCCCCCATCTGCGTCGCCCCCGCCGCGATGGCTTCGCGCGCCAGGGTCCTCACATCGGCCTCCGTGAGGCTCTCGGGGAGGTAGCCCGCGAGCACGGCCAGCTGGGCCTCCTCGTTGGCGGCGAGCTCTTCGCGACCCCCTCCCCTCATCTGCTCGGCAGCGTCCTTCCGCTGTTTGATTGCGCGCGAGATGACCTGCGTGACGATGTCGTCGTCGGCCTCTTTCTTGTCGTCGATCTCGCGGTAGCGCAGGTCCGCCAGGATCGTCGACAGGACCAACGTCCGGAACTTGTCACGGTCCTTGCGCGCGGCGTTCAGGTCGGCCTGGAGGCGACTCTTGAGGGGGCTCGGCAAGGGGCTCGCGCCTGGTCTCGAGGGAAGCGCGCGGGAGACTGCGCGCGGGGGTGGAAGCTATCCACCCCCGCGCGGAGGGGTCAACGCACCGACCTCACCCCGGGGGCCACCCCATGGCGCGCCCACCGAGCAGGTGGACGTGGATGTGCTCCACGGTCTGGCCACCGTCGGCGCCCGTGTTGATCACGGTCCGGTACCCGTCCGTGGAGAGGCCCTCGGCCCGCGCGATACGACGCACCGCGACGAGCAGCTCGCCGAGAAGCTGGCCGTGTCGCTCGTCCGCTGCGTCGAGCGAGGAAAGGTGCTCGCGAGGCACGATGAGCACGTGGACGGGTGCCTGGGGATTGATGTCACGGAACGCGATGAGGCGCTCGTCGGAGTGCACGAGTGCGGCCGGTATCGAGCCCGCAACGATCTTGCAGAAGAGACAGGGTGCCTCGCTCATACGACCAGACTACGGGGCCCTACGCAGGCGCGCGAGTGATTGGGGAAAAGTGGTCCCGGCTCGACATGGAGGCGCTCCATCCCCGAGTCCACCTTGGCGTGCGTCGTGGACGCCCGTCGAACCCGCACGCCGGAGGACGCATGAACCCGATTGCCACGTACGCGGAGAACACGCTCCGCCACCACGCGCACCCCGCCCTCCGCCTGCGGGAGCTCGTCGAGCTGATCGCGGCGCGAGTGGACCGATCCCTCGACTGCGCACGGCTGCGCGCCATCCTGGAGGGGTACCCGGACCGATTCCGCATTCTCGATCCGTGGCGCGGCCCCTGGCGCATGGAGGCCGAGCCTCGGACCGACGTATGGGTCGTCGCGATCAGCGAGCCGGAGGGCTGTCCGCACGGCGCTCCGTCGGCTCTCAAGCTGAGGGAGAGCGTACGCTGGCTCGGCCGCGGCATCGACCCACGATCCCGGACCGACGTGAGCCGATGGTACGCGATTGCCCTGGCCGAGCGGGCTGTGCGGGAGGCCGTGGCGAGACGCGCCGCCTAGACGGGCTCTCGGCCCCGCGCGAAGAGCGCAGAGCGCCACTCCCCGTCCGCATCCAGGTCGCGAAGGACGAGTCCGCTGTGCTCCGCCACGGCACGCAGCCTCGGCCACTCCTCGGCCATGATGCCCGAGAGGATGAGCCAACCTCCGGGGACCAGCGCGCCGGCCAGCCCCGTCATCAAATGCGTGAGCGGTCCCGACTCTATGTTCGCGACGACGCCCGACACCGGACCGAGCGCGACGAGGTCGTCCGGCCCGACCATCGCCTCCAGGCATCGCACGCGCTCCCCGACCGCGTTGTGCTCGAGGTTCTCGCGGAGCGCCTCGCAGGCGAGCGTGTCCGCCTCGATGGCGACCACCTGGGTGGCCCCGAGGAGCGCGGCTGCGATCGCCAGGATCCCCGAGCCCGCACCGACGTCGAGCACCAGGTCGCCTGGTCGCACCACCCGGTCGAGAAGGCGCAGGCAGCCGCGCGTCGTTCCGTGCTCCGCTGTGCCGAACGCCATCCCGGGATCGATCACGATCTCCACGGGCGGGGCGTCGAGGGGCCGCCTGGTCCACGACGGGCGTACCATGATGCGATCCGTAACACGTCGAGGCGCCAAGCCCCGCTTCCACGTCTCGGCCCAGTCTTCGTGGTCCCGCCACTCGACTTCGATGTCGATGGAGCTCGACCCCGTGAGGTCCTCGAGCGTGGTTCGAGCGTGACCGACGAACGCCTCGAGATCCTGCGGTGCCGTGACGGCGGTCACGTACCACCCGTCCTTCTCTTCGGCGGCGCGTGCCCCCAGCGCCATGAGTCCCTCGACGAGCAGCGGCGCCAGCTCGGAATCGGCTCGGTCGCGAACGCGGATCTGGAGCCAGCGGCGGCTCATCCGCCGGTGAACGCCTCTTTCACCCGGGACCAGAATCCCTTCTGCGTGCGAAGTCTGACCTGCGAGGGGGGCGGCGACTCGATGGCGCGCAGCTTCTTGATGAGCGCCTCCTGCTCCGGCGTGAGCTCATCCGGGGTCCACACCTGTACCCGCAAGAGCTGATCCCCCCGCACCGTGCCGTTGAGCTCGGGCAGGCCGAGCCCCCGGAGCCGTAGCACTTCGCCGCTCTGGATCCCCGCGGGAATCGTGACCTTGGCGGTCCCCTCGATCGTCGGCACCTCGACATCCGCGCCTAGCGCAGCTTGTCCGAAGGTGATGGGGAGCTCGGTCACGAGGTCCGAACCCTCGCGGGTGAACCTCCGGTCCTCCTGGATCTCGAGCAGAACCACCAGATCGCCTCGCGGACCGCCGCGTGGCCCCGTGCTTCCCCGCCCACGCAGCGTCAGGAAGTTCTCCGAGGTCACCCCGGCGGGAACCTCGAGCTCGATCTCCTGCTCGGTGCGCACACGGCCCTCGCCCGAGCAGAGGGAGCAGGGTTTCTCGATGACGCGACCTTCACCCTGGCAGGTCCGGCACGGCTGCACGCTCACGAACTGTCCGAAGACGGACCTCTGCACGTGGCGCTCCTCGCCCGACCCCTCGCACGCTCGACACGTGGTCGGTGTCGTCCCCGGCTCCGCGCCCGATCCCCCGCACTTGGTGCAGTTGTCCAGCAGGGCGACCCTGACCGTCTTGGTGACGCCAGTCGCGACCTCGCCGAGCGTGAGCGCCAGGCGGATGCGGACCGTTTGACCCCTGCGGCTTGCCGAGCGCTGCGTGCGCGCGCCGCGCATCCCGAAGAGGTCCTCCAGCCCCGAGAAACCGCCGAAGTCCCTCATGAAGATCTCGATGGCGTCCCCGAACTCGAACCCTCCGGCCGGGCCCCCACGACCCTTCACGCCCTGCTCGCCATACCGATCGTAGAGGGCCCTCTTCTCGGGGTCGCGCAGAACCTCGTACGCTTGCGTGACCTCCTTGAAGCGCTCCTCGGCTTCCTTCGATCCCTGGTTCCGGTCGGGGTGATACTGAAGAGCCAGCTGGCGGTACGCCTTCTTGATCTCGTCGGTCTCCGCGCCGCGTGACACGCCCAGGAGCTGGTAATAGTCGGCCATCAGGCGGTCCGGGCGAGTCGCGTGGGAGGAGAGGTGCGGTGATCTGCTCGCGTCACGTCGCGAGCACCCGGGTGACCAGCGACGACGTGTAGTCCACGATCGTCACGATCTTCTCGTAGGGCATGCGTGTCGGGCCGATGACGCCGATCACGCCCCGCAGTCCGCCGACGCTGTACTCAGCGGTTACCAGCGTGAAGTCGGACAGCGCACTCGCGTCGTTCTCGCCGCCGATCGTGATCTTGATCCTGCCGCCGTGCTCGCGGTTGCCGACCGCGGCTGCGAGCAGGTCTCGCTGATCGGTGAGGTCGATCAGACCCTTGAGTCGCTCGCCCGTCCCGAACTCCGGCTGCGAGGCGAGCACGCTCGTGGGTCCGAGGTGGAGCTTCGACGAGTCCAGCGCGCTGAAATCGAACAGCTCCGCGCCGGACTGCACGAAGATGTTGATGAGCTCCTGGCCCGACTCGTCGGCTGCGCTGTCGCGAAGCCGCGCGGACAAGGTCCGCCGGATCTCCGGCAAGGTCAGACCGGCGAGGCGCTCGTTCAGAGCCACCGTGACGGTGAGCAGCGTGTCCTGCGGCACCTCGATCGGGAGGTCCACGTAGACCGTGCGCACCACGCCGCCGCGGATCGTCGCCACCAGCAGGACTTTGCTCGACGAGACCTGGATGAGGTCGAGCTTCTCGAGCACCGCAGCCTCCAGCCGTGGTGCGACCGCGATGCCCAGCTCGTTCGAGATGAGGCTCAGCACGCGCGTCGCGTGCAGGATGAGGCGCTCGACGGCCGAAGAACCCGCGCGCTCGAGCTCCCTCTCGAGGCTCGCGCGCTCGGCCGCCGAAGGGGCGAGAGGCTCCATCAGGCGGTCGACATAGAATCGATACGCCTGATCGGTCGGAATGCGGCCCGCCGACGTATGCGGGTGGAACAGGTAGCCCTTCGCCTCGAGGTCGCTCATGGTGTTGCGCACCGTCGCGGCCGAGATGCCGAGGTCGAATCCGCGCGAGACGGTACGGCTCCCCGCCGGCTCCGCGGTATCGACGTACGTGCGCACGACCGCCTCGAGAACTTGGCGTTCGCGCTCGCTCAGGTCCGTTCCAACCACGTCTTTCCGCTCCACACCGGGCATCTTCGAAGATCGAAACGGGCCGGCAGCCCGGTCAACCCACGGGTGGGCCGGTCGGCACACCGCCGAGAGAATCGAGCTCCACCGAGAGGCGGTCGAGGAGCAGCCAGCCCTCCGGCGTGAGGCGAACCCGATCGCCGCTCACGGTCGCCAGCCCGGTACGCGCCCAGCGCTCGATCGAGGCGCGTGCCTCGTCGGAGGGCCGATCCAGGAGCAAACCCTCACGCGTGCGCAGGGCGAGCCAGGTCTTCTCCAGGGCCACCGCGGCGGGGGCGAGGCGCTCACGCCCTTCTTCGGGTGTACGTCCTTCGAGCACGGCAGCACGGTAGGCCGCCCAGTCGCGCACGTTCCATCGGCGCACGGGGTGGACGTAGCTGTGCGCCCCGCTGCCCAGCCCGAGGTACGGGCGACCATCCCAGTACACCGCGTTGTGCCGTGACGCGAACCCCGGGCGCGCGAAGTTCGAGACCTCGTAGTGCTCGTACCCTGCATGCGCGAAGACCTCGGCGGCTTCGAGAAACTCCTCGCGGTACTGAGCCTCGTCGACCGCCGCCTCCCTTCCCTCGGCCACAGAGCGCCCGAGGGGGGTGTTCGGCTCGATGCCCAACCCGTAGAGGCTCACGTGGGGAACATCGAGGTCGAGCGCACGCTCGAGATCGTCGCTCCACGACCTTCCCAGCTTCGAGGGCAAGGCGAAGACCAGGTCGACGCTCACGTTTTCGAAACCCGCCGCCTTGGCCTCGGCCACGGCGCGCGCCGAGCCTTCGGCGCCGTGCAGGCGCCCCATCCACCGGAGCGTGCCCTCGTGGAAGCTCTGCACGCCGAGGCTCAATCGGTTCACGCCGGCCTCGCGCCACACACGCGCGAGCTCCGTGCCGAAGCTCTCGGGGTTCGCCTCAGCCGTCCATTCGATCTCGGCGGACGCGACCCGGCTCGGTCCGAGGACGCGAGCGAGCGCATGCATCGCGCCGGCTCCGAGGAGCGAGGGCGTGCCGCCGCCGACGTACAGGGTGTCGAGCCGGTCTGCCAGCGTCGCCTCTTCGGGATCGAGGAGCGTGAGCTCGCCTGCGAGCGCCTGTGCCCAACCGTCCGCGTCCCCCGTCGAGCTCACCGTCACCGCGAAGTCGCAGTAGACGCAGCGGCGCACGCAGAACGGCGCGTGCACGTAGACGGATCGAATCGGAAATGACGGCGATTCCACCTCAGGCCGCCCTCCGGAAGCGCATTCCTGGTAGCTGGCAAACGAGACCGCCGAGCTCCATCTCGGTGAGGAGCGCGAGCGTCTCGGGCACCGGGAGCCCGAGCTTCGCCGCGAGCTGATCGACGCCGAGGGTCTCCCTTCCCAGGCCCGCGAGCACGCGGCCGGGGGGGCCCGCGACGAGCGCGACCTCCGTCCCGGTCTGCGGCCCTACGCCCGTGAGCGCCTCGACGAAGCCCGTGACCGAAATGAGGGGGCGCGCTCCGTCGCCGAGCAGGCGGTTGCTCCCCTCGCTGGTCGGAGTCTCGATCGGTCCGGGCACTGCCCACACCTCGATCCCGAGGTCGAGGGCGTGATCCACCGTGATGAGTGACCCGCTGCTTGCTCCTGCCTCGACGACGACCACAGCGCCCGCGAGCGCGGCCAGGATGCGGTTCCTGCGAGGAAAATGGTGCGGGAGTGGTGGCGTGCCGGGGAGGAACTCGCTCACCACCAGGCCGCGGGCCACGATGTCGCGAAAGAGCGCTCGATGCGCGAAGGGGTACGGGCGATCCGCCCCTCGGCCCAAGACCGCGACGGTGTCGCCCCCCGCGGCGAGTGCGCCGCGGTGGGCCGCACCGTCCACTCCGAGCGCCAAGCCGCTCGCCACGGACACACCCGCACGCGCGAGGGCCTGGCCGAGCCGCTCCGCGATGTCGCGCGCGCGCGGCGTCGCGTGCCTCGCTCCGACGATCGTGACCGCCCGCCGCGCGAGCAGCTCCCGTCGGCCGCGCAGGAAGAGCACCGGCGGCGGATCGTGCAGATGGAGCATCGCCGGCGGATAGTCCGCGGACTTCCAGGTGCACAGATCCATCCCGAGGCGCTCGGCCTCGGTCAGCGCACCGTCGACTCGCACCTCGAGAGCGGCGTCGCGGCGTCCTCGTGTCGCGACCGGGCCAGCGATGGCCTCGAAGGCACTGTCCGGAGCAGCGAGCGCCGCCTCCGCCGATCCGAACGCATCCACGAGCTGCTTCAGTCGAACGAGCCCGACTCCGGGCGTCGCGTCCAGAACGAGCAGAGCGCGTACCTCTGCTCCGTTCGCGCTCACCACTCCTCTTCCTCGCTCGCCCGCTCCTTCGCGTGGCTGATGCGGCTCGACTCCCAGAGGGATTCGAGCAGCTCGTCGAGCCCCTGCCTCGTCACCGCCGAGAACGCGTGCACGCCGAGGGCACCCTCGGCTGCGACGTCGGGCAACGGCTCGCCGGGAGGCAAGAGGTCCGTCTTGGACAGGCCCACCCAGAACGGACGCGCGGCCAGGTCGGAGGAATAAGCGGCGAGCTCGGCGCGCAGCTGGTCGAGAACGGCCTGCGGGTCCTCCGCGTCGATGGGCACCATGACGAGCAGCACGCGCGTGCGCTCGATGTGCCTCAGGAACTGGTGGCCGAGGCCCCTGCCTTCGTGGGCTCCCTCGATGATCCCCGGGATATCCGCCATGACGAACGAACGGAATCCCGAGAGCCCCACGACGCCGAGGCCCGGCTCCAGGGTCGTGAACGGATAGTCCGCGACCTTCGGACGCGCGGCCGACACCGAGGCGAGCAGCGTGGACTTTCCGGCGTTCGGCTCGCCCACGAGTCCCACGTCGGCGATGAGCTTGAGCTCCAGGCGCACCCGCCGCTGGACACCCTCCTGGCCGGGCTCCCATTCGGTGGGGGCCTGGTGCGTGGAGGACTTGAAGTGGGTGTTGCCCCGCCCCCCACGCCCGCCCGCCGCGACGACCAACCGCTGGCCCGGCTCGACCAGCTCGCCGAGCAGCTCGTCCGTGTCGGCGTCGTACGCTACGGTGCCGGGTGGTACGCGCAGCACCATCTCGTCGCCCGAGCGCCCTGTCTTGTTGCTCCCCTGTCCGTGCTGACCCCGCTCCGCGGCGTACTGGCGCCGGTAGCTGAAGTCGAGGAGCGTGCTCATCTGCGGGTCGACCTGCAGGACGACGTCCCCCCCCCCGCCCCCCACGCCGCCCGCCGGCCCCCCGCGCGGGACACCCTTCTCCCGGCGGAATGCTTCGGACCCCGAGCCCCCCGTCCCGCCCTGCACTTCGATGATCGCGCGATCTACGAACATGACGGAGCCCGCGACGCGTGCTGGAGGGGACGAAGCATCATGAAAAGGAACACCGGTCGGTGGGACGACCCCATGTCCAGAAGGGCCGGGGGCGGAATCTAACCCGCCGACAGGAACGCGCGGATCTCGGTGATCACCCGGTCCGGAGCTTCCTCGTGAGGCCAGTGCCCCGCCTCGGCCAGCTCGCAGACGCGCGCGGCGGGCAGAGCCTCGCGCCAGCGGCTCAACTGCTGGACCTGGAACGCCCGGTCCTTCATCCCCCAGATGATCAGCCCAGGCCGCCCCTGCAGGGCGCCACGCTCGCGCCACAGCGACTCGAAGTAGTCGGACGCGCCCAGCAGTGCATGCGCCAGCGGCCAGAGCACGGCGCCGCGGGACCAGCGGTCCGGAAAGCGATCCAGGTACTGGCGGTGCACCTCCGGCGTGAGCTTCTTGCGGTCGCCGTAGGCGTAGGGTGTCAACACGCGAAGAGAGAAGTTCGCCCACCGATAGAGGAATCGGCCGAGCGCACCTCCTGCGACTCGACCCTTCTTCTCCATGTCCGCGTCGCCGGCGAAGCTCCACATCCACGTGTTGATGAGCACGAGGCGCTTCACGCGCTCGGGGTGGCGAAGGCACACGGGAAGCGCGATCGGGCCGCCGTAGTCGTGCACGACGAGCGTGAACGGATCCGGGTCCAGCTGCGCGATGAACGCCTCGAAGCGCTCTGCGTGCGATCGCGGCGTGTACGAGGCCCCTCTCGGGCGATCCGAGAGCCCGAAGCCGAGGTGGTCAGGAGCGATGCAGCGGTGCTCGGGCACGAGCGCCCGAATCAGATGCCGCCACTCGAAGGACCACGTCGGCGTCCCGTGCGCGAATACGACTGTCTCGCCACTCCCCTCGTCCACGTAGTGCATTCGGCCGGCCGGCGTCTCGAGCCAATGGCTCGCGAAGGGGTACGCCCTTCGATCGATCATCTGGCCTCCCTCATCGCGCCGGAGACGTGACCGGCGAGGGTATGCCCGAGGCCCGCGTGGTGGAAGGCACTGCCAAGGGACCCGAGCCGAATCTTCGGATGCTGGCGATCGACGGCGTCCACTCCGACCACCTTCCCGTGTCGCTCATCACGGCCCAGACGCGTGCCGGCGGCGCGGCGATGTCGATGTCGACCGAAAGCGATCTCATGCGCGCTCTCCGGATGAGCCTACATGATCGGTCGAACCGCCTATTCGGAAAAGCCCGCGGCAGCCGCGCGGATCCTACCTCGCGCCGTCCCTCACGGGCGATCGGCAGCGGTTCGCGATGCGGCAAGCAACTCGTCCGTCGTACGCGCTCGTGCCAGCAGCTCCAACGCACGCTCCAGCTGGCGGTCGTAGGCCCGCGACTGGAGGAACTGACCCGAGTCGCCGCCCATCTGCGCGGCGATCTCGCGCTCGAGCTGATAGCGCACGAAGCGCCGAGCGAGATCGAACCCCTCGCGACTCAACTCCACGTCCCACTCGGGCAGCGAGGTGAACAGCGCGTCGAGATCGGCGTCATCGAGCGTGAAGCCCGGCTCGACGGTCGGATGCTCCCGCACGTATGCCACCGCGAAATTGAACAACGCAACCGTGAAGTTCCCGAACTGCGGGAAGAGGCTGCGCACGCCCTCGACCTCCGCTTCGGTGAGCATCTCGGGCTCCACGATCATGTCGGGCGTGATGCCGCCCCCGCCGTACACCACCCGGCCGCCCGCCGTCCGGAACTCCGGGCGGTCGGCCACGATCTGCGGCGCTACCGCCTGGCCCGAGAGGGCGAGCCCAGGCACGCTGTCGGGCTCCGTCTCCACGGGATCGCGATGGATCGAGCGACCGAGAGGCGTATACCAGCGAGCGGTGGTGAGTCGCAGCACATCGCCGCCGGTGAGGCGGAACAGGCTCTGGACGGAGCCCTTTCCGAACGTCGTCTCCCCGATCACGATCGCGCGGTCGTGATCCTGCAGCGCGCCTGCGATGATCTCCGACGCGGACGCGCTCCCCGCGTCGACGAGCACCACCACCGGCAGATCCGGGTAGCGATCCGGATCGGACGCTCTGAACGTCTCGTTCTGGTCGCTCGCGCGGCCCCGTGTCTCCACGATGGGTAGGTCCTCGTCGAGAAACAGATCCGTCACCGCGATGCCTTGGTCGAGCAGCCCTCCAGGGTTGCCGCGCAAATCGAAGACCAGCGATCTCATGCCCTCTCTGCGCAGCGAATCGATGGCCGCCGACACCTCGGCCGAAGACGTCTCCCGAACGGTGAGGAGCGGCACGTAGCCGACGCCGTTTTCGAGGAGGAGCGCGAACGGGACCGCCTTGAGATGGATGATCTCGCGCTCGATGGTGAACTCGATCGGCTCGTCGACCCCGGGGCGCAGCATCCTGACCGTGACCTCGCTCCCCGGCCGGCCCCGGAGCAGCGCGACTGCCTGGTCCGTACCCATGGTGTCGGCGGCCATTCCCTCGATCTCGTAGAACTGGTCGCCGGCTCGCACACCGACACGGGCACCCGGTCCGCCGGGGATCGGGCTGACGACCGTGACATAGCCGTTGCGGTCCACGACCTCGAGACCGACGCCCCCGTACTCACCCTCGGTACGGATGCGCAGGTCCTCGTAGGCGGACGCGGGAATGAGGGACGTATGGGGATCGCCCAGGTCGCGGAGGAGTCCGTCGATAGCCGAGTCATAGAGCGTGCTCTTGTCGATCTCGTCGACGAAGGAGGACTCGATGCGGTCGACGACCTCCTGCAGAACGCGAACCTGGACGTAGACGTTCTCCGCCCTATCGACTCCCCGCTGCAGGAGCCAACCACCGCTCACCGCCGACAGCAGGATCACCACCGCCGGGGCTATGTAGCTCCGTCTCACGCGCTGCCCTCCGTCACTCGTCATCCCGTCCCCCGTGCGACCAAGATCCCGCAGGAACCAGCGCAGGAAGACGCGCCGCCAATACGCCCCGGACGCGCGCATGGACCTCCTCGGGCGTGCCCCGCGCGTCGAGCAACTCGACGTCCGGCTCGACCTGGGCCAACGCAAGATAGGCCTCCCGAACCGTCCGTCGGAAGCCTTCCCCCTCCCGCTCGATCCGGTCGGGCCGCCCAGCGCCGCGTCGGCGGCGCTCGGCGGACTCCTCGAGCGGCAGGTCGAGCACCACATAGACGTCCGGCCGAAGCCCCCCGGTCGCGATGTCGAGCGCGGGCCTTACACGCGCCGGGTCGAGCCCGCGGCCATACGCTTGATAGGCGAGCGTAGACAACGCGAAGCGATCGGCAATCACGACCTTGCCCATCTCGAGAGCCGGCTCGACGACCCTCCGGACGAGAGCGGCCCTCGCCGCCAACATCATCAGCAGCTCGGACTCGGGACCGACTTCGAGGTCGGTGCGGGCGAGCAGGAGATCCCGCAGCGCCTCGCCGAGCGGGGTCCCTCCCGGTTCGCGAACCACGAGGTGGGGCACACCGGCTCCGTCCAACCAGGCCGCCAACATGGCGACCTGGGTGGACTTGCCGACCCCGTCGAGGCCTTCGAGTACGACGAAGCTGCCCGAGCTAGTCGTAATACTCGACCCCGAGGTGAGTCACCAACTCCTCGCCCATCATCCAGCGCAGGGTGTTCTTGAGCTTCCAGTGCTGGATGAAGAGGTCGTGCTCGGCGTAGAGCCCTGGCGCGGTCTGCGGCGACTTGAAATAGAACGAGAGCCACTCCTGAATGCCGCCGAACCCCGCGCGCTGCGCGAGATCGAGGAAGAGCACCAGGTCCAGAACGAGCGGCGCCGCCAAGATCGAGTCGCGACAGAGGAAGTCGACCTTGATCTGCATGGGATATCCCATCCAGCCGAAGATGTCGATGTTGTCCCACCCTTCCTTGTTGTCACCGCGCGGCGGGTAGTAGTTGATCCGCACCTTGTGGTACATGTCGCCGTATAATTCCGGATACATGTTGGGTTGGAAGATGTGCTCGAGCACTCCCAGCTTGGACTCCTCCTTCGTCTTGAAGGACTCGGGATCGTCGAGCACCTCGCCGTCGCGGTTGCCGAGAATGT
>CAZBCN010000056.1:0-23397 GCA_964490285.1 uncultured Gemmatimonas sp. | reverse complement strand
CGCTGCCGCCCCGCCGCATCGAAGTTGGCCGGGTCGAGCCACGCCTCGAACGCACTCCGCAGCGCCGGCCACTCGTCGTCGATGATCGAGTACCACGCCGTATCGCGACTACGCCCCTTGTAGATGGTGTGCTTCCGGAACGTCCCCTCGTAGACGAACCCGAGGCGGTCGGCGGCGCGGCGTGAGGGCGCGTTGAGCGCGTCGCACTTCCACTCGTAGCGGCGGTATCCGAGCTCGTCGAACGCGCGGCGCATCATGAGGTACATGGTCTCGGTGGCGGCACGGCTCCGCTGCAGAAGGGGGGAGTAGTGGATGTGCCCCACCTCGATGGTGCCGGTCTCGGGCGTGATGCGCAGGTAGCTTGCGAGCCCGACGGGGATGGCCCGCTCGTCGAGGATGGTGAAGAAGAGCGGATCGTCCGTAGGGGCGACGCTGTCGAGCCAGGCCCGGAACGCCGCGACCTCCTCGAACGGGCCATAGGGCAGGTAGGTCCATCCGAGGCCCTCGGTGTCGAGTCGGAACGCCTCGAAGAGCGCGGTGGCGTGACGCTCCGGGTCGAGGGATTCGAGGCGGCAGTAGCGGCCGACCATCGGTGTGCGCGGGGGACGGGGTCGCGGTCGCCAGCCGGGGAGCGGTGGGCCGACGGGGGGCGACACGCTAGCGGACACGTGACCTCACGAGCCGAGCGGGACGGCCCACGTGGCGGCGAGCCCGACGCGGCCGTCGAGGGACGCCAGCGGCAGCAGGCCGGGGACCCAGCGCGGCGTTTGGATGAAATGTCCGACCACGGCGCCCGCGGCCGCGCCGGCGGCAGGAGGCAGGACGAGGTGCCATTCGTTGATGCTCTCCCCGAACGCGTTGCAGAAGCCGGAGGCGTCGCGGTTGCAGTCGTCCCGTGAATCCACGACGAGCCAGACGCCTGCCACGATGCCGATCACTCCGCCCGCGAAGGCACCTCGCCGCGCGTTCCGCCGGGTACCGAGCACCTCGGCCATGCGGAGCTGATCCTGCGCCAGCGTGAACTCGCTTCCGTCGAGAAGGGTGAGCGTGAGCGCCTCGGCGCTCGTGGCCGTGAGCGTTCCCTCGAAGGGCGCGATGACCCCCTGCATGTACAAGCGGACCTCCCGTCCGGGGGTCAGGGGCTCCGCTTGGGCGAGGGCCGAGGACGCGAGAGCGAGCTGCAGCACACAAGTCAGCAGCCCGATCCCGCGCCCCGCACGCGTGCTCAGTGGTGCGTCAGGCTCCTGAGCACGGGTCCGACGACGGCGTCCCAGATCACGTAGCCGGCGGGCGTCATGTGCAGCCGATCGCTCACGTACAGGTCCGTCATGGGTAGGCCGTCGGCTCCGAGCATGGGCGTGCCCACGTCGACGTAGTGCACGGTCGGCTTGCTGTCGGCGTATGCGCGCATGAGCGCGTTGGTCGCCTGCATCTCTCCCCACCACTCCCAGCGTCGCGGGCTCGGCTTGACCGAGAGCAGGACGATGTGCGTGCTGGGATCGGCGGCGAGCACGGCCTCGGCGAACTCTCTCACGTCCTCGAAGATCTGCGGAGCCTTCTTGCCGGCCTCCACGTCGTTGTCGCCCGCGTAGTAGACCACGACCGACGGATCGTACTGGATCACCGACTGCTGGACCCACGGCGGTACGTCCGAGGCCTGGGAGCCGCCGAAGCCACGGTTGATGATCGGCAGGTCGGGGAACGACTTGGCCGAGCTCCACCGCACGATGCTCGAGCTGCCCACGAGGACGATGCCGTTCCGGGGCACGGCGTTCTTGGCGTCCCACGCGGCGAACTCGGCGAAGTCCTCGGCGAAGCGCTGCGGGTCGGGGTCCGCGACCTGCGCGCGGAGCGAAGGCGCCCACGTCGCCGCGAGAGCGGCCAGCAACACGAATAGGGAGGGGAGGGTTCGCCTTCTCATACTGCGTCGTCTCCGGTCAGGGGCCACGTGGGAATCCCACGGCGCCAATCTGGCACGTGGAGCCGATACGCGCACGAGTGGCCGGCCAGTGTACATTCGGGCCCCATGTTCGAGTTCCGCGTCGATGCCCTCGACGGCTCGGCTCGCGCCGGCCGATTCGTCACACCGCACGGTGAGATCCCCACCCCCGCCTTCATGCCGGTGGGGACCGTCGGCGCGGTGAAGACGCTCACCATGGAGGAGGTGTCTGCGGTCGGGGCGCACATGGTGCTCGCCAACACCTACCACCTGTACCTCCGCCCGGGACACGAGCTGGTGCGCGACCTCGGCGGCCTGCACGCGTTCATGCGCTGGGACGGCCCGATCCTCACGGACTCGGGCGGCTTCCAGGTCTTCTCCCTCGCGAGCACCCGCCGGGTGCACGACGACGGCGTTGACTTCCGCAGTCACATCGACGGCTCCTCGCACACGTTCACCCCTGAGTCGGTCATCGACACGCAGCGGGCCCTGGGTGCCGACGTGGTCATGGCCTTCGACGAGTGCCCGCCGGGCGGGTGCGACCGCGCGACGGCCGAGGGGGCGGGGCGGCGGACGCTGGCTTGGCTCGAGCGCTGCCGGGATCGCTTCGCGAAGCTCGATGCCGAGGGGGTCGGGCCCGAGCAGGCGCTCCTGCCGGTGCTCCAGGGCAACGTCTTCGACGACCTCCGGGCGGCGCACGCGCGCCGCACCATGGAGCTCGGCGACTGGCACGCCTACGGGATCGGTGGGCTGAGTGTCGGGGAGGCGAAGGAAGACATGTGGCGCACGCTGGACGTCCTCGACGGGGTGCTGCCGAGGGACCGTCCGCGCTATCTCATGGGGGTCGGCTACCCGGACGACCTGCTCGAGGCCGTCGCGCGCGGCTGCGATCTCTTCGACTGCGTGGCACCGACGCGCAACGCCCGCCACGGAACCGCCTGGACGAGTGGGGAAGGGCAGGTGAACTTGAAGGCGGCGCGCTTTCGCCGCGACACGGGTGGGCTCGACACGAGCTGCGACTGCTATACATGCACTCACTACGAGCGCGCGTACTTGCGGCACCTGGTGGTTGCGGGAGAGTGGCTCGCCATGCGGCTCCTTTCGATCCACAACCTGCGCTTCCTCGTCGGGCTCGGCGAGCAGGCTCGGGCGCGGATCGCCGAGGGTACGTTCGAGGGCTGGCGCCGAGATTGGCTGGAACGTTATCGCAAGGAAGGAGCAAGCAGTGACTCTACATAGCCTTCTCTGGGCAGTGCCGCGCGAAGGTGGGAACGCGGGCTTCATCTTCGTCGCTCAGATGCTGCTGATCTTCGGCATCTTCTACTTCCTGCTCATCCGGCCCCAGTCCAAGGAGCGGCAGCGTCACGAGCAGATGTTGAAGAGCCTGAAGAAGGGTGACGAGATCGTGACCAACGGGGGCATCATCGGCAAAGTCGTGCACGTGGAGGAGAAGCGCCTGATCCTGCGCACGGCCGAGAACACCCGGGTCACGGTCGACCGGGGCCGCATCGCCGCCGTCCTGGATACGAGGGGCGACGAGCAACAGGGCGCGTAGGGTCTTCCGGTGGCCATCCGCGAGGTTCGTTTGTTGGGTGACCCGGTCCTCCGCAAGGAGGCCAGCGACATCGTCGCGTTCGGCGACGAGCTGCGCTCGCTGGTGCGCGACATGTTCGAGACCATGTACCACGAGGAAGGGATCGGTCTCGCCGCTCCCCAGATCGGCGTGTCGAGCCGCGTCATCGTGATCGACCTGCGGCGCGAGGACCACCCGGACGAGCCGATGGCGTTGGTCAACCCGCGCCTCACGTGGAGCAGCTCGGACACGTCGAAGCAGACCGAAGGATGCCTGAGCATTCCCGGGCTCGAGGAGATCGTCGAACGGCCGGCCAAGGTGCGCGTGGAGGCACACGACCCGGAGGGCGAGCGCGTGGAGCTGCACGCCGACGACCTGCTCGCGCGTGCCCTGCAGCACGAGATCGACCACCTCGACGGGGTCCTGTTCCTGGACCGCGTGAGCGCGCTGAAGCGTCGTATGTTGCTCAAGAAGTGGAAGAAGTTGGAGGAAGAGAAGGAGTCGTGACGCACCCGTGAAGATCCTGTTCTGGGGCACGCCCGAGTTCGCGGTTCCTTCGCTCCGCGCGCTCGACGACGAAGGGTTCGACGTCGTCGGGGTCGTCACGCAGCCGGACCGGCCCGCGGGCAGGGGGAGGGTGCCGAGAGCGTCGCCGGTGAAGGCGGTCGCGCTCGGCCTGGGTCTCGACGTGCTCACGCCGGAGCGCCCGAAGGACCCGGAGTTCCAAGCCGGCATCCGCGCGCTCGACGCGGACCTGTCGGTGGTGGTGGCCTACGGGCACATCCTCCCGACCGACGTGCTCGCGATTCCGCGACTCGGCTCGATCAACGTGCACGCATCGCTCCTGCCCGAGCTGCGCGGCGCCGCCCCCATCAACTGGGCGATCGCGCGGGGCCACGAGCAGACGGGCGTCACGATCATGCGCATGGTCCGCGAGATGGATGCCGGCGCGATCATCCACCGCGTGGAGGAGCCGATCCTCTCGGACGAGACGGCGTCGGAGCTGTCCGTCCGGCTCTCGGAGCTCGGCGCGGAAGCGCTCATCGAGGCGCTCGCGCTCATCGGCGAGGGCGTGGCCGAAGAAGTGGAGCAGGACCACGCGGCCGCAACGTTCGCGCCGAAGATCGACCGCGAGACCGCGCACATCGACTGGAGCCGGCCGGCGCTCGAGCTCTCCCGGCACGTGCGCGCGATGGACGAGGTTCCCGGAGCCTGGTCGACCCTCGCCGGAGAGCCGGTGAAGCTGTTTCGCCCCACCCCCGAGTCTCCGACCCCGGCGACGATCTCGCCGCCCGGCACGGTGCTCGAGGCGAACGGGGGCCTGCTGGTCGCGACCGGAGCCCGTGGAGCGCTGCGGCTCGGCGAAGTGCAGCCGTCGGGCGGACGCCGCATGGGCGCGTCGGACTGGATCCGCGGGCGGCGCGTGGCTCCAGGCCTGCGCTTCGAATGACGGCACGCACGGCCGACACCGAGCTTCCCCGCCTTCACGTCGTCACGGACGACTCGATCGTGGGACGCGGTGGGTTCGAGCAGAAGGCGATCGCGGTGCTCGAGGCGGCCGGGGCGGGCGTCGCTCTGCACGTGCGGGGCCCGCGCTCCGACGGCTCGACGCTGTATCGCCTCGCCGCGGCGCTCCTGCCGCACGCCCGCAGGACGGGCGCCGCCCTCTTCGTGAACGACCGGCTGGACGTCGCGCTCGCGCTCGAGGTCGACGGGGCACACCTGGGCCATCGCTCGCTCGGCGTGCGGATCGCGCGCGACCTTCTGGGACCCGACGCCTGGCTCGGCGCGTCGGTCCACGACGCCGCCCAGGCGTCGGAGGTCCACCGGGAGGGTGCAGATTACGCCTTTCTGGGTACGATATTCGACACGCCGACGCACCCGGGCCGGACGGGGATGGGCCTCGAGGGGCTGGGGGCGACGGCGGGCCGGGTGCGGGGACTCCCGCTGATCGCGATCGGCGGGATCGACGCCGCTAGGGTAGCGGACGTGCTCGCCGCGGGTGCCTACGGCGTGGCGGTGGTGCGTGGCGTCTGGGACGCTCGCGACGCGCCTGCGGCCGTCGGGCGTTATGCGCAGGCTTTGGAGCAGGCTCTGGAGAAGGGGAGGCACGGTCGATGATCACCGAGACGACGATGCAGATACGGCTCAACGGCAAGGACCGTGAGGTTCCGGGCGGGCTCACCGTCCGCGCGCTGCTCGAGTCGCTCGAGCTCCATCCCGGCATGGTCGTGGTCGAGCTGAATCGGGATATCCTGGAGCGTGACAGCTACGCGGACGTGCCCGTGCGCGAGGGCGACACGATCGAGCTCGTCCACTTCGTGGGTGGAGGATGACATGATCGAGACGACCGCCGCGCTCGACCGCCCTCTGGTGATCGGCGGCGTCGAGCTCACGTCCCGGCTCATCGTCGGCACGGGCAAGTACAAGACCAACCAGATCATGGTGGACGCGATCCGCGCGTCCGGCGCCGAGATGGTGACGGTCGCGGTTCGCCGCGTGGATCTCGACCGCACGAAGGAGGAGGCGATCCTCCATCATCTGGATCCCAACGAGTTCTTCCTGCTGGCGAATACGGCGGGTTGCTACAGCGCCGAAGACGCCATCCGCTACGCCCGGCTCGCGCGGGCCGCGGGGTTCAACGAGTTCGTGAAGCTCGAGGTGATCGGCGACGAGAGCACGCTCCTGCCGGATGTACAGGCCACGATCGCGGCCGCGAAGACGCTCGCCGCGGAGGGCTTCAAGGTGATGGCGTACACGAACGACGACCTGATCAGCGCGCTGCGTCTCGAGGACGCCGGGTGCGTGGCGGTCATGCCGCTCGCCAGTCCCATCGGGAGCGGACTGGGCGTCGTGAACCCGTACTTCATCCGCGAGATCAAGCGACGGCTCTCGGTCCCGGTGATCGTGGACGCCGGCGTCGGCACGGCGTCGGACGCGTGCGTGACGATGGAGCAGGGCGTCGACGGAGTGCTCATGAACACCGCGCTCGCCGCGGCCGACGATCCGATCCGCATGTCGCACGCGATGCGGCACGCGGTCCTCGCGGGTCGCCTGGCGTACCTCGCGGGTCGTATGCCGGCCCGCGAGATCGCCGTGCCGTCGTCTCCGACGAGCGGGATGCTCGACTGAGCCGAGGCTCGGCACCGAGCCCGGGGCGAGCGGTCGCGCTCAGGGCCCGCCTCCAGTGCGAGCGCGGCAGGCGTCTGGATCGCGCGTTCCCGGAGACGGCCGCCGCTTTGGACGCACGCGAGCGCGCGTTCGCCCACGAGCTCACGTACGGAGTGACGCGGCTGCGCGGCCGTCTCGACCACCTCCTCTCGCTCCGGGTCCACCAACCGCTCGCGGGTCTCGACCCCACGGTGCTGGAGATCCTGAGACTCGGCGCGTATCAGCTGCTGTACATGCGGTCGGTTCCCGAGTACGCCGCCGTGTCCGAGACGGTCGAGCAGGCTCGCGCGGAGGTGGGTTCCGGACCGACCGGACTCGTGAACGCCGTTCTGCGGCAGGTCGCTCGCGCGGGCGACGGGCCGAAGCTCTTTCCGGCCCCGGACTCCGATCCGCTCGGGTACCTCGAGACGTGGGGCTCGCACCCCCGGTGGATGCTCGAGCGCTGGCTCGGGCGGTGGGACGCCGATGCGGTGGGCGCGCTCGTCGAGTCGGACAATCATCGCCCCCCGACCTACTTGCTTCCTCTCGGAGTAGAACCGGAGGACGCGGCGGCCGCTCTCGTCGCGGCCGGCCTCGACGCGGTGGGGGTCGGCGAGGGGACGGCGTGCGTGCGACTGGGTGCCGACGTCACGCCCGCGGACGCGCTCGCCGTCGTACCGCGCGCGATCATCCAGGACCCCGCGTCCAGCCTGGTGACGAGGTATGCAGATGTCCCGAAAGGCACGAAGGTTGCAGATCTGTGCGCGGCTCCCGGCGGGAAGGCGCTCGCCGTCGCGGATGGCCCTGTCTATACTCTGGCTGCCGATCGCTCGGAGTCACGCCTGCTCATGGTCAAGGAAAACGCCCGTCGCGTGGGGCGCCCGCTCGGGTTGGTGGTGGCGGACGCCCGCCGGCCACCCCTGCGAGGCGTCGACGTGGTCCTGCTCGATGCCCCCTGCTCGGGCACGGGTACGCTCGCGCGTCGTCCCGACGCCCGCTGGAGGCTGCGCCCGGACTCCGTTCGCGAGCTCGCCGACGTCCAGCGCGAGATGCTCGATGCTGCCGCCGACGTGCTCGGCCCCGGGGGGCTCCTGGTTTACTCCACCTGCTCGCTCGAGTCCGAAGAGAACGAGGAGCAGGTCGATAGCTTCCTCACGCGACACCCGGCGTTCAGCGTCGAGGCGACCGGAGCGGTTCCCTCCCGATACCGTGACTCTGCGGGACGACTCTCCGTGACCCCTCAGGGGACGGGCTACGATGGCGCCTTCGCTGCCCGGCTGAGGAAGGTGGGATGAAGCTCGGAGGGTCCCTCGAGCGCTCTCGCGGACGTCGCCGGTCGTTGGGCGCTCGGGAAACGGAAGGCGGTGGACGCACGCCTCGCCCGGATCGCGACCTGCTGTTGAAGGTCGGCGCCCTGATCGTCGGCGGCTGGCTCGTAGGGTACGTGCTCTCCACCCGCGTGCTCTTCCCCGCACCGCCTCCGCCCCGCGACCTCGTCGAGGTGCCCGACGTGCGCGGGCTCGGGGTCGCGAGCGCTTCCGAGCTCCTGGCTGGATCGGGGTTGGCTCTCGGGGGCGTCGATTCGCTGCTCCACCCCTCGGTGCCCGAGGAGATCATCCTCGGGCAATCACCGCTTCCCGGTCAGGTCGCGCGCCCTTCGAGCCCGATCCGCGTCACGATCAGTCTCGGCCCGCAGCGCCGGTCGGTACCGGACGTGCGCGGCCTGACCATGGATCGTGCGCGCATCGTGCTGGAGACGAGCGGGTTCCTGGTGCGCTCCGACACCGCGGAGTCCGAGGAGCCGCGCGGCCGGATCCTCGACGTGACGCCGGCTCCGGGCCAGCAAGTCGTATTGCCCGGCCAGGTGCGCCTGCTGGTGAGCACCGGTCCGCCGGTGATTCCGATGCCGCTCGTGCTGGGGCTCACGCAGGAGGACGCGGTCGTGATGCTCGACAGCCTGGGCCTCGTCGTATCCGACGTCGAGGAGGTGTTCCGCTTCGGGCGCGATCAGGGCATCGTGGTCGAGCAGGAGCCCGCGTCCGAGGTGGAGCTCCGGAGGGGAAGCCCGGTGCGGCTCAAGGTCGGGCGGAGGGGCCTCGAAAGGGGGAACAATGACTAGATTGATCCGTAGCAATGCGGGCGTCCCCGTGCCGCTTTCGGTGTCATGAAGACTACCAACCCCGTTCGGTCACCGTATTTCTGGGCCATGGTCGCCGGCGCGACCCTGGTTCTGGTCGCGTGGATGGGGCGCGAAAGCTATCGGCCGGTCATCACCGGGGCCGCGGCGCCCGCGTTCACGGTCTCGAACCTCGAGGGCGAGACCGTCACCCTGGCGGACTACGCCGACAAGGTCGTCCTGCTGAACATCTGGGCGACGTGGTGTCTGCCGTGCCGGGAAGAGATGCCGTCGATGCAGCGTCTCTACGACTCGCTCAAGAAGCACGGCGAGGCCGAGGACTTCGAGATCCTCGCCGTGAGTATCGACGCACCCATCGGCCAACGGGATGCGTCCGGAAACCCGGGCGGAGATCTAGGCGCGTTCGCGCACGAGTACGACCTCACCTTCCCGATCTTGCACGATCCCTCGGGTGATATCCGCCGGATCTACCAGACCACCGGCGTGCCCGAGTCGTTCGTCATCGGTCGCGATGGACTGATCTACAAGAAGGTGGCGGGTCCGACCGAGTGGGACCTTCCGGTCAATCAGGAGTTGGTGCGCCGGCTTCTCGGCGGTTAGGCACGAGCGATGGCCAGTGCCCCCCGTGTGCTCCTGCACAACTGGCACCTCAAGCTCGCCGCGCTGGGCCTCGCCGTCCTTCTCTGGGCGCTCGTTCAGACCGAGCCGCTGAGCCAGGAGACCTTCGCGGCCGTGCCAGTGACCGTGGCGGTGCTCGATTCCTCGTGGACCACCGCGGGAGCGCCGGCTCCGGCGACGGTGGATTTGCGGCTGGGCGGGCCCGCGCGCGAGATCATTCGGCTCGCGCGCGACGGCACGACGCTGCGCGTTCCGGTCGCCTCCGTGGGATCACGCGACACCGTGATCGCGCTCCAACGGGAGTGGGTCGATCTCGGGCAGCGCTCCGGCGTCACCGTCGAGTCCGTGTCTCCGCTCACGATCGCCATCACGTTCGAGCCCGCGACGACCCGGAGCGTGCGCCTCTGGACGCCGATTCGTGGTGAGCTGCCGCCGAGTCTCGCGCTGTCGAGTGATCTCGCGATCAGTCCGACGATGGTCGACGTGCGAGGTCCCCAAGGTCGGGTGCGTGCCCTCGACTCGATCCCGCTCCTGCCTTTCGACCTCGGCGCGGTGCGGGAGTCGGGCGCCTTCACCCTCGCGGTGGACACCTCCGGACTCGGAGGGGCCACCGTCCGACCCTCGAGCGTCCTCGTAGGCGTTCGCGTCGAGCCGGTGGTGGTGCGCACGCTCGAGGAGGTTGAGGTCCACGCCGACGCACCGGCCGGGGAGCCGCGCGCGACGGCGATGCCATCCACCATTCAGCTTCGCTTCGAGGGCGCGAGCACGCTCGTGACGGCCATGGATCTGTCATTGGTGCGTGCCACGGTGCCGCCGGAGTCGCTCAGGGGCTTGGCCTCGGGCGAGGCACGTCGAGTGCGTCTCGTCGTGGAAGGGGTGCCGCCGCTCGTGTCCGTGTACCCGGAGACCGACGTGATCACGGTCCGGCTCGCCGGCCCGCAACCTAGCAGCGGAGGGGGTCTTTGACGGGGCCGGCAGCCCCGCTGGTGCTCGGCCTCGAGACATCGTGTGACGAGACCTCTGCGGCTGTGCTGTCGGGGGATCATCGTATTCTGGGGCACGTGATCCTTTCACAGGACATCCACCAGGTCTACGGCGGTGTGGTGCCCGAGCTCGCCGCCCGCGCCCATCTGCAGAAGGTGGACGCGGTGGTCGACGAAGCCCTGAAGCAGGCGGGTGTTTCGCTCTCCGACATCGACGTGGTGGGCGTCACCGCCGGGCCGGGCCTCATCGGTGCGCTCCTGGTCGGCGTTTGCTGGGCGAAGGCGGCCGCGTACGGACTCGGTCGCCCCTGGGTCCCGGTGCATCACATGGAGGCGCACCTCTTCGCCCCCTCCCTCGAGGACGCGGACGCGCACCCGCCCTTCGTGGCGCTGCTCGTCTCGGGAGGGCACACCCTCCTGCTCCATGCGCCCGCGTGGGGAGAGTACCGGCTCTTGGGAGAGACGCGCGACGACGCGGCGGGCGAAGCGTTCGACAAGGTCGCGAAGCTCCTCGGCATGAAGTACCCGGGTGGCCCGCAGATCGAGCGCGCCGCCGCCGAGGGTGACGCCACTCGCCACCGTCTGCCCCGGCCGATGCTCTCGCGCAACCAGCTCCCCCACGACCCGGACTACTTCGACTTTTCGTTCAGCGGGCTCAAGACCGCGGTGGTCCAGCTCGTCCGCTCGCTCGAGGCGGACGGCACGCTCGAGGCCGAGCGTGTGCACGTAGCCGCGGCCTTCCAGGCCGCTGCGGTCGACGCGCTGACGGCCAAAACGCTGCGCGCGGTCGATCAGACCGGGTGCACGAAGGTGCTCCTCGGGGGAGGCGTGAGCGCGAATCGAGCCCTGCGCACCGCGATCGCGTCGCGTCTCGAGGGACGTGGCCGGGTGTGCTACTCCTCCCCACGACTGGCGCTGGACAACGGGGCCATGGTTGCGCGTGCGGCGCGCTTCCGTTTCGATCGGGGGGACGTCGCAGGAGCGAACGACTCGGCTTCGGCGACACTGGCGTTTCCGGGACTGGACCCGGTCGTCGTGCGCGAAGGTACGATTCCGATGCGACCAAGTTGAGGCCCGATGTACCCGATCATCTTCGAGCTGCCGAGCTGGATCCCGTTCATCGGGGGTGCCGCCATCACCTCCTTCGGCGTCTTCATGCTTCTCTCCTTCCTCACGGGTGGGTATCTGACCCGCGCAGGGCTGCGGCGCATGGGCGAGGACCCGGAGAAGGCGTGGGACCTCGTTTTCATGGCCGTGGTCGGCGGAATCGTCGGTGCGCGCCTCTACTACGTCCTGCTGAACTTCCCGCGCTTCGTGCAGGATCCGTTCGGCATGATCTTCGCCCGCGGTGGCCTGGTCTGGTACGGCGGCTTCCTGCTCGCCACGGCGCTCGTGGTGTGGGAGGTGCGACGCCAAAAGCTCCCGCTCCGCGAGACGGCCGATGCGGTCGCGCCGGCGCTCGCGCTCGCGTACGCGGTGGGGCGGATGGGATGCTTCTTCGTGGGGGACGACTGGGGGCGCCCGACAGCCTCCTGGGTCGGCGTACGATTCCCCATGGGCACGCCCCCGTCGAGCGTGGACGTCATCGAACGCGACTTCGGCATTGCGGTGGATCCCGCGCTCGTGGAGCAGTACGGTCAGATCGTTCCCGTGCACCCGACCCAGCTCTACGAGGTCGGGATGAGCACGCTGATCTTCTTCCTGCTCTGGAATCTCCGCGGCCGGGGGCGTCCCGCCGGATGGCTCTTCATGCTCTGGCTCGCACTGGCCGGGACGGAGCGCTTCCTGGTGGAGTTCCTGCGCGCGAAGGACGACCGGTTCCTCGCGGGCATGACGGTCGCACAGCTGATCAGCCTCGGCATCGTCGCGGCCGGTGTAGCTGGTATGGTGCGCGTGTCGAACGGGAAGCCCGCGAAGGCTTGACGCTCACCGCGCATGCTGACCCTTCTTCACGCTTCGGATCTGCAGTGCGGACGCCCGTACTGGCCGCACGCCGCCGACGCGTTGGTCCGTTTCGCACACGGACTGCGCCCGGACGTGATCGTCGTCGCGGGAGATCTGACGCAGCGGGCGAAGGTCCGGGAGTTCCGGACCGCCAAGGCGCTCATCGAGCAGCTTCCGCGCGTCCCCGTGCTCGTGACGCCCGGCAACCACGACGTGCCTCTCTTCCGTCTGTGGGAGCGGGTGTTCGTGCCGTACAAGAACTGGCGAGCGTACATATCGTCCGATCTCGACAACACGGCTCGCCACGCTGGAGCCACTTTCGTGACGCTCAACTCCTCGGCCCCTCGCACCGCCATCGTGAACGGGCGCATCCGCGAGTCGCAGGTGGAGTTCGCGCGCCGTGCATTCGCAGCGGCGCCGCCCGATGACGCCCGCGTGCTCGTCATCCATCACCATTTCGTACCCTCGCCGGACCCCAGGGCAGGGCGCACGCTTCCCGGGGCACGTCAGCTCGTGGAGGCGTTCGAGTCGATGGGCGCCGACGTCGTCCTGGGCGGTCATGTCCATGAGACGCACGTCACCACCTCGCGCGTGCTACTGCCCGAGAGGACCGGGCCGGGCGTCCCTCTGGTGGCGTGCGGCACGACGACGTCTCGGCGCGGTCGCGGCGCCGAGGCGGGACTCAACAGTCTCAACGTGGTGCGCATCGGACCGCACGAGGTGGAGATCCTTCCGCATCGGCTCGAGCCCGGCGCGCGAGACTTCGCACCCGTGGCCCCGATCGTGATTCCGCGGCACCGAACGCTCGGGGCGCGGGGCGCGACGGTGGGGTAGCGCCCGTGTCATCCCACCGGATACTCCTGCTGGCCGCAGCGGCACTGGGTGTCGCGTTCGGCCCCCGTTACGCGTCGGCGCAGGCCGCCATCCCGATCGGGCCGGAGGTCCGCGCCGTCGAGTTCGTCGGTAACGCGACCTTCCCGCCCGACTCGCTGGCTCGAGCGATCGTCACCGCGGAGACCCAGTGCCGATTCTGGCTCTTCAACGTGTTCCCTCCGTTCTGCCCGCTCGGCTTCGGGTTCGCCCTCCGCCGAGCGGAGCTGCACGAGATCGACGTCGAGCGCGACGTCGCCCGCCTCCGCATCTGGTACCAGCGTCGGGGCTTTCGCGAGGTAGCCGTCAGTGGGGCGTCCTCGCTCGGTGCGGACGGTAAGGCCGAGGTTCGCTTCACGATCGCAGAGGGCCAACCCGTCCTGGCCGACAGCATCGTGTACGTGGGGGCGGAGAGCTTCACGAACACCGCGCTCCTCGAGAATCTGCCGATTCGCCCGGGCGATCGGTGGAGCTCGCTCCAACTCGACGCGACCCGCGATACCCTCGTGCGCCGCCTGACGAACAGCGGCTACCCGTATGCGGACGTGCTCCGGCAGAGCGTCTTCCCGGCGGGAGAGTCGTACCACGCCCACGTGACCTTCGAGATCGAGCCGGGCACACGGGCCAGGTACGGAGAAATCGAGGTGGTGGGCATCGGTCACCTGAGCGAGTCGACGATCCTGAGAACGCTTCCCTTCCGATCCGGGGATCCGTACCGCGTCGGGCAACTCGTCGACGCCCAAACCAGGCTCTTCGGCCTGGAGCTCGTGACGAGCGCGTCGATCACCCCCGACCTCAGCTCGCCGTCCGACTCGATCGTGTCGCTCCTCGTTCAGGTACAGGAGGGCGACCCGTACCGTGTCAGGTCCGGTATCGGGTGGAGCCGCTCGGAGTGCGTCACGGCCGAGTCGCGATGGACCAGCCGGAACTTCTTCGGCGGTGGACGCGTGTTCCAGGTGCGCGGCCGGCTCGCGAACATCTTGGCCCCGTCGTGGAACGACTCGTGGGGGTGCAGGCAGGTCGGCGAGGGCGAGTTCACGCACCTGACGTGGCTGGCCGCGATCGACTTCTCGCAGCCGTGGATCTTCTCGACCCGCAACCGCTTCAACGCGTCGCTCTTCGCGGAGCGGCAGAGCGTGCCGGAAGTCTTCATCCGCAAGGCGGTCGGTATCCAGCTGGCGCTCACCCGTGCGATCGGTCCGCAGACGCCGCTCACGCTCTCGTACCGCCCCGAGATCTCCAGTTTGGACGCCGCGGAGATCCTACTGTGCACGGGATTCCTCATCTGCACGCGGCAGGACATCGGCGTTCTCACGGGCGCCCAGAGGCTCGCGCCCATCGGGCTGAACCTCACGCGCAACCTCTCGAACAGCCTGCTCAACCCGACGAGCGGTTACCGTCTGACGGTCGACCTGGAGCACGCGTCCCGCTGGACGGGTTCGGAGTTCAGGTACGATCGCGCGTTGGTGGAGGCCACCTGGTACTCGGGGCTGATCGGTCCCGCGGTGTTGGCGACGCGGATTCGAGGGGGTTGGGTCGGGTCGGGTGACGGACAGGGGCTGGCCGAGGTCATCCCGCCACAGAAGCGCTATTACGCCGGCGGCGCGAACTCGGTCAGGGGGTTCGCACAGAGCCGGCTGGGGCCGAAGGTGCTGTTCGTGTCCGCGGACGCGCTGCTCGACTCCATCCAACCCATCTGTGCCGTCAGCGAGGTCATCGACCTCTCCTGCGACGCGACCGGCGCCCGCTTCGACTCGCGGCCGACCGGGGGAACGCGCGTGCTGGAGGGGAACGCCGAGGTGCGTTTTGCGCTCGGCACGGAGCTTGAAGCAGTCGGCTTCATGGATTTCGGACAGGTCTGGGCCGCGGACCAGGGCATCGCGCTCGACGAGCTCGAGTTCACGCCGGGAATCGGGCTCCGCTACCTGAGCCCGGTCGGTCCGCTGCGCTTGGACGTGGGGTACAACTTTCGGGGCGACGAAAGGCTCTCGGTCGTGACGAACGGGGTCGTCCCGGACGCGTCGTCGCCCTTCTACCGCACGACGGACGACCTCGCGGTTCTCGATAATCGGGTTCTCTTCCGGGGCTCCGAGAGTCGGTTCCAGCTGCACATCTCGATCGGTCAGGCGTTCTGATGAGCGAGGAGATACAGGAGAACGAGGGGACGACGGAAGACGGCGCCGAGCCCACGGCGGAGGCGCCTCGCCGTAGGCGTGGCCGGGTGGGATTGCTGGCCCGTCTCGCTCTCGCCGGCCTCGCCGGCCTCGCGGGCTTCGCGATCGCCGCGGCTGCCTTCCTGTCGCAGACCGAGTTCGGCCAGCGTATGGTTCTGGACGAGATCCTCGGCTTCGCCCGCGGAGCGCTCGTCGGCGAGCTCACGGTCGGCGGGATTCACAGCCAGACGCTCGTCGCGGGCTTCACGCTGACCGATGTCCGCCTGGATGCCGAAGGGGGGCGGCGCGTGCTCGAGGCAGACTCCCTCGTGGTCCGGTACTCGCTGCTCTCGCTGGTGCTCGGATCGCCTCGCCTCCGATCCACCACCTTGCACGGGCTCTCGCTCGAGATCTCCCGCGGGCCCGGAGACGAGGAACTGAACGTCCAGCGCATCCTGGCGCCGAGCACGCAATCGGACACGCTCCCGCCGGGTCGCCCGAGCATCCTCGGGCTCGGCCGGATCTCGGTCCGGGACGGGACCATCACGGTGCTCACACCGGCCGAGGCACCGAGTCGGCTCACGGTGACAGGACCGGACGGAAGTCCGATGCGACGACTCGCCTTCGAAGATGTGGACCTCGATCTCGAGCAGACGGTTCTTCGGCCCGGCGGCGCCGTGACCTTCGACGCAAGTCTCGCCGCGTTCGGCGCGGTCGTGCACGTCGTCGAGGAGCCGCTCGCCATCAGGGCCGCGGTGGGCGACCTCACGTTCGGTGTGGAGGGTCTTCTCATCCGGGAGGGAACCTTCCGGCTGGCGAGCTCGCTGCTCGAAGGTGATCTCGGGTTCGGACCCCGGCGTCCGGGTGATCCCTGGGTGTTCGCGACCACGCTGCGAGCGGACGACTGGGGCGACCTCGCCGATCTCCAGTGGATCGATCCGAGGATTCCCGTCGGAAGGTTCCGCGGCGGTGCGGAGGTCCGGGCGGAAGGGGCGTTGCTCGTCGACCTACGTGAGTTCGAGGTCCAGGCTGGCGCGAGTGCGGTCGCCGCCGACGGGGACGTTCGGTTCGACGACGTCATGTCCCTCTCGCGGCTGGTCGTGACCGCGAGCCCACTCGCGTTGGCCGACGCAGGGCCCTGGATCGAGGGAGAGCTTCCGCTCGACGGCTTCCTGAGTGGACAGGCGACGCTGTCGGGTACGCTGCGTTCGCTGCATGTCGACGGTCGCATGACCCTCGTCCCCAGCGGACTGGGGGGGGCTCCCACCACGGCGGATTTCTCGGGAACGGTGTTCACGGGGGAGAACCCCGGAGCCGACTCGCTCCGACTCCGTCTCGATCCCCTCAACTACCGCATCCTCGAGCCCTTCTGGTCGGCGGCTTCCGTCCTCCGGGGGGGAAGGGCTGAGCTGGAGATCGACGGCCGCGTCGACGGTGGAGTTCTCGTGGTGGCCGACCTCACGCACGCGTCGGACACCGCGGTTGCGTCACGCGTCTTCGGTCAAGCGCTCGTCACCCGAACAGAGGCCGGCGCTTGGAGGACGGACGTCCGGGGCAACCTCGCCCCGCTCGGCTTCGACCTCGTGGGCCGGTTCCGCCCCGATCTCGACCTCTCCGGCGTGGTATCCGGACCGGTGCGCGTCGGTGGCCCCCTGGAAGACCTGCGCTTCGAGGGCGATCTCGCGGCCGGCGGGGGGCGCCTCGTCGTCAGCGGCTCGATCGACGCAGCCACACTGGGTGCGGCATACATGCTCAATGTGGACGCGGAGTCCGTGAACCTCGACGCGTTCACGACCCGCCTGCCCGAGCCGTCGGTCGTTTCGGGTCGGCTGACCGTGCAGGGGTCCGGATTGGCGCTCGACTCGCTCGAAGCCATCGGTTCCCTGACGGTGCGGCCGTCGCGCATCGGGGCGGTGCGGGTGGCGAGCGCCTCATCGGAGCTGCGAGCGACGGGAGGTCTGCTCTTGCTCGATTCCGTGGATGTCGACATCGCGGGTGCCCGCGCCACCGGCAGCGGAACGCTCGGAATGGCTCCGGACGCCGAGGGCGAGGTGACGTTCGCGTTCGTCGTCGACTCGCTTGCCGCGTTCCGTCCCATGGTCATGGGCGATTCGATCCTGACACGGGACGGCCTGAGTCCGCTCGAGGAGGATCTGCTGAGGATCCGCGGTATCGAGCCGGACACGTTGCCCACGGATCTGGACGTGCGAATGGAGGGCTCCGCGTTCGGGAGCGCGGTGCTCCGCGGGCGCCTCGGCGACCTGGGTGTGCAACTGGACTTCGAGGCAGTCGACCTGGCGTACCAGCACAACGCCCTGGATTCCGCGAGCGTCACGCTCGAGGGGAGTGGCCTGCCGGAGATACGGGGCGAGTGGGAGGCGGACATTCGTGCCTACGGGATCACGTGGGGTTCCCGCTCGTTCGACCAGGTCGACTTCCAGGGTACCATGGCCCAGCGCCGCGGCGACGGGACCGTGAACGTCGTGCGCCGCCTGCGCGAGCGGTACTTCGTCACCGGATCGTTCGCGCTGGACTCGGTCGGCGGGCAGGTCGCGCTCGCCGAAGCCTCGGTGCAGATCGACGATCTCTCTTGGGTGCTTGCCGGTCCCAGCGAGGTCGATTGGGACGCGACTTCGGTGCGGGTGGACAGCCTCGAGCTGCGACGTCTGGGCGAGGACCCGGCGCTCGTGACCGCGCACGGCACGCTGACGCGCGGCGGGGACTCGAACTTCCGGCTCGAGATGGCAGGGTTCCACGTCGAGGATGCCACGAGGATCCTCCAGCGGGAGGATCTCGACATATCCGGCCACGTCGATCTGAGCCTGACCGTCCTCGGGCCGGCGGAGAATCCGCGGCTGGACGCGCTGTTCCACGTGGAAGATCCCCGGTACCGCGGGCTTCGCCTCGGTCGATTGAGCGGCTCGGTGGAGTATCGCGACCGCTCATCGAACCTCCGCGTCGATGCTTGGGACGCCGACCGGAACGTGCTGTCGGCGGTCGGGACAGTGCCATTGGACCTGGCATTGATCGACGTGGAGCAGCGTAGCCTGGACGAGCCGATGGACGTGCGTGTGACTGCGGACTCGCTCGCAGCCCCCATCGTGCTGGCCTACTTCGGCACGCTCGAGGACGTCACGGGAACGATTTCTGCGGACCTCCGCATTGGCGGCACCAGCCGCGAGCCGGAGCCGGGTGGTACGATTCGTTTGATCGACGGCGCCTGGACCATCGTGGCGTTGGGCGTTCGTCACACGGGCCTCAGCGGAGAGCTCGAGCTCCGTGCGGACCGGACGGTGGGCGTGCAATTCGGCACCACCAGCGCCGGGCGATCGACGGTCTCGGGGACCGTGACGATGGCCCCGTTCTCGAATCCGACGCTCGATCTCCTCGTCACGCTCGATCAGTTCCAGGCCGTGAACCGGCGGGACATCGAGAGCATGCTCAGCGGCGCCTTCACGGTCCGGGGCGAGTATCGCCTGCCCGTCGTGGAGGGCGCACTGAGCGTCGACCGCGCCACGCTCTTCGTGGACGAGTTCGCGCGTGCCTCTGCGGTGGTCGACCTCCGGGATCCGACGCTCTTCGCCGACGGCTTCGCCGTGGACACCACGGTGTTCGTCACGCAGCCGATCTTGGCGAGCCTCCGCAATCCGTTCCTCGACAACCTGCGCGTGGACATCGAGCTGACGGTGCCGCGCAACCTGTGGCTCCGCTCGAACGAGATGAACGTGGAGATGGGCGGAGACCTGCTCGTGCGGTACGACCGCGCGGTGAACGACTTGGTGATGGTGGGTGACCTCCGCGCGCTGCGCGGCTCCTACCGGGTACTGGGGCGGACCTTCGAGGTGGACGGCGGAACGGTGAGCTTCCTCGGTCAGCCGGGCGTGAATCCCGCGCTCGGCATCGAGGCGGTCAGTCGCGTGCGCAGGCGCGGCGGCGATCGCCTCGAGGTGCGGGCCACCGTTTCCGGCACCCTCGTGCAGCCGTTGGTCACGCTCTCGACGACGGAAGCCGGGCTCTCGCAGTCGGACCTCGTGTCGTACCTCCTTTTCGGCGTCGCCGGCGGCGACCTCGGTATCGGAGCGGCCGGCGGGGTAGGACAGGGCGTCACGACCGGCCTCGGCACCTATGGCATGGGTGCGCTCGCGAGTCAGGTGGGCAATGCCCTCGCTCAAGGCGTCTTGGGATTCGACTACCTCGCCATTTCGCAGGCCGACGTCGTGGGAGACGAGAACCTCGCCGCCAACTTCCTGAGCACCGCCCAGTTCGAGGTCGGTCGCTATATCGGGGACGATGTCTTCGTGGTCTTCGTCGTGAGCCGTCCCAGCGGCCAGGGATCGGCGAGCACGGGGGTGGGCGTGAACTTCCTGAGGGGTCTGCGCGTAGAACTAGCGCTGTCGGAGGAGTGGTTCGTGGAAGGGTTCATCGAGGATCGCTTCCTCCGCGGGTCCGGCGCGCTCGGACAGACCGGACTGGACGGTGAGGAGATCGTCGGACTTCTGGTCTTCCGCGACTGGGGATACGGCTCACAGCAGTAGGAGCACGACATATGCAGATGGTGAAAGTCATCGGACTCATGACCGGGCTGACCGTGATCCTGGTCGGCTTCGGATCGTACTTCGGCGGCTCCAACGGGGCGGTGCTGTTCCTCGTGATGGCTGCGGTGATGAACTTCGGCATGTACTGGTTCAGCGACCGCGCGGTCCTGGCCATGTACAAGGCGCGGGTGCTCGGGCCTCAGGACGCTCCGGATCTGTATCGGATGGTCGACCGGCTCCGCCAAGAGGCGGGCCTGCCGATGCCGAGGCTCGCGCTCGCGCCCTCGGAGCAGCCGAACGCGTTCGCCACCGGCCGCAACGCAGCCAACGCCGTGGTGTGCGTCACCGCGGGGATCGTGCGGTTACTTCCGCCGCGCGAGCTCGAGGGAGTCATCGCGCACGAGCTGGCGCACATCAAGCATCGGCACATGCTCGTCGGCACCATCGCGGCCACCATGGCCGGCGCGATCGCGACCATCGCGAGCATCGCCAAGTGGGGCATGATCTTCGGCGGCTTCGGCGGCCGGGACAATCGCGACAACAATCCCATCGCGCTGCTCATCATGGTGATCGTGGCCCCGATCGCGGCCATGATCGTGCAGCTCGCCATCAGCCGGCAGAACGAGTACCAGGCGGACGCGACCGCGGCGCGCCTCACGCGCGACCCGGGTGGCCTCGCCGGCGCGCTCCAGCGCATCGAGGGATACGCGCATCAGATTCCGATGGCGATCAACCCGGCCGCGGCGCAGCTCGCGATCATCAACCCGCTCGCGGGCGGGCGGCGCCAGGCCTTCGCGGGGCTGTTCAACACGCACCCGTCGACCGAGGATCGCATCGCCCGGCTTCGGCAGCTGGCGCTGTAAGGCTTCAAAGGGGGGTCGGAGCTCGTGGTAGCCCCGAGCCCCCTTGTCGCGCCCCTACTCCACGGATTGAGGCAGGCTTGTCCTCCCTGCTAGAATCCCTGGCTATGCCTCGATCCGCCTCCCCTCCCGCCGCCGCGTCCGCCGGCCAGAAGCTGATCGTGCGGGGAGCGCGCGAGCACAACCTCAAGAACATCGACGTCGAGATCCCGAGGGAGCGCCTGGTCGTCATCACCGGGCTCTCGGGCTCCGGCAAGTCGTCGCTCGCGTTCGACACGATCTACGCGGAAGGGCAGCGGCGGTACGTCGAGTCGCTCTCCGCCTATGCGCGCCAGTTCCTGGGCCTCATGGAGAAGCCCGACGTCGATGCGATCGAGGGGCTCTCGCCCGCCATCTCGATCGAGCAGAAGACGGTCAGCAAGAATCCGCGCTCGACGGTCGGCACGGTTACCGAGGTGTACGACTACCTGAGGTTGCTCTGGGCGCGCGTCGGCACCCCGCACTGTGCCAAGTGCGGTGAGCCCGTGCTGCGGCAGTCCGCGAGCCAGATCGTCGATCGCCTGCTCGACATCGGCGAGGACGTGCGCGTGGAGTTGCTCGCGCCGCTCGTTCGCGGCCGGAAGGGCGAGTTCCGCGACCTGTTCGACAAGGCGCGCAAAGAAGGCTTCGTGCGTGTGATGGTGGACGGCGAGACATACGATCTGTCGGAGCCGCCGACGCTCAGCCGGTACGAAAACCACGACATCGCAGTCGTGGTGGACCGTCTCGTCATCCGCGCGGCGGACCGCGACCGCCTCGCCGACTCCGTCGAGACCGCACTACGCACCGGTGACGGTGTGCTCGAAGTCCTGGAGCACCGGAAGCGCGGCGACCCCGTCCCGCATCTGTTCAGCGAGCGATATGCGTGCACCGGTTGCGGAACGAGCCTCACGGAGCTGGAGCCTCGCCAATTCTCGTTCAACTCGCCGTACGGCGCGTGCGACGAGTGCGGCGGGCTCGGTACGCGGAAGGACGTCAATCCCGACCTGCTCCTGGCCGACCCGAGCGTCTCGATCCTGGAGGGCGTCATTCTCCCGTGGGGGAGCCCCTCCGGACACCTTCGCCGCTCCGTGATTCCGGGCCTCGCCGAGGCGTACGAGTTCAAGCCCAATACGCCGTGGCGCGATCTCACGGCCGAGGCGCGGCACGCGATCCTGCACGGCTCGGGCGACATGAAGATCCGGTTCCCGTACAACTCCGGCACGGGGAAGTTCAAGGGCCACTACGAGGACCGTTGGGAGGGTGTGGTCGCGAACATCGAGCGGCGCTACAAGGAGACCGACTCGGAATCCGTGCGTGCGCAGCTCGAGGAGTACATGTCGACGCTCGAGTGCGGTACGTGCCAGGGCAGCCGTCTGAAGGCCGCCTCGCTCGCCGTGACCGTGGCCGGCAAGTCGCTTCGGGACGTGATCGAGATGTCGATCACCGACGCGGCCGCGTTCTTCGAGGAGCTCGCCGCGGGCTCCAAGGGCGGTCGCGGCAAGCGCTCGGGGGCGGCGGTGCACGCTACGCTCCCCGAGGAGATCGCGGGCCCGATCCTCAAGGAGGTCGGGGAGCGTCTCCGATTCCTGCTTGACGTCGGGCTCGGCTATCTGACCCTCGGTCGAGCCGCAGGCACGCTCTCGGGAGGAGAGGCCCAGCGCATCCGCCTCGCGACACAGATCGGAAGCCGGCTCGTCGGCGTGTTGTACATCCTCGACGAGCCCTCGATCGGATTGCACCAGCGGGACAACGGCCGACTGCTGGAGACGCTCAAGCGTCTCCGCGACCTCGGCAACACCGTCGTGGTGGTGGAGCACGACGAGGACGCGATCCGCGCGGCGGACTACTTGATCGACCTCGGTCCGGGCGCGGGCCGCCACGGGGGTGAGGTCGTAGCCGCCGGGCCCCTGCCGGTCCTCATGGCGGACAAGCGCTCCCTTACGGCGGCTTACCTGCGGGGCGACCGCTCGATCCCCGTGCCGGAGACTCGGCGTCCCATCGACCGCAAGAAGGCGATCGTCGTGAAGGGCGCCCGCGGTCACAACCTCCGGAAGCTCGACGTCCGCTTTCCGCTGGGGACGTTCCTGTGCGTGACGGGCGTGAGCGGCTCGGGGAAGTCGACGCTGGTGAACGAGACCCTGTATCACGCGCTGGCCAGGCACTTCTACCGCAGCAGGCTCGTGTCGGCCACGCACGACGGCATCGAAGGTCTCGAGCTCGTCGACAAGGTGATCGACGTCGATCAGTCGCCCATCGGCCGCACGCCGCGGTCGAACCCCGCGACGTACACGGGGCTCTTCGCGCCGATCCGCGACCTGTTCGCGAACCTGCCCGAGTCGCAGATGCGTGGCTACGGTCCCGGACGCTTCTCGTTCAACGTGAAGGGCGGGCGCTGCGAAGCGTGTGAGGGCGACGGGCTCGTGAAGATCGAGATGCACTTCCTGCCGGACGTGTACGTGCCGTGCGACGTCTGCCGGGGCCGCCGCTACAACCGCGAGACGCTCGACGTCTACTACAAGGGCAAGAACATCGCCGACGTGCTCGACATGACCGTCGACGACGCGCTCGAGTTCTTCGACGCCCTGCCGGCGATCAAGCGCAAGCTGCAGACCCT
>CAZBCN010000055.1:0-23591 GCA_964490285.1 uncultured Gemmatimonas sp. | reverse complement strand
TCGTCGCCGAGCCTCGCACCCCTCGCTCGTAGATAGTGATCTGAGCAGGACGCCGCGGCTTCGCGCGGCACCAGAAGTGAAGGAAGTACGAAACAGAGGAAGATGGACCACTCGGTGATCGAACGCCGGGGGAAGTTGGGTGGGACGGGCGTTAGGCCGGCGGCGGGTCCGCGGGCCCGGCTCCCGTCTCGACGAGGCTCTGCCGCGCGTAGCGGCAGAGCGAGGCACGAGGAGTGAGTTGGTGAAAGTGGAGTAACTCAGCGGCCGAGCGGCCGAGGAGAGGCGGGAGTCGGGTCTGCGGACCCGAACCACCAGAGGAAGAAACGTGGCTGACAGAATCAGAATCCGACTCAAGGCGTTCGACCACTGGGTGGTCGATCAGACGGCGTCCGACATAGTGCGTACGGCCGAGAAGACGGGTGCGACCGTTCGTGGTCCCATCCCGCTTCCCACCCGGCGCCAGCGTTGGACCGTGCTGCGCTCGCCGCACGTCGACAAGAAGAGCCGCGAGCAGTTCGAGCTCCGCACACACAAGCGCCTCATCGACATCGTGGATAGCCGTCCCCAGACGATCGACGCGTTGACGAAGCTGGATTTGCCAGCCGGCGTCGACGTCGAGATCAAGGTCGACTGACGGAGGAATCGTTGGATATGCCGGGATTGATCGGAAAGAAGGTCGGCATGACCAGGATCTTCGACGACACGGGAGTCCAGATTCCCGTCACTGTCATCGAGGCTGGGCCGTGCCCTGTCGTTCAAGTGAAGTCGGGCGAGACCGACGGTCACAAGTCGGTTCAGCTCGGCTTCCATTCTCAGGGTGCCAGGCAGACGACGCGCGCCGAGCGAGGGCATGCCGCCAAGGCGGGGCTCGAGCAGGCGCCGCGTATGATGCGTGAGTTCCGCATGGGAGACGGCGAGGAGTACCAGGTGGGCCAACAGCTCACCGTGTCGCTCTTCGCTGCGGGCGATCTCGTGAAAGTTACGGGCAACTCGAAGGGCCGCGGCTTCACGGGCGTCGTGAAGCGGCACGGCTTTGCGGGACGTCCGGGTGCGCACGGCCACCCCGAGTCGAAGACGCCTGGAAGCATCGGTCCCGGAACCGATCCTTCTCGCGTGATCAAAGGCAAGCGGCTTCCGGGTCGTATGGGTGGCGTACGCACGACGATCCGGAATCTCCAGGTGGTTCGCGTGGATGGAGAGCGAAACCTGCTCTTCGTGAAGGGCGGCGTGCCGGGCGCGCGCAACGGCTACGTCCTGATCTCGAAGTGAGACGAGCACATGTATAAAGCACCGTACTACAAGGCCGACGGAAAGAAGGGTCGGGCGCGTAAGCTCCCCGAGGCCCTCTTCGACGGCGTCGTCAACGACGGCGTCATGCACCAGGTGGTGAAGGTGTACCTCGCGAATCAGCGCCAGGGCACCGCATCCGCCAAGTCGCGCGGCGAGGTTTCGGGCGGCAACAGCAAGCCCTGGAAGCAGAAGGGCACGGGTCGCGCGCGTGCGGGCTCGACACGGTCGCCGCTCTGGCCCGGCGGTGGTATCGCCTTTCCGCCGCGCCCGCATTCCTGGCGGCAGCAGGTTCCCAAGAAGGTGCGTGCACTCGCGCGGCGCTCGGCCCTCAACGACCGTGCGCAGAACGAGAAGGTCGTGATCGCCGACATGCCGAAGGCCGAGAAGCCGAAGACGAAGGATCTCATCGCCTTCCTGCGCGGTGTGGGCGCAGCGGGCAAGGTGCTCGTGCTGACCGATGGCAAGAACGAACAAGCCTATCTCTCGAGCCGCAACGTGCCGAGCATCTCGGTGATGCCGTTCGGTGAGGAGTCCGTCTACGACGTGCTCTGGGCGGAGACGGTGGTGATCGAGCGCAGCGCGCTGGAGCGCGGAGAGGCCGCTGAGGCCGAGGAGGGCTCCGATGAGTGATCTATACGACGTGATCCTGGCACCGGTCGTGACCGAAAAGAGCAATCATCAGGTCGAAGCCGGCAACACATACACGTTCATCGTGGCTGGAAACGCGAACAAGATCGAGATCGGCAAGGCGGTCGAGCGTCTCTGGGACGTAACCGTCAAGGACGTGCGCACCATGAAGTACCCCGGCAAGCCAAGGCGCTCGTTTCTCGGGCGTATGGCCCGTAACGCCAGCCAGGGTCGACGCGCGTCGTACAAGAAGGCTGTGGTTCGGCTGGCAGACGGCGACCACATCGAGCTCTACGAGGTAGGCTGATGGGCATCAAGAAATTCCGACCGATCACCCCCGGCACGCGCCAGCGGTCTGTCCTCGAAAACGAGGTCCTGACACGCAGCGAGCCCGAGAGGTCATTGCTCGACGTTCGCACGTCCAAGGGCGGGCGCAATCACCACGGCCACATCACGGTTCGGCGGCGTGGCGGCGGTCACAAGCGTCGGTACCGGATCATCGACTTCAAGCGGGACAAGTTCGGCATCCGCGGGGTCGTGGCGCACATCGAGTACGATCCGAATCGGTCTGCCAACATCGCGCTGATCCACTACGACGACGGTGAGAAGCGGTACATCCTGCACCCGAAGGGCCTCGTCGTCGGCGACGCGATCAGCTCGGGTCCCGAGGCCGACGTGCGCACGGGCTGCGCTCTGCCGCTCGAGCTCGTTCCCCTCGGCAGCACGGTGCACAACGTCGAGTTCAAGGTCGGCAAGGGTGGTCAGATGGCGCGCTCGGCGGGCTCGGGCGTCCAGGTCGTCGCGAAGGAAGGCGGCTACGTCACGCTCCGGCTTCCGTCGACCGAGGTGCGTCGGGTTCGCCAGGAGTGCCTCGCCACGATCGGCGAGGTGGGTAACTCGGATCACGAGCTGCAGGTCATCGGCAAGGCGGGAGCGAATCGCTGGCGCGGGAAGCGTCCGAAGGTGCGCGGCGTAGCGATGAACCCGGTCGACCATCCGCTCGGCGGTGGCGAGGGCAAGTCGTCCGGTGGACGACCCCCGGTCTCACCGTGGGGCAAGGCCGAGGGCAAGAAGACGCGCAAGCGGAAGAAGCGTTCCAACAAGGACATCGTGCGCGGCCGCAGGCGCGGCAAAGCCACGCAGTAGGAGCAGAGGACCATGCCACGCAGTGTCAAGAAGGGCCCGTTCATCAACGACAAGCTTCTTCTGAAGATCGAAGTGATGAATGCGCGCAACGAGAAGCGGGTGATCAAGACGTGGTCTCGCGCGTCGACGATCTCCCCGGACTTCGTCGGCCACACCATCGCCGTGCACAACGGCAACAAGTTCATCCCGGTCTACGTGACGGAGAACATGGTGGGCCACAAGCTCGGCGAGTTTGCGCCGACACGTCTGTTCCGCGGGCACGGTGGCAAGCTGTCGGACAAGCGCACGGAGGCGACGCCGACCACATGAAAGCCAGGGCCGTAGCACGGTACGTAGGCATGAGCGCCCGCAAGGTGCGCCTCGTCGTGGACCAGATCCGCGGCAAGGCGGTCAATGACGCGTATGCGCTCCTACAGTTCTCGAAGAAGAGCGCGGCCGAGCCGGTGGGTAAGACGCTCCGCTCCGCCGTGGCGAACGCGCAGGTGAAGTCGCAGGAGCAGGGTGGGGCGCTCGACGTGGACGACCTCATCGTGCGGGAAGCATATGTGGACGAAGGCCCGACGCACCGGAGATGGCGGGCGGCCGCCCAAGGTCGCCCGGCGCCGAGGCGCAAGCGCACGAGCCACATCACCGTGGTCGTCGATCGCAAGGACGCGTGAGGACATGGGACAAAAGACACACCCCATAGGTTTCAGGCTCGGAGTCGTACAGGACTGGCGGTCACGCTGGTACGCGGAGCGCGACTTTCCGCGCCTGCTCCTGGAAGACGAGACGATCCGCAAGTATCTGCGGCGCCGGCTCACGCACGCGGCGCTGAGCCACGTCGAGATCGAGCGTAAGCCGAGCAAGATCGTCGTCACGCTTCACACCGCCCGTCCTGGGGTGGTGATCGGGAAGCGCGGTGCCGAGGTCGACAAGCTCCGTGACGAGCTCGCGGTGCTCACGAAGTCCGAGATCTCGGTGAACGTCGAGGAGATCAAGCGGCCGGAGATCAACGCGTACCTGGTGGCCGAGAACGTCGCCCACCAGCTGCGCCAGCGCATCTCGTTCCGTCGCGCCATGAAGCGCGCGGTTCAAGGGGCGATCCGGGCTGGTGCCGAAGGCATCAAGATCCGGGCTTCCGGTCGTCTGGGCGGTGCGGAGATCGCGCGAACCGAGCAGTACAACGAGGGTCGCGTGCCGCTGCACACGCTGCGGGCCGACATCGATTACGCCCAGGTGACGGCGTTCACGACCTATGGGTGCGTCGGCGTGAAGTGCTGGATCTTCAAGGGAGAAGTGATCGAGGAGCGGCGGGGCAAGACCTACTCCACCGGCGCCTGACAGGGAATCTGAACGATGCTCGCACCAAAGCGCGTAAAGCACCGCAAGGCCTTCAAGGGTCGCATGCGCGGAGCGGCCACCCGGGGCAACCGGGTGTCCTTCGGCGAATACGGTCTCATGGCCATGGAGCCGGCGTGGGTTTCGAACCGGCAGATCGAATCGGCGCGCGTGGCGATCACGCGCCACATCAAGAGAGGCGGCAAGGTCTGGATCCGACTCTTTCCGGACAAGCCGATCACGAGCAAGCCCGCCGAAACCCGCATGGGCAAGGGTAAGGGCAACCCGGAGGGATGGGTGGCCGTCGTGAAGCCCGGCCGTGTCATGTTCGAGCTGGAGGGTGTCACGGAGGAGATGGCACGGAAGGCCATGGCGCTCGGCGCGGCCAAGCTGCCGATCAAGACCAAGTTCGTGGTGCGCGAGACGCAGCTGTGATCGAATCAATCGGAGAACATGGAGCGAGAAGTCGATGAAGGCTGACGAGGTTCGCGACTATGACGACGTCGAGATTTCGGCGCGTCTGAAGGAGCTGAGGGAGGAGCAGTTCAAGCTCCGCTTCAAGTCCGCCACGATGGAGTTGGAGAATCCCGGGACCCTGCGGCGGGTGCGGCGTGATATCGCCCGGCTCAGGACGATCCTCCGCGAGCGAGAGCTCGCCAAGAAAGTGTGAGGCACGAGGACACCATGAGCGAGAACGAGAACGAGTCAGGCGCCGAGAGCGGCGAGCGTAACCAGCGCAAGGTCAGGGTGGGCGTCGTGGTGAGCGACAAGCCCGACAAGACGGTCATCGTCAAGGTCGAGCGTCGCATCAAGCACCCCATGTATGGCAAGAGCATCGCGCGCTCGCAGAAGTACTACGCGCACGACGAAAAGAATGAATACAAGGTCGGCGATACGGTCAGAATCACGGAGACCCGCCCGCTCTCGAAGTTGAAGCGTTGGCGAGTGATCGGCTTGGTCGAGCGCCCGGTCTAGGAAAGGGACTACCCATGATCCAACAAGAATCGGTGCTCCGCATCGCGGACAATACGGGTGCGCGCTCGGCACTGTGCATCAGAGTGCTCGGTGGCTCCTCTCGGCGATATGCCGGCGTCGGGGACGTGATCGTCGCCACGGTCAAGGACGCGATCCCGCAGGGGTCCGTGAAGAAAGGTGACGTCGTCAAAGCGGTGATCGTGCGCACCAGGAAGGAGACGCGGCGCAAGGACGGGACCTACATCCGCTTCGACGACAACGCGGCTGTGCTGATCGATGCCGCGGGTGAGCCGCGCGGCACACGCATTTTCGGCCCTGTCGGCCGGGAGCTGCGGGAGAAGAAGTACATGAAGATCGTATCGCTCGCGCCGGAGGTGCTCTGATGGCGCTCAAGCGTCGCATCATGAAGGGAGACCGGGTGCGCGTGATCCGCGGCAACTACCGCGACATGGAGGGCTCGGTGCTCGAGGTTCTCAAGGGTGAGAACCGCGTGCGTGTGGAGGGAATCAACATGCGTAAGCGCCACACGCGTCCCACGCAGGCCGATCCCGATGGGGGAATCATCTCGATGATCGCGCCCATCCACATCTCGAACGTGATGCTCATCGACTCGGCTTCCGAGAAGGCCAGCCGGGTGCGCACGCGAGTCGAGGAGGACGGGACCAAGGAGCGCGTGGCGGTGAAGAGCGGCAACCCGATCCCCAAGCCCAAGTAGCACGGACGGCATACGGCAAATCCGATGGAACCCAGACTCAGAGAACATTATCAGCGGCACGTGCGGCCCAAGCTCCAGGCGGAGTTCGGCTTCACGAACCCCCATGAGCTGCCTCGGCTGGTCAAGGTGGTCATGAACGTGGGATGCGGGGACGCCGCCAAGGATCAGAAGCTGCTCGAGAGCTTGGTCGACGAGGTGACCATGATCTCGGGTCAGAAGGCACTGGTGAATCGCGCCCGCAAGGCGGTCGCGAACTTCAACCTTCGTGAGGGTGCGCCGATCGGAGTATCGGTCACGCTTCGGCGCGAGAGGATGTGGTACTTCCTCGACCGCCTCATCAGCACGGCGATTCCTCGTGTGCGCGACTTCCGGGGCCTGCAGACGAAGTCTTTCGACGGCCGCGGGAACTACACGATGGGCATTCGCGAACAGATCATCTTCCCCGAGATCAACTACGACAAGGTTCGTAGGATCCACGGGATGGACATCACGATCGTGACATCGACGAACAAGGACGACGAGGCGCTCGCTCTGCTCCGCGAGCTGGGATTCCCGTTCCGCGGACACGTGCCGGTTCAGATCGGCGCGAGCGCATAGGAGAAGGAGCTCGGAATGGCAAAGAAGGCGCTGATCGAGAAGTCCAAGCGCGAGCCGAAGTTCGCGGTGCGGAAGCGGAACCGGTGTCAGCGGTGCGGAAGGCCTCGGGCGTTCCTGAGGAAGTTCGGGATGTGCCGAATCTGCTTCCGTGAGATGGCACTCAAGGGTGAGATCCCTGGCGTGCGCAAGTCGAGCTGGTAAGAGGAATAATCATCATGATGACAGACCCGATCGCCGACATGCTCACCCGCATCCGGAACGCGTGTGCCGCGGACCACAAGTGGGTGGACATGCCCGTGTCGACGAAGAAGATCGAGATCGCGCGCCTCCTCGAGGAGAGCCGTTTCGTTCACACCCACAAGGTGCTGGCGGACGGACACTTCGGTGTGCTCCGCATCTATTTGAAGTATCACGATGGGAAGCCGGTCATTCGGCACCTCGAGCGCGTCTCACGCCCGGGCCGGCGGCAGTTCGTCGGCAAGGACGAGATCCCGCGGGTGCGGAACGGGCTCGGCATGGCGATCCTGTCCACGTCCTCCGGGGTGCTCTCGGATCGCTCGGCGCGCGAGCGGGGTGTGGGCGGCGAGGTTCTGGCGCTCGTTTGGTAGCCTGAGGAAGAGAGAACTCGAATGTCTCGCATAGGTAGACTGCCCGTCCCGATCCTCAAGGGGGTCAAGGTCGAGCAAACAGACGGAACGCTGAAGGTGAAGGGGCCGAAGGGCGAGCTCACGCTGGACGTGCACCCCGATCTCAAGGTCGTTCTCGAGGATGACCAGGTCCGCGTCGAGCGCTTCTCCGACGAGAAGATGTACCGTGCCCTGCACGGTCTCACGCGGGCGCTCATCGCCAACATGGTCCGCGGGGTCACGGAGGGCTTCTCGAAGACCCTCGAGATCGTCGGCGTCGGCTACAAGGCGGACGCCAAGGGCAAAGGGATCACGCTGAACCTCGGGTACAGCCATCCCATCGCCTACCAGGCGGCGGAGGGCGTGAAGCTCGAGTGCCCGAACCCGACGACGATCGTCATCTCGGGGACGGACAAGCAGAAGGTCGGACAGACGGCGGCCGAGATTCGCGGATTCCGCCCCCCCGAGCCGTACAAGGGCAAGGGCATCCGCTATCAAGGCGAACACATTCGCAGGAAGGCGGGCAAGACCGCCTCTGGGGGCGCGTAGCAGATGATCAAGAGCAGCCAAATGAGGAAGAGCCGCCTGCTGCAGCGCCGGCGGCGCCACCTCAGAATTCGCAACAAGGTGCGCGGCACCGCGGAAAGGCCGCGGCTCGTGGTATACCGCTCCCTCAAGAACATCGAAGGCCAGCTCGTCGACGACGACGCGGGCCGCACGGTGCTCGGGGTGTCCACGCTCGCACCGGATCTGCGTGGGTTCACGCCCGAAAGTCAGAATAAGCGCGTGGAGCAGTCGTTCGCTGCCGGGAAGCTCCTGGCCGAGCGTGCCAAAGCGCATGGAATCCAGGCCGTGGTATTCGACCGCGGCGGCTACAAATACCACGGTCGGGTGAAGGCTTTCGCCGACGGCGCACGGGAAGGAGGTCTGCAGTTCTGATGACCAAGCCTGAGAAGAAGAAGAAGGATCGGCCTCGGAAGCACGAGTCGGACCTGGTCGAGAACGTGATCTACATCAACCGGGTCGCGAAGGTCGTGAAGGGTGGTCGCCGGTTCTCGTTCTCCGCTCTCGTCTCCGTGGGAGACCAGAAGGGGAACGTCGGCGTCGCTCTGGCGAAGGCCAACGAGGTGTCCGAAGCGATCCGTAAGGGCTTCGAGCGGGCGCGTCGACAGATGGTGAAGATCCCTATCGAGAACGGGACTCTTCCGCACGACATCGTCGGTGAGTGGGGTGCGGGCCGCGTTCTGTTGCGTCCTGCGTCTCCGGGTACCGGGGTGATCGCGGGTGGAGCCGTCCGCGCCGTTCTGGACGCGGCCGGAGTGCGCGACGTGCTCACGAAGAGCCTGGGTTCGAACAATCCGATCAACGTGGCCCGCGCGACGATGGACGGCCTGACCCGGCTGGTGACAGCCGAGCAGGTGGCCGCCGAGCGCGGCCTGCCGTTCGAGAGCGCGGGTGCGAGACATGGCTAAGGCGAAGAAGTCGAAGAAGCTCAAGATCACCCAGGTCCGGAGTGAGTCGGGGCGGCAGGAGAAGCACCGGCGCACGCTACGGGCGCTCGGGCTCCGGCATCATCAGCACAGCGTGGTCCACGACGACTCGCCCACGCTGCAGGGGATGATCCGGAAGGTCTCCTTCATGCTGGACGTACAGGAGGTCGAGGATTGATATGGCGAACCTCAGCGATCTGAGCCCGAGCACGGGCTCGCACAGGCGCCGCAAGCGCATCGGACGCGGAAACGCTTCCGGTCACGGCGGGACTTCGACCAAGGGTCACAAGGGTCTGAAGGCTCGATCCGGCGGCAAGGTCCACCCGAGGAGGGAGGGTGGCCAGACGTCCCTCATCCGCCGCATCCCGAAGCGCGGCTTCACCAACATCACGCGCGTCGAGTATCAGGTGGTGAACGTGCGGGACCTCGGGCGCATCGAGGGCGACGTCACGCCTGAAACGCTCAAGGCCGCGGGATTGATCGGCAACCTCCGGCAGCCCGTGAAGGTCCTGGGTGTCGGTGAGATGGGTCGATCCGCTTCCGTGACTGCGCATGCGTTCAGCGGGTCGGCGCGCGCCAAGATCGAAGCCGCGGGCGGTGCCGCGAAGGTCATCGCTCCCGAGTCCGCTGCCTCGTAGCCATGGCCACGAATCCCGTCGCGAACCTGTTCCGAGTTCCGGAGCTCAAGAGCAAGATCCTCTTCACGCTCGGGATGTTGCTCGTGTATCGCACGGGCGCCCACATCACGGTCCCAGGGCTCGACGTCAACATCCTGCGCCAGACGTTCGGGGCCTTGCAGGGCACGTTCTTCGGCATCTACGACATGTTCGTGGGCGGTGGGCTCTCGCGCGCCACCATCTTGGCGCTCGGCATCATGCCCTATATCTCGGCGAGCATCATGTTCCAGCTGCTCGCCGCGGTCATCCCCACGATCGAGAAGCTGCAGAAGGAAGGGGAAGACGGCCGGAAGAAGCTGACGCAGTGGACACGGTACGCCACGATCGGCCTGGCCCTGATGCAGGCCTACGGGTACTCCGCGTTCCTGCAGTCGATTCCCGGCGCGGTTCGCCTGCCGGGCTTCACGTTCACGTTCACTACGGTCATCGCGCTCACTGTCGGCGCGATGTTCGTGATGTGGCTGGGCGAGCAGATTACCGAGCGGGGCATCGGCAACGGTATGTCCTTGCTGATCTTCTTCTCGATCATCGAGTCGTTCCCTGCCGCAATCGGGCGGACGTACGAGTCCTTCATGCTCGGCGAGATCGGTGTCTTCTCGTTGCTCGCGCTCCTCGCCGTTGTCGTGGGCGTGTGCGCGGGCGTAGTGGCCATGACCATGGCGGCTCGAAAGATCCCCGTTCAGATCCCGCGCAAGGTCGTGGGCAGGGGACGGATTCGCGAAGGCCAGAAGAGCTTCGTCCCTCTGCGGATCAACTCCTCGGGCGTGATGCCGATCATCTTCGCCCAGTCGTTCATCGTCATGCCGGGGACCATGGCGGCATTCGTGGACCTGGGTCCGCTATCGACGCTCGCCGAGATGTTCCAGCCGCAGACCGCGACCTATTACATCACGTACGGCCTGCTCATCCTGTTCTTCACCTACTTCTACACCGCGATCATCTTCAATCCCGTCGATCTCGCGGAGAATCTGAAGAAGCAGGGTGCCTTCATCCCCGGCGTGAAGCCTGGAGCCCGTACCGCTGAGTACATCGACCGCGTGCTCACCCGCGTCACGTTGCCGGGCTCGATCTATCTCGCGCTCATCGCGCTGCTGCCGTTCTTCATCTTCGACATCTTCAACATCCAGACCTTCTTCTTCGGCGGGACGAGCCTCCTGATCGTGGTCGGCGTGGGCCTCGATACGGTCCAGCAGGCCCAGCAGCTCCTGCTGCTGCGCCACTACGACGGCTTCATGAAGAAGGGTCGGGTGAAGATGCGCGGCCGCACGCGCTACATGTAGGCGGGCCTTTCATGGTTCTCATCCTCCTCGGCCCTCCCGGTGTCGGGAAGGGGACGCAGGCCGTTCGGATGGCGGATGAGCTCCACGGGGCGCACGTCTCGACGGGCGACCTTCTCCGCGCGGCGCGCCGTGAGGGTACCCAACTCGGCCAACGCGCCCAGAAGTTCATGGACGCCGGCGAGCTGGTGCCCGATCAGCTCATTCTGGATCTCGTGAAAGAGCACCTGGGTGGGATCGGTCGGGATGCCCCCGTCCTCTTCGACGGCTTCCCTCGCACCATCGCCCAGGCCACGGGGCTCGGCCAGGTGCTCGCGCAGCTGGGGCGGAGGGTCGACGAGGTCGTGCTGTTCGAGGCTCCCGACGAGACGATCGTGAAGCGCCTCAGCGGTCGGAGAAGCTGCCCGGAATGCGGCGCGGTCTACAACACGTACTTCAGCCCACCGAAAGTCGAAGGTACGTGCGATCGATGTGGCGGCTCCCTCGTCCAACGAGAGGACGATACACCGAGCACCGTGCAGCGACGGCTCGAGGTCTACCGGGAGCAGACCTCCCCGCTCGTCTCCTTCTATGAGTCCGCGGGGGCGCCCTTCGTGCGCATTCGGGCGGATCGCCCCGTTGACGACGTCTACGCGGACTTCCGCAGTGCGGTGGAGGCGGCCCGATGATCCACCTCCGTACCAGCGAAGAGATGGACATCATCGCTCGTGGCGGAGCGATCATCGCCGGCTTGCTCGAGGAGCTGCCGTCCCAGGTCCGACCGGGCGTGTCGACCGCGGCGATCGATACCTTCTGCGAGCGCTACATCGTGTCGCACGAAGGGGCCGTGCCGGCGTTCAAGGGCCTCTACGGGTTCGCCGGTAGCGTCTGTATCTCGCTGAACCAGGAGGTCGTCCACGGGATCCCGAGTCCCAAGAGGATTCTGGCCGAGGGGGACATCGTGTCCGTCGACGTAGGCGTCAAGCTGGACGGGTGGTGCTCCGATTCGGCGTGGACGTTCCCCGTCGGGGAGGTGAGCGAGTCCGCGAAGGCCCTCCTCGACGTGACCGAGCGCGCGCTCGACGCCGCTGTGGAGGCCGCGGTTCCCGGCCACCACGTGGGCGACATCGGGGCCGCGGTCGGCCGCGTCGTCGAGGGGACCGGGTACGGTATCATCAAGGAGCTCGTCGGCCATGGCATCGGGCGAGACGTCCACGAGGAGCCCCAGGTTCCGAACGTGGGGCGTGCCGGCCACGGCCCGCTCCTTCGCGAGGGTATGGTGCTGGCGATCGAGCCCATGCTTTCCGCCAGTTCACCGAACATCCGGACCCTTCGGGACGGTTGGACCGTGGTGACCGTCGATGGGTCGCTGACGGCCCATTTCGAGCATACCGTGGGGATTACCGCCTATGGCCCCCGCATCCTGACGGCCCTGGGCCGCACGGTCGGAGCAGGGTCGGGAAGGGTGGGTTCTTGAAGCCTTCTCTTACGCGGGTTAGACTATCCAGCTCTGCAATAACCGCGCGCCGGGGGTCGATGTGAAGGTCAGAAGCAGCGTCAAGCCGTTGTGCGAGCACTGCAAGGTCGTCCTCCGTAAGGGGGTCGTCCGCATCATCTGTTCGCGTAATCCGAAGCACAAACAGCGTCAGGGCTGAGGCCTAGAGACCATGGCACGTATCGCCGGAGTAGACCTCCCCCGCGGAAAGCGAATCGAGGTTGCGCTGACCTATATCTACGGCATCGGGCGCACGCGGGCGCAACAGATCGTCGAGGCCTGCGGCGTGAACCCCGACCGCCGTACGCAGGACTTGGACGACGACGACGTGGCACGCCTGCGCCGTCAGATCGAAGGAAGCTTCAAGGTCGAGGGCGCGCTGCGCACCGAGACCTCGATGAATATCAAGCGCCTGATCGACATTGGTTGTTACCGCGGCCTTCGCCATCGCAAGGGATTGCCGGTACGGGGCCAGCGCACGCATACGAACGCGCGTACGCACAAGGGCTCCCGTCGGCCGATCGCCGGCAAGAAGAAGGCGACCAAGAAGTAGTAGGGCCGTGGGGTAGGGCCGAAGCAGCGTAGAGCACGCACCAAAGGAATCGATCGACTGTGGTGACCAGAACCAAGAAGGCCAAGCGAGTCGTGGAGGCTGAGGGCATCGCCCACGTGAAGGCGACCTTCAACAACACGCTCATCACGATCGCGGACAGCGCGGGCAACGCCATCGTGTGGGCGAGCTCGGGCAAGGCGGGCTTCAAGGGCTCGAAGAAGTCGACGCCCTTCGCAGCGACCGTCGCCGCCGAGCAGGCAGGGCGCGAGGCCGTGAGCCTCGGCGTCCGTCGCGTCGACGTGCGTGTGCAGGGTCCCGGATCGGGCCGCGAGTCGGCGATCCAGGCGCTGGCCGCCGCGGGTCTCTTCATCAAGTCTATTCAGGATGTGACGCCGCTTCCGCACAACGGCTGCCGCCCACCCAAGAAGCGTCGCGTCTAGTCTCCCGGATCGCGTCTCGAGGATCGTTCTAGAACATGGCTCGTTATACCGGACCCGTCTGCAAGCTCTGCCGCCGCGAAGGTGGCAAGTTGTTTCTGAAGGGTCAGAAGTGCTACACGGAGAAGTGTCCCGTCGAGCGGCGCGCCTACCCGCCCGGGCAGCACGGCCCTGCGCAGGAGCGTCGCCGCAAGCAGTCGGACTACGCGGTGCAGCTTCGCGAGAAGCAGAAGGTCAAGAGGATGTACGGACTGCAGGAAAAGCAGTTCCGGAACGCGTTCGAGCAGGCCGTTCACATGCCGGGGATTACCGGGTCGAACCTCCTGGTTTCGTTGGAGTCGCGCCTCGACAACTTGGTCTTCCGCATGGGCTTCGCGTCCAGCCGGAACGCGGCCAGGCAGCTCGTGCGGCATCGGCACGTCGAGGTGAACGGCGGCATCGTGGACGTGCCCTCGTACAGGGTCAGACCCGGCGACGAGATCGCGGTGAAGGCCGACTCGAAGGCTCTGCTTTCCGTGCAGGCGTCGCTCGAGGCCCGTACGCGGCCCCCGCTCCTCGACTGGCTGGCGCTCGACGAGAAGGCGCGCGTCGGCCGGATGGTTCGGGAACCCACGCGGGCCGACATCCCGCTGCCGGTGCAGGAACAGCTCATCGTCGAGCTCTACTCGAAGTAAAGATCGCCGGCACCCGGTGGGGTGCGGCGTCAACGGTGGACTCAGGAGGACAACGTGGACATAGATCTGACCGGGTTGGTGCTGCCGGAGCGCATCGAAGCCGTCGATACGCGGACGGGTGCGCGCTCCGCCCAGTTCCTGATCGAGCCTCTCGAGCGGGGCTTCGGGCACACGCTGGGGAACTCGGTTCGCCGCGTGCTGCTCTCATCGCTCCGGGGCGCGGCGGTGTGGGCCTTTCGCGTGGACGGCGTCGTACATGAGCACCAGACCATCCAGGGGGTGGTCGAGGATGTACATCAGGTCATTCAGAACCTGAAGTCGCTCGTGATCACGCTGGACAGCGACGTCGACGAGGTGGTGCTCGAGCTGCACGTGGAGAAAGCTGGGCCTGTCACGGCGGCCCACATCCAGGCTGGGGCCGGCGCGACCATCATCGATCCGGGTCATCACCTGTTCACGCTGCAGGACGAGCGCTCCCTGACCATGGAGCTGTACGTGAACAAGGGACGGGGATTCGTTCTCGCGGACTCGCACCCGATTCCGCGTGGGGCGCCCGTCGACCTCGTTCGCATCGACTCGATCTACAACCCCGTTCGTCGGGCGAATTTCTCCGTGGAGGAGACCCGCGTCGGACAGCGCACGGACTTCGATCGACTGACGCTGCACGTCGAGACCGACGGCTCCGTCGACCCGAAGTCTGCGGTCGCATATGCGGCCGAGCTCGTGCGTAAGCACCTCGAGTACATGCTCTACTTCGGTGAGGGTGGTATTCCCGAGGTCGCTCCGCCGGGAGCGGTCGCCGTGCCCGAGCGTTTGCAGGACCTCTTCGAGCGTCCGATCGAGGATCTCGCGGAGCTGTCGGTGCGCTCGCGCAATTCCCTCCAGAAGGAGAACATCCGGACGCTCGGTGATCTCGTTCAGCGCTCCGAGGACGCCATGCTCCAGATCGAGAATTTCGGCAAGAAGTCTCTCAAGGAGATCTCCGACTTCCTCGAGGAGCACGGGCTCCGCTTCGGCATGCAGCTCGAGCGTGGCGACGACGGCCGCCTCTTCTTCGTCGAGCAGGAAGCCGAGGCCGCGGCCGGAGGGGAGGAGTAACCGTGCGGCACCGCAATAAAGGGCGGCAGCTGTCGCGCACGTCGACGCACAAGCAGGCGCTCATGCGCAACATGGCGACGTCGCTCTTCCGCCACGAGCGGATCGAGACGACGACGGCCAAGGCGAAAGAGCTGCGCCCCTTCGCCGAGCGTCTGATTACGTTGGCTCGGCGGGGAGATCTCCACGCCCGCCGGATCGCTGGCCGCAAGATTCAGGACCGCGACGTTCTGGGTAAGCTGTTCGACGACATTGCGCCGCGGTACACCGAGCGGCCGGGAGGCTACACGCGTATCCTCAAGCTCGGGACCCGGAAGGGCGACGCCGCCGAGATGTCACTCATCGAGCTGGTTCGCTAGCCTCGGACTCGACAGGAAGATCGATATGGCGCGCACCTGTTACACCTGCGGCAAGTCCCCAGGCTCCGGAAATACGGTGAGCCACGCCAACAACAAGGCGCGGCGTCGGTGGCTGCCGAACCTGCAGACCGTGAAGATCATCGACCCCGAGGGTCAGCGGCGACGGGTGCGCGTATGCACGCGTTGCCTCTCTGCCGGGAAGATCACGAAGGCGCCTCCGGTCGCGATCGCGGAGAGCTGAGCGCTCCGGGGCCTTGATGAGTCGGCCGCGGATCCTCTACGTACTCAGCTCCCTCGCGGCAAACGATCTCGGGGACGAGATCGTCAGCATCCTCAGCCGCCTGTCCCGCTCGGAGTTCGACCCTCGCGTCGTCGCCCTCGGCGGTCGTGAGGACCTCCTGCGCCGAATCGTCGAGCTCAAGGTGGGGACGGACTCCCTCGGGCTCGCGGGACCCATCGGTGTGTTCCGTGCCGTGTCCAAGGTGAAGGGCGTGATCGCCCGTAATGGCGCGGACGTGGTGCACGCGTACGGTTCTTGGGGAGGTGCCGTCGCACAGCTGGCGGCGCCCCCGGGCACGGCCGTCGTGCGCTCGGTCACTCATCCCCCGAACCACGAGAAGGATCTGCGCGGTCGCATTCTCCGTCACTTGGAGAACCGCGCGCGTGCCCGTGTCGCGAGCACGCGCTTCGTGGTGCCGAACGAAGGGAGCCGTGGTCTCGCGGAGCGGGCCTACGGAGCCAAGGAGGAGAACGTCACCGTCCTGCCGCGCTCGATCGATGTAGCGGACGTGCGGGACCGAGTGCGTCGCACGAGCCGGGAGGACGCCCGTGCCCTGATGGGAATCGGCCCGAATCAGATTGCGGTTGCGATCCTCTCCGATTTCGACTCCGGGGCTCGCATGGATCAAGTTCTCGCGGGTCTCGTCCTGGCCACGAGGGCAGCTCCCGAGCTCAACCTCTTCTTCGTCGGCTCGGGTCGCCACGAGGGTTCCACCCAGTGGAAGGCTCAGGAGTTGGGCCTCGGCGAGGTGGACTTCCTCGGACGGGGCACCGAGGCAGGACCCATCTGGGCCGCCGCAGACCTGGCGATCGACGCGTCGCCATGGTCTTCGTGGAGTCGTCCGGCACTGATTGCCCTCGCGGCAGGCATTCCGACCGTGAAGCGCCAGGAGGGTGTCGGGGGCTGGTCGGAGGAGCTCGGCGAGCGCCTCCCCATGATCTCCGGGGAACCGGAGCGGTTCGCCTCCGAGATGAAGCGCCTCGCCCAGGACCCGGCCATACGAGCCGAGGTGCTCAAGGTCGGCTCGGGGTTCGTGCAGGCGGTCGACTCCGCGAAGGTCGCGGAGGAGCTCGGTCGTCTGTATCGCTCGCTCTCGAGCTGATTCCCGTCACCGCATCGATCACGACGGCGGGGCGATGCGCATCGTTGTCACCGGGGCGGCCGGATTGCTCGGCCGTGAGGTCGCGGCGGAGGCCCGGGCGCGCGGGCACGACGTGGTCGGGCTCGACCGAGCTGCCCTGGACGTCACGGACGAGGCGCTCGTGCGCCGCGAGCTGCCGCAGCTACGGCCCGAGGCGGTGGTCCACTGCGCCGGGTATTCGGCCGTCGACCGCGCCGAGGCGGAGCCCGACCGGGCCAGCAGGCTCAACCGGGACGGCGCGCGCAACGTGGCACGCGCCGCGGCGGAAATCGGGGCCCGCATCCTCTACGTTTCGACCGACTACGTCTTCGACGGAAGGAAGCGCACTCCGTACCTGCCGGATGACGCCCCAGGGCCGCTCTCCGTCTACGGACGAACCAAGCTCGAGGGCGAGCAGGTCGTGAGGGAAGTGGCGCCGGATTGTCTCGTCGTCCGGACGAGTTGGCTCTACGCGGGAACGAGCGGCTTCGTGCCCGCCATCCTGCGGCGGGCGGAGCAGGGGGAGCGCCTCCGCGTCGTCGACGACCAGCGCGGGCGGCCCACCTGGGCACCCGACGCGGCGTCCGCGATGCTCGACCTGCTCGCGCGGGGAGTCCGTGGGATCTGGCACGTCGCGGGCGGTGGGGAGTGCACGTGGCTCGAGCTTGCGCGCGAGGCAGTGCGGCTTCGTGGGCTCTCCGTGGAGATCGACGCGATCTCCACCAGCCAGTTCGGCTCCGCGGCGCTACGTCCGGCGTACTCGGTGCTGGATCTGAGCGCGACCGAGGCGCTCCTGGGGCGATCGATGACAGATTGGAGAGTCGCCCTCGCGGAGTACCTGCGGGGCCGAGAGACTCCTGCGGAGGAACGACGGTGACGAGGCACGAGGACGTGGCGCGCATTCGGGAGGGCCTCGTGGCGGCCGCGGCAGCGGTGCGTCCGTTCACGCCCGGTGCGGTCGCGTTCGAGCGCAAGGACGTGCGCGGCGACCCCGTGACCGCCGCGGACCATGCCGCGAACGCCGTGCTTCGCGACATCCTGCCGCAACCGGGCGAAGGATGGCTCTCCGAGGAATCGGCCGACGACGTGTCGCGACTCGGGCGCGCCCGGGTTTGGGTCGTCGACCCGATCGACGGAACCCGGGAGTTCATCGAGGGGATCCCCGAGTGGTGCGTGTCGATCGGGCTGGTGGAGAATGGGGTGCCCGTGGCGGGCGGCATCTACAACCCCGTTACCGACGAGCTCGTCGTGGGGTCGCTGGAGACGGGCGTGACGTTGAATGGCATCGAGGCTCGCGTGACCGAGCCGGGCGTTGCGACTCCGATCACGGTGCTGGCGAGTCGATCGGAGACCAAGCGAGGCGAGTGGAGCTCGGTGACCGACAGCCGCTACCGCGTGCGCCCCTGCGGCTCGGTGGCGTACAAGCTGGGTCTCGTCGCGTCGGGGAAGGCGGATGCCACCTGGACATTGGTGCCGAAGAGCGAGTGGGACGTGGCGGCCGGTACGGCGTTGGTGCGCGCCGCCGGGGGCGTCGTCTGCCTCGCCGATGGCTCGGAGCCGCGGTTCAACAAACCAGACCCCACCTTCCCGAACTACGTAGCCTCCGGCTCGGCGGTGGCACGAGTACTTCTCGCGGACCTGGGAGGGTGAGGTGAGAGGGGTCGTCCTCGCGGGCGGGCTCGGCACCAGGCTGCTGCCCATGACGCGCGTGACGAACAAGCACCTTCTGCCGGTCTACGATCGGCCGATGATCTACTATCCCATCCAGCAGCTCGTGCACGCCGGCGTGCGCGACATCCTGGTGGTCACGGGTGGGGACAGCGCGGGCGACTTCCTGAAGCTGCTCCGCAACGGGGGCGACTTCGGGCTCGAGCACCTGCGATACGCCTACCAGGAAGGGGAGGGGGGCATCGCGGAGGCCCTCGGGCTCGCCGAGCTCTTCGCGGGGGGAGAGCCGATCGTCGTCATCTTGGGGGACAACATCTTCCAGGACTCGTTGAAGGACGCGGTCGACGCGTTCCGCCGCGACCCCACGGGGGCCATGATCCTGCTCAAGGAGGTCGACGATCCGGAGCGCTTCGGTGTGGCGCGCGTCGAGGGGTCTCGCGTGGTCGAGATCGTCGAGAAGCCCGCGCATCCGCCGAGCAGGCTCGCGGTCACCGGGTGCTATCTCTACGACGCGCGCGTGTTCGACGTGATCAAGACGCTGGAGCCCTCCAAGCGCGGCGAGCTCGAGATCACCGACGTGAACAACCGCTACATCGAGTGGGGCGCCCTTCGTCATCACCGGATCGAAGGCTGGTGGACCGACGCGGGCACGATTCCCTCCCTCCATCGAGCCTCGAAGTTGGTGGCCGAGGATACGAATAACCGGGTCCTCCGTGAGATGGTTCTGCGGTGAGGTACTTCGTGACGGGCGGAGCTGGATTCATTGGCTCCAACTTCGTGCGGTACCTGCTCGGCGAGCGACGCGACGCCGAAGTCGTGAACCTCGACGCCCTCACCTACGCCGGGCACCTGGAGAGTCTCGCCGATGTGACGCGAGATCCGCGGCACCGATTCGTTCACGGCGACATCTGCGACGCGGGAGTCGTGCGTGACTCCATGAGGGGCGTGGACGTCGTGTTCCACCTCGCGGCCGAGTCGCACGTGGATCGCTCGATCGTCGAGGACACGCCGTTCCTTCGCACCAACGTGCTCGGGACCGGCACGCTGCTCTCCGCCGCGCTGGATGCCGGCGTGAAGCGCTTCGTGCAAGTGTCGACCGACGAGGTCTACGGCGAGCTTCCCTGGAGGGATCCCGCGGAGGGACGCTCGGACGCGCCCAAGTTCACCGAGGAGACTCCGCTGGCGCCACGCTCACCCTACTCGGCGAGCAAGGCGGCGGCCGACCACCTCGCGCTCGCCTATCACTCCACGCACGGGCTCGATGTGGTCGTGACGCGCTGCTCGAACAACTACGGGCCGTATCAGTATCCTGAGAAGCTCATTCCCGTGCTCATCACGCAGGCGCTCGCGGGCCGCCCACTCCCCGTGTACGGCGACGGCCTGTATGTGAGAGACTGGATCCACGTGCACGACCATTGCCGGGGCCTGCTCATGGCCGCCGAGCGCGGTCGTGCAGGCCGGGTCTACAACTTCGGCGGCAATGCCGAGCGCACCAACCTGAGCGTGGTTCGCGAGGTGCTCCAGGTGCTCGGCAAGTCCGAGTCCTTGATCGAGCACGTGCGCGATCGGCCGGGTCACGATCGTCGGTACGCCATCGATGCCTCGCGCGCGAAGGCCGAGCTGGGGTGGTCACCCGCGATCGATTTCACGAGGGGCTTGCGAGATACGATCGAGTGGTATCTGGCGAACGCCGAGTGGTGCCGGGCGGTGGCTCCCTAGGCCGCTGCCTGGCGTTATCGTTGAAGCTCGATGAACCCGAAACGACAGGACGACGGATCCGTGGCCAAAGAGAAGACAACCACCTGCGGTGTGATCGGCCTCGGATACGTGGGCTTGCCGCTGGCGGTCGAGGCGGCCCACGCCGGCATCCGTGCGCTCGGGTTCGACGTGAAGCCCGAGGTGGTCGCGGGAATCAACGCGGGTCGCTCCCATATCCAGGACGTCTCCACCGCGGACGTCGCCAAGCTGCGCAAGAAGGGGTTGCTGGAAGCCACGACCGACATGAAGCGGCTGTCGGAGTGCGACGTCGTGTCGATCTGCGTGCCGACGCCGCTGTCGAAGACGCGCGATCCCGACGTGTCGTTCATCATCGCGGCGTCGGACTCCGTGGCAGCCGCGCTCCGCCGAGGTCAGCTCATCATCCTCGAGTCGACCACGTATCCCGGCACCACGCGAGAGATCCTGCTGCCCGCACTCGAGGCGACCGGCCTTCGCGTCGGGAAGGACTTCCACCTCTGCTTCTCGCCGGAGCGCGTGGATCCCGGCAATGCGAAATGGAACACCAAGAACACGCCCAAGGTGGTGGGCGGCATCACGCCTGCTTGCACGAAAGCTGCGGTGCGGTTCTACGAGCGCTTCCTGGACACCATCGTCCCGGTCTCGTCCGCCGAGGCCGCGGAGCTCACCAAGATTCTCGAGAACACGTTCCGCGCCGTGAACATAGGACTGGTCAACGAGACGGCGATCATCTCCGATCGGCTGGGCGTCGACGTGTGGGAGGTGATCGACGCCGCCGCGACCAAGCCGTTCGGGTTCATGAAGTTCACCCCCGGACCCGGCCTCGGCGGACACTGCATTCCCGTCGATCCGCACTACCTGTCGTGGAAGATGCGGTCGTTGAACTACAAGACGCGGTTCATCGAGCTCGCCTCGGAGATCAACGCCGAGATGCCGATCTTCGTCGTCGACAAGGTCCGTGACGCGCTCAACCGCAACAGGCAGTCGGTGAACGGCTCGCGCATTCTCGTGCTGGGCGTCGCCTACAAGCGCGACATCGACGACGTGCGCGAGTCACCGGCGCTCGACGTCATCCGGCTCCTCGAGGCCGACGGGGCTCACGTCGACTACCACGATCCGCACGTCCCCGAGCTGAAAGAGAACGGGAAAGTCATGAAGTCCGTGAAGCTCTCGGACGCCGCGCTCGGCAAGGCGGACGCGGTCGTGATCCTGACGGACCACTCGGACTTCGACTACCCGAGAATCGTCAAGAAGTCACGCGTGCTCATCGACGCACGCCACGTGGCGCCGCGGACCGGGCGTGAAGTCGGGTCGGGCTGGATCGTGAAGAGCTAGATCCCCTGGAGGCCTACCGCACCAACACGATGATCACGGTCGTGATCGAGCCCAAGATCGCGACGAGGTCCGTGATGAGACCCCTCGTGTCGAATTCCTCAGCGGGGTCTTTCGTCGGCACGACGACCTCACTGCCGGGGCCGGGCTCGGGCCAGCTCGACCAGAAGAGGAACTTGTCTCGGGTGCGAGCGGTCCCGTTCGCATAGCGCACCGAGAGGCGACCCTCGTCGGCGTCCGTCCGGAAGCCGCCCGCGTTGGCGATGTAGTACTCGAGCCCCATACCTGCCCGGTAGAGGACGGTGACGGGTGAGTTCACGGCCCCTAGCACCTGTACGGTCGGCGAGTACTCGGGAATGAAGAGGGAGTCCCCCGGCTGCAGAACGACGTTGTCGGCGTCGTTGGGGTTGCCGAGTGCGGTCACCAGATCCAGGTCGATGCGGCCCAGGTCGTCCTGGGTGCGAATCAGGCGTGCACCCTCGATGTATCCGGTGGGGAGGATACCGCCGGCGCGCTGCAGGAGGTCGGTGACGCGGTCGGACTTGCTCACGAGGGTGTATCGACCCGGGATGGACACCTCGCCCGCGATCGCCACCGCCTCGGGCATCTCGAAGTCCGGCTGGGGTAGGATGAGGACCTGGTCGAAGGGCTCGAGCGGGAAATCGGGGCTCGCCCCGGCCGGGGGGAAGGCGACACCCGGGGGGCCCCGAAAACGTCCCTCGGCGTCTCGCTGGCTCAGGTAGCTCGAGTCGAGCGGGACCCGGAGGCGCTCGGCGAGCTGCCCCGTCTCTCGTCGCTGGGGCATGCGCGATACCTCGGCCTCGCGCAGATCCGCCCCGACGATGGGCCCACGCGAGAGCTCGACCAGCTCCCGCAGCGTCATACCGTCGTGCCAGGGAAACCGGCCCGGAGCCCGCACCATTCCTGCCACGGTGACGTAATAGCCATCGTCGAGGCTCGGAACCGAGTCCACCACGATCGAATCGCCGTCCTGGAGCCCGATGGGCGGAATCGTCACTCCGCCGAGATAGTTGGCGATCGTAGTATCCGTCGCTGCGCGAAGCTCCAGGTCGATCGCCTGTCGATCGGCGAGCCCGGGGCCTCGATCCGAGGGGCGCAGCACCCTGTGAATCGTGAGGCGTCGGCGCATCGCCTCCGGCGCGAAGCCCCCCGCTGCCCGGAGCACGTCGACCAGATCCTCGGCCGCGGCGAGCTCGTAGTAGGCCGGGCGCACGACGGCGCCGTGCAGCTGCACGCGCCGCCCCTTGAGCGGGACGAAGACCACGTCCCCCTGCTCGAGCATGACGTCGCCGGAGACGTCGCCCGCCAGGAGGTAGGGATAGAGGTCTAGAGAGATGGACGCTCCGCTGCGCCGCTGAACGCGCACCTCGCGTAGGCTGGCCAACGACGTCGGACCGCCGGCGGCGTAGAGCGCATTGGTGACCGTGGCGACGGACGAAAGCTGGTAGGCCCCCGCCTGCAGCACTTCACCGGTCACGTAGATCTGGTTCGTGCGGAGCCGCGCCACCGAGACGTTGAGCGTGGTCGTGCCGCGCTCGATGCCCGAGTAGGAGCGCGCGAGCCGGGTGCGAAGAAGCGCGCGCATCTCGGCCATCGTCAGGTTGGCCACGAAGACCTGGCCGACGTTGGGGATCACGATGAAACCCTCCCGGGTCACCTCGAGCTCGTGAGCGAGCTCGACCTCGCCGGTCAGAACGAGCACCAGCTGATCGCCCGGGCCCATCCGATAGTCGTCGGGCACGGGGCCGGACAAGAGTGGCTGGAACTGCGACGAGGCTCTCGTGAACACGTCCAGCCCGAAGATCGGCAGCCCTTCGATGGAATCGCGCGCCGCTGTACGGGCCCGGAGCCCCGTCTGCAGGGGGACGAGCTCGACGCCGTCCGGCGTGTCGACGGTCATGCCGAGCGCCTGAAGGGCGCTGAGGGCTTCTGGGGTGACCGCGCTGGCCCCGTCGAGGGGCCCGGTCGCCAGGAACTGATCGAGGGCGCTGGCGGGCACGCCCGCCGCCCGGAGCCGGGCCCGGATCTCGTTGGGGGAGAGCCCGGAAGTCAGGAGCCGCTGGCGGACGCCCTCGGGATCCTCCTGGAGGAGGCGCATGGC
>CAZBCN010000054.1:10831-24306 GCA_964490285.1 uncultured Gemmatimonas sp. | reverse complement strand
CCAGCACGCACTGGATGGAGGAGGTCAGCGAGAACGATTACATGGCGAACGGAAACGGGAGGGAGACGCGGGCCGAGTTCCTCCGGACGGGGGTGAGGGAGCAGCCGCGTTAGGCGGGAGTTTCATGGCGTCTCCCGTCCGCCGCCGGATCTCTCGAATCAGCCGAGTCAGTCCTCTGAAGATCCTTCCCCTGTCGTTGGCGGTCGCGCTCACAGCGCTGCCAGGACCGACGTACGCGCAGCGGGGCGCCCCCAACGGCGAATGGCCCTCCTACGGCGGCGACCTCGGCAGCACCAAATACTCTGCGCTCGACCAGATCGACGCGAGCAACGTCGAGCGGGTGGGCGTCGCCTGGCGCTGGGCATCGCCGGACAACACGCTCGTCACATCCGACTCGACGTTGATGCCGGGCCCATTCAAGGCCACGCCGCTCATGGTGGACGGCGTCCTCTACATCCGGACGTCGCTCAGCTTGGTGGCGGCGATCGATGCCGCCTCTGGCCGACAGATCTGGGCCTTCGACCCCGAGAGCTACGAGGCGGGGCGTCCCACGAACCTCGGCTTCAACTCACGTGGCGTCGCGTACTGGTCGGACGGCCAGGAGGCCCGCATCTTCGTCGCCACCGGAGACTCCCACCTGTGGGCGCTCGACGCCGCCACGGGACAGCCGGTGCCGGGCTTCGCGGGTGCGGGTCGCCTCGATCTGCTCGAAGGTCTTCGCCGGAACGTGCCGCGCGGGAGCTACCAGGTGATGTCGCCTCCGCTGGTCGTCGGCGACGTGGTCGTCGTGGGCTCGTCGATCTCGGACGGTCCACGGTACATGAGCGCTCCTCCGGGCGACGTGCGCGGGTTCGACGTCCGCACCGGCCGAGAACGCTGGGTCTTCCACACGGTGCCGCAGTCGGATGAGGTGGGTCACGACACGTGGGAAGGCGGCGCGGACGCGTACACCGGCAACACGAACGTCTGGACGATCATGAGCGCCGACGAGGAGCTCGGGCTCGTCTACCTCCCGGTCGGCACGCCGACCAACGACTGGTACGGGGGCCACCGGCTGGGCGACAACCTCTTCGCCGAGAGCGTCGTCGCCCTCGAGGCGTCGACCGGCCGGCGCGTGTGGCACTACCAGCTCGTGCACCACGGCCTCTGGGACTACGACCTGCCGGCAGCCCCGGCGCTCGTCGACATCACCGTCGAGGGCCGAGCCGTGAAGGCTCTGGTGCAAGTGACGAAGCAGGGCTTCGCCTACGTCTTCGACCGTGCGACGGGTGAGCCCGTGTGGCCGATCGAGGAGCGGGCGGTACCGCAGTCGACCGTGCCGGGTGAGCGTACCTCACCCACGCAACCGTTCCCGACGCGGCCCGCGCCGTTCGAGCGACAGGGGATCTCGCTCGACGACCTGATCGACTACACGCCCGAGCTACGCACGGAAGCCGAGGCGATCCTCGCGAACTCGGAGTGGGGACCGCTCTTCACGCCCCCGTCCCTCAAAGGAACTCTGAACCTGCCCGGCTGGGCAGGCGGGGCCAATTGGTTCGGCGCCGCGATCGATCCCGAGACCGGCTGGATGTACGTCCCGTCGCGCACCAGCCCGATTCGCGTCCAGCTCGTCGAGGCCCCGGCTCAGGGATCGGACTTCCGCTATGTGCGTGGAGGCAGCCAATCCGCGGCGGGGCCGCGGGGACTACCTCTGGTGAAGGGTCCGCACGCGCGTCTCACCGCCATCGACCTGAACTCGGGTGAGCACGCCTGGCAAGTCCCCCTGGGCGACGGCGTCCGCCAGCGGCTGATCGCTGCGGGCGTGCCCGATCCCGGACCGCAGGGCGGCGGCTCGTTCACGGGACCGCTGCTGACGCGCACGCTGCTGTTCATCGGCCACGCCGGCGCTCGCGACGGCGGCGAAGGTGGCCCGGCCCTCCTGGTCATCGACAAGGCGACAGGTCGTCAGCTCCGCGCGATTCCGCTCCCCGAAACCCCGAACGGCACGCCCATCACCTACGTGTCCGGAGTGCGTCAGTTCATCGTCGTGGCGTACGGCACGGGCGATGACGCGGGGCTGATCGGTCTCACGCTGTACTAGCCTTCGCGCGCTCCCTCAGCACGAACTTCTGGATCTTGCCCGTGGACGTCTTCGGCAGCTCGCCGAAGACCACTTCCCGCGGCGCCTTGAAGTGCGCGAGACGATCGCGGCAGAACGCGATGATCTCGCCGTCCGTCGCACGCGCGCCGGGGCGCAGCTCGACGTACGCGCAGGGGATTTCACCCCAGTGCTCATCCGGCTTCGCGACCACGGCCGCCGCCGACACCGCCGGATGACGGTAGAGCACGCCTTCCACCTCGATGGACGAAATGTTCTCGCCTCCCGAGATGATGATGTCCTTGGAGCGGTCGCGGATCTCGATGTACCCGTCCGGATGCATGACCGCGAGGTCACCGGTATGGAAATGGTCTCCGGCAAACGCGGCATCGGTTGCGGGTGCGTTCTTGAGATAGCCCTTCATGACGACGTTACCCCGCATCATCACCTCGCCGAGCGTCGCGCCATCGGCGGGCACCGGCTCCATGGTCTCGGGATGTCGCACGGAGAGATCCTCTTGCACGGCGTACTTCACACCCTGCCGGGCCTTGAGGGCCGCCTGCTCCTCTGGAGGTAGCGCATCCCACTCGGGCCGCCAGGCGCATACGGTGTTCGGCCCGTAGACCTCGGTCAGGCCGTACGCGTGCGTGACGCGGAAACCCACGCGCGCCGACCGCTCGAGCACCGCCGCGGGCGGCGCTGCCCCCGCAGTCATGAGCTCCACGGTCCGCCCGAGGCCGACACCCCGGCGCTCCGCTTCGGTCGTGACCATGTTCAAGACGATGGGAGCGCCGCACATGTGCGTGACGCGCTCTTCGCTGATGAGACGGAGAATCTCGGCGGCGTCCACGGCCCGCAGGCACACGTTCGTCCCCGCGACCGCGGCGAGGGTCCAGGGGAAACACCAGCCGTTGCAGTGGAATAGGGGGAGGGTCCACAGATAGACGGGATGCGCCGGCAGCGTCCACTCGAGCGCGTTTCCGATCGCGTTCAGGTACGCGCCGCGGTGGTGGTACACGACGCCTTTGGGATTGCCGGTCGTGCCCGACGTGTAGTTCAGCGCGATGGCATCCCACTCGTCCTGGGGGAGCGACCACGCTGCGCCCGGTGAGCCCTCCTGGAGCAGCTCGTCGTATGAAAGCCCCGCGAAGGGCGGGTCGCCGGCGAGTGTCGGGTCACCGATCTGCACGGTCAGCGGCGCCACGGTCGCGAGGCTCAGTGCGGATCGACCCAGCTCGGCCAGCCCCACGTCGACGAAGAAGGCCTTGGCCTCGCCGTGATCGAGCATGAACGCGACGGCCGCGGCGTCGAGGCGCGTATTGATCATGTTCAGCACCGCACCCGCCATCGGTACGGCGAACGACACCTCTACCGCGGGAGGCGTGTTCGGACAGAGCACGGAGACCGTATCGCCGCGTCCGACCCCACGCCGGCGCAAGGCATCCGCGAGGCGTACGCAGCGCTCGTAGGTTACGCCCCAGCTCCTCGTCTCACCCGCGTACCGGATGGACGTACGGTCCGGGAACACCTCGGCGGTGCGCCGCAGAAACGAGAGCGGGGACAGCGGCACGTAGTTCGCCGCGCGCCTGCCCAGGCCTGCTTCGTACTTGTTCATGTCACGCGGGGTGCGACAGACGACTCCACATCTCCGAGAGGTGGGCCGACACCTCGTTCATCGCATCCATGGCCATCTTGTCCAGACGCTGAGCGACCTGTACGCCGATCAGCCGGCGAAGAAAGCGGGCGGGATACTCCAGGTCCCAGTCCAAGAACGGCTGGGGACCCCTGTCGAGGCTCTCGAGCGTGCGAATCACGAGGTAGGCGTCGTCCAGCAGGCCCGCGAGCCCTCGGGTCATCTCCGGGATCAGATCGACGGGACGTAGGAAGTACCGCTCGGCATGGTCGAGTAGCGGACCTGCCACGCCTTCGAGGCCCCGATCGCGCGCCTCCTGTCGGGCCCTGGCCAGAAACACCGGGATGGAGTCGATGATCTCGGTTGCCACGTCCACTGCCTCGCGGACCTCGGAGGCGGTCGCGTCCGGCAGCGCCTTGACGATGTGCTTCTCGAGAGAGACACGGCCGTCCCGCGCCTTGGCACTCTCGATGATCGCCACGATGTCCGCCAGCGTGCCGGCGAACTCGATGTCTCGGGGACGCTGTTGGTCGGGCTCCATGGGCCACCAACGTGGCCGGCCGCAGAACGCTTGGCTACCCCCGGGGCCCGCTCGCCTTGCCGGTGGGTCCGCGCATGTTGAGCTTGCTCGGGGCTGAAGCCCGGACATCGAAACGAAAGAAGTCACCCTCCGACGTGCTCCTGAGAGGATCAACGTGTCCGCACCGGAACGGCTGAAGCGCGCGCTCGGCCTGCGTCCCGGTGAGGCGCACCCTCTGGCGGTGATGGGCGGGTTCCTCCTGCTCAACACCGCCAATACCACGGTGATGTCGGCGGCGAAGAATGGGCTCTTCCTCTCCGTCTATCCGGCCGACCTCATTCCGCACGCCGTCATTGCGGCCGCCGTGCTCACGGCCGCGGTGGCCATCGTGTTCACGGGATACCTGTCGGGCACCGCACGTCGGAGCCTCGCCGTCGGTCTCACCGTCGCGCTCGCCGCCTCCGTCCTCGCTTGCCGACTCCTCTTCGCGGTCGACCCTCGGTTCTCGTTCCTCCTCTACTTGTGGATCTCGGCAGTGCAGGTGCTCGTCCTGACACACGCATGGGACTACGCGGGCGACCTCCTCACGGGACGCCAGGCCAAGAGGCTGCTTCCGCTGATCGGTGGCGGAGCCTCGATCGGGGCCATCCTCGGCGGGACCGGAGTGGGCCCCGCGGCGTTCGCCCTCGGCACCGAGAACCTCCTCTGGCTATCGGTCGGCCTGCTGCTCGCCGCGCTGCCCCTCCTCTGGGCGGTCCCCGAGCCGTCGCGCGAAGCCGAGGAGGCGAGCCCCGACCACTTGGGCGCGGCCATGGCGTTCCTCGAGCGGGCGGGGCGCGGCCTTCGGTCGGTCGGCAGCAACAAGCTGCTCACGCTCCTCGCGATGGGCCTCATCGCGCTGACGCTCACCGGCACACTCATCGATCTTCAGCTCAAGTTCCTCCTCCAAGACACCTTCCCTCGCGACCGGATCACCGCGATCTACGGTCTGCTCTCCGCCACGGTCGGTGCCGGAACGCTCATTGTTCAGCTGTGGGCATCACGCGTCCTCTTCCCGAAATTCGGCGTGTCGTTCGCGGCGATGTTGCACAGCGGGCTGTTGGCGCTCGCCGCCGGCGGCGTCGCAGTGTTCGGAGGACTCGCGGCGCTCGTCGTCGCCCAGGCCCTGGACGACATTCTGCAATTCAGCCTCCAGCGGCCCGTCGAGCAGGTCTCTCTCCTCCCTTTCCCCACGCGCGTGAAGAGCGTGGCCCTCGCGACCCTCGGCGGCGTGCTTCGTCCGCTCTCCAAGGCGTCTGCCGGAGGCATCGCCCTGGTGCTGGGGCCGCGCTCTGCGCTGCTCCCCACCATCACCGTCGCGACCGCGGTGGCCGCTGCGGTCACATACTCGCGACATAGGCGCCGATATCTCAGCGCGCTCGAGAGCGCGGTCACGCGCCACGCCATGGATTTCACGAGCGAGCACATGCCGCTCGTGGCCGACGCCTCGGCACTGAGGACGATCGACAAGGCCCTCGGTGACGCAGACCCGACCATCGTCGTGTTCGCGGTCTCGCTCCTGGAGCAGATCCCCTCGAAGGACGCTTGGCCGCGCCTCGAGCCCCTCCTCGCTCATCCAGTGGACGAGGTACGCGCGGAGTCCGCGCGGGTCGTGCAGCGCATCGAAGCTCCCCCGGCCGCAGCCGCGGCGGCCCTCGCACGTCGGCTCGCGGTCGAAGGGGCGCCGGCCGTGGTGGTCGCACTCCTCGAGGCGCTCGGCACGACCGGCGTCGCCGAGCGTGGAGCGATCATCGATCTCTTGTCGCACGACGACAGCGCAGTCCGGCGCGCGGCCCTTGTCGCGCTCGGGCGCCTTGGATGGGATCAGACCGAGGACCGCCTGAGGATTCTGCTCGCTTCCGACGATTCGTTGGACCGAATGGTCGGAGCCGGCGCGGTTGGCGACCTGGGTGCCATGCACATGGTCGACCGCCTGGCGGAAGTGGTGTGGGACGTGAAGGCGAGGCCGGCGGTTCTCGAGGCGCTGGCGGCGCTCGGCCCGGCCGCGGTTCCCGCCATGGGCGACCTCCTCAAGCGCAGGGAGCTACCGCTCGCGTTCCGTCGCAGCGTGGTCACCTCGCTCGCCGGCGTCGAAGGGAGGGAAGCACGCGACGCTCTCGTGGATCTCGTCGACGAGCCCGCTCTGGGCCCCGCGGCCCTCACCTCCCTCGGCCGCATGAAGGCCGCCGGCAAGATCGACCCCGTGGAGCCCCGCCGGCTCCGTCCCGTGCTCGCGGACGAGATCCAGCGCGGCCTGAGGTACGCCGTCGCCGCGAGCGCGATCCGCGATACCGCTCGCGGACCGCGTGAGTCGTTCGTCGCTCAGGAGTTGCACGGCCTCTACGAGAGGTCGGTCGACCGCGTGCTCAAGATCCTCGCTCTCTCGCACGATCACAGCAGACTCCACTCGATCTCCGCGGCCCTCCGGAGCGACAATGGCGTGCAGCGCAGCAACGCGCTCGAGCTCCTCGACGGCACCGTATCCCGGGGTTCCGCGCTCACCGTGATGCCTTTCCTGGAAGCGGTGTCCGAGGGGCTTCCGCAAGCCCGCATCGACGCGCTCCTCACGGACGCTCCGGCGGTGAGGGCGCAACCCACCGATGCCCTTCTGCATGATGCGGACTGGTGGCCGCGCGCTCTCGCCTTGCATGCACTCGAGCGTGACGACGAAGTGACCACGCCGGGCCGTTCCACCGACGACATAGCACAGGAGGACCAAGTGATCCCGCTGATCGAGAAGGTCATGATCCTGAAGGGCTCGGAGTTCTTCCGGAATTTCCCGGGCTCCGACCTCGCCGGCGTTGCGTACCTCGCCGATGTGCGACACGTCGAGGCGGGCGAGTCGGTGTTCAAGCAGGGCGACGAAGGCGACGCCTTCTATGTCGTCGTGCAGGGCTCGATCAAGATCAGCCGCGGCGGCACGCACCTGGCGACGCTCGGCCCCCGCGAGGGATTCGGCGAAATGGCTCTCCTCGACCGGGAGACGCGGTCGGCGACCGCCACCGCTGCCGAGGACACCACCCTCCTGAGGCTCGACCGCGACTCGTTCGACCGCGTAGTGGAGCAGAACCCCGTCGTGGCCCGCGGGATCTACCGAGTGCTCACGGAGCGGCTCCGCAACACGCTGGCCCAGGTCGCGGCCGGCTGAGCGGTCAGAGCCGAGAGCGCTGGAGACGTAGGCTGTTTCCCACCACCGTCACCGAGCTCAACGCCATCGCGAGGGCGGCGAGCGCCGGGTGCAGGGCACGAAGCATCATCGGCAGGAACGTCAGGGAGTAGAGCGCGCCGGCCGCGATCGGGATGAGGGCGACGTTGTAGAAGAACGCCCAGAAGAGATTCTGTCGGATCGCCCGCATCGTGGCTCGACTGAGCGCCAGCGCTTCCGGCACCGAGCGAAGGTCGCCTCCCATGAGCGTCACGTGGGCGGTCTCCATCGCGACATCCGTCCCCGTGCCCAGCGCGATGCCGACGTCGGCCTGCGCGAGGGCGGGCGCGTCGTTGATGCCATCGCCCACCATCGCAACCCGAGTTCGTCCGCCCCGCTGGAGCTCGCGCACGACGTCGGCCTTCTCACCTGGCAGTACCTGCGCCCGGACCCGCTCGATGCCGACCTCGGCCGCGATTCGTCGCGCCACGCGCTCGCTATCCCCGGTGAGCATGACGACCTCGAGACCCGCGTCGCGCAGCGTGCGCACCGCTTCGGCCGACCCTTCCTTGACGGTATCGGCCACGCCGATGAGGCCCAGCGTGCTACCGCCCGCGGCAACCCATAGCGGTGTTACGCCGGACTCCTCGAGTCGCTCCGCGTCTTCGGCGAGCGATGCCGTGGATACTCCCCATTCCTCCAGCAGCCTGCGCGTACCTACCAGCACTGGGGTCCCCTCGACGACGGCCGCGATCCCCTTTCCGGGAACCGCCTCGAAGTGCGAGGCCGACGCCAGACTCAGGCCGCGTCCCTGCGCTGCCTCCACGACGGCCCGACCCAAGGGATGCTCGCTGTTTCGCTCGCCGGATCCGGCGAGCCGGAGCAGTGCCCCCTCGTCGCCCGCGGGAGCGACGAGCTGCCGCACGGAGGGCTCGCCGCGCGTGAGGGTACCCGTCTTGTCGAGCACGACGACGTCGATGCTCCGGGCGAGCTCGATGGCCTCGGACGAGCGAAAGAGGATGCCCATGCGAGCGCCCCGGCCCGTGCCGACCATCACCGCCGTCGGCGTGGCCAGCCCCAGCGCGCACGGGCAGGCGATGACCAGGACCGCGACCAAGCGGATGAGGCCCTGGGTGAAGCCTGCACCGACCCAAAACCACCAGGTGGCCATGGTCCCCAGCGCGATCACGATGACGACCGGCACGAACACTGCGGAGACCCGATCGGCCAAGCGTTGAATCGGTGCCTTGCTCCCCTGGGCCTCGCGCACCAACTGGACCACGCGCGCGAGCGCCGTGTCCTTGCCCACACGCGTCGCGCGGAAGCGAAGCGCGCCGGTCCGGTTGAGCGTGGCACCGACTACTTCGTCCCCCGGCCCTTTCTCGACCGGCATGCTCTCACCCGTCAGCATGCTCTCGTCCATCGCCGATCGGCCCTCGAGCACCACCCCGTCGACCGGAATCCGCTCCCCGGGACGCACGGCGATCTCGTCGCCCACCCGAACGCCTTCGACAGGGATCTCGGACTCCACTCCGGCGCGCACCACCCGAGCCCGCTCGGGCCGGAGCGCCATGAGCTCACGGATCGCCTGGCCCGTTCTGCCCTTCGCGCGCACCTCGAGAAGCTTGCCGAGCTTGATCAACGTGATGATGAGCGCGGCGGTCTCGAAGTAGACGTGCTCTCCCACGGCAGTCGAGCCGAAGCTCAGCCCCACCGTGACGGCAACCGAGTAGAGGTAGGCAACGGACGAGCCCAGAGCCACCAGGACGTCCATGTTGGCCGAGCGGTTGCGCAGCGACTTCCATGCCCCGACGTAGTAGTCGCCCCCGACGTAGAACTGGACCGGAGTCGCCATCGCGAGCATCAGCCAGTTCATCCAGGGACCGTGTGCCCACATGCCCAGGAGCATGAAGTCGCGCGACATGCTCAGCACGAAGAGTGGCGCGGCGAATGCCACCCCGGTCCAGAACTTCCGCGACTGGTCCCGGATCTCGTCCGCGCGTGCGCGAGCCTCGGCGTCTTCCATCTCGCCCTCGGGGGCGACGATGACGCCGTACCCCGCGCGCTCCACTGCCGCGATCAGCAGGGGAACGGACACCTTCTCGGGATCGAACCGGACGGTGGCGCGCTCGGAGGCGAAGTTCACCGCAGCCTCCGATACGCCCTCGGTCCGTCGCAGCGTGCGCTCGACCGTCGACGCGCAGTTGGCGCACGTCATTCCCGTGATCGGGAGCGTCGCCTCCTGCACCGTGGGCGAGCTCACGCCTTCACGACGGGAGCGTAGTTGATCTCGCGCATCAGGCTCTCGATCGCGCTCCAGTCGGTGGCCGCGGGATCCCACGCGATCGTCACCTCGCGCGTCCCGCGATCGGCCTTCACCGAGGAGACCCCGGTGAGGGCCCCCACTTCCCGCTCGATGGTGGCTACGCAGTGGCCGCAGCTGATACTCGGCACGTTCACAGTCTTGGTCGACACGTTCGTTCCCTCCTTCAATTCAGATTCGTTCATGATTTTCCGCTGGCCTCGAACACCTCCAGGAGCTCACCGAGCACCCGCTCCCGCGCAGCCGCGTCCGGGCCCCTCATGGCATCCGTCACGCACGCGTGCAGGTGGTGGTCGAGCAGGAGGCCGCTCACCTTCTTCAGGGCCCGTTGGATGCCCGTGATCTGGTTCACGATGTCGATGCAGTACTCGCCGTCCTCGACCATGCGCTGGACGCCGCGAACGTGCCCCTCCACGCTCTTGAGCCGCCGCACGACGTCCGTCGTCTTGGTATCCACGCGTTCCGCTCCTGCCGGTTGCCTCGTTGTCACCCGTATTACCCACCCCCCCTGGGGGGGGTATAGGTAATGTGATCCCGGCACGGGGGGCCGTCAAGCGCCCGGCCTTGTGAGCCACCCGGGGCGTGTTCACCTTCGAGCCTCGCGCCTCGAGGACCCCACCCGATACAGGCGACATGTCGCTCAAGTCCTCTCTGAAAACCGTCGTGACGCTCGGGCAGGGCGTGACGATGGGTATCCCTCCGGCCACGGAGGATGCCGACCCGATCGAGCTGTTCGGCATCTGGTTCGACGCGGCACACGAGGCGGGCATTCTCATGCCGGAGGCCGTGGCTCTCGCCACCGCCTCTTCAGATGGCGTGCCCTCGGCCCGCATGGTGCTGCTCAAGCACGCCGATCCGAAGGGATTCGTGTTCTTCACGAACTACGGGAGCCAGAAGGCGCAGGAGCTCGAGGCGAACCCGCGGGCCGCGCTCTGCTTCCACTGGGCTGTCCTGCAACGGCAGGTGCGCGTCAGCGGCGGTGTCTTGCGGGTGAGCACCGAAGAGAGCGCCGCCTACTTCGCCACGCGCGGTCGCGGCAGTCAGCTCGGGGCGTGGGCATCGCTGCAGAGTCGGGACCTCCCTGACCGCGGGGAGTTGGAGAGCCGCCTCCACGAGGTGGAGGCCCGGTTCTCCGGCAGCGAGGTGCCACTCCCTCCGCACTGGGGCGGATACCGCCTGGAGCCGGAGCGGATCGAATTCTGGCAGGGGCGCGCCGATCGCCTTCACGACCGATTGGTGTTCACGCGCTCGAGGGACGGCTGGTCCACTCGACGACTCTATCCCTGAGCGACCATGGCTGCCTACTTCACGCGCGAGACGCTCCGTTTCCTCGGTGACCTGAAGAAGCACAACGAGCGGGCGTGGTTCGCCGAGAACAAGGCGCGTTACGAAGAGTACGTGAAAGACCCGGCGCTCCGCCTCATCGAAGACTTCGCGCCGAGGCTCCGCTCCTTGAGTCCGCACTTCGTGGCGACTTCACGGTCGCTGTTCCGCATCCATCGTGACACGCGGTTCTCCAAGGACAAGAGTCCCTACAAGACGCATCTGGGCCTCCACTTCCGCCACGAACGTGCCCGTGACGCCCACGCGCCGGGTTACTACCTCCACATCGAGCCGGGAAACGTCTTCGCCGGCGTCGGCATCTGGCATCCGGACGCACCGGCCCTGCTCGCCATCCGCGAGCACATCGCCGAGATGCCGGACGCTTGGAAGCGCGCGTCCCGAGCCAAGGCGTTCACGAAGACCTTCGCGCTGGAGGGAGACCGTCTCGCCCGCCCCCCCAAGGGGTTCGACCCCGAGCATCCGCTGATCGAGGACCTCAAGTGGAAGGACTACATCGGCGTCGTCGAGCTCCGCGAGGCCTTCGCCACGAGCCCGGACCTGCCCGACGCGCTGGGCACGATCTTCGGCGCGGGCACGCCCTTCATGCGGTTCCTGTGCGGAGCGCTGAAGGTCGCATTCTGATCCCCCGTCGTTCCCGCCCTTGAGTCGGCGGGGAAGTTTCCCCACCCTATCGAACCACCCGCAGCCCCGTGTGAGCCGCATTTGAGCCAGGATTGTCCCGTCGATCACGACGCCGCCGAACGGGCGGTCGACAAGCTGCCCGACCCGCTGCGCCGGGCCGTGTACTTCGCGGTCGGCTGGGGATCCGTCGGATGCGGGGTCATCGGGATCTTCGTGCCCCTCTGGCCGACCACGTGCTTCCTGCTGCTGGCGGGCTGGTGCTTCGCGCGCAGCTCCCCTCGCGCCGAGCGCTGGCTGCACGAGAACCGCGTCTTCGGTAAGTACCTGAGGGACTACAGAGAGCGTGGAATCATCTCGCCGAGCGTGCGCCGGACCTCGCTGGCCGTGATGTGGCTCTTCATCGGGGTCTCGGCCTTCCTGTTCATGAGCCGCCTCTGGGTCGTGGCGCTCCTGCTGCTGGTCGCGTCGGCCGTGACGCTCCACCTCTACTCGCTCCCTACCGCGAAGAGGGCACCCGCGGGCGACTGACCCGCGCGGCCGATCGTAGTCGACAGGCTACGCGGCGCTGATCACACCTCGGACCGCCGACGTGACGTTGCCCACTGCTTCGTCGAGGTCGATGACGAGTTGTGCCGCCCGGACGAGATCCCCCCGCTTCCCGAGCTCGGCGATCCGGTGCGCGACATCCCTCAAGCGAGGCATCGCGAGGCTGACCGCGGAGTCCTCGATCTGGTGGGCGGTGCGCTCGAGGCTCGCGCCATCGCGCGCATCCAGAGCGTGACGGATCGCCTCCATCCGCTCTGGCGTCTTCTCGAGGAAGAGTCGGACGACGGATGCCAGCACGTCCGCGTTACCCTCGGCCAGGTCCAGGGCGCGTGCAGGTTCGAAGTCGGGTAGTTGCCCCGTCCATCGCACGATGGCCGCCTCCAACTTCTCCGGATCCATCGGCTTGCTGACGTAGTCATCCATGCCGGCATCCAGGCAACGCTGGCGGTCACCCTCCATCGCGTGCGCGGTCACCGCGATGATCGGGAGCCTCTTGGAGGTCTCTTTCTCCATGGCACGGATCATCGCCGTGGCCTCGAAGCCATCGACCTCGGGCATCTGCACGTCCATGAGCACCGCGTCGAACGCCGACCGCTTCACGAGGTCGACCGCCTCGCGCCCGTTGTCCGCAACCGTGACGTCGTACCCTCTCTTCTTCAGCAAAGCGACGGCCAGCATCTGGTTGACCTTGTTGTCCTCGGCCAACAGGATGCGGATCTTCCCCGGCGTTCTTCGATCCACGACCAGCGGCGCTCTCCCCGCGGCCGCTTCGAAGGAGAGGACGCGCACTCGTCGTACGAGCGCCTCCCGCAGCTCGGTCGGAAACACGGGCCGGGCCAAGTAGCCGTCTCTCGAGCCAGCCGATGCCCGCCCGCCCCATGGGCTCCGTTCCTTCGCCCGCCTGGACGTGAGGTGAACGAGGTCGGGCTTTCCGAACTCTGGTGCGGAGAGCTGCTCGGCCATTCCCCGCCCATCCCCCGCCCTCAGGGCATCGTCCGCGATCACGACGTCGAAGGGACGGCCGGCGGCTCGTGCCCTGAGCAACTCCTCGAGGCCCGCCTCGACCGACTCCACCGCAACGGGCCGGGCGCCCCACCACCTCAGATATTCGCTGAGAATACGACGCTCGGTCGCCTGGTCGTCGACGATCAGCGCCGTGAGGCCCTCCAGGGTCGCTCGACTCGGGCCCGGGTCTTCGAGCGCCTGGCCCGGGTGCCGCTGACTACC
>CAZBCN010000054.1:0-10821 GCA_964490285.1 uncultured Gemmatimonas sp. | reverse complement strand
ATCCCCACGGTGAACTGGAACGTGCTCCCCTGCCCCACCGTGCTCTCGACGTCGAGGCGACCGCCCATCATCCCGACGAGCTCCGACGAAATGGTGAGACCGAGCCCCGTACCACCGAACTGCCGAGTCGCAGACGTGTCCGCTTGCGCGAATGCCGCGAAGACGCGGGCCTTGGCATGCTCGGGAATGCCGATCCCCGTGTCGCGCACGAAGAATGCCAGCGTCACCGCGTCGTCGACGCGCTCCTTCACGGACACGTTGACCACGATCTCGCCACGTTCGGTGAACTTCACGGCATTCCCGACCAGGTTGACCAGGACCTGCCGCAAGCGGCCCTCGTCGCCCGTCAGACGCGACGGAACATCACGCGCCTGCCCGTAAAGGACGTCGACCCCTCGCTCGCCCGCACGCACGGCGAGTGTCTTCAACGTGTCGGACAGGCACTCCTCGAGGTCGAACGTGGACGTCACGAGCGCGAGGCGTCCCGTCTGGATCTTGGAGAAGTCGAGGATGTCCGTCAGGATCTCGAGGAGCGAGCGAGCCGACTCGTCGACGGCCTCCAGGAACTCGCGCTGCTCGGTCGTGAGATCGGTGTCGAGCGCGAGGCCGGTCATGCCCAGGATCCCGTTCATGGGAGTCCGCACCTCGTGGCTCATGTTGGCGAGGAAGTCGCTCTTGGCTCGACTCGCTTCCTCCGCGGCCTCCTTCGCCGCCACCAGCAAGTCATGCGACTCCCGAGACTCCGTGACGTCCCGCCCGACCACGTAAAGGACTCCCTCCTCCGCCACCGGCATCGCGTTCCACTGGATCCAGCGGTGTCCCCCCGAGCGGTGCCGGAAGCGGACCTCGTATCGTTCCACGAATTCCCCGGCTTGGACCCGCTCCGCCCGTCGCGACGCGTCGTCCCTGTCGCTCTCCACGATGAGCTCGAGGGCGCTCCGTCCCTTCAGGTCGTCGATCGTGTAGCCGAGCACCCGCGTAAAGGCCGGGTTGATCCTCCCGAAAGTCAGCGACCTCAGATCCATGATCGCGAGTGGGTCGGGGGAGAGCGTGAAGAAGCGGTCGATCTGGGCGCCCAGACGCCTCTCGAGATCTGCGTGCTGCAAATGCTCGAGTTCGCGCTGCGTCTGCCCCAGTCTCCAGGCGAACAGGCCCAAGACGAGCGGCGCGAAGTCGATGATCCAAAGCAGCGGCTCGGACCGCTGAGCCTCGAGCAGGGCGCCGAGAGAGAGCCCGCCGTCCCCGAGCCCGGCGGCGAGCAACGTCGCCACCAGTGGAAAGACCGCCCCGAACGCCGCGCCGTATACGGCGTAGCGCATCATCGGTGAACGTTCCCGTCCCCTCGCATCGGACATGACAATCTCGAGGCCTTGGGGGGGGCCGGTGCGCGTAGCGCTACCTGATACCTTAGAGTGGGTCCCAGCCCTGCGCGGTGTCAATCGCGCTCACGCTCCTGGCGCCCACGCGCCCACCCCCACCAAGCTGGGAGCCCATGCATTCGACACTCTCCCTGGCCATGAGCGGCTTCGCGACGGCGTGGCTCATCGCCGGCCCCGGTGGCCTGGCGGCCCAACCGCTCCCCCTGCTCGACTCGGCGCGGCTCGTGACCGACCTCTCGGTCCTCGCGCACGACTCGATGGAGGGGCGTCGCCCCGGGACGCCAGGGAGTCTCAAGGCGAGGGTCTTCCTGGAGCGTGCGCTCGCCGCGAGCGGAGCGCGTCCAGCCAGTGACGTCTGGGCTCGGCCCTTCGACTGGGGGGGCGGGCGAGGCGTGAACCTCGTCGCCACGGTGCCCGGAGTCGGACCCGGCGATGCGGTCATCGTGCTCACGGCCCACTACGACCACCTCGGCATACGTGAAGGCCAGGTCTACAACGGCGCGGACGACAACGCCTCGGGCGCGGCCGCCCTGCTCGAGATCGCTCGGCAAGTCTCCGCCCAGCCGATGGATCACACACTGGTGCTCGCGCTCCTCGACGCCGAGGAGCAGGGGTCGCGCGGTGCCGACGCGTTCCTGGCGACGCCACCGGTTCCCCTCGAGCGCATCGCGCTGAACGTGAACCTCGACATGGTCTCACGCACCGATGGAGTCCTCTGGGCGGGCGGCGCCTATCATACGCCCGCGCTTCGGCCAGTCCTCGAACGGCTGGTCGAAGCGGCTCCGCTCACGCTTCGACTCGGCCACGACCGTCCGGGTGCCCCCGAGGGCGACGACTGGACTCACCAGTCCGACCACGGGTCGTTCCACGAGCTCGGGATTCCCTTCGTCTACTTCGGCGTCGAAGACCATCCGGACTACCATCGCCCGACGGACGACTTCGAGCGCGTCGACCCTGGGGAGTACGTGGCGGCGGTGCGTACCATCCTGCTCGGTTTGCGGATGCTCGATGCGGCCATCCCCCTGTCACGGACCGACCGTCGATGACCGGTTCCAAGAGTTCGAGGGTGCCAGACCCGCTCGTACTGCTGAGCGCGTGCATCCTTCTCGCCGCAGCCGCGAGCTGGGTGCTCCCCGCGGGCGAGTTCGACAGACGCGAGGATCCCGCTACCGGCCGCATGGTCGTCGTCGCCGGCTCGTACCACGCCGTGGAGGCGAGCCCCGTCGGCCCGTTCGATGCGGTGGTCGCTCTCCCTCTCGGCATGGCCGACGCGGCCGACGTCATCTTCCTCGTGTTCTTGATCGGGGGAGCGTTCACGGTCGTGGACGCCAGCGGGACGCTCGGGCGTGCGGTCGGCTCACTCGCACGCAGGCTCCGCGGTCGCGACCTGCTCGTGATCCCGATCGTGTCGCTCTTCTTCGCTCTCGGCGGCGCGACGGAGAACATGGCCGAGGAGATCGTGGCGCTCGTGCCCGTGCTGCTCGTCCTCTCGGCTCGCGTCGGCTTCACCCCGCTCGTCGCGGTCGCCATGAGCGTCGGCGCGGCCACCGTCGCGTCGGCGTTCAGCCCGGTGAACCCTTTCCAGGTATTGATCGCGCAGGGTGTAGCCGGACTCCAACCCGTCTCCGGGTGGGCCTTTCGTTCGCTCTTTCTTCTGATCGCGCTCGCCCTCTGGATCGGCATGACGATGCGCTACGCGGCGCGGACGCGTGTGCCGCCCCAGGCGGCGGCCGAGGGCGACGAGAATCGAGCGCTCACACCGCGGGACCAGTTGGTGCTCGCCATGGTCGGCGCCACGTTCGCGGTCGTCGTCTGGGGACTCCTGAGCGCGGGCTGGGACTTCAACCGACTCTCCGCGGCCTTCTTCATCATGGGCGTCGCGGTCGGCCTCGTATCGGGCATGGGGTTCGGTGGCACGGCTTCCGCGTACGTGCGGGGGTTCCGCGACATGGCATACGCGGGCCTCCTCATCGGTTTCGCGCGGGCGATCTACACGGTCCTCGACCAGGGCCGCATCATCGACACCATCGTGCACGGGATCTTCCTGCCGATCGAGGGATTGCCGACGCTCGTGTCGGCGTTCGGCATGCTCGCCGCGCAGGCAGCGATCCACGTGCCGGTGCCGTCGGTGAGCGGACAGGCCGTCCTGACCATGCCGCTCCTGGTCCCGCTCTCCGACCTGCTCGACATCTCCCGGCAGGTCACGGTGCTGGCGTACCAGTACGGTGCGGGCCTGTGCAGCCTCCTGACGCCGACGGACGGGGCCCTCATGGCCGTGATCGCCGCGGCGGGCGTGCGCTACGACGAGTGGCTCCGGTTCGCCGTCCCGCTCTATCTGTTGCTCATGGCGCTCGGCGCGGTCGCGATCGCAGTTGCCATGGCCATCGGCCTCACCTGAGGGCCGTGGACGCGAGCGCCCCGGTCCCGGTCGTGGCGGCCGTGATCCGGCATGGCGGCCGTTACCTGCTTGGCCGCCGACCCGCCCACAAGCGGCACGGGGGCCTGTGGGAGTTTCCGGGCGGCAAGGTGCTCGAGGGTGAGTCGCGCTTCGAGGCCGCGCGCAGAGAGCTCGCGGAGGAGCTCGGCATCGAGGTCGTGTCGCTGGGCGACCTCCTGCTCTCCGTGCGCGACGAAGGGTCACCGTTCGTCATCGAGTTCTTCGACGCCTCGGCGGAGGGCACCCCGATCGCAAGGGAGCACACCGAAGTCGGATGGTTCGCAGCCGCCGAGCTCGCAGGCCTCGCGCTCGCACCCGCCGATGCCCGATTCGTGGCGCACCTCGAGCGCGGAAGCGGACGCGGCTAGACGGTCTCGCTGTGCGTGAGCGCGCGGGCCAGCTCGACCGCCCGCGACTTCGGGACCTCGCTGAACAGGCCGGCCAGCTTGCACCCACCCCGCCCGACCACCTCGCCGGCGACCCGTAACGCGACGGGCCCGAGGGGCGTCGTCGCGTCGGCCGGCTCCGGAGTTCCGGCGAGAAGCCTCAGCATCCCCTCCTCCGGCACGTCCACGACCGCCGCGCGCACCGCGTCCGAAACGAAGCGCAGGAGGTCGTTGGTCGCGCGCGGTCGTCCGCTCGTGTCGAGCTCGATGGCACGGAGTCCCACCGAGATCCCGCGCCAACGACCGGGCTCCCATGCCGGCAGCGGCCACTCACCGCACGAGTGCAACCAGAGTGTGTCGGCACGCAGCGTCCACCCGAAGCCGTCGAAGGTCTCGGGAGCGAGCCCGTGACGAGCGATCACGGCGGTGACTGCCTCCGAGATGATCTGCTCCGCCTCGTCCTCCGTTCGCCCGTCACCGGGGAACGCGCGCGACATGGGTGACCAACCCCGATCGCGGTCCCCGGGGGGCATGTCGCCCTCCAACCGCCGCAGCTTGGCCATGAACAGGCCGCCCGAGTCGAGGTGGTGAGGGTAGATGCGCGCAGCGCCTTCCATGCGGGGATCGTAGAGCGCTCCGTCGAACGACGTGAGGCCGGGCGCATGCGGCACTGCCAATCGGAGCGGCTCGAGCTCGACCGGAGCGCTCTGGAGGAGCGCGCTCACGACGGCCTCGTTCTCCTCGGGCGCGAACGTGCACGTGACGTATAGCACGGTTCCCCCGGGACGCGTGAGACGCACTGCCTTCTCGAGGAGCGCTCGCTGCGCCCGCGTCACGTACGCCTTGAACTTCTTGGATTGATCCGGCACGTCGCCGGACCGACGTCGGAGTGTCCCCTCCCCCGAGCACGGCGCATCGACGAGCACCCGGTCGAACAGGGCGTCCTCCGGAAGGTTGCGCCCGTCGCCTGCCACCACGAGGACGTTGGTGACACACAGCCTGTATAGGTTCCCCAACAGGCCGCGCATACGCCGCTCATCGACGTCGCAAGCTACCAGGCACCCCGAGTCAGCCATCAGGTCGGCCAAGTGAGTGAGCTTGCCACCGGGCGACGCACAGAGATCGAGAACACGGTCGCCGGGCTGGGCACCGAGCATGGGTGCAGCCAACCCGGTCGACGCCTGCTGCACGTAGAAGTGCCCCGCCCAATGCTCGAGGGTCAGCGAGAGGGGATACGGACACTGCTCGACGACGAAAAAGGAAGGCATCCCTTCGAGCGCGCGGACTCGAAAGTCCGCGCCGGTCAGGCGGGCCATGAGCTCCGTCTCGGCCAGCCGGCCGTTGCGCACGCGGAACACCGTCGGCTCCGGGCAGGAGACGGCTTCGAGAAACCGATCCCATTCCGGGACGATCCCCTGGTAACGACTGAGATCGACCGGCGTGCGGGCTCGGCGGGACCGCCTCGCCGCGGCAGCGGGTCGCTCAGTAGGGAAGGCCGAGCTCCTCGTCGTCGTGCTCGCGCACGAGCGTCAGGATCGCCGCCTGGGGCACGACCAGGTACTTCTCGCCCTCGAACGTGATCTCCACCGCCGCGCGCCGGAAGAAGATCGCATGGTCGCCGATGCGCGCCTGTAGAGGCACGTACTTGGCCTCGCTCCCGCCGATCTTCCACGGCTCCTGGTCGAGCTCCGTCGGCGCCGACACCGCGTTCCCGGGGCCTGTCGCCACGACCCTACCGCTCTGGACGGCCTGGTTGTCCACCGCGCTCGCCGGAAGGTATAGACCGATCTTCGTGCGGTCCTCGCCCTCCTCGGGCTGGATCAGGACTCGGTCGCCCACGACGATGAGGCGCTTCTTCGATTTGGCCATGGTTTCGCCCGCCTACGAGGTGTCGGGAACTTCGGGACTCGGCGTCGATTCCCCAAGGGGTCCCCTCCGCGGCCCAGTCTGGCTATCGTCTGCCCGATGCTCGAAATCCTACGCCAGCCTTGGCCCTGGTACGTCGCCGGTCCCCTGATCGGACTCGTGGTGCCGTTCGTCTATTGGTACGGCGGCAGGAAGTGGGGCGTGTCGCAGAGCCTCCAACACCTGTGCGCGGCCACCATCCCACGCAAGATCGAGTACTTCAGGTACGACTGGCGGAAGGACGGGGCGTGGAACCTCGTGATGGTCGCTGGCGTGGTCGTGGGGGGGCTCGTCGGCGGACGCATTCTCTCGCGCCCCGACGACGCGGTCCGGATCTCCGACGCCACGATCGCCGACCTCGCACGCCTCGGGGTCACGGACTTCAGCGGCATGCTTCCCTCCGATCTGTTCTCGTTCGAGGCGCTGCTGACCCCGGCAGGCTTCGTCCTGATCGTGGTGGGAGGCTTTCTCGTCGGGTTCGGCACGCGTTGGGCGAACGGCTGCACGTCGGGCCATGCCATCTCCGGACTCGCGACGCTCCAGCTCTCCTCGCTCGTCGCCGTTCTCGGATTCTTCGCCGGCGGACTGGTGGCGACGCATTTCCTGCTGCCCCTACTCTTCTGATGTCCCAGGCGAGCTCGACCCCCGAGGGCGCGACCGAAGCGGCAGGCCCAGCGGAGTCGCTTGCCGTGTACTTCGTCCTCGGCATCGTGTTGGGCATCATCTTCATCAAGTCCGAAGTCGCCTCCTGGTTCCGCATCCAGGAGATGTTCCGCTTCCAGGCGATGCACATGTACGGCGTGATCGGCGGAGCGGTGGGCGTCGGCGTACTCGGCGTGGCTGCGCTCAGGAGAGCGGGTGCGCGCACGGTGCGAGGCGAGCCGATCCAATACCCCGACGCGGCGGAGGCCCGACCCGGCATCCGGCACGCCGCCGGAGGCACGGTGTTCGGCCTCGGCTGGGGCCTGCTCGGCGCCTGTCCGGGCCCGATCTACGCGCTCGTGGGCAGCGGACTCGCCGTCATGCTGGTAGCGCTCCTCGCCGCCGTCTCGGGCGCCTGGGTCTATGGGCTCCTGCGACCCCACCTGCCCCACTGACCGGAACGAAGACGCCCCGGGCAGCCGTGGCCACCCGGGGCTGAGCCGTCGGAAGCGGTCCCAGCGTCCCAACCCTACCCCCACCGCTTCGTCGCATCGCTCACCCCTTCTGACGAGATCAGCACGAGAAAGGTTGCAGCGGACTCGGACTTGCCCCCCACGGTGGCCGCTCGCCATTCATTCATTCCCCATGTGGAAGGAGGAGTAGAGATGCTGCGACGCACGCTTTTCGCCATCGCCGTTCTGGCCCTCACGCTGAGCGCCCCCAGCCAAGGGGCCGCCCAGACCGTGGCCGGGCGCTGGGCGCTCGACGTGACGCTCGATGCCGGCAATGGGCGCGCCACCTTCGAGTTTCAGGTCGACGGGAACGTCATCACGGGCACGTACGGTGGGGTGCTCGGCGAGCAGACCGTCACCGGCACCATCGAGGGCAGCCGGGTCCGCTTCGGGTTCGAGTCGGCCGAAGCTGGAGCCATCCGGTTCGATGGAATCGTCGAGGGCAACACCATGGAAGGTACCTGCGAATACGGTGCGCTGGGATCAGGCTCCTTCACGGGCACGCGCACATCTTGACGCGCATCGTGCGACGCCTCGCTTGGGTGCTCGCCGCGGGCACCTTCGCCCACGGGGCGTCCGCACAGACACCGGCCAACCTCGCAGCCGTCGAGCTCGCACGCTCGCGTGACTGCGTGGGCGTGCTTGCGCGCGTGCAGGTGGTGGACGCACAGCTCGCCCCCCTGGCCGAACGCTCCCAGAGGCTCCTGGCGATCACCCAGGCCATCGCGCTCGAGGAGCGCGATGTCATGGACTCACTGCGCACCACGGATCCCCTCGAAGCGGAAGTCCGTGCCTGGTTCGTTGCCGACGGCGAGATGGCCGAGCGGTATGTAGCCCAGCAGAGCCCAGCATTGCTCGAGCAGCGGGCCGCTGCCAAGGACAGCATCCGGACCGCCGTGCAAGAGGTGCTCGAGAGTCTGCAGGCGGAGGCCGACGCAATTCTCGCCGCGACGGGTACGCTGACGGCGGAAGCCGGCCGGTGTGCTGGCGCGGTCTTCCTCCGCCCCGCGGTTCTCGAGGCGTGTCGGACGACGCAGAGCCCGGTGTGCGAGGCGGCGAACGACACCGCACGTGGATCCGCCGAGTACCGGTTCGTCGAGTCTGCGGAGGACCTGTGGGGCATGCAGGAGCTACGAGCGTGGAGCGCTCCGGGCCCGATTCAGGTCACTCAGACGGGGCAACTCGCCGGGGCTCGAACCGTGGGTCTCACGCGTACGGCCAACATCGTGGTGACGGTGGCGTTCGGCCCCAGGCTCCGCAGGCGCGCGGACCTCACGGTCGCCGAAGCCACACGCACCGCCGCGCTGACTGACTCCCTCGGTTTCGGGGGCGCTCATGCCGATGTCGTCTTCACTCCTTCGCTGGTGATCCAAGGGACGCTGCCCGAAGCATTGGGAGGAGAGTCGCGGTATGTGCTCCACTTCGGGCCGCCGGAGGAAGCGGATATTCTATGGGCTACCGATGCTGGAACCGGCACACCGATCGAGGGAGTCCTGGATCTCGGCCCCGCGCGCCTGTCGAAGCTGCTGGCGGGCGAGCCCATCGCGCTGACCGCGATTCGAGCGACGGAGACCGGGACGAGCGAACCCGTCTACTCGATCGAGCTCACGTCGTTGAACCAGAGCGCGGCCACGAGCGCCCTCACCGGATACATGGCCCAGCAACTCGCGACCGACCTCGCCTCGCTGATCCCCAGCGGCGCACCCTAGACGCGTAACCTAGACGCGCTCCCTAACGGACGGTCACGCCACCCTGTCGGTCGTCCGTGACGAAGCGGTCGCGCGCCGGCATGCGCACCGCCGGTAGCGTCTCCGCATTCATGACGGCGTCCGCCGGCACGATCCCGTTGCGGTTCAGGATATACGCGATCACCGCGTAGGTCTGGTCGGCTGTCAGGATGCCCGGCGTGAGCTGAGGCATCGCGCGCACGATGTAGTCGTAGAGCGTCGTGGCGTAGGGCCAGTACCCGCCCACCGTCGAGCTGCCGGGCCACTCGGCCCATGGCTCCGTTCCGACGAGCGGGTCGTTCGGACCCTCGGTGCCCGTGGGTCCGTGACACGCGATGCAATAGGTCCTGAACACGATCTCACCTTCGGCGACGGTGCCGCGGCCGGCCGGGAGACCTTCGCCGTCGGGCTTCACGTCGACGTCCCAGAGCGCGATCCTGGCTTCGCTCGCATCCGAGCCGAACCCGAACCGCGCTGGGGCCTGCGGCGGCAGCGCGTCTGCGATCTCGAACAGGGCCGCGCCGTCCGCGCCCGACGGGGGCACGTCGCCGCCGCAACCTGCGAGCCCGAGCAGCGCGACCAAGAGGCTGCTGCCCCTCACACCAGGTCTCCCAAGCCGAAGGTCACGGCTCCGTCCGGCGCGATCTTCCAGGCGCGCTGATGGTTGAAGTGATAGCGCGTCCGGTCCCCTCGAGCCTCCCAGAGCTGCTGCACCGTCGGCTGCACATATCCGGTTTCGTCGGTGGCGCGGCTCAGAACGATGGCCTCGCGGCCGTCCCACTCCCACAGGTGGCGGAAGCGGACCGTGCACTTCGGCAGCACCGGACCCTGCAGCACGGCGTCGGCCCAACGTGCACCCCCATCGGTGCTGACCTCGACCCGGGTGATGCGGCCCCGCCCGGACCAGGCGAGCCCGGTGATCTCCCACCAACCGCGGTCCGGCAGCACGTACGGGTACGTCGGGAACGTGATCGTCGACTTGGCATCCATGACGAAGCTGAACTGGCGCGCCGTGCCGTCTTGGAGCGGGTCGGTGTATTTCGACGTCTCCTCGCGCGTCATGGTCGGCCGGTCGGTCACCTCGATGCGACGCAGCCACTTCACCTGCGCGTTTCCTTCCCACCCCGGCAGCATGAGGCGCAACGGGTAGCCCTGCTCGGGTCGGATCGCCTCGCCGTTCTGTCCGTAGGCGAGCAGGGCGTCGTCCATCGCCTTCTCGAGCGGGATGCTGCGGGACATCATCGCCGCGTCCCCGCCCTCGGCGAGGAGCCAACTCGCGCCCCGGCGGACACCGACCTCACGCAGGATCGTCGCGAGCGGCACCCCGGTCCACTCGCTCGTGCTCAGCAAGCCGTCGAGTGCCTGAACGGTGATCTCCGTGGGCAGGGCATCCCGTGAGTACGCCGAGCCGCCGTTCCCCGAGCACTCGATGAAGTACAAGCGGGATACCCGCGGGTAGCGCTCGACGTCCGCCATGCGCAGGACCATGGGCCGCTCGACCATCCCATGGATCAGCAGCTCGTGGTTGGCTTTGAGGATCTCGGGGATGCCCGCATGATGGCGCTCGAAATGGAGGTCCGCAGGCGTGATGATGCCCATGAGGTCCTGCAGCGGTGACTGCGAAGAGCTCGAGAGCGCCTGCGTGCGCGCGAGGCGGCGCGGCTCTTCACCGGCCGCGCGGCGCCCCACCTGGGACGTGAAGCGGCCGGGCACCTTCGTGGGGTCGGGCGACTGGAGCGGAGGAGTCTGGGCGTCCAGGCGCAGCGCGTCGGCCTGCGTCTTGATCAGGCCGGCGGCGACGACCCCCGAGGTCGTGGTGATCCAGGCACGGCG
>CAZBCN010000053.1:13746-24375 GCA_964490285.1 uncultured Gemmatimonas sp. | reverse complement strand
CCGTCGTGGGCGAGCGATGGTCGCAGCCTCGTGTTCCACGGTGACGGCGATCGCTGCACCTTCGAAGAGGTGGAGGCGCACCCGGAGTGAGCGGCCGCGAGCGCGGTTGGGACGGGCTGATCTGCGCCGGCGTGCTGTCGGCGGCCATCCTCTTCCCCTTCGCCGTTCCGGTGGCGGCGCAGCAGCCCTCGCCGCCTACGTCTCATCCGCTCGTGCGGGCGGCGCTCGATTCCATCCAGGCATGGCAGGGATGGACCCTCTCGCAGCAGATCGAGCTCACGGAGATCGAGGCTCCTCCCTTCATGGAGGAGACGCGCGCAGAAGAGTTCCGGGCGAGGCTGGTTGCGCTCGGGTATCAGAACGTACGGATCGACGCGGAGGGCAACGTCCTCGCCGAGCGTCCGGGGGTCGCGGGCGGACCCGTGATCGTCATTTCGGGGCACCTGGATACCGTGTTTCCTGCGGGGACCGACGTCCGTGTGCGCAGGGAGGGCAACCGCTTGTCCGCGCCCGGAATCGCGGACGACGGGCGCGGGCTCGCGGTGGTCCTCACGGTTGCACGGGCCTTCCAGGCGCTCCGCATTCCGACGGAGGGCACCATCCTCTTCGTCGGGACGGTCGGAGAAGAAGGCGCCGGAAACCTGCGCGGGGTCCGCCACCTGTTCGAGGAGGAGCTGGCCGGGCAGGTGGACTACTTCATCTCGGTGGACGGTACGGGCTACGGCGTCGTCCGCGGGGCGGTGGGAAGCAACCGCTACAAGGTCCACTTCGAGGGGCCCGGCGGCCACAGCTACGGGGCGTTCGGAATCCCCAATCCGGCGCACGCGTTGGGGCGCGCCGTAGCCGCCATCGCGGATATCCGAGTTCCGACGGAGCCCAAGACGACGTTCAGCGTGAGCGTGCTTTCCGGTGGGACGTCGGTCAACGCCATCCCCTCCGAGGTGGCCATGGAGATCGACATGCGGTCCGAGGAGCCTGCGGCGCTGGCTGCCTTGGACGCCGAGGTTCGCGAGGCCATCGCTCGCGCGGTCGAGGTCGAGAGGGCGCGCTGGCCTCGCTCGACCGTCGGGTTATCCGTCCGGATCGACACGATCGGCATCCGGCCTGCGGGAGCACAGCCGCAGAGCGCGCCCATCGTCCAGACTGCCCTCGCCGCGGCGCGCGCGCTCGGCCTCGACAGCGACACGGATGCCTCGAGCACCGACGCGAACATCCCGATCAGCTTGGGGATTCCCGCCATCACGATCGACGGTGGGGGGCGCGGCGGAGCCAACCACGCTCCCGACGAGTGGTACGAGGATACCGCGGATTCCTACCGCGGCCCCCAGTGGGCGATGCTGATCGTCGCGATGCTGGCGAGGGTGCCGTTGACCCCCTGAGCTTTACCGCCCCACCGCCTCGCAGGCGGCGGCCCAGCGCGCGGCCATCGCGGCCCGGTCGACCTGACGACCGTGAAGGTAGACCTGAGAGATCCGCCGCGTGTTGCGGATGTCGTCGAGCGGATTGGCATCGAGGACGATGAAGTCCGCGCTCTTGCCGGCGGTGATCGTGCCCAGCCGATCGTCGACGCCGATGAACTCGGCCGTGGCGCTCGTCGCCGACTCGATCGCTTCGGCGGGCGTCATTCCCACCCAGTTCACGAGCGCCTCCATCTCCATGTGGCTGCCCCACCCGATCGCGCGCCGACCACCCGCGTCGTGACTTCCAGCCAGGATCGTCGCACCGGCCGCCCGCACTCGCACGGTGTTCTGCGCCCAGAGGCCTCCATCCGCGGGCGCAGGGTCCTGTCGCTCGAACGAGCGCCCCCACTCCTCCAGGAAGGAACGGCACTTGAGCGAACGGAGCAGCGGATCGTCGAGCCACGCCGGTCGCTCGCGCGGAGCGCGCGGGGCGCTGCCGCCGTCCAGCTGGGACGTCAGCGCGGGGACGTTCACGAAGCCCGGGCGCTCCCGGATCATGGCGAGCAGCTCGTCGTCTACGGGCAGGTCCTCGACCGTGTGTGTGATCGCGTCGACGCCCTCGCGAATCACGCCTTTCCAATCGTGGACCGTCTTCACGTGCGCGATGGTGCGTAGACCCAGTCGATGTGCCTCGAGGATGGCAGCGCGGTAGACTTCCGGCGGCATATACGCCGGATCTTCGCTCCTCGGGTCGTCGAAGCCCCAGCGGTCCTCGATCCAGAGCTTCACGAGCGTCACACGCTGAGCCGCCAGCTCGCGAATGGCCGCCTCGGCGATCCACGGACTCACCGCGGGATAGAAGCTCGTGCTGCGGGGATTCCCCGTGCCGGGCCAGGCCAGTCCCCTGCCGACGGTGAAGTACCGAGAGCCGGTGAAGTCGTCTCGCTCCGAAGCCTCGCGCAGATCGACGAAGCTCGCCGGGTCGTCGGCGTAACGGGCGTCGATGAACGTCGGCATGTCGCTGCCGAGGCTGTACGTGAGCGCGTGACCCGTGTAGGCGAATCGATCCAGATGGTCCAGGACGCGCTCAAGCGCGAAGTCGTCTTGGACCTCCGTGTCCGTGACCTCGTCGTAGTATCCGACGTGGCTGTGGGGGTCGACGATCGCGGGCATGACGGTCTTGCCGCCGAGATCCACGTGCGCCGCGCCGGCGGGCACCTCCAGCTCGCCCGCTCGACCGACGCCGACGATCCGGCTGCCCTGGACCGCGAACGCGGAGTTCTCGACCGGCGCGCTTCCGTCCCCCACGATGAGGCGGGCCCCCTCGAACACCGTGATCGACTCCGCCCCTTGTCCTTCGGGCGACGACGCGCCCCCGCACGAGGAAGCCGCGAGGAGCGCGAGACCCAGGGCCGCACCGCCCGCGGGCGAGAACGAGCCGCCCGACGGCCGGAGCGAAGCCCGCGTCGACCGGGCTGCACCGCCCTGTGTCTTCGGTTGCGTCATGTCGCCTCCGCGCTCACGAGCCGCCCTGGCCCCTGCTCGAGGAGAGTTACGAGGCGGCGACCGATCGCGCCAGCGACGTCCCGTCCCCATTATGCCTGTCCGCAGGGAACACTCCGGGGGGTCCCAGATGAGCGTTGCCCCGAAGGTCGGCGCGGTTGCCCTCGTGGCGCTGCTCTTATCCGCAGAGGCGTGCGCCCGCGATCCGCAGGCAGAAGGGTACGACGCAGGGGCGGCGGCGATCGGAAGCGAGGCGCCGCGCTTCGAGTTCGACCCCACCTGGCCGAAGCTTCCGCTTCCGAACGAGTGGATCCTCGGCGAGGTCGGGGGCGTGGACGTGGATGCTCGGGGCCACGTCTGGGTCATCCAGCGACCCTGGACCGTGTTCGGTCGGGAGCTCGCGGCCGTGACGGGCGAAGCGCAGTGCTGCCGGCCGGCTCCCCCGATCATCGAGTTCGACGAAGAGGGCAACGTGGTGCAGGCGTGGCCGGAGCTCGAAGCGTTCCATGCGCCGGCGGGCACTCCGGCCGGCCAAGGGTTCGCGATCGGCGGCCGCGGGGAGGACTTGTGGCAGGGCGCCGCAGGCGCAGGGGGCGTGTGGGGTGCGGACCGGCGGGAGCACACGGTCTACGTGGATCACAACGACTTCGTCTGGGTCACGCTCGACGAGGCGCACGTCATCTACAAGTTCACCCGAGACGGCCGGCACCTGCTCACGATCGGCCGGAAGGGCGTGAACAACGGGAGCAACGACACCACGACGCTGGGTCGGCCGGCCGGATTGACCGTGGATCCCGAAACGAACGAGCTCTATGTCTCCGACGGCTACGACAACAAGCGCGTGATCGTGTTCGACGCGGAGACGGGCGCGTACCGGCGCCACTGGGGCGCGTACGGAAACACGCCCGACGACGCCGTGGACCTCGGCGCGTACGACCCGGCCGTGCCGTCGCAGCAGTTCCGGGGTCCGGTGCACGGAATCGACCTCGCCCGTGACGGACTGATCTATGTCGCGGACCGGAGCGGCAACCGCATCCAGGTATTCCGCAGGAACGGCGAGTTCGTCCAGGAGGGCTTCGTCGCGCCGGAGACCCGGGACCTCGGGACCGCGTACGGTGTGGTGGTGTCCCCCGACCAACGGTGGATCTACGTGAACGACGGGTCGAACAACAAGATCTGGATCCTGAGGCGTGACGACCTCGAGACCGTGGGAAGCCTGAGCTCGTACGGTCGCAACGGCGGCCAGATCATGTCGGGGCACAGCATGGCGGTGGACGCACGGGGGAACATCTACGTCGGCGAGACCAGAGGCAGACGCGTGCAGCGCTGGATCCAGAGGAGCGGCGGATGATGGCGCGTCGACGCGCAGCCTGCCCGCGCTGGACTCGGGCAACCTCCGCGCTCCTCGTGTGGGCGGCCACGGGAGCGATCGCGGGTTCGGCCACGGCACAATCCAATCGCTACGGTCAGGTCGATGCACCGCAGCCCCCGCCGGAGCTGAACGGGGGTCGGTGGGGCGAGATGATCCAGGTGCGCGTCGGGCCGAACGATCACGTGTACGTCCTCCACCGCTGCTTCAAGGTCGTGCTGGGGGATCCGGGCGTCGCACCCGGGCACTCCGACGGGTTGACCGCCGACTGTCTCGGGAGGTGGGCCGTTCATCCGCCGATCCTGGAGTTCGACGCTGCGGGGTCGTTCATCGGCAGCTACGGCACCGGGCTCGTCGGACGACCGCACGGCTTCGCCGTGGACCACGAAGGCAACATGTGGGTCACCGATGCCGGCCTCGTCCCCGAACGGATGGGCTCGGTGGTGATCAAGCTGAGCCCGACGGGTGAGCACCTGCTGACGCTGGGGACGCCGGGCGTCGTGGGGCGGGGGACCGACACCTTCGACCGTCCCAGTGGGGTAGGTGTCGCGCCCAGCGGCGAGATCTACGTCGCCGACGGCGAGGCATCCAACGACCGGATCGTGAAGTTCGCGAGTGACGGGCGCTACCTCATGGAGTGGGGAACGTCGGGGTCGGGACCGGGACAGTTCGACAACCCCCACGACCTCGTGATCGACGCGCAAGGGCAGGTGTTCGTCGCCGATCGCGGGAATAGCCGCATCCAGGTCTTCGACGCGAACGGAAGGTTCCTCCGGCAGCTGACCAGCTTCGGCCGTCCCAGCGGCATCTTCCTCAATCGAGCGACGAACGTCCTCTACTCTACGGACTCGCAGTCGAACTCCGGTAACAACCCCGGCGTGCGACGCGGGATCTACGTCGGGAGCGCCCTCACAGGCGAAGTCACGGATTTCATTCCCGACCCCGACATCGACCTGGCCGACCGGACTCGGATCTCGGGCGCGTCCGGAGTGGCGGCCAATTCGACCGACACGGTCATCTATGCCGCGGACGTGGCTCCTTACCGGCTGCGCATGTACCGGAGGCGCTGAATGCATTCCCCCCTCGGAGCCGTCACGTTCATCGCCGTCGCAGGGATCGGGCTCGCCCCTCAACCCGCCGCGGCCCAGGACGCGCCCGCCTTCGACCTCGTCCTGAGGAACGGCCGCGTCGTGGACGGCACGGGGAGCCCCTGGTACCGCGCCGACGTGGCGATCCGAGACGGGCTCATCGCTGCGGTCGGCCCGACCATCGAGGGAACCGCACGCCGTGTGATCGACGTGGGGGGCCTCGTCATCGCGCCGGGCTTCGTCGACGTCCACAGCCACGGCGGTGGCGGGATCTTCGAGGTTCCCACCGCGGACAATTACATCCGACAGGGCGTAACGACGCTGATCGCGGGCCCCGACGGCAGCTCCGCGCTTCCACTCGCACCTTGGCTCGACAGCCTGGCCGCCCTGCCCCGGACCGTCAACATGGGGAGCATGGTCGGCCAGGGCACGATCAGAAGCAGCGTGATCGGGTCGGTGAACCGCTCCGCGACGCCCGATGAGATCGAGCGCATGCGCGCCCTCGCCGAGCAGGCGATGCGCGACGGCGCGTTCGGCTTGTCCACGGGGCTGTTCTACGTGCCCGGCACGTTCACGCCGACCGAGGAAGTCATCGAGCTGGCGCGGGTCGTGGGTCGGCTCGGCGGGATCCATGTGTCGCATATGCGCAACGAGGCGGCCGGCGTCGTCGAGAGCGTGCGGGAGACCATACGCATCGGCGAAGAGGGAGTCCTCCCGACGCAGGTCACGCACCACAAGGTGATCGGTCCGGGCTACTGGGGAGCGAGCGTGCAGACGCTGCGGCTCATCGACGAGGCACGCGCGCGCGGAGTCGACGCGACCATCGACTCGTACCCCTACACGGCGTCTGCCACGAGCATCCACGCGGCGCTCCTGCCGGCGTGGGCGCTCGAGGGTGGGTTGCAGCGCACGCGCGAGCGCCTGGCGGATCCCGCGCAACGTGCGCGCATTCGGGACGAAAGCGCGCGCATCATCGACCTCGAGCGGGGCGGCGGCAACCCCGACAACGTGGTGATCTCCAGCTGCGGCTGGGATGCTTCACTGGCGGGAAAAACGCTCGGTGACGTCATGGAGATGCGCGGCTTGGAGGAGAGCCTGCACGGCGCGGCGGAGGCCGCGTTCTGGCTCACCGAGCAGGGCGGTTGCGGGGGCGTCTTCCACGCGATCAGCGAGGACGATCTCGTGCGTGTCCTCCGGCACCCCGCCACGATGGTCGCGAGCGACGGGGACGTCATCGTCTTCGGTCGTGCCCATCCCCACCCGCGCAGCTACGGCACCTTCGCTCGTGTACTCTCCCAGTACGTGCGTGAGCGGGGCGTGCTCACGCTCGAGGAGGCGATCCGCAAGATGAGCGCCTTCCCGGCCCAGCGGATGGGGCTCCACGACCGAGGCCTGATCCGGCCAGGCCTGGCGGCCGACATCGCGGTCTTCGACCCCGCAGCTGTGCGTGACGTCGCCACCTTCGAGCTGCCGCACCAGTACGCGGAGGGTTTCGCGCTGGTGATCGTGAACGGCGAGGTGGTGCTGGACGCGGGTCGCGTCACCGACGCTCGCCCCGGACGCGTGCTCTACGGGCCGGCACGCAGGTAGCCCGCGCCGACCCCCGGGTTTGACAATCGGTTTCTCCAGGCGTACAACCATGCCTGTCAGTAGTTGACATGTCATTCGTTGAAACCGGGAGGATGCATGAAGAGATCCATCGTACGAACGGTTGGCGTGCTCGTGTCCCTGGGAGCCATCGTCGCTTGCGAGGGCGATGTCGGGCCCACGGGACCGGCAGGCGCAGATGGCGCGACCGGCGCGACCGGCCCGACCGGGCCCACCGGTCCGACGGGGCCCGCAGGAGCCTCGAGCTTCACGACCACCATGAACGCGGCCAACGAAGTTCCATCCAACGCGAGCACCGCGACGGGGACGGCCACGATGGCGGTGGTGGGTAGGCTCCTGCTGTACAAGATCGACGTGGCGGGCATCAGCAACGTATCAGCGGCCCACATCCATGGTCCGGCATTGGCGGGGGTCAACGCATCCGTCCGCGTGAATCTGTGCGGCGGGGGGACCGCGCCGGCGTGCGCGTCCGGCACGAACTTCACAGGAGTCCTGGCATCGAGCTTCGCCGACGCCGTGTCAGGGATTTCGTTCGACTCGTTGGTGGTTCTGCTGCGCAACGGCAACGCGTACATCAACGTGCACACCAACGATGGCGTGGCGCCCACGAACACGGGCCCCGGTGACTTGGCTTCCGGGGAGATCCGAGGGCAGATCGCACTCGTGCCCTAGCGTGGCAGGTCGGCTCGTGTCCGCCTGGGTTCGCCGAGCTCCCGTTCTCGCCGCCGCACTGCTCGTGATAGGGTGCGGCGGCGATGACGGCATCGTGCCGCCCGTGGTTGGGGCGGCCACGGAGCTCGTGAAGGGCAGCGGAGACGCGCAGGTCTGGTACTTCGACAATCCGTTGCCCGCTCCGTACCGCGTCATCGCTCGCGACGCCAACGGCCAGCCCGTCGCGGGCGTGTCGGTGACTTGGGAGGTCACTTCGGGCGCCGGCTCGGTCGATGCGTCACTGTCCGTTACTGGCTCGGACGGCGCCGCCTCCGCGACGCACTCGCTCGGCCCGACAGCCGCGTCGCAGGCGGTGAGCGCCAGCGCCGCGGGTCTCTCCGCCGTCGAGTTCACGGCGACCGCCACCAGCGCGCCCACGTCTGCGGCCGTGACGGTCGCGGGCAGCGCCTTCGTTCCGCGGGACGTGGTGGTCCGGGTGAACGGCACGGTCACGTGGACCTGGAATCCCACGGGGATCGCCCACAACATCATCTACACGTCGGGCCCGACGCCCCGCCCTCCTGATTCGCCCACTCAGAGCGAAGGCACACACGCGCAGACGTTCATGGCGACCGGGCGCTACCAGTATACCTGCACGATCCATGCGGGTATGGAAGGCACCGTAACCGTCGTCAGGTAGACCCCCCAAGGCCATGGCCGCCCGTGAGCGCTGGCTGCCCCGCCACCGTATAATGGCGGGCACTTCTTCGGGTCGGGGTCCATCAAAGTGGAGAAAACGAACATGCATCGCTCGTTGACGATTGCCGCCTGTGTCGCGTTCGCGGTCGCTGCCGCGCCTCCAGCCTCCGCGACCGCCCAGGCGGGAGGGTGGACGACCCTCTTCAACGGTTCCAACCTGGACGGATGGAGGGTCCTCGGGACGGCGAACTGGCAGCTAGGGGACGGCGCCGTGTCGGCCACCAGCGGGAGCGGATTCCTCGTCTCGGATCGGTCCTACGACAACTTCGAGCTCAGTGTCGAGGTCTGGGCGGACGAGCCGGCGAACAGTGGCGTGTTCATCCGGTGCGCCAATCCAGCGGTGATCGCCGACAGGAACTGCTACGAGGTCAACATCTATGACACGCGGCCCGATCAGGCGTACCGAACCGGTGGGGTCGTGCACTTCGCCTCACCGACCGCTCAGATCAACGCCGCGGGCCGGTGGAACACGTTCCTGATCAGGGCCGAGGGCACGCGGCTGGTCGTGACCATGAATGGCACACAGACCGTCGACATGACGAACAATCTATTCGCCAGTGGCCCGTTCGCCCTTCAGTACGCGGCCGGCACGGTGCGCTTCCGCAACGTCCGGATCCGGTCGATCGGCTGAGTGCACGGGGCAAGGGCGGACAGCCGCCCTTGCCCCGTCCCGTCACGGGTTGTTCACGCGGAACACGAACAGCTCTCCGCCGCCGGTCGGAGGCGTATTCAGGTCGGGAGTGAGGAAGCTCGGTACTCGCCAGATGCTCCCGCCCCCCCAGCCGGTCGCCACCGCCACGTATTGCACACCGTCGACCTCGTAGCTGATCGGGAAGCCCATGACCGGGCCGTTCAGGCGCGTGCTCCAGAGCTCGTTGCCGTTGCTGACGTCGTAGGCACGGAAGTAGCGGTTGTAGTCACCGACGAACGCGAGTCCTCCAGCGGTCGTCAGCGCGGCTGTGAGGAACCCCTCCCGCTGCTCCACGCTCCAGACCTCTTCGAGGGTGTCGACGCGATAGGCAGCGAGTTTTCCGAACATGCCATTGCTGCCCGGCATCTCACGCCAGTAGCGGCTTCCGGCCGAGCTCCCCGCGCCCGGCTCGATCGGGGTCTCGAGTCCGGCCATGTCCATGCAGCTCTGGTGCATCGGGACGACGAGCGTGGCGTTCTCGGGGGAGTAGGCCATCGCCGCCCAGCTCTTTCCGCCGCCCGTCCCCGGGCAGACCGACGCCCAATCCCCGATCCTCATCTCGGTGAGGTCCCTCCGGTATTGGACGGCGCCGGTCTCGTAGTCGATCGTCATGAGGTCCTGATGGACCATCTCCTTGAGGCCCAGGAACGTCCCGTCGCGACGATCGTTCTTCCACAGGATGCCGGTCTTTCCTGCGCTGAACACGACCGGCTGGCCTCCGACGTCGACGAGAATCCGCTCGTACGCCTCGTCCATATCGAAGGACTCCGCGGGGATGTGCTGGAAGTGCCAGCGGATCTCGCCCGTGTCGATATCGAGCGCGAGCGTCGAGCTCGTGTACAGCGCGGAGTCCGCGGCGCTCATCCTGCGGCTCGCGAAATTCCACGGTTTCGCCTGTGCCGTTCCGAAGTACGCCAGCCCGAGCTGTGGATCGTAGGCCCCATTCATCCACACGTCGCCGCCCGCCCGCAGCCCCCACGGCGCGCCGCCCCACGTGTCCCCGTGCGGCTCGCCCGGGCGTGCGATCGTCTGGGTCCGCCAGACCTCCTCACCGGTGCGCGCGTCATGGGCGGTGATGAAGCAGCCGGTCTCCCGGAAACGGGTGCAGCCCGTGATTCCATTGATCACCTTCCCCCGCGCGACGAGCGGCCCCGTGCCGTCGCTGTACCCCTGCTCGATGAGGGTCTCCCAGCGCACCCTACCCGTGCGCACGTCGAGCGCGACCATCGAGGCGTCGGCGGTGGCCACGTACAGCAGGTCCTCCCAAATGGCGAGGCTGCGGAGCTGGCCGCTCATGGGCTCACCCGTGGCCGTTAGTCTGCGGTACTCCCAGAGGGGAGTGCCGTCCGCGGCGTCGAGGGCTTGGATCACGTTTCCCGGATTGGCGAGGAACATGACACCGTCGCGGACGAGCGGGCCCTGCTGGCTCTCGCCTTCCTCCATCGGCCACACGAAGGCCAGCTGGAGGCGTCCGACGTTCTGCCGGTTGATCTGATTGAGCGCCGAGTAACCCCAGGATGCCGGGTTCCCGCGCCAGTGCAGCCAGTCCCTGGCCGGCGG
>CAZBCN010000053.1:0-13646 GCA_964490285.1 uncultured Gemmatimonas sp. | reverse complement strand
CCGTTGCGGTCGAGGATGTGAGCGACGACCGCGGCGTACGCGTTCGCGTCGAGCGAACCCGGACGGGCCGGGGGCATGGTCTCGGCCACGAGAGCGAGCAGATCGCTCACGGGGCTCGCGGCCCACTTGGCGCGGAACGCCACGCCGGCGAGAGGGGGCGCCTCGGACGTCCCGCCCATGTCGACCTGGTGGCAGCGCTGACAGCTCTGAGTGTAGACCTGGGCTCCGGCATCGGCCTGGGCCTGCGTGTACGGTCCGGGAGGCACCTGCGGCGCGGGTGGCACCGGGTCGCGGCCACCGCGTCCGCCCCGCCCCTGTTGGGCCAGCCCGTCGGCCGGGGTCACGGTCAGTAGTGCGGTGAGCACGAGAGCGAGGACGAAGGCCGCCTCACCGAGGGTCTGGCGAACACGATGCATGAGTCCATCCTGAGCTGAATGTGCGCATCATCAGAGCGTACCGAAGGAAAACAGGCAAGGATCCCAGCGTCACGTTCAAGGAGGTGCGATCCGGATCTGCGCGAGCGCCGCTGTGGTCGTTGGCAGCTCCACGTCGCCCGCGGGGATGCCATTGCGCGCCAGAATGTAGGCCACCAGGTCCGCGTATTGCGGTCGGCTCAGGCTTCCCGGAGCACCCTGCGGCATCCTCGTGGCGATGAATCCGAAGAGCTGATTGAGCGGAGCGCGCGTCCAAGCCCGCAGGAAGGTCTCGGTCGAGAAGCGCGAGATCTCATGACAGCGCGAACAGGCGTCCTCGAAGGTCCCTTCCCCTCGGGAGGCCTGCTCGGCCGTGAAGGGCCCCGGGACGCCCGTCGGCGTCGCCACGGCGACCGGGCCGGGCTCCCGGACGGGTGATCCGGTTCCGGATGCGGATCGGCACGACGCCAGGGAGAACGCCGTTGCGACCAAAGCGACACTGGTGCCGATACCACGCATGCGTTGCTCCTTCTCCTAGTCCGATTCGGCGCTGAGAGTACGCGACACCCCGGGCCGCGGAAAGCTCGCGGGGCCGGGGGGTCGCGTGGCCGAATGGCAGCAGCCGCCCAGGCACCCTAAGATCCTCCCCTATGGCGCCCGCTGCTTCGTCCGGCCAACGGAAGAACGCCGACCGCATCGTGTTCGCAGTCTGTGCGCTGCTCGCGATCGGCACGGGGCTCCTCTGGAGTCCCAATGAGGACTCGGATCTGCGCGAGGCCTTGCCGGAGGGGACGACGGGCGAGGGATTCACGACGTCGGGAACCTGCCAGGCGTGCCATCCCGCTCAGTACGACGCCTGGCACCGGTCCTATCATCGGACCATGACCCAGGCGGCCACGCCGTCCTCGGTGCTCGGACGCTTCGACGACGTGGTTCTCGAGGATCGGGGCTACCAGTGGCGCCTCGAGCGTAGGGGCGACGAGTTCTGGGTCGAGATGCCGGACCCGTTGTGGTTCGACGAGCCCGCCTGGTTCATGCAGAGCTTGCGCGCGGATTGGCCGGACACCCCGCCGCGCATCGAGGCTCGCGTGGTGATGACCACGGGCTCTCATCATCTACAGAACTATTGGATACGCCGGCCGGAAGGCCCGGGCGGGCCGCTCGACCCCGACAACGGGGCGCTCGTCCAGGTGCCGTGGGTCTGGCTCATCTCCGAGGGTCGATGGGTGCCCAATCAGGACTCCTTCCTGCGGCCGCCGAGTCCGTCGGTCCAGGGCGCGGCGACGTGGAACGCGACGTGCTCCCAGTGCCACTCGGTCGGGACCGAGCCTCGCATCCTTCAGGAGTCCGGGCGCTTCGACACCAGGACGGTCGAGTTGGGCATCGCATGCGAGGCTTGTCACGGTCCGGCCGCTGAGCACGTGCGTCGGTACAAGTCCCCGCTGCGGCGGTATCTGCGGTACTATCGGGAGCTGCGCGATCCGGATGTCCCCGATCCCACGATCGTGGACCCTGCGAAGCTCGACGCCCGTCGCTCCGTCGAGACGTGCGCACAGTGCCACAGCTTCGGGGAGTGGACGGATCAGGGGGAGTACGGGATCCGCGGCACGCCGTACCGGGCCGGTAGCGACCTCGCCGAGCACAGGTCCGTGTTCCGCTATGCCGGCGCCCTGACCGGGAGCGAAGACCCCGTCGCCATGGAAGGAAACTTCTGGCCCGACGGGACGATCCGAGTCGCGGGGCGGGAGTACAACGGCCTCCTGGAAGACGTTCATCTCGGGTCGAGCGAGATGACGTGCCTCACCTGCCATTCCATGCACGAGTACGAGGACCCTGATTCACAACTGGGTCTCGAGGCTTCCGGAAACCGATCGTGCCTGGGCTGCCACGCGGACTATGCAGATGGGATCTCGGAGCACACGCGGCACCTTCCCGAGTCTTCGGGGAGCACGTGCATGAACTGTCACATGCCGCACACCACCTACGGACTCTTCTCGGCCATGCGGAGCCACCGAATCGACAACCCCAGCGTGCGGGTCTCGGTGGACACGGGCCGGCCCAACGCGTGCAACCTCTGCCACCTCGACCAGACGCTCGCGTGGTCGAGCCAGTACCTCAACGAGTGGTACGGACAGCCGCTCGTCGAGCTGGACGAGGACGAACGCTCCATCGCCGCTGCCGTGCTGTGGACGCTGAAGGGCGACGCGGCGCAGCGCGGGATCCTCGCGTGGCACCTGGGATGGGACCAGGCTCGGGAGGCGTCCGACGGCAGCTGGACGGCAGCGTACTTGGCGCAGCTCCTCACGGATTCCTATTCCGCGATCCGGCAGGTGGCCTATCGCTCGATCGTCGACCTCCCCGGGTTCGAGACGTTCGAGTACGACTACCTGGCGCCGCGACCGGAGCTCGAGGAGAAGGCCAACCAGGCCACGGAGATCTGGTTCGGACTCCCGGGAGCGGACTCGGCTGTCCCGCGCCTCCTCATCGGCGACAATCGCTCCATCGATGTCGACGAGTGGCTGCGGCTACTCGCTCAGCGGGATCAACGGCCGCTGGCCATCGTCGAATGAGTGGCCGGTCGGTCGGCCCTCAACGATCCCGGTTGCCGCGATCGTTGTAGATCCAGGGTCGTGCCTGCTGATCGCGGGCGCGCATCGCCGCCGCGCTGTCGCTGTGCTGGAGCTGCTCGTCCGGCGTCGTCGAGCCTCGAAGCAGGTTCATGCGTCGTCGCGGGTCGATCTCGAAGGGCAGGGGGTCCATGCCCGGACGCTCGATCCTCTGCGTCACGAGGTCGACCGTCATCGCCACCTCTGGATTGGCCTCGACGGCGTTCGCCAGCCCCCGAACCTCCTCCTCCGACAACGTCACCGGCAGCAGTCCGTAGTCGAAGCAGTCATCGCGGAACACAGGGCCGAAGCTCGGCGCGATGAGTACTCGCATGCCGCACTGCCTCAGACGGATGGCTCCGAACGCCTGCAAGCTGCCCTGGCCGAAGTTCCGACCCGCGAGCAGGATCGAAGCGCGGCGGTACACTCCTCGATTGAGGACGAAGTCCGGGTTCTCCGATCCGTCGATTCGGTACCGCCAGCCCTGAAACGCGTGCTGGCCGGTCCAGGTGCCGTCGTGGGGGTGCGCGTCGAGCACCACAGCCCTGCGGTCCTGATGAACGTCGTGAAGGTCGTGGAGCTCTGGGCCCACCGGCGCGATGAACTCGCCTTCGACGTCGGGCTGCAGGAAAGGCGCCGCGATGCCGGTATGGCGAACGAACTGGAGAGCGGTCTGAGACGTGGTCATGACCCCTCGGGCTGTACCCCATGGAGCGAAGAGGGGCCCGTGGCGGGCCCCTCTCGGACCTGAGTTTGCTCCGCTTCCCTCGTGAGCCGCGGCCTTTTCAGTTGGTGCGACGCCGGTAGACCCAGGGGCGCTCCCTCACGTCCTGCTCCCGCTTCGTCGCCGCTGCCTGGAGATGAGGCTCCATCTCCTCCATGTCGTCCAAGCCGTTCAGCAGCTTGTTCCGGAATCTCGGATTGTACTCGAATGGTATGGGCTGCTGGCCGGGCATCACGACTACCTGCCTCTCGAGGTCCACCGTCATCTCCACGCCCGGGTTGGCGCGGACCCAAGCGGCGATTCTGTCGACGGTCGGGCGGGGAAGCTGCACCGTCACCACGCCGTACTGCAGGGCGTTGGTCACGAAGATGGGCCCGAAGCTCTCCCCGATGTACGCCTTCACTCCCCACGCGGCCAGGGGCCGTGTGATCGCCGCGGAGCGCGAGCTGCCCGTGCCGTAGTTCAGCCCCACGATCATGATCGAGGCACGGCGATACGGCTCTTGATTGAACACGAACTCCGGTTTCTCCGTACCGTCGGAGTTGTAGCGGACGTTCGCAAAGGCGAGGTCCGCCTCGCCGCGCATGCCCACTCGATCCAAGCCGGTCGCTTCGGCCGGCGGACCGGGGACGTCGGTGCTCACGTTGTCGTACATGTACGGTGCCGCCAGACCCGTGTGGCGCACGAAGCGGTTGCCACCTCTGTCCGGAACCTGGAATGCTTGTTGCCTAGGCATCTATGAGCATCCTCTAGAGGTAGTTGCGGACATCGGCGATACGACCCTCGATCGCCGAGGCGGCCACGGTGGTCGTGCTGGCCAAGTTGGTCTTGGTATCCCTGCCCTGGCGGCCGATGTAGTTCCGGTTGGAGTTCGAGATGCAGCGACGGCCCGGTGCGACGTAGTCGCCGTTCGGACCATAGCATTTCGAGCACCCCGACTCCCGCCACTCGAATCCCGCCTCCCGGAAGATGCGGTCGAGGCCCTCCGCTTCCGCCTGGCGCTTCGTCGCGTTCGAGCCAGGAACCACCCAGGCGGTCAACACGTTGGAGGCGACTCGACGACCCCTCACGATCTCGGCGGCGGCGCGCAGATCGCTGATGCGGCTTTCGACGCACGATCCGATGAACGCCTCGTCGATGGGTGTACCCAGGATGGGGGCGCCCGGCGTGAGGCCGCTGTAAGCGATCGCCTGCCGGTACGTTTCACGCTTCGCCGCGGGCGCGCGCTCCGGATCGGGAATCCGGTCGTTGATGCCGATCGCGTGCTCGGGATTGATGCCCCAAGTGACCTGCGGCTCGACCCCGGACATGTCGATCGATTCATCGCGGTCGAACACCGCGTCGTCGTCGGTCGGGAGGGTCCGCCACTGCGCCACGGCACGATCCCAGTACTGCTCCGAAGGTGCGAACTCGCGGCCCCGCAACCACTCGTAGGTGGTGTCGTCGGGCGCCACCATTCCGGTGAGAGACGCCATCTCCACGGCGAGATTGCAGATGCTGAAACGGGCCTCCTGCGGCAGGGCTCGCACCACGGGACCGGCGTACTCCACCGCATAGCCGTTGCCGCCGTCGGTACCGAGCTCGGCGATGATCTTGAGGATGACATCCTTCGCGCGAAGGCCCCGTCCGAGCGTGCCGACGACGTTGACCCGCATGGTCATCGGACGGTGCCGCACGACGGTGCCCGTTCGGAGCACGAGGTCGGTGTCCTCTCCGCCCCAGGAGATCAGGCCCATGGCACCGTGCGTGCACGTGTGGCTGTCACCGGCGCAGAGCAGCATGCCGGGCTGGGAGAGTCCGGTCTCGGGGCCCACCACGTGCTGGATGCCGTACCGAGGATCGAACTGTCCGAAGGTGTTGAAGCCCAACTCCCTCATCCGTTCGGCGTGTTCCTCATACTGCTGCCAGCCCGAACCGAGCGAGCGGTCGACGTACCGGTTCGGGTCCGTGGAGACGCCATGGTCGGGGACGTTGAAGAACATCTCGGGGTGGGGAATCTGGACGCCTTCAGCGAGCATTCGGAGGATCTGCTCCGGGCTGCCACCGATGCAGCGGTCGACCTGAAGCAGGTAGTCGTCGCCGCCGAGGTTCGCGATCACGTGCGAATCCCAGATCTTGTCGAACATGGTTCCCCGCGACTGCTGCGGCGCCAACCGCGACATCCAACCGGTGGGGAGCGCGACGACGAAACCGGCTCCGACCGACGTCCTGACGAATTCCCGTCTCTTCATGGTGGCTCTCCTGCTGGGCAGAATCCGTGGGGCCATGAGATCCCGCGCGAGAGTCCCGCGCGGAACCCTGCCGATGAGCAGAACTACGGGGTGAACTCCCGCCTGTCAATGACGCGCGGGTAGCTCCTCGAAGCCCCTCGCCTAGCGCATTGTTGGCGCGCGCTGCACGATCTCGATGGTCGCGCCGTTCGGCCCGTCGATGAAGAACACCGAGATCGTCCCGTTCACGAACGTGAGGTCGTTCGGTCCGCGGGTGACATTGACTCCCTTCGTCCTCATTTCGGCCAGTTTGGGCTCGAGCCGAAGCGCTCGCCATCCCAGATGGTCGATGGCGCTCCCCGCCGTCGGGAAGCCCTCGCCGCGGGTCACGAGCAGCCACACGTTGCCCGGGTAGAGGATACCGTCGAGGCGGCCCCTCATGGGTGTGCGCACCCCGCCGAAGAGATTGAGGTACGACTGCAGCGTGGCTTCCGGATCGGTGCTCCGGAGGTGGATGTGGTGGAACCCCTGATGATGGCGATCCTCGATGAGCTCGAGCCTCACGCCCCACGGGTCGACGACGAAGGCCAACGGGAAGAGGCCCTCCGCATCTCGACGCGGCGAGGTGATGCGCGCACCCGCGGCCTCGAGAGCGCGGAGCTTCGCGTTCAGGTCGGCGACCGAGAACCCTAGATGGTCGACCGCCCCGCCCTCGCTCGGTCTCGCGTTGGCTTCCTCGCGGAAGATGAAGCGGGTCGTCCCGATGAGCGTCCGCTCGTCCCGTCCGTCGACCTCCTCGCCGCCGAAGTGCTCGCTGTACCACCGCGCGGCCGCAGCCGGATCCGGCACGGCGAGGTGTACGTGGTCGTACATCATGGTCTCGGACTGTGCCCGCGCGAGGTCGGGGGCCACCGAGAACGCGAGAATGCAGAGTGCAGCGACGGTGATGGTGCGCACGGTGGCTCCCGGTGTGTGAATGGTCGGGTCTAGGATCCCGAGCGCGAGCGTTTCGCCGGTGAGGCGGGACGCACGGGCGCGGAGACGGTGCCGTCGGCTCGTCCAGCGGTCGAGATGATCTCCCCGGGGTCGGGTTCCGGCGTGGGCACGGGTCCGGTGGGCTCCGCCGTGTCTACGCACGCCGTAATGGCGATCATGAGGAACCCGAACACCCATCGAGTCGCGGATCGGCTCATCGCGCACACCTCCTTCTTGGTTCTTCCTCTTTGCGTGCTTCTTCATTTTTCACTTTTCACTGCAAATCTGTTCCTGAACCTATCGCTGTCGAGATGCTCGTGTCCAAGCGTGCCGGGAGGGGCGGCCCGGACCGCTCTTGTCGACGCCGACGCCGACCCGTAGCCTACGCTCCGTGATCAGGGACGACGCCGCAGCGAAGACCTGTCGGACCCCGGGGAGAAGCCAGCCATGACGAACCACGAGGGCTGGCACCGCCAGCCGCTGTCCGTTTCCATCACTACTCTCCTGGCCATGCTCGCGATTGCGCCGCTCGCGACCGAGGCGCAAGGTCCGGGCACGGAGAACGGCCTCTGGACCTATCTGGGCGGTGACGCGTGGCATACGCGTTACACCCCGGCGGACGAGATCACCGCGGAGAACTTCGACGAGCTGACGATGCTCTGGCGGTTCAACGCGGGGAGCTTCGGACCGAGCACGGCGAGAGCGACGCCCACCTACACGGGCGACAAGCTGATCACGGTCACGGGGGACCGCCGCCATGTGATCGCGCTCGACCCGTCGACCGGAGAGCTGCTCTGGAGCTTCACCGAGCCGAACACCCACCGCTACGAGTACTCGATGAGGAAAGGCTACGGGAAAGGTGTGGCCTACGCGGAGGTGGATGGGCGCGGTGTGGTCTTCATCTCGACGCCGGGCTTCTTCCTCTGGGCGCTCGACGCCGACACGGGTCAGCCGCTCGAGAACTGGGGCGAGCCGATCGCCATTCGCGGCTTCTCCCAGACTGGCGGTGTCGACCTGGTGGCCGACCTGATCGAGGGTTGGGGTCCCTGGGAGCGTTGGCGTGAGCCCTACGACCCCAACATGGGCATTCCGCGGGAGATTGGGTACATCACCTCGTCCTCTCCACCGATCGTGGTGAACGGAACGGTCGTCGTCTCCAACTCCGCCGAGCAGGGGTACAACCAAACGCGCATCGAGAACGTGCCGGGCGACATCCTGGCGTACGACGCCGCCACGGGCGACTTCAAGTGGAAGTTCCACGTGATCCCTCGTCCGGGCGAGTTCGGCCACGAGACGTGGGAGAACGACGCGTGGGCGTGGACCGGCGACGTGTCGTCGTGGGCACCGATGTCGGCGGACCCCGAGCTCGGACTCGTCTACATCGTGACGAACGGTGCGACGATCGACTTCTACGGCGGGTTCCGACCAGGGGACAACCTGTTCAGCACGAGCGTAATCGCGCTGGACGTCGAGACGGGCCAACGCCGCTGGCACTACCAGTTCGTGCATCACGACATCTGGAACTACGACACGCCGGTGCCTCCGCTGCTGATGGACGTGACCGTGAACGGCCGTCCGATCAAGGGGCTCTTTCAGGCGACCAAGCAGGCGTTCCTCTACGCGCTGGACCGCGAAACGGGCCGGCCCATCTGGCCGATCGAGGAGCGCCCGGTTCCCCAGTCGCGGGTCCCCGGCGAGAAGATGGCAGCGACGCAGCCGTTTCCGACGAGGCCGGCCCCGTTCGACCTTCAGGGCCGCACCGAGGCGATGCTGATCGACTACACGCCGGAGATTCGTCGACGGGCGCTCCAGATCGCGAGGGACAACGACCTCTTCGTGCCCATGTTCAATCCGCCGACCACCGTCGACGATCCGGCGGGACCGGCCTGGGTCTGCCCGAGCGACGCGGGCGGCACCAACACGACGGGCAACGAGGCGGCCGATCCGGTCGCGGGGATCATGTTCATCACGTCCCAGAGTCGTTGCGCCCAGCAAGTGGTGATGCCGGCGCGCGAGTCTCCCTTGGACAGTCCCGATCAGACCGGCACGACCTATGCGGACTGGTCGAGCGCACGAGCGGGGGGCGGCCGAGGGGGCGCGACGCTCGACGGCCTGGATCTCTGGAAGGGGCCTGCCGGTCGGATCGTCGCGATCGACCTGAACACGGGCGATCACCTCTGGACGATTCCCAACGGGGACGCACCCCAGGCGGAGCAGGACTTCATCCGGAATCACCCGCTTCTTCAGGGTGTTCCGAACGTGATGGTCAACCGCGGGCGACCGGGGCACGTCGCGATGGTGGCGTCGCCCACCCTCCTGTTCGCTTCGGGGCAGACCGCAGACAACCAGCCCAAGCTGTTCGCCATCGACAAGCGGACGGGACGTAGGGTGGGCGAGGTGCCTATTCCTGCGATTACGGGGTACGGCATGTCGAGCTGGGAGCACAACGGGCACCAGGTCATTCTGGTGCAGCTCCCCGATGGCCTCGCGGCGTTCGGGCTGCCGGCCGCGGTGCCTGCCGCGGGCGCAGCCCACTGACCGCACACAACCACTTACTTAAAGATACCGGAGGTCCAACACGATGCCTCGCCGACTCCCAACCGAGGTCCTCAGGATCGCGACGGCGCTCGCGGTCGGAGCGAGCGCGTGGCTGGCCGCGGCCGAGACCCGCGCGCAGTCCGGCCCCGCGATCTATCCCTATGAGGGTAGCTCGGATTGGGCGCGCATGCCGGCCGGCCGCACCTGGGGAGCTCCGACAGGGGTCAAGATGGACCCCGACCAACGGAGCCTCTGGGTGCTCGAGCGGTGCGGCGACTACAACGGCCCTGGGTGCGCCGAGTCGGATCTGGCGCCCGTGCTCAAGTTCGATTCCTCCGGGAGGCTGGTGCGCAGTTTTGGCGCCAACATGTTCGTCTTCCCGCACGGACTCGCCGTCGACCACGAGGGGAACGTCTGGGTCACGGACGGGCGCGGCGCCGAAGGGAAGGGCCACATCGTGGTCAAGTTCAGCCCTGCGGGTGAGGTCCTGCTCACCCTGGGCCAACCCGGCGTCGCTGGGGAGGGACCATACACGCTGAACCGTCCGTCGGACGTCGCCGTCGCGCGAAATGGCGACATCTTCGTGGCCGACGGGCACACGGGCATGGACACGAACATGCGGATCGTGAAGTACGCCCCCGACGGCACCTTCATCAAGGAATGGGGCAGGAAAGGGTCCGCTCCTGGCGAGCTGAACGGCGCGCACGGGCTCGCCATCGACTCGCAGGGGAGGTTGTTCGTGGCCGACCGCGAGAACAACCGAGTCCAGATCTTCGACGCGGATGGGAATTTCGTCGACGCGTGGACCCAGTTCGGTACACCCAGCGGACTCTACATCACACCGGACGACGTGCTCTACGTAGCCGACTATGGTGCGGGGATCCGGATCGGGAGCGCACGGGACGGGCGAGTGACCCGCTTCATCGCGGCCGCGAACTGGAACACGCAATCCGTGCGCGTGGGCGAGAGCGTCGCCGTCGACGCGAGTGGGGTGATCTATGCCGGCGAGAACGCGGGTATGAAGCTGATGAGGTTCGAGATCCCCCGCTGAACGCACCTGGCCCGCTCGCTGGCTCGTGAGTGCTTGCCGGGAGGGCTCCGAAGCAGCACCCTTTCGGCCAAGCGCGCGGGTACGCTAGAATCTAGCTGTGGGGGTAGGCGGCCGATGGGCGGCCCGAGGGGTGGGGGGCGGCCATTGGTAGCAAGGAGAGCAGAGAAGAGCGATGACGCTGAGATCTCGTAGCGCAGTCGTGGCGATGGCCGTGGGCGCCGCATTGGGTGCGGCGGCCGGGCACCCGCTCCAGGCCCAGGACCCAGAGCTCTGCCGGAGCCCGCAGAGAGTCTGCGAGGGCTTCGACCGCTTCCGACTGGTCCCGCGGAACTCGCCCGTCTGGTCGCCGCAGATGATTCGCGACTCGGGCCGGCCGATCGTGCCCGTGTTCGAGGGCTGGTTCCAGAACCCGGACAGCAGCTACACGCTCTCGTTCGGCTACATCAGCATGAACCTGGAGGAGGCCCTCCACATTCCGGTCGGGCCGGACAACTTCGTCGAGCCTGCGGAGTTCAACGGGGGGCAGCCGACGTACTTCAAGGAGATTCACCGGTTCATTCGGCGACCCTGGAACACGTTCATGATCAGGGTCCCGAAGGACTTCGGCGACAGGCGCGTCGTCTGGACTCTGAGAAATCACGGAGAGGAGTACTCGGTCCCCGGCCACATCACGCGCCCGGACTACGTCATCGAAAACCCGATCGCTCCCGCGCGGTACGCGGTAGGGACCGCGAGTGGCTATGCGCCCCTCATGCGTTTCGACCCGGCCCGGCCCTGGGTGCAAGGGCTCGCCGGCACTCGGTGGGGGCCACTCAGCGCGAGGGTTGGCCAGCCGCTCGAGATCCCGGTCTACGTCAATGCGGGCGAAACGAAGTACGAGCGTCCCGAGAGCTGGCTGTACTGGATGCTCTATTCCGGGCCCGGCGACGTGACGTTCAGCGAGGACCAGGTGCAGATCGAGTTGACGAATAAAGAGGGAGTAGGCAGGACCAGCGCTACGTTCAGCGAGCCTGGGAACTACGTCTTGCTCGTCCAGTCGATCGAGACGCTCCGAAACAGCTTCGAGTACCACTGTTGTTGGACCAATGGGTGGGTCGAAGTCACCGTCACCAACTGACCGGGGAACTTCAAATGAGCAGTGAAAAGGGCCGCCAGAAGATCTGGGGAGCGCTCGCGGGGATGATGCTCGCGGGGATGGTGGCGTTACCCCAGGCCGCGCACGCGCAGGACGTGGCGTTCGCCAGCACGCGCGGGCAAGTCACCTACGCCGCGGACGTGGAGCCGATCATCCGCGAGAGCTGCGTGGGTTGTCATCACCCGGGCACCTCGGCGCCGATGGCGCTCGAGACGTACGAGGACGTCCGGCGTTGGGCGACGCGGATCAAGTCTGCGGTCGAGACCCGCATGATGCCGCCGGGGTGGTATATCGACCGGACGGTGGGGATCCAGGACTTCAAGAACGATCCTTCGCTCCCGGAAGAGGATATCGAGACGATCGCCCGTTGGGTGGAGCAGGGGGCGCCGGCAGGCGACCTCGCGTCCCTACCCCCGGTGCGCGAGTGGAGGGGCGAGCACGAGTACTGGCAGCTCGAGGACGAGTTCGGCTGGGGCCCGCCGGACTTCATCATCTCGGCACCTCCGTACCTGGTTCCCGCCGTGAGCGGCGACCAGTGGTACGAGCCGGAGACCGCGCTCTCGGAGGTCATCAACACGCAGCTGACGGGCGATCGCTGGATTCGCGCCTTGGAGACCAGGCCTGGAGACCTGAAGAGCGGCTACGTCTTCCACCACGTGAACACGGGCCTCATCCGCGCCGACCAGGAGGATGACAACCTCGACGGTGGCGGTCTGACGGATGCGGCGGTCGGGAAGAGGGTCGACATGTATCCGGAGGACTCCGGCAAGCTGGTTCGGCCCGACGACCGGATTCGGTTCTCACTGCACCTCTACCCCATCGGGGAAGAGGTCGAGGCCAAGGTTCAGATCGGCGTCTGGCTCTACCCGGAAGGGGAACGGCCCAGGTACGCCACCGAGGACGAGACGTCGTTCAATTCCGGCGAGAGCCGCAGCTTGGGCCTGCCCCGCTATACGGACATGCTCATCCCGCCCCATGGCTACCAGGAGCTCCGCGGCACGTTCGTTCTCGAGCAGAACGCCCGGGTGCACAGCGTCCGCGGCCATATGCACCTGCGTGGCGGATATCAGATGATGGAGGCGATCTATCCCGATGGCCGCCGCGAGGTCATCAGCAAGATCGACTGGAACCACCTGTGGCACACTACGCACATCTACGAGGATTGGGCGCAGCCTCTCCTGCCGAAGGGCACGGTCATCATCGCGACCTCGCTGCTCGATAACACGGCGGATAATCCATCCAATCCGGATCCAGACCAGTGGGTGGTCTACGGCCGCCGCAGCGTCAGCGAGATGGCACACATCCGATTCGGCATCACCTACATCCCGGATGAAGACTTCCAGCAGATGCTGGAGGAACGGGAGCGGGTGCTCGAGGAACGGGCCCAACGCCTGCAGCCCATCGCCAGTCGGTAGTAGCACGAAGTCCTAGAATCTGCCCGAAGCAGGGCAGAGGAGCGGCACGGGAGGGCCCGGCGCGGATCAGTTCCGCGTCGGGCCCTCTCCCGCTTCGCATCACTTACCTGCCGGCCGGAGGGATCGCATGAGGAAGCCCCGCGCGACCTGGGTCGCGTTCTTCGCCCTCGCGGCGGCGTTCGGTGGGCGTGCCGCTGCCCAGCAAACGGCGTCCGCCGAGCCGCATGTGGCACACCTCACGAGCGGGTTTCCCGGTGCTCCGGGCGGCCGTGGGCTGATCGTGACCGCGGCCGAGGAGGCCAACGCAGCGATGATGCACGCCAACTTCGCGGCAGGGGATCCGACGAACCTCGACGCCATGAAGCTGCACGTCGGCCACGTGCTGCACGCTCTGGATCCGGCGGCGGGCGGATCGGGCCCGGGGCTCGGCTTCGGAGTGCGGCCGGCCGCGGAAGCGATCGTGGCGCACATCGGCATGGCGCTGAACGCAGCCGGTGCCTCGGAGGCGGTCCGGACCCACGGTCCGGATCACGAAACAGCCGCTCGCGGGGTGGCCCCCCCCCCCCCCCCCAAGTACGA
>CAZBCN010000052.1:22201-25427 GCA_964490285.1 uncultured Gemmatimonas sp. | reverse complement strand
TCGTCCAATGCGTCAGTCCTGCCGCATGCCTGGAAAAGCAGGGGTCGTGCCAAAGGGGGAGTCCTTGTCCGACGGGGGTTTCTGGGTCGGTCGACCCGCTACTGTCCCCAGGGGAGGACGGCTGCCGGCCCACCTCTTGTGACGCGCGATCGCCAGGGTGGCGACTGCCAACACCCCCGCAACGTGGCCGAGCGCGCGCCCTACATGCACGGCACGATCGCGAAGGCTCACGGGGTGCGCCTGGTGGGTCGCGCGATCGGCACCTCGGGTTCCGCGGTCGTTACCACGGAGGGCACGGTAAAGGGCGCCCGTACCGTCATCTGGGCGACGGGGCACCGCTCCGAGTACCCGTGGCTGCACGTGCCCGTGCTCGGCCCGGACCGCCGCCCGGTGCACCGGCGCGGCGTCACGGCCGTGACAGGCCTCTACTTCCTCGGACTTCCGTGGCTGCATACACGTGGCTCGGCGTTGCTCGGATGGGTGGGGAGAGACGTGGAGTACTTGGCCGGTCATATCCAGGGTGCCTCACGGAGGGGCGCCCCGTCGGGAGGGGGCCGTAGCCGCGTGGCAGCCTGACGGGGCCTCACCGGCCCGGCGGCTCGTCCTCCACGAATCCCCGGTACGGGAGCGGCAGGCGGCGGGGCCACGTCTCGTCGAGTGTCGCGGCGTCGCGCAGGCGTCCGTTCACCATCACCTGCTCGACCGACGTGGTGTTGCGGATGTCGTCGAGCGGGTTGCGAGACAGGATCACGAGGTCGGCGAGCTTGCCGGGCTCGATCGAGCCGAGCGACTTCTCGAGACCGATGCCGCTCGCACCGAAGATCGTCGCGGCACGGAGTACGTCGTGGTTGGACATGCCACCGGAGGCGAGCATCCACATCTCCCAGTGGTAGCCGAGCCCCTGGAGCTGTCCGTGACCTCCGACGCCGGCCATCCCGCCCCTTGCGACCACGTCCCGCAGGAACCGCGCGTGCTCCTCGAAGACGAACTCGTCGTCTACGGCCCAACCCACCGCGCCTGAGGCCCCGGCTCGGCGCCGGGTACGCTCATCCAGCGTCTCGTGCGGCGTGAAGCGCCTCAGTCGCTCGTTGTCGTGCACGTTCTCGCGCGTGAACCAGTAGATCTCGCCCATGGGACCGCCGAAGTTCACGATCAGCGTCGGCGTGTTCACGACCTGCGACTCCGAGAACAGCGTCACGACGTCGTCGTAGAGCGGATGGATCGGCAAGTTGTGCTCGATGGCCGGGTAGCCGTCCATCGCGTGCGTGAGATCCAGCGCGAAGTCGATCCCCGCTTCGGTCGTTGGCATCAGTCCCAGCTCGCGCGCGGCCATGATCAACCACTGCCGCTGCTGCCGGTTGCCCGCGAGGTACATCTTCAGGGTGTGCGTGCCGTAGTAATCGGCGTAGCGCCGTAGGATGTCGCGGGCGTGCTCGAGGTCGCGGATGGGCTCGCCCTGGTAGCTGCCGAAGATGCCCGGCCCGGTCGAATAGATGCGCGGGCCCACCATGCGCCCGGCGCGCACGAGGTCGGCGTACGTGAGCACGTCCGAGGCGCCGGTCTGCGGATCACGCGCGGTCGTGACACCGAACGCGAGGTTGGCGAGGTACACCCACGCCTGCGTGTCGTGGATTTCGGTGGTGTGGCGAAGGTGTGCGTGTGTGTCGACGAAGCCCGGCAGGATCGTCATGCCGGTGGCGTCCCGGACCTCGGCACCCTCGGGCACCGCCACCGTGCCCGACGCGCCCACGTCGACGATACGGCTCCCCCGGATGACGACGTCGCCGCGCTCGAGCACCTCGTCCCCGCGCATGGTGACGACGCGGGCACCCCGCAGAACGAGCGTCCCCTCGGGGAGGTCACGCGGCACGGTCACGGTCACGCGAACCTCCGCCGCTCGGTATCCCGCGCCGGCAATGTCCGCGGGCGCACCAGCCGCGACCGAGTCGGCGGCTCGCGACGAATCGGTCCGCGCCGGCGCGGCGCCGCGCGCCTCCGCGAGACTGTCGCGGACGACTCGCGCCCGGGCGAGGTCATAGCGGAAGAGCACGCTGCCGAGCGACCAGAGCACGTGGCCGCCGTCGCTCGACCAGCTCGGGAATTCGCCGCCGTATTCGGTGACCTTGACCACAGGGAACGGAGCGCCCTCGGGGCTCCGAATCGAGATCGTCGGCGGGGTCGCGCCGATCTCCGGAAACGTCACCACGTAGAGGTCGTTCTCGACCCGCGCGAGCGCCCGGTCGCCCGTCGGGGCATACTCGATCCACGAGGCGTTGGGCGGCGTGCCCCCGGCCGCGCGGGTGAACCCGGTCACCCTGAGGTGTTCCTTCTCGTCCGTCCCGTCCCATCTCACCGACACGAGGCCTCGCGTGCCGTGCGAGAGATACACGCGCGTGCTGTCGGCGGTGCGGAAATGCGGGGCGAACCTCCCGTTCGCCAACGCGATGCGCGTCGGCGCTCCGCCCGCGGCCGGATACCACACGATCTCCGTCCCTTCGCGTGTAGATCCCATCAGGCGGTCGCGCACGGCGCCCTGCAGCACGACCACCCGATCGCCTGCGGGTGACCACGCCGGCTGACGCAGGAAGCGCGGCGAGCGCGAGAGGCGTGTGGAGCGTCCGCCGGCCATCGGGATGGACCAAATGTGCCCCCCTTCTGGTTCCGTCCAGCTCACAGCGGCTACATTGCGTCCGTCCGGTGACCATGCGGGCTGAAAGAGCGGCGCGCCGACGTCCGTCCCGATTTCACGGGTTGTACCACCCTGCGCGGGCGCCACGTAGAGTCGTCCGAGCGCTGTGAACGCCACGCTCGCTCCGTCCGGGGACAGCACGGGGTCGCGAACCTGTGCGACGTCGAACGTCGGTGTGTCCTCGACGGGGAAGTCGAAGTCGAGTCGCGGCCCGATCGCGAGACGCACGTCGACTGAGAGCGGGATGCGTGCAGGGTCTTCCCCGTCCAGGGGCACGCGCCAGAGTTGACCTTCGTACGACGCGACAATCGCTCTTCCGTCGGGCGTGAATGAATAGCCGGGCAGGATGTCGAGCGTAGCGCGGCTCTCCATGTCGTCGCGCTGCACCGGGTAGAGGAGCCAGCGCTCCTCGCCGGTCGCGAGGTCGCGGAGGCGCAGGCCTGTGGCGTCCTCGTGACGAGTGCCGTACACGAGCACCGACCCGTCCGGTGAGATCGCCGGCCGGAACCCCGACCCGTAACGGCTCGTCAGCGCCGT
>CAZBCN010000052.1:0-22191 GCA_964490285.1 uncultured Gemmatimonas sp. | reverse complement strand
GTCACCCGTCTCGCGGTCGAATCGCGTGAGCTGGTATTCGGGAAACGCCGCGTCGTACGTCCAGTCGCCCGTTCCCTCCGCGAGGTAGACGTAGCGTGCGTCGGGGCCGAACGCTGCGCCGATGAGCTTGAGGTTCTCTGGCTCGGAGACGAGCGCAGCGCCCGCGCCCCCGGCGCGATGGAAGAGCCACGGCTTGGCCGCGCCACCCAGTGGGCTGAACGTGCGCGACGCCACGACGTACTCTCCGCCCGGAACCCACTCGGGCGAAGTGTAGAGGTTATCGTTACCGCGTGTTACCTGCGTGGTGTCCGTCCCGTCCACGCTGACGATCCAGAGGTTCTGACCGCCGGTCCGGTCGGAGACGAATAGGACCTCGGAGCCGTCCGGGCTGAAGCGTGGCTGGGCCTCGAAGGCGGGACCGGTGAGGAGCGGCGCAGCGGCTCCGCCCCCGATTGGCATCGTGTAGATGTCGCCGAGCAGATCGAAGACGAGCGTCTCACCGTCCGGGCTCACGTCCACCGACATCCACGAGCCCCGCTCCGTGGTGAACGCCACCTCGCGAACCGGCTCCAGCGGCAGACCGGACGTGGCCCGACTGATGCTGTCCGGTGTTTGCTGCGCCGCCGAGGTGACGATCGCGGCTGCGAGGGAAAGCAGTGACATGGGCGACCTCCGGGCGAGAAGAGGGCCATCATACCGAAGCCCGATCGGGGCCGCCAAGAAGCCGAGCCGCGGCGATAGGGGAGCTCGTGCGAGGGCACGTCCCCGTTACGCGCAGGTCACAGCGCGGGCCGACTACGGCTATCCGCCGGCGCGAGGCGCGCTCGGCGGATAGCCGTTGCGCTTGGGCTAGCTGCGCCCCCTGCGCTGCGCGTCGACCGCGCTCGCCAGGTCGGCGACCCTCGTCCGCAGCCGGCGCTCGTGGTCGGCCAGGCCCGCTTCCTTCGCGATCACAGCTGCGTTCGCGAACATCTGGGTCGCGAACACCGCGTCTCCACCGGATACCGCACGCGTGCCCGCGGACTCGAGAGCCGCGACCGCTGCCGGTAGATCACCCAACTGGTAGGCCAGATTCGCGGCCAGGAAGAGGTCCTGGCGCGCCTGCGGGTCCTCGTGTTGCCTGAGCCGCGCAGCCGACAGATAGAGACTCACCGCGTCGGCCCAGCGCGTAGGTTGCTCGTGCAGCCGGGCCGCCTCGGCTTCGAGCTGCGCGGCCCGGTCGGGGTCCGCCGCGACCTGACTCTGTGCCGCGGCAGGCCCGACGAGGGCCAGCGCCAGCCCGAGCGCCGAAACGACCGATCCCATCCTCATCGTCCCCATCCCCCACCTCCTCCCCAGTGTGACCGCCGGCCCTCCGGCGCCTTGTCCATCGACTCGTTGGACACGGGGGACCTTACGGAAGGTTGCCTTTAACGGTTTCGCGGCGTGCGCATCATTTTCCTGTGACGGCAGGGCCGGGGGCTGGCCCGTGGCGGGAGCACCCTGGTACTGTGGATACGGACGTTCTTCCCAGGAGTAGCGCATGAACAGATCCCTGTTGGCCCTCGCGATGGTTCTCGCGGGCGCCGCCTGCAGCGGCAGCGACAGCATGTTGGCACCCAACCACGGCCGGGTGCGCTTCGTGCTCGGCAGCGAAGGAGGCTCGGTCGCCGTGAGCGGCCCGGTGGCCGTCGAGTCGTGGACCGAAACGGAAGTGACCTCGACGGGCGGAATCGACCCCCTGCACGGCGATGGAGACCACCCGGAGGTTCCGTTCATCAAGGCCGCGAATGTGACGTTCTCCAGCATCCTCGCGCGCAACCTGGACGGAGTGTTCGTGGACGTGGAGATGGACCTGCCCGTGACGGTGGACGTCGTGACCCTCGAGGGCGGGCGACGGATCCAGCTTCCCGAGGGTGAGCTTCCGGCAGCCACGTACGACCGACTCCTGGTCAACATGACCGCGGTCCATGTCGTCCTGCGGGACGACACCGAGATCACCATCAACCCGCCAGGCGGGGGATGGGCCGCCATCACCCCGCTCTGCCCGCCGCTCGAGATCGAAGAGTCCGGCACATCGACCGTGTCGCTCTCGCTCGAGGTGCGCAGATCCTTCTTCTGGATGGGGGATCGCTTCCACTTCGCCCCCCGCTTCAGACCGCCGTTCGGCTGCGGTGAGATGCCCCCCCCGCCTCCGCCGCCGGCCGGCTAACAGGCCACACAGCGACCGCGGGTGATCGCTTGGGTGAGGAGGGCGGCGGCTCTGGCCGTCGCCCTCCTTTGCGTCCTTCCCCTCCACCGCCTCCTCAGCCCGGACCGCAACGGCGCCGCAGGAGCCGATGCGCTCGCACGGGCGGAGCCGGTTTGGAGCCTCACGCTCTGGGGATCGGTCCTCGTCGTGCTCGTCGGGACCGCAGTCGGTGTCCTCTCGCGTGGGCGGCTCCACGTGGGGCCGGAGCCAGGGCGCCACCCCGGTGCCGTCGGCCGCATCTTCGCGGCGCTCGAGCGCGTGATCCTCGCGCCCGCACCGTGGGCGTTCGCGCTCGGCGCAGGCGCGGTCGCCGTGGCGCTCTCCAGCGCGGTCGCGCTGGGCCCGCACCAGCGTCTCCTGACCGGTGTGGACGAGATGGCTACGCTGATTCAGGCGCGCTACCTGGCCGCAGGATCGTGGGCGGGCACGCTCCCCTCTTCACCGGAAGCGTGGCTGATCCCGAACATGCTCGTGACCGACGCCGGATGGGTGTCGCAATACCCACCCGGACACATCCTCGTGTGGGCCGCCTTCGTCCGGATCGGACTGTGGTGGGCCACCGGTCCGGTGCTCCTCGGCCTGATGGTCGGGCTGGTCGCCGCTTCGTTCGACCGCCTCCTGGCCCCAGAGCGCCGCGCCCTCGGCCGCGTCGCCGCGCTCCTTCTCGCCCTGAGCCCCTTCGCGCTGGTGGTGTCCGCGCGTTCGCCCTCGCACCTGACGGCGGGAGCTGCCGGGGCGCTCGCGCTGTATGGGGCTCTGAGGGCTTCGGACGGCCGCGCTGCGTGGGCCCTCGTCGCGGGAGCCGGAGTCGGGTTGATGGTGCTCGCACGCCCGTGGACTGGCCTGGTGCTCGGCCCGACGCTCACGCTCGGCGTGTGGCTCGAAAGGGGGGGAATCTCCCTCGCGAAGCGCGCGCTCGGTCCGTGGATCGTGGGCGGGGTTCCTTTCGGGGTCCTCCTCCTGGTGGTCAGCGATTCCCTCTTCGGCTCACCCCTCACGCTCGGCTACAGCGTCCTCTATGGGCCGTCCCACGGCCTCGGGCTGCACGTCGATCCGTGGTCGTTCCCGTACGGGCTTCGAGAGGCGGTGGGGTATACGGCGTCCGACCTCATGCAGCTGGGTGCGATCCTCCTCGACACCCCGGTCTCACTCACGCTCGTCGGGGCCACGTACCTTGCGGTGGTTCCTCGGCTCCCGATGGGCACGCGGGTGATCGCAGCGTGGGCGCTACTCCCCGTCTTCGCCAACGCCCTCTACTGGTTCCACGCGCCGAGGATGTTGTTCGAGGCAGTCCCCGCGTGGCTCCTGCTCACGGCCATCGCCGTCCATTCGCTCCACCTCCACGTCGGCCCCGCTGCTCGAGTGGGCGTGCGGTGGGGCGTCGCGACCACTTTGCTCGTGGCCCTGATCGCGTTCGGACCCCTCCGCCTGCGCTCGGAGGTGTGGTCCGAAGAGACGCTCTCTCGCATCACCCTTCCCGACACCACCGCCGAGGGAATGCTCGTCTTCGTGCACGCCGGCTGGGACGAGCGCACGGCGGCCTTGCTGCAGGCCTCCGGCATGAGGAACGACTCGATCCAGTCGATTCTCCGCCGCAACGACTCCTGCCGGCTCCACGAGTATGCGCTCGCGCGCTTGGGTGGCACGGCGGATGCGGACCTACCCGCGATCGACCTCACGCAGACCCCCGTCCGGCCGCCAGAGCTCGTCGCCCTGCGCTCGCTCGGCGGCTCCGTGGTGTGGCGGGGTGAGGGGATCGAGTGGTCCCAGGAGTGCGTTCGCGAGCTATCCGCTGACCGCTACGGTGCGGTCGCGCTGGCGCCGCTGCTCTGGCAGGGCGACCTCCCCGGGCTCGAACGAGGCGAGCCGATGTTCGTGAGGGACTACGGCTGGGAGCGGAACGACGCCGTGCGGGCGCATTTCCCTGGACGCGACGCGGCGCTCTGGGCCTATCCGCCCAGCGGCCGGCCCGTGCTCCTCGAATACGAGCCGGCGATGGCTACGCTGTGGGGCTCACGGTAAGCTTCTTTCACCTGCCCGGTCACCGAACGTACGGGGGATCAGCATGCAGACGAATATGGGGACCTTGGACCGCGCGCTGCGCGTCGCGGTCGCGCTCGTGATCGGAGCGCTCTACGTCACCGGCCGCATCAGCGGCACTCTCGCCATCGTGCTCGTGGCCTTGGCCGCAGTGTTCTTGCTGACTTCCGCGGTCGCACGGTGCCCGATGTATCTCCCGTTCGGCCTATCGACGAAGAAGAGCCCGCCGGCGTAGGCGGAAAAACACGCGTTCAGCCGCCGAGGGGGCGCCAGTTCTCAGCCGGCTGTACACGGTTCCCTTCGCCGCCCGGCACCCAGATCACCACCGCGCGCACAGGCGCTACGAGAACGCGGTGCATCACCTCGTCGGTCGGCTTCACCACGCCGACCATGCCGGGCTCGAGCCGGTGCTCTGTTCCGTTCACCACGTGCCCGAGGACGCCCTCGATCACGTAGAAGATCTCCGTGGCACCGTGGCGGTGTCCCGCGGTCGGGCTCGTGACGGTCGGAAACGTGATCTCGCCCACCTCGAGCTCACCGGTACCGAGGTTCGACGCATCGAGGAGCATCTTGATCACCGTGCCGCTCCCGAGCGTCACCTCACGCACGCCCGTGCTCGAGCGCGCATAGGAGTCGGGCTGCTGAGCAGCGACGGCCGGAGGGGCCCCGCCGAGCGCGAGACCGCCAGCCACGATCATCCAAGACCACGCCGTTCCCGTCCGCATCGGAGCCTCCTCCTTTGATCCAGGCCAGCCGCGAACCACCATGGCCCCGCCGCGGGTCTCCCGGCAAGCGGCGTCGCCGCCCACCACCACGCCGCCGTAGATTGCGCCCACACGGGACCCACTCGTAGGAGGCGAGCCATGGAGATCGATCGCGCGGCGCCGCTCACACGCAGGACGGCCCTCGGCGCCATGGGCGCCGCAGTGGCGGCCCCCATGGTCGGGCCGGAGACGGCGCCCCCGCGCCGGAGCGTGGAGGGCAAGGTGGCCCTGGTCACCGGATCCGGGCGGAACCTCGGTGGCACGACCGTGCTCGAGCTCGCCCGTCGCGGGGCCGACGTGATCGTGAATGCGCGCTCCAACCGCGAGGAGGCCGAGAGCGTCGCGGAGGAGGCACGCGGGCTCGGCGTTCGAGCGATCGCGCTGCTCGCGGACGTCGGCGTCGAGGACCAGGTGAACCGCATGGTCGCCGAGGCGCTCCGACAGATGGGGCGGATCGATATCCTCATCAACAACGCGGGATATCGCGGCGGCCAGCGGCCCATCTCCGACATGACGACCGCAGAGTGGCGTACGGCGGCAGCCGTCAACTTCGATGGACCGTTCTTCTGCACTCGCGCGGTGGTCCCGAGCATGATCGCCAACCGATGGGGACGCATCATCACGGTCTCGGGTCTCAACTCCTGGCATGGACAGGCCAACTGGGCGCACATCTGCGGCTCGAAGATGGGCGCGGTCGGCATGACGCGAGCCCTGGCGGTCGAGCTCGCGCAGCACAACATCCTGGTCAACCACGTCGTGCCGGGCGCCTATCTCGCGCGGCCCAACCTCGCGAGCATCCCGCTGGGCCGAATCGGACTCGACGAGGAGCTGGCGAACACGTACGCGTTCCTCTGCTCGGATGAGGCGAGCTACATCACGGGCCAGACCTTCCATGTGAACGGTGGAGAGCTGCGCCCCTAGGGCTCTGGGACGGCGTCCCGACTCGCCGCGAGGAAAGGCGGGATCGTGGGCTCTGCTTGAGGGGCCCTCCCGCGATACGGTACGTTGTCTGCCTCATGGCCAACCTGAGCGACCGAGACGAGGGCGGCGTATCGCTCGAGCCGATGTTCAACATTCTCGCCTGCACGCTCGGCGTGATGGTGTTCATCCTCGCTACCGTATCCACGGTGTCGCTCGGCACGAATAAGGCGGTCGAGTTCGTAGCGCCCGACTTTCCCGAGGATCTACAGCGCGAGATCCCCACATGGATCGAGTGGGACGGCACCGACATGGTCCTCTACCCGTCGGGGGACCGGGTCACGTTCGAGCGTGACCTACGCGTGATATCGACGTTCGAGGCGACGTACGACTACATGTTCGAGCGACTCGCTGCCACGCGGCTCGGGGCGGCGCTCGCCGATGCCTCGCTCGAGCGTGGTCGCTACGTGATCCTCTTCGTGCGGCCGTCCGGGTTCACGACACTCACCGAGGTGCGTGGCTACCTCCAGCTGCTGGGCATCGACGTGGTCGAGGTTCCGATCGAGCAGGACTGGCAGCGGATCCGCGTCGAGTAGCCGCGACCCATGTATCGCAAGCTCAGGAAGAAGGACGGGGCCAGCCCGCTCGGCCTGGACTCGCTCATGGACATTCTGTCGTGCCTGGTGGGTCTCATGCTCTTCATCGTCATGTACACGGTGATGCAGCTCGGCTCCGCCGCGTACCAGGCGGAGGTACTCGTCAGCCGCGAGCCGACGCCGGGTAGCCGCCGGGTCGTGGTGTTGTCCACCGACGGAACCGTCCGCCTGCTCGACGTGCAGCCGCCCCTGCGCGAGCTGCTTTCCGGCTTCGAGATCGTCCAGTCGGTGGGTGAGATCGAGCGTTTCATATCCGCCGACCTCCGGGCCCCCGCCGACCGCTACTTCGCGTACGGCCTGCGCCACGAGTTCCGCCCAACCACGGACTTCTATGCGATGCTCGACCTCCGGATCGAGGAACTGCCCGGCGTCGTCGGCGACAGCGTCCATCAGTTGGATGACCGCTCGCGCTTCGCGGCTAGTTTGCGCGAGCTGAATCCCAATGAAGCCTGGCTGGCGTTCGCGGTGGACAGTGCCAGCGTCGACGTCTTCCGGAGGGCCCGCGAGATGGCGATCGCGGCAGGGTTCGCCACCGGGTTCGACTTGCTCACCTTCGATTTCCCCCTGAGTGTTGCGCTGTCCGAGGACGGACTGAGCGACCTACTGAGTCCGCTGAGCGCCCTGTCCAAGCCCCAGCGATGACGGCTCCCGGGATCATGTAGTCGAGGAGATTTCATGGCACAGTGTCCCAACTGCGGAACTACGACCTCGCCGGATCACGCGTTCTGCTTGGTCTGCGGCACCGACCTCGGCACGGCCGGCCAGAACGCGGCCGGCGGCGGAGCGCGGCAGACCGCTCCGGGCGCTGCACCCGGAGCGGCGCGTACGGGCTCCGAGGCGGGCGCCGCCGGGTCCCGCCGCATGTCGCGCCCAGCCGGGAACACCCTGATTCCGATGGCAGCCGCGCTGGTGGCGATCCTCGCGCTGGAGCTGCTCATCGACGTGGTGGTGCCGCCGGACTCGTACCTCCACCGACTCTTCCGTCCCGCGGGCGGCTGGACGATGAGCGTGATCCCCGGGCTGACGGCGTTCGCGTTCTTCTGGGCGAGCGCGGACCTCTTCCTCAAGCTGCGGATCGCGCGGGTGAACGAGTCCGACTTGGCGCGCTCCGAGGTGCTCCGCCTTCCCCTCCTGGTCGCGCAGGAAGCTCCGAGCGTCACACTGCATCGGCTCCGCGGATGGGACGGGCGCGTGTTGACCCGACCGGTCGGACGACGGGTGCAATGGCTCCTCCAGCACCTCGAGACCACCGACTCTGCCCGAGCGCACGAGCTGATCCGGCACCAGTCGGACCTCGAGGTCGACGCGGCCGCGTCCGGCTACCGGGTGGTGAAGTTGCTCATCTGGGCCATGCCCATCCTCGGCTTCATCGGTACCGTGCTCGGTATCAGTCTCGCGGTCGGTGGCTTCGCGAACTTCCTCACCACGACGGTGAGTATCGACGAGATCAGCCGGGTCACCGCCGAGTTGGGCTCGGTGGCGTCCGGACTCTCCTTCGCGTTCGACACGACGCTCATTGGCCTGGTCGGCGGCCTGGCCGCGAGCGTCATGAGCACAGGGGTACAGTCGCGCGAGGAGCGCGTGCTCACGCGGCTGGAGGAGCTCGGCCTACGCATGATCGAGAGCGCCATGCCTGCCGAGACCCGCGTCGCCCCCGCGGCGGTCGGCGCCGGAGCGCCGAGTGAGGAGCTCGAGAAGATGATGCGCTCGAAGCTCCAGGAGATCTCGAAGCAGATGGATCAGTTCACCCAGGCGTTGCGTGTGGGCCTCGACGGCTTCCTGGGCGAGTGGGCCAAGCTCCCGCCCGAGGTCGAGCGGGTCGCGACCGACCTCAACGGCCTGCGCCAGCATCTCGCCGCGGCGGCCAAGAGCACCGATCAGCTGATCCTGGAGACGCGCGTCCTCCTCGAAGGGCTGAAGGACGCGACGGCGCACATGGGTGCCGGCTTGGAAGCGTCCATCGGTTCGGTCACCCACACGGTCGAGGGCATGGGGTCCGAGCTTCAGCGCATCGCCGACTCCCTGGCCACGAGCGTGAACTCGCTGTCCGAGCGCGTCACCGCTGAGGAGTCCCTGAAGCGACTGAACGCCTCGATCAACGAGCTCGCGGTACGCATGAACGACTTCAGCCAGACGCAGGCGTCGCTCGCGCCCGTGCTCACTCAGCTCGCGGGACCGCTCGAGCTCCGTCTGATGCCGATGTCGGTGCGGGGGACGGAGCGCTAGTCCACCACGCTCGTCGGCACGTAGGCCAGACCGTCCAAGAGGAACGACGTTCGACGGCGACGGGATTTCGGGCCTCGTGAGCACCGAGGGCCTATGGCTGTTGCCGCCCTCCTTCTGTTAGCGTGGGACGTCGAAGCGCTCTTCGGCAAGGCAACCCGGGAGATGGAACGGCGCGTGGACCACGGTCGGACCTACATCGATGTCGTCATCGACGGCGAGGATCGCACGTTCGATCTCACGGACACGACTTCGTTGAGCATCGGCCGCAGCCCCCAGGCGACCGTCCCGCTCGTCGACGACCCCAACGCGTCGCGCAAGCACGCCCTCATTCAGCGCGAGTCCTCCGGCGAGTACTACCTGTCGGACCTCGGCAGCCGTAACGGCACCACGCGCAACGGCCTTCCAGTCACCGCGCCGGTGCCCCTGAGAGACGGCGACTCGTTCACCATCGGGAGCCACCGCTTCGTCTTCCACCAAGCGGTCGATCGGTCGGCCGAGGAGGACGAGTATCAGCCTCCGACCGACGTGCTCGTCGTGGAGCGGATGATCTCGATTCTCGTACTGGATATCCGCAACTACACGGGCTTGGCACGCGAGCTCGGCGAGGCGCGCGTGTCCGAGATCATGAACAAGCTCTTCCACGAGTCCGGCCAGACGCTGAAGCAGCACGGCAGCTGGACGCAGAAGTACATCGGAGACGCCGTCATGGCCTTTTGGGTGCATGGCGACGAGCAGGGCACCCCCAGGGAGGTGGTGTCGATCTTCCAGTCACTCGTGCACCTGACCCGCATCGTCGCCGCGCTCAACTCCGAGTTCGCGCTGCCGCGACCACTCGCGTTCGGCGCGGGCATCAACTCGGGGCTCGCGGTCACCGGCAACATGGGGAGCGCCGGCCTAGCCGATCACACGGCGATGGGCGACGCGGTCAACAAGGCGTTTCGGCTCGAAACGGCAACCAAGGAGGTCGGCCGGGAGATCTTGGTGGGCAAGTCGACCTACGCGTTCCTGGCCGCTCACGCACCGGCGCGCTCGCTCTTCTCCACGCACGTCGTGCACTTGAAGGGCTACGACGAGCCGGAGCAGGCGCATGGGCTGGCCCTCGCCGACCTGCCTCGGTTGGTCGCGGCGCTCGGCGCATAGACAACCATGAGCAAGCACGTCGACGGATCGATCGCGGTATCCGTGTGCGGTCGCACACACACGGGCCGCGTTCGGAAGGAGAACCAGGATAGCCTGCTCGTGGCGGACTTGGGCCGAGGTGGGGCCGCGCGCGCCACCGGGACTTCGGTCGGCCCGATGCGGTTCCCGCTCACCGACGAGGGAGTGATCCTCCTCGTCGCCGATGGGATGGGGGGCCGGGCCGGGGGGGCGAAGGCGAGCGCGCTCGCAGTATCCGCGGTCGGCAATGCGATGTCCGACGGCACCGCGACCGACCACGGGCAACCGGACGCATTTGCGCTGCGCCTCCAGCGCGCTCTCGACCTCGCCAACGAAGAGATCCACGAGCATTCGCGCCGCGACGACGAGCTGCGCGGGATGGGCACGACAGCCACCCTGGCCGGTATCCACGCGGGCGTGGTATACCTCGCCCAGGTGGGCGATTCGCGCGCCTACCTCGTTCGCCGCAACGAGCTCGCACGCATCACCCGCGACCAGTCCCTCGTTCAGGACCTCATCGACTCGGGAGTCCTGAGCGAGCAAGAAGCCAAGGGCGTTCGCGACAATCGGATCCTCCAGGCGCTCGGAACCAGCCCGACGGTGAAGCCGGAGCTCACCTACCACGACCTTCGCCGCGAAGACGTCCTGTTGCTCTGTTCCGACGGGCTCTCGCGCGTCGTCGAGGACGAGGAGATCCTCCAGATCGTGAAGGGCGGGAGGGACTGCCTGGCGATCTGTGACCAACTGATCGCGCTGGCGAACGCGCGCGGAGGGCCGGACAACATCACCGTGCTCATCGCGCGCGTGGACGGCGAGGGGTTGGGGCAGGCCGATGGGGGCGAAGGCGTGGCTCGACGAGCCTTCGAGCCGCGGACGAAGTAGTGTTGCCCGCCCTGGGAGGCCGGTCTACGTTGGCGCTCGCCCGGGAGGCCCGATGACGCAGACGGCGCACGCGCTCGCACAGGAGAGCTACGCCAGGTGCCAGCGAGCACCGCGCTTCTTCGAGAGCTTCTACGAGCACTTGCTCGCGAGCGACCCGGCGGTCCCTCCCATGTTCGCCAAGACCGAGTTTCCGAAGCAGTACAAGTTGCTCCAGCACGGCCTCGGCCTGCTCCTGAGCTACGCGAACAAGCGCGACGAGCGCCTACTCGAGCGCATCGCCCTGCGCCACAGCCCGAGTGGCGTCAACGTGCACCCGTCCATGTATCCTCTTTTCGTCGACAGCCTTCTCGCGACGGTGCGCGAGCACGATCCTCGATGCAGCGAGGAGACGGAGGCGGCCTGGCGTGAGGCGCTCAGACCGGGCCTCGAGTTCATGATGTCGAGGTACTAGGACCGTGACGACCGGCGCCACCTGTCAGAACTGTGGGACGCCCGTGTCAGCGGGCTCGCTCTTCTGCTCGCGTTGCGGCGTGGACGTGACCGCCGTGAACCCGGCGGAGGCCGCGACCGTCGAGATGCCCTCCCTCGGCTCGCAGGCCCCGCGGGTGAAGTCGACCATGCGACAGACGCTGCGGGACGCGACGCTCGGCGAGTACGAGATCATGGACGAGCTCGGTCGCGGTGGTATGGCCACCGTGTTCCTCGCGCACGACATCGCTCTCGATCGGAAGGTCGCCATCAAGGTGATGGCGCCCCACCTGCTCGAGGGCGAGGGGATGGCCGAGCGCTTCAAGCTGGAGGCGCGCACTGCGGCGCAGCTCTCGCATCCCCACATCATTCCGATCTACGCGGTGCGGGAGACCGAGTCGACGCTCTTCTTCGTGATGAAGTACGTCGAGGGAAAGACGCTCGACGAGATCATCAAGCGAACCGGACCGCTTCCGATTCCGATGATCAAGGACGTGCTGAGCAAGGTCGGCTCGGCGCTCGGGTACGCGCACCGCCGCGACGTGATCCACCGGGACGTGAAGCCCGGCAACATCATGATCGACGAGGAAGGCACGCCGATCGTGACCGACTTCGGCATCGCCAAGGTGTCGGCGAAGATGGGCCTCACCATGACCGGGACGACCATCGGCACTCCGGCGTACATGAGCCCGGAGCAGTGCGAGGCCAAGCCGGTCACGGGTGCGTCGGACCAGTACTCGCTCGGGGTGGTGGCGTGGGAGATGCTCACCGGTAAGACGCCGTTCTCCGGCGACTCGGCCGTGACGACCATGTACAAGCACTGCCACGAGCCTCTGCCTCCCCTCGAGGACTTCCGGCCCGACTGTCCCCCGGAGATGATCGAGACGGTCACGCGGATGCTGGCGAAGAATCCCGCCGACCGGTGGCCCTCGATGGAAGCCGCCGTCAGGAAGTGCGGCGCGACGACGCAGTCGTCGCTCGATCCGATACGCAGCCAGCTCCTCGAGCTCGCCAGCCAGCCCGAGGGCCGCGAGCTGATCGCGCAGCTCAGTACCCCGCGCTCGCCCATGCCGGGGATCAAACGGACCGGGACGGGCACGGGGACGGTGGCGCCGCCGGCGGCCGTGGACGAGCCGAGGAGGCGCTCGCCAGTCGCGCTCGTTGCAGCCGTCGTCCTACTGGCCGCGGGCGGGACCGCGGCCGCGTTACTGCGGCCCTGGGAGAGTGCGGCCGACCCCGCGACGGCAGGGAGCGGAGCCGTCGGGACGCCGACGGACGGGGCCAGGAATGCGCCCCCCCCGGCGCAGACACCGGCCCAAACGCCGCCGCCCGCGACGGGCACCGACCCCCAGCAGGGTGCGACTGACCCGCCGCCGTCTTCCAACACGTCCGTTTCCCAGCCAGCCGTCGGGAGCGCCACCCCGAGCCGCCCGGCGCCGGAGCCGGGCGCCACGACTCGGCCGGCCGAGCCTGCGCCCGTCACCGTGACCTCCGTCCGTATCGGCGGCGTCCGCTCGGAACTCGAGCCCGGCCAACAGATGCTCCTGAGCGCGACTGCGTTGGACGCCCGCGGTCAGGCCGTCAGTGGGTCGCCCGTGCGTTGGAGCTCGAGCAACGAAGCGGTCGGTCGCATCGCTCCCGATGGCTCGTTCACTGCGGTGGCCGCGGGATCTGTGGAGGTCACGGCACAAATAGGGAACGTGACAGCGCGCGAGACCGTGGTGATCGCCGGCGCGAGCGTGGCGTCCCTCGTGGTCGACCAGTCGAGCCTGACCCTGACGGCGGGAGACCGGGCGAGGCTGGTGGCAACGGCGCGAGATCGTGGTGGCGCGGCCCTACCCGCCGCCGTGAGCTGGCAGTCCAGCGACGCGGGGGTGGCGAGCGTGAGCGCGAGCGGCGAGGTGACCGCCGCCAGAGCGGGAAGAGCCACGCTGACCGCGAGATCCGGCGCAGCGACCGCGACGGTGAGCGTCACCGTGGAGGCTGCGCCGGTGGACGCGCGAACCGCGATCACGGAGATCATCGCGGCCTACGCGCGGGCGCTCGAGTCGGGCGACATCAACGCAGTCCGAGCCGCCTACCCCGGGATGACTTCGCAGGAGGAGCGGAACCTCAGTGCGGCGTTGCCGAACATGGAGCGCGCCGCTCTCACCGTCGGAGCCGTCAGCGAGCAGGGCGAGCGGGCGACGGCTGACGTGTCGGGCACCTACACGTTCAACAACGACGGCCGCCGTACGGACGTTCCCGTGACCTTCCGCGCGACGTTCGAGCGGGCCGGCTCCGGCTGGCGGATGACGCGAACGCAGTAGGCTGGGGCACGCCCCTCAGAACGGGAAGTCGACTCCGAGCGTCCAGATGAAGTCGGGCTGCAGCCCGACTTCTCGCAGGGGGAAGAGTCCGTTCACGACGAGCACCGTCCCGCCGCGCACGGTGAACTTCGCTCCGATCGAGGCAGTCATCAGGTCTCCGCTCCTGTTCGGCACGTTCGTGGCCGGGATGCGGCGCTCGAACGGCGACTGCAGGACGATCTCGGAGGGAAGCAGGAACTTGTTGTCGCCCACCTGCAGCTCGGATTCGAAGCCGACCGCGAGGGTGGCCCAGTCCGACAGCAGGTTGTCGGCGGCTATGCCCAACAACAACGCGTCGTTCTGGTCTTCGCTCGAGCGCATCGCGTAGCCGACGTTCACGTGCGGAGAGAACGTGCCGAACTGGGCGGAGTACAGGCCCAGAGCCCGGAACTGGGTCGCGCCCGATCCCAGGAGGTCCTCCTCCTTTCCGGTGGCGAACCTCATTTCGGCGAGCAATGCGGCGCCCATGCGGGGGCCCTGTCCCAGATTGAGCTTCGCGCGCGCAGCGATATCGCCGATTCCCGATGCCGACCCCTCCATGCTCGCGGTCGCCCGCAGGATCGGATTCGTGTCGGTCCCCCCGAAGCGATGGATCGCGTTACTACCGAACGGGAGGAACTGGGCCTCGGAGCGACCACTCACCTGGGTGCGGACCAGCGGAATAGCCACGCCGACGTCCAGGAAGTCGGTGATGCCGGCCGTGGCCGAGATCGTGGCGACCACGACGTTGACGCCCATCTCGAGCTGGAGCGCCATGACGTCGTTTTCGAACGTCGGACTCCCGAGCGTATCGCTGGGGGCCTCGTCCGAGTGGGAGAAGGTCAGGTTCAGATTTTCCAGCGGCACGCCGTTGAGGGACTTGAACTCGATCCCGGTGACGCTCGCACCGAGGAAGAACCTCCCGCGCCCGAGCGTCTGCGTGCGCTCGCCGAAGATCGGTCCGGCCGAAACCGACGTGCGGACGGGCACGCCGCCCACCACCGAGAACGTCGCGCCGCCCGAGGTCGCGCTCAGGGGAACGCGCTGCGTGGCCTCGCCGATCGACTGCGTGAGGAAGGCGATGACGGCCTGGTTACCGGTTGCGAGCCCTGGAATGAAGTGATCGCCGTGCAGGTTCGTGAGGTCGAGACAGAGCGGCACGCCGCAATCGCCGAAGGTGAAGAGCTCCAGCGCGACTCGGCTGCGCAGGTCGGTTGGGGCCGTGGTCTGAGCCTGTGCGGCTAAAGGAGTCAGGGCGAGGACCGAAACGAACGCGGCGCGGTACGCGAGCCGAAGCGACATCACTCCTCCGGGAGGGGGTCGTGGTACTCGGGTAGCTTAGAGAGCGCCCGGGCGCGCGGCAAATCGCCGCTGGACGCGCGCTTGCTGCCGAAAGGGACGGCAGATACCCTCAACCGACTGCCCACCTCAACAGGTAGAGTCCGTGCCGGATCGGGGTTACCCCACGCGGTCGATCGCCCGCGCGGTCGCCCTCGGTGCCTGCGCTGTCGGGGCGCTCGGCGCCTGCGGGGAGACCGTCCTGCAGGTCGACCCCAACGACGCAGTCGAGCTACGGATGTCGGTCGACAGCGCCGGGGTCATGGTCGGACGGATGTTCGACCTCGATGCATTTCCCCTGGACGCGGACGGCACGCTGCTCTTGGGGCAGGACGTGACCTGGTCGAGCTCGGACGACGGCGTGGCCGCGGTGGATTCGGACGGCGTGGTCACGGGCGTCTCTCCCGGCGAGGCGAGAGTCGTCGCGCAGCTGCTCGGCCTTCGCGACACGACGTTCGTCAGCGTCGACGTGCCCCCGGCGCTCGCGCTGTCGGCGGACTCGGTCGGGTTCGTCGCCGCGGCCGGTGGGGTCGATCCGGCGCCCGATTCCGTGCAAGTCACCAACGGGGGCGCGTTCGACCTGGTCGTGTCCGTCGACTCGATCCTCTATGTGGCAGGTGCCTCCGGCTGGCTGGCGGCGCAACTCGACGCCGCCCTCGCCCCCTCGAACTTGATTCTGTCGGCGACGGCGAGCGGAATCACTGCGGCCGGAACGAGTCGCGCCCTGGTGTGGCTCTCGGGTGTCGACGCCGACGACAGCCCGGCGGCGGTCCAGGTGACTCTGCGAATCACCGCGGCGAATCCGGCCACCATGACGCTCAACGACGGAAACAACCAGACGCGGACCGTGGGAGGTCCGGTCACGGTCGCACCCTCCGTTCTCGTGCGCGACGCGTTCTCGAATCCGGCCGTCGGCGCGACCGTGACGTTCGCGGTCACGGGCGGTGGCGGCCAAGTAACCGGGGCTTCGGCGATCGCGGACGCGAACGGCATCGCACGCGTCGGCTCCTGGACGCTCGGCACAGCCGCGGGCGCCAACCAACTCACGGCTACCCTCGGGCTGCTCACGCCCGTCGTCTTCACGGCGACCGGCACGCCGGGAGCCGCGACGCAGGTCGTCGTCACGGCCGGCAACAACCAGAGTGCCGTTGCGGGCTCGCCGGTCGGCGTCCCACCGACCGTCTCGGTTCGCGATCAGTACGGCAACGGCGTGGCGGGCGTCGCGGTCACGTTCGCCGTCACGGGGGGGGGCGGGAGCATCACGGGCGGCGGCCAAACGAGCGCCGCGTCCACCGGTGCGGCCACCGTGGGGAGCTGGACGCTCGGCGCGGTCGCGGGCACGAATACCCTGAGCGCCACCGCGGCGGGCGTCGGCACACCCGCGGTCATCACGGCCACCGGCCTCAGCGGTACCGCCGCCAGCATCTTCGCGACGGCAGGCAACGCTCAGACTGATACCGTGGCGGCTACCCTCCCCACTGCCTACTCCGTCCGCATCGTCGACTCGAACGGCAACGGCGTCGCAGGCATCCCGGTGGCGTGGACGGTGACGTTCGGTGGCGGCTCGATCACGCCACTGGATACGACCGACGCGAGCGGCTTCGCGACCGCGGTGCGGGTGCTCGGCACGGTGCCCGGCCCGGACTCCGCGACCGCGTCCGTTGGTGGCGTGCCGGGCTCGCCCGTCCGATTCGCGGCGACCGCGACGGTGGGATCGCCTGCGGCGATCACGGTCACCGCCGGAGCCGCCCAGACGGACACCGTGAATCAGATCGTCCCCATTGCTCCCCAGGTGCGGGTCGCCGACAAGTTCAACAACCCGATCCAGGGGAACCTCGTCACGTTCGCGGTAACGGGGGGCGGCGGCACGGTGGTCCCCACCACGGCGATTGCGACGCAGACCAACGGAACGGCGACCGTCACTTCGTGGCGACTCGGCACGACCGCCGGCGCGAATCGCGACACCCTCACCGTGACGGCAACCGGGAGCGGCATTGCGGGGAACCCGGCGCGGGTCGTCGCGTCGTCGGTCGCGGACTCGCCGACGAGTATCGCGATCGTGCAGGGGAATGCCCAAACAGCCGTGACGGGTACGAACGTCTCGACTACGCCGACGGTGGTGGTGCGAGATCAGTTCAATAACCCGGTCCCCGGGAGGACCGTCAACTTCACGACATCCGGTGGATCCGTGGGCAGTCCCTCACCCGCGACAGGAGGCACCGGTCAGGCATCGACGACCTGGGCAGTCAACGTGACCGGCGGGACGATGCAGACGAACGGCACGTTCCCGGATACGCTGTTCGCCAGCGTTCAAGGGACCGCGCTCAACACGTCCTTCACCGGATCGGCGATATACTCGTATGCGACACACATCGACTCGATCTGGGCGAACTGCACCGGGTGCCACGGGGGCACGAGCGGCCTCACGCTGAGCGGCACGTCGGCGCAGAACTACACGGCCATCTACAACGTGAATCCTTTCTGCGACGGGACCCTGGCGGCCTCCGGCTATCGCCGGGTCACTTCCGTGGGCGGCGACAACGCGACGACTTTCAGCATCCTGTTGCGGATGGTGGACCCGAGCCTGACGGATATCGTCGGCAACTGCGGCCCGCACTTGGACATGGGTGGCCTGCCCGCCGAGCTCGCCCGCCTCCGCGCCTGGATCCGAAACGGAGCGCCGAACAACTAGCGTTCCCCCCGGGGCCTCGCTGCTTGCCCTCGCCGCCCACCCCGGCGTAGCGTGAGCATCGCAGTCGGCAGCTCCCCCCAGTGAAGTCCGCCGTGCCCGTCCTCGAACAGCCCCACCGTGGGACCCTGAGGCGACGTGTCTCCTTCGTCGCCGCCGTCGCAGCGCTGTTCGGCTGCGGCGAGGTCGTCACGCAGATCGGGCCGGACGACGTGGTCGACCTCCTCCTCTCGGTCGACAGCGCGAGTGTGGCGATCGGACGAACGCTCGAGCTCGAGGCGATCCCGCTGGACGAAACGGGTGCGTTCTTGTCCGGGCAGACCGTGTCCTGGTCGAGCACGGTGCCGACGATCGCCGACGTGAACGGCTCAGGTGTCGTGACCGGAATCGCCACCGGTACCGCACAGATCGTGGCGACCGTCGCGGGTGTCGCGGACACCGCGACGGTCCTGGTGGCGCCACTTCCCGCGCTGGCCTTGTCCGACGACTCCGTCCACTTCACGGCGACCGCGGGCGGGGGTGACCCACCCCCCGACTCGATCGAGATCACGAACGGAGGAGGCTTCGCGCTGGTCGGCCTCGCGGTCGACTCGATCCTCTACGGCTCGGGCGCAGGCGGCTGGCTGGACGTCGAGCTCGATCAGCCGTCCGCGCCCGCGACGCTCACACTGCAGGCGCAGACGGCGGGCGTCATCACGGCGGGCACCTACAGGGCGACGGCGTGGATCTCCGGGTTCGATGCCGACGACAGTCCCGCCCGCGTCGCGGTCACGCTCGGCATCGCGGCCGGGCTCCCGGCTGCGATGGCCTCGAACGCGGGTGATGCCCAGACCGGGCCGGCAGGTTCGGCCGTTGCGACGCCGCCGGCCGTGCGAGTCACCGACCTGGTGGGAAATGGCGTTCCGGGCGTCAGCGTCACCTTTGCCGTGACCTCGGGAGGCGGATCGATCACGGGAGCGACTACGACCACCGACGCCAACGGAGTGGCGCGCGTAGGCTCCTGGACACTCGGCACGATCGCAGGCGCCAACAACAACACACTGAGCGCGACCGCAGCAGTGCTCGGGCTCGCTGGGAATCCGGTCTCCTTCACCGCCTCCGCAACCGCCGCGGCAGCCGCCACCATCACGATCGTTTCCGGAGACGGCCAGAGCGCGACGGTGAACACCGCCGTGCCGACTTCGCCGCGGGTTCTCGTGCGCGATCAATTCTCGAACCCCGTGCCCAATCACTCCGTCACCTTCCAGGTGACGGCTGGTGGAGGCGCGGCGCTCCCGGCCGCTGCGATCCCGACCGGCCTCGACGGGACCGCCGCCTTGACCTCGTGGACGCTCGGGACGGTCGCGGGTACCGGAAACAACACGTTGAGCGCAACCGCCGCGGGCATCGCCGCACCCGCCGTCTTCTCGGCATCGGCCACCGCCGGCGCCGCCGCCAGCATCTCGGTCTCCCTGGGGAACAATCAGAGCGCCACGGTCGCCACTGGCGTGCCGATCCCTCCGCGCGCCGTCGTTCGAGACGTGTTCGGCAACCCCGTCGCCAACCAGAGCGTGACGTTCTTCGTGACCGGGGGCGGTGGAAGCGTGGCGCCGACGACGGCGATCGTGACCGGGTCGGACGGCACTGCGACCGCCACGTCCTGGACGCTGGGCACGGCCTCGGGAGCGAACAACAACACCCTCAGTGCGGCCGCCGCGGGCGTGGGAACGCCGGCCACGTTCGTCGCGTCGGCCACCGCCGGCTCGCCGACGAGCCTGAGCATCGCCGCCGGCGACGCGCAGAACGGGACGGTGAATACACCGGTCGCCACCCGGCCCCAAGTGCTACTGCGCGACCAGTACAACAACCCCGTGGCCGGGCACTCCGTGACCTTCCAGGTCACGAGCGGTAACGGCGCAATCGACCCGACAGGAGCGATGCTGACGGCCGCGGACGGGACGGCGACGCTGGTCTCCTGGACGCTGGGCACCGTCGCCGGCATCAACAACAACGCGATCACGGCGACCGCGAGCGGCGCGGGCATCAGCGGAAACCCTGCCCTGTTCACCGCGTCGGCCGCGCCCGGTGCACCCGCCACCATCGCCATCGATGCCGGTGATGGTCAGAGCGCAACCGTGAACACACCCGTGGGAACCGCCCCTCGGGTGATCGTGCGCGATGCGTTCGCCAACCCGGTGCCGAACGTCGCCGTCACGTTCCAGGTCACGAGCGGTGCGGGCGTGGTCGTACCGGCCGCCCCCACGGCGGTCCAGACACTCGCCGACGGCACGGCGGCCGCATCCTCGTGGACGCTCGGCACGGTCGCCGGCGCGGGGAACAACACCCTCCAGGCCACGGCCGCGGGCGTCGGGACGCCCGTGGCGTTCACCGCAACCGCCACCGCCGGCCCCGCATTCACCCTCGCGATCGACGCGGGCAACAACCAGACGGCGACCGTCAGCTCAGACGTTTCGGTCGACCCGCGCGTGATCGTGCGCGATCAGTACTCCAATCCCGTGGCCAACGTCGCCGTAACGTTCCAGGTCACCGGAGGCAACGGCGTGGTCGTGCCCTCCGCCCCGACTGCAGTCCAGACGCTCTCGGACGGCACGGCCTCGGCCACGTCTTGGACGCTCGGCCCGAATGCGGGCACGAACAACAACACGCTACAGGCGATCGCGGCAGGCGTAGCGACTCCCGTCACGTTCACCGCTTCGGCCTCGGCAGGCGGCGCGTCCAGCATCACGATCGATGCCGGCAACAACCAGAGCGCGACGGTGAACACGGCGGTCGCAGTCGATCCGCGGGTCATCGTGCGCGATCAGCTGGGCAACCCGATCGCGGGTGCGCTGGTCGCCTTCCAGGTGACCGGCGGTGGTGGTGCCGTGGTGCCTGCCGCCCCGTCCACGGTCGCGACCCTCGCCGACGGTTCGGCGACCGTGGCGTCGTGGACGCTCGGCCAGAGCGCGGGCACCGGCAACAACACGCTCCAGGCAACCGTCGCGGGCGTCGCTACGCCCGTCACGTTCGTCGCGTCGGCGACGGCGGGCGCGGCGGCGAGCGTGGCCATCGATGCCGGCAACGGACAGAGCGCGACCGTGAACAGTGCGGTGTCGGTGGCGCCCCGGGTGATCGTGCGTGACCAGTTCTCGAACCCCGTCCCGAACGTCGGCGTGACGTTCGCGGTCACGGCCGGAGGGACGGGCGCGGCGGTCGTGCCCACGACCGCAATCCAGACGCTCGCCGACGGTAGCGCGACGGTGACCTCGTGGACGCTCGGCCAGACCGCCGGCACCAACAACAACACGCTGCAGGCGACGGCCGCAGGGGTCGCGACACCGGTGTCGTTCACCGCGTCGGCGACAGCGGGTGCCGCGGTGAGCGTCGCGATCAGCACGGGCAACAACCAGAGCGCTACCGTCGCAACCGCGGTGGCGATCAATCCGCGTGTGATCGTACGCGACCAGTTCTCGAACCCGGTCGCGAACGTCGCCGTGACGTTCGTTGTGACAGCCGGTGGCACGGGGTCAGCCGTCGTGCCCACGACGGCGATCCAGACGTTCGCCGACGGTACTGCGACCGTCACGTCTTGGACGCTCGGCCAGGCCGCCGGCACGAACAACAACACGCTCCAGGCCACCGCCGCGGGCGTCACCACGCCGGCCACATTCACGGCGAGTGCCTTGCCCGGCACCGCGACGGATCTCGTGATCGAATCGGGAGACGGCCAGGCTGCGGTCGCGGGCTCCTCCGTGGCCAACGCACCCGCCGCGGCGGCTCGAGACCAGTTCGGCAATGGCGTCCCCGGCCAGCAGGTGGTCTTCCGGGTGATCCAGGGAGGCGGAAGCGTCACGGATTCCACGCAGACCACAGGAACGGGCGGTGTGGCAGCGGTCGGGTCTTGGACCCTGGGCCCGACTCCGGGCGCAAACAGCCTACGCGCCGTCGCCGCGGGGATCCCCGATTCCGTGACATTCTCGGCCACTGGCATCACGGGCCTAGCAACGGCGATGCAGCTCGATGGCGGAGACGCGCAGACGGACACCGTCGGAGCCACTTTGCCGACACCGTACACGGTCAGGGTCGTGGACTCGGGCAACAACGGCGTCCCCGGCATCCCCGTGACGTGGACGGTCACGGGCGGAGGCGGATCGATCACGGCACAGTCCACGACGAACGGCCTCGGCATCGCGACGGCGACACGGATCCTCGGAACCGGTGTCGGCTCCCAGACGGCGACCGCTTCCGTGGGCGGACTCCAGGGCTCGCCGATCACGTTCACGGCGACCGCCACCACCGGCGCGGCGTTCAGCATCGCGATCGACGCGGGCAACAATCAGTCGGCGACGGTGGCGACCGCGGTCGCGATCGATCCACGCGTGATCGTGCGCGACCGGTTCTCGAACCCAGTTGCGAACGTGGGCGTGACGTTCGCCGTGACCGCCGGAGGCACAGGGTCGGCAGTCGTGCCCACGACGGCGATCCAGACGCTCGCCGACGGCACCGCGACCGTCAC
>CAZBCN010000051.1:0-25796 GCA_964490285.1 uncultured Gemmatimonas sp. | reverse complement strand
CCGGTGCGCGCCCTCACCTCGGCCTCGTGCCCCGCGGCCTCGAGCGCCCGACACACGTCGGCCGTGCGCCGGTCCTGCCACACGATCGCGCGCGCCACGGGCTCGAGCGTCTCGCGGTCCCAGAGGACGACCGTCTCGCGCTGGTTCGTGATGCCGATCCCGCGCACGTCGGCGCCGTGTGCCGCGGCGAGAGCCTCGCGCGCCACGCGGCGGCTGACCTGCCAGATCTCGCTCGCGTCGTGCTCCACCCAGCCCGGCTTCGGGAAGTGCTGCGTGAACTCGGAGTAGGCGCGTCCGAGGATGCGGCCGTCCCGGGCCACCACGAGGCAGGTCGTGCCTGTCGTCCCCTGGTCGATCGCGAGTACCGAAGGAGTTCCCATGCGAGTCTCGACAGCGCGCGTCGTTCAGCGCCTAAGCGGAGTCAGCCGTCCGAAGTCGTAGCGCCACCCGGCACGCGCGAGCAGGTCCACGAGCGCGCCCACCGGGAAGCCCACGACGCAATAGTAGTCCCCGTCGATGGAGTCGACCAACGCGGCGCCGAGGCCCTGGATGCCGTACGCCCCCGCCTTGTCGAGCGGCTCCCCCGTCTCGACGTACCGGCGCGCCGCGTCGCGGTCGAACGCGCGGAAGCGCACCGTGGCGCGCGCCACCGACGCGAGCGTCCCGTGCGCCCCGGCGAGCGCGAGCCCCGTGTACACCTCGTGCGAGCGCCCCGCGAGCGAGACGAGCACCGACACGGCGTCATCCGCGTCCGCGGGCTTCGAGAGCACGCGCCCGTCGATCACCACCACCGTGTCCCCCCCGACCACGAGTGCCGTCCGGTCCTGTGCGGCGACGAGCTCGACCTTCGCGCGCGCGAGGCGCTCGACGTGCGCGGGGGGTGTCTCGCCCGGGAGGTACGACTCGTCCACGTCGGCGGGCCGGACTTCCGGCGCGAGGCCGAGCTGACGCAGAACGTCCGCGCGCCTCGGCGAGCCCGAAGCGAGCACGAGTCGCGGTGTTGCCGGAGGCGCCATCGGTCGCGATCCGTCAGTCGCGATCGAGGACGAGCGTGACCGGCCCGTCGTTCACGAGGTCCACCTCCATCATCGCCCCGAACTCCCCTGTCTCGACCGCGCGTGTCGTCTTCGACCGGAGCGTCGACACGAAGTCCTCGTAGAGCGCGTTCGCGATGTCCGGGGCCGCCGCATCCACGAAGCTCGGGCGACGGCCCTTCGACACGTCACCGTATAGCGTGAACTGGCTCACGACGAGCAGGTCGCCTCCGACCTCCTCGAGCGACCGGTTCATCTTCCCGTCGGCGTCCGCAAAGACACGAAGACCGAGGACCTTGTCCGCAATCCAGTCGATCTGCGCCCGACCGTCACCCGCCTTGAAGCCGACGAGGAGCACGTACCCCCGGTCGATGCTCCCCACCACGCGTCCCTCGATGCGGACCTCCCCGCGCGAGACGCGCTGGAGGACGACCCTCACTCGACGGTGACCGACTTCGCCAGGTTGCGCGGCTGGTCCACGTCCGCGCCGCGCAGGACCGCCATGTGATAGGCCAGGAGCTGGAGGGGCACGGTCGTGAGCACGGGGAGCAGACACGGGATCGTCTGCGGCACCTTGATCATGTAGTCGACCTTGTCCTGCAGCTCCGGCGCGTCGTCGCTCACGATGGCGATGATGCGCCCGTGGCGTGCCTTCACCTCCTCGATGTTCGACACGACCTTCTTGTAGACCGGGTCGCGCGGCGCGAGTACCACCACCGGCATGTCGTCGTCGATGAGGGCGATGGGGCCATGCTTCATCTCGGCGGCCGGATACCCCTCGGCATGGATGTAGCTCACTTCCTTGAGCTTGAGCGCGCCCTCGAGGGCAACGGGGAACTGATAGCCGCGACCTAGATAGAGGAAGTTGCGGCAGTCCATGTAGTTCTTGGCCACGTCCCGCACCTCGTCGTTCACCTTCAGCACCTCCTCGACGAGGTACGGAAGCTCCTGGAGCGACGCGACGAGCTCGCGCCCCTGCAGGACGGACAAGTGGCGGCGTCGGCCCATGAAGAGCGTGAAGAGCGCGAGCGCGACGAGCTGGCTCGTGAACGCCTTCGTCGACGCGACGCCGATCTCGGGCCCCGCGTGCAGGTAGATGCCGAAGTCGGTCTGGCGCGCGATGGTCGAGCCGACCGCGTTCACGATGCCCATCGTCGAGGCGCCGTTGCGTGTCGCCTCGTGCATGGCGGCGAGCGTGTCGGCCGTCTCGCCGGACTGGCTGATCGCTACCGCGAGCGTGTCCTTCTCGATGACGGGGTTCCTGTACCGGAACTCCGAGGCGTACTCCACCGTGACGGGGAGGCGGGCGAACTCCTCGAGCATGTACTCGCCCACGAGGCCTGCATGCCAGCTCGTTCCGCACGCAGTGATCACGATGCGCTTCACGCGCGCCAGCTCCTCCTGGTGATCGCGAATGCCGCCGAGCCGCGCGTCGCCCTCCTCCTCGAGAAGCCGGCCGCGCATGACGTCCCGCAGACTGTTCGGCTGGTCGAAGATCTCCTTCAACATGAAGTGCTTGAAACCACCCTTCTCGATCGCGGCCAGGTCCCAGGTGACCTCGTGGACGCTGCGCTCGACCTGGTTGCCCCCGAGCTGGAACGTTCGGTAGCCATTCTCATCGATGACGGCATAGTCGCCGTCGTCGAGATAGACGACTTCGCGCGTGTGAGAAATGACGGCCGCCGCGTCGGAGCCGACGAGCATCTCGCCGTTCTGTCCGACGCCGATGAGAAGTGGACTTCCCTTCCGTGCCACCACGATCTTGCGCGGGTCGCGCGAGGAGATCACGGCGATACCGTAAGCGCCGTCCACCTGACGCAGCGCGGCAGCAACCGCGATTTCGAGCGGCTGGCCGTCCTTCCAGAGGAAGTCGATGAGGTGAACCACCGTCTCGGTGTCCGTCTCGGACGCGAAGACGTACCCCTCGTTCTGCAGCCGCGAGCGGAGGGCGTCCGCGTTCTCGATGATCCCGTTGTGCACGAGCGCGATCTCGCCGTCCGACGACGTGTGCGGGTGCGCGTTCGGCTCGTTCGGGGCGCCGTGGGTGGCCCAGCGCGTGTGCGCGATGCCGCACGTCGCATGCGACGGGGATTTCGCGAGCGCGGCCTCGAGCTCGCGGATCTTACCCGGACGCTTGGTGACGTGGATCCCCTTCCCGTTCTGGAGTGCCACGCCCGCGGAGTCGTACCCACGGTACTCGAGGCGCTTGAGCCCCTCGATCAGGATCGGGGTCGCCTCTCTCGGTCCGACGTATCCGACGATGCCACACATAGCTCGTGATCTCCTAGTCCGTGCTAAGGCTCAAGCGACGCCCGCCAGCACCTTCGTCGCGCGAGCGACGAGCTCCTTCGCCCCCGCTTCGTCCGCCGACTCGGCGATGAGCCGGACGACCGGCTCCGTGCCCGAGGGGCGCACGTGCAACCACGTCCGCCGGGTGGGCCAGGCGAGACGGAGCCCGTCCGTCTCGTCCTTGGCCTCCGCACGGAGGTCCTCCTCCAGCGCGGCGTAGCCCGCAACCAGCGCTCGCCGCGGGAACGTCACCTTTTCCTTCACGATGCGGTACGACGGCCACTTCTTGGCGGCAGCCGACACTGCAACCCCCTCATCCGCGAGGTGTTGCAGAACCAACGCGACCCCGAGCGGAGCGTCGCGCGTGTAATGCAGCGCCGGCAGGATCACGCCGCCGTTCCCCTCTCCGCCGACGACCGCGCGCTCGCGCTGCATCCGACGCGCGACGTTGACCTCTCCCACGGGCGCGCGGTACACCACGGATCCGTGCGCGCGCGCGACGTCCTCGATGACCTGGCTCGTCGAGAGGTTGGTGACAACCGGCCCGGGTGTCCGCGACAGCACCGCGGCCGAAGCGAGCGCGAGCGTCAGGTCCTCGCCGAGGGGCCTCCCCTGCTCGTCGACGAGCGAGAGCCGGTCGACATCCGGGTCGATCGCCAGCCCGATCGCCGCGCCGCTCGTCTTCACGAGCGCGCACAGGTCGGCCAGGTTCTTGGCGGTCGGCTCGGGGTCGCGCGGGAAGAGCCCGTCGGGCTCCATGCCCATGGCGGCAACCTCGCAGCCGAGGCGGTCGAGCAGCTCGGCGATGACGGGACCTCCGGCCCCATGCACGCAGTCGACCGCGACCTTGAGCTTGCGGGCGCGAATGCGAGGCACGTCGATCTGCGGAAGCGTGAGGATCCTGGCGAGGTGCCGACTCCACGCCTCCCGGTCCTCGCGCACCTTGCCGATCGCATCCCACGTGGCCCTCGGCGGATCCTGCTTCGCGAGATACTCGCGGAACGCGCGCGAGCGTTCGTCGTCGAGGAAGATCCCCTCCTCCGAGACGAGCTTCAACGCGTTCCACTCGGCGGGATTGTGACTCGCGGTGACACCGATCGCCCCGGCCGCGCCGTGGTGGCGGACCGAGAGCAGGAGCGTGGGCGTCGGTACGACGCCGAGGTCGACGACGTCGACGCCGACCGACTCGAGGCCCGCGAAGACCGCACGGGCGAACATGGGGCCCGACGTGCGGGAGTCACGCCCGACGCACACCGGTCCTTTCGATCCCTGGCCCATGAACGCCCCGAACGAGGCCGCGATTCCGGCCGCGAGCTCGGGGGTGAAGGGCCGCCCGACGCGCCCACGGATGCCCGAGACACTCACCATGAGGTCCTCGGGAATATGGATCGGCAGAACGCCTCCGGGGCGGAACGTGGGGGGCTCGTATCGGCCCGTCTCATGGAAGCTCGCGCGCGTACGCGTGAGCCGTCAACGAAATCGGTGCGCCCACCCAGGGCCGCGTCTACATTCGTGCCTCGACCGCACGCGCCCGCGTGCCGGGCGCGTCACCCGTCCGAGGATCCACCCCATGGCCGACGCCGCCAAACCCGACCCCCGTTTCGCCACGCTCGCGATCCACGCGGGCGTCGAGCCCGAGCCGGTCACCGGGGCCGTCATGACCCCGATCTTCCAGACGTCGACCTACGTCCAGCCGGCCCTCGCCGAGCCGAAGGCCGGACGCTTCGACTACGGACGCACGGCCAACCCGACGCGCGACGCGCTCGAGGCGAGCATCGCCGCGCTGGAGAACGGTCGACACGGGGTCGCATTCGCGTCGGGACTCTCCGCCATCGAAACCATACTCAAGCGACTCTCGGCGGGCGATCACGTGGTGAGTGAGGAGAATACCTACGGGGGCACTACCCGCCTCTTCACTCGCGTGCTCGCGCGTCTCGGCATCGAGTTCACGTTCGTCGACACGCGCGACTCCGAGCGCGTCGCCGCGGCGATGCGCCCGACGACCAAGCTCGTCCATGTCGAGACGCCCACGAATCCGATGATGCGCATCTGCGACCTCCGCGCCGTCGCCGACGTCGCGCACGCGGGCGGAGCGCTGCTCTCGGTCGACAACACCTACGCGTCGCCCTACAACCAACGACCGCTCGAGCTCGGTGCCGATGTCGTGGTGCACTCGTCCACCAAGTACGTGAACGGTCACTCGGACGTGATCGGCGGGCTCGTCGTGGTCCGCGACGACGCGCTGGCCGACGAGCTGCGTTTCCTCCAGAACGCGAGCGGTGCCGTGCCCGGTCCGATGGACTGCTTCCTGACGCTGCGCGGCATCAAGACGCTCCACCTACGCATGGAGCGCCACAACGCCAACGGGCTCGCGGTCGCGCGCTGGCTCGAGGCGCACCCCCGGGTCGATCGTGTCATCTATCCTGGCCTCCCGTCGCACGAGCAACACGCGCTGGCGAAGCAGCAGATGAGCGGGTTCGCCGGGATGGTGTCGATCGACGTCGGCACGCTCGCCCGCGCCAAAGCCCTGACGGAAGGACTCCGTTGGTTCGCGCTCGCCGAGAGCCTGGGCGGGGTCGAGTCCCTCGTGAGCGTACCCGCGCTGATGACGCACGCGTCGGTTCCGGAGGAGCGGCGCGCGGCGATGGGCGTCACGCCGGGGCTCGTACGCTTGTCGGTGGGGATCGAGGACGCGGCGGATCTGCTCGAAGATCTGGAACAGGCGTTGGGGTGACGTCGGCGTCGGTGGTCGCCGCCGTCACGAACAGGTGAGGCCCGCCAAGAACCAACAGCGCGCGTGATCGGAGGTCTTGAGGAAGTCCAGGAGCGCCAGCGCTACTTTCGTTCGACCCTGATTCGACGGGTGCGTGCCGTCTGCGGCGAAGTCGCCGGGCACCCAGGTGAGACCATCGGACCTCGGCGTCGTGCCGTCCGCCCACAGGTACGGCCCCCAGGTCAGCCAGGGCGCCACGCCGCCGTAGTCCAGATCGCCGGCCGCCGCGCTCATCCCGCCCCCGGCCGCCTGCGTGATTTGCGCCTCGATCAGCCACCGCACCGCGAAGCCGCTCTCGTACGCGTAGGGCTCAGGGTTCAAGGTGGTGGTGGCATACCCCGCATAGATGCGGCTCGACACGAAGACCTGCTGGAGGTTGGGGTACCGGGTCCGGAGCGCACGTGCGATTTGTCCCAGCTGGGCCAGGAGCCTATCGGCATCGGAAGCGGGGTCGGGAAGCGCGCGGGTCGGCCCCGGATTCGCGACCTTCAACCAGACCGCCGCCACCTGGGGCTCCGCGAGCCCGCGGGGCGCGAGCACCTGCGTGCGGATGCGCTCGTACTCGGCACCACTGTCGGATACCCACGAGTCGGCTGCCCGTCCACCCGCAGCGCCATCGACGATCGCGAGCCGCGTCTGGTCCACCGCGCCGTCCGCCGCCGCCAGCGTGATGAACGTCGAGAACTCCTGGGTGGTGTTCGACATGCCGATCGAGAGCAGGACGTACTTGCCCCCTGACGACGGGGAACCTGTCGTGTCTCGCGTCACCACCGCCCTTGCCTTCTGCGCGCCCACCGCGGCGTGCGCGGATGGCATCGTGTTGCCACCGGGAAAGAGCCCACCCGGGAACGTCAGGTAGGTGCGGCCGCCCATGTCGGTGAGCGGGACGCGCACGCCCACGGGGAGCGGCGAGCCGTCGTCGGTCGGCTCTGTCGTGGCACTCGAGCACGCCGCAGCGGCCATGGCCACGGCCACGGCCAGTGCCAGGGCTGCCCGCCGGAACCTACCCGCGGGCTCCCTACACTTCACCGGCCCTGGTCGCGCGCACCAAATGCTCCGCCGCACGGAAGGCGAGCGCCTGGATCGTCATGGTCGGGTGGTTGCGGCCACCCGTCACGAGGCTGCTCCCGTCGACCACGAAGAGGTTGGGCACGTCGTGCGCGCGGTGATATCTGTCGACGACGGACGTCGCCGGGTCGTTCCCCATCCGGCACGTGCCGCGGTTGTGCGCACTCCCCCGGCTGTCGTTCACGGGCCCGGCCCACACCTTCGTTGCGCCCGCCGCCTCGAGGATGTCCAGCGACTTCTGCCGGAAGAACTCCATGTTGCGCACGTCGTCGGGATGGCTCGTCGACGTGATGCGCATCGCGGGCAGCCCCCAGGCGTCTTTGACGTCCGGATCCAGGTCCACGCGGTTGGTTTCCAGCGGAAGCTGCGTGGTGAAGGACGTCACCGTCATCTTGTGGCGCGATTCCTCCCTGAGCGCCCGCTTGTAGCCTGCGCCCCACCGAGGCGCGTCGGGTGAGAGCCCGCTCAGGCCGTAGCTGATCGGGGTGGCATAGCCGCGCGCGGTGAGCCGGCCGCCGCCGTAGAAGCCGCGGGCGGGGTCGGTCGGCACGTAGTCGACGATCGCCGCCCCCGACACCACCCCCTTGTAGTCGTTGAGCGGATGCTCGAAGAGCCCGCTCGCGTTGACGACGTTGCCGAGCATGAGATACCTGCCGACGAGCCCGCTCGAGTTGGCGAGCCCGTCGGGGAAGAGCGCCGACTTCGAGAGCAGCAGGAGACGCGCCGACTCGCTCGCGTTGGCCGATAACACGACGGCCCTCGCGCGCTGGAAGACCCGTTCGCCGGCTTCGTCGAAGTAGACCGCGCCGGTCACGCGGCCGCGGGCATCCACTGGAATCTCGTGGACATAACTGTTCGCGCGGATCTCGCAGCGGCCCGTCGCCACTGCAATGGGGAGCACCGTGACCGCCGAGCTCGAGCGCGCGCGGACGTGGCATCCGAAGTCGGAGCACATGCCGCAGTTCACGCACGCGGACCGGCCCATGTAGGGCTCGGTGATGATGGCGAGCGGACCGGGGACGACCGACAGCCCGAGCTTCCCGGCCGCGACCTTGAAGAGCGCGCCCGAGGACTTGAGCGGAACGGGCGGCACCGGGTACTCCCGCGACATGGGCGCCACGAACGGTGAGTCGACGCGCTGCCCGGAGATCCCCATCTCCCACTCGGCCTGCGTGTAATACGGCTCCAGCTCCTCGTAGCTGACCGGCCAGTCGGCCAGGCCCGTCCCGGACATCGGGCCGATGGCGCTGGCCTCGTTGAACTCCCAGGGAAGGTGTCGCCAGCTACTGCCTCCGTACGTGACCGTTCCTCCGCCTACACAGCACCCGTAGGAGTGAACGCCCGGGCTCGTGCGGTCTCGTTCCGTCCTGCGGAACGTGTTCGGCATCCGGGCCGGGTCGCTCATGAGCATGTCGGCCTGACTCGGATTGCTGTTGAGCAGCTCGTCCTTCGTGTAGTCCTGCTCGTGACCGTACTTGCCCCATCCGCCGCGCTCCAGGACCACGACCGAGTAGCCGGCCATCGAGAGTTGCTTGGCCATGATGCCGCCGGCGGCGCCCGAGCCGATCACCACGAAGTCGACCTGCTCCTGCGGCCTGAACGCTCTCATGGCTGGCCTCCCGCTCCGAGTCTGGGCATGGCCACCGGAAGGGCGTCGTAGTAGCCGAACGGGGGCTCGTGCTGGAGCGAATCGTCGTAGCCGAGGAGATCCCAGCCGACCTTTCCGTAGTTGCCCCCGTGGACCGGGCTCGCGAAGAAGCCCGTGATGGTGTGGGTGCGCACCAGGTTGAAGAACGGCGTGCGCTCGATCCCGGTGAGCACGTCGAGCTGCTGGTCGAACGTCAGCTCGGAGAACCGTGCGGCGCGGGGGAAGCGGGCCCTCGTCACGGACTCCAGCTCGACGAGTCCTCGCGTGTAATCCTCCTGCCGGCCCCGCTCGAACGTCACCAGCGCCCGGTCGATGAAATGGACCACGCGCGCCTCGCGAGCGCCGGGCGTTTCGTCCGTCGGGATGATCTGGGCCGCCATGGCCTCGACCTCGACGGCCTGCTCGGCGGTGAAGAACGCGAACTTCATCTGCTCGTCCGCGCGGGCCGCCTCCAGCACGAACTCCTCGGCAGCTAGGATGCTGGGGTAGTTGGCCAGGATCCAGGCGCCGCTCAGGCCCGATGCCGAGTGCACGAGGAACGAACGCCGCGACCGTCCTTCGGTGCCCATGACTCCTCCTTGTCCGCCGTTCCCTACATGGTGCTACGCGCGGACGCAGGACGTGTCAAGGAGGCGACGACGCCCCCCCCGGGGTCACGACCCCACCACCCCCGCGAACTGAATGCGGATCTGCGGGCGGACGCGCATCATCCCCAGCATGACGACCGGCGGCTCGACGCCGTACGCCGTCATGTCCAGCGGGATCTCGCCGGAGAGCTGCACCCCCGACCCGCTCGGGGTGAGGGACAGGGGCACGGTCACCGGCCGCGTGGCCGCGAGGATCGTGAGCGAGCCCGTTGCCACCGCACCCTGCGGGCTCGGTTGGTAGCTCTCGAGCCGAAACGTGATCTCGGGAAACTCGGTGGCCCGCATCGCCTCCAGGAGGTGCTGCCGCATCTCGTCCTCGGGACAGACGAACGAGTTCACAGGCACGGTGAGCGTGACCGCCTGGACACCGGAGCCGAACCCGCGCACGGCGGCGCCCGAGCCCGCCGTCACCTGCGCCGTGCCGCGGACCGTGCACGTCCAGCCGCGGATGGTCGAGTTGCCGGACACGGTGAAGTCGATCGCCGACTGCTGGGCCGAAAGGGGGTCAGCAGCAAAGACGCCGGCCGCGACGAGCGCGGTCGCCGCAGCGCGCAGCACGGCTCGTACCGGAGTCGCACGGATCATAGACCGAACCCGAACTGGTTCTGGCGCGTCATGATGGGGGTGTGACCCTCCATCACGAGCCGCGAGTTGATCTCGCGCACCGACCGGGTCTGCGTCTGGCGCATCACGATGGCGAGCTCGGCCATGATCAGTTCTATGACCTTGTCGACCCCCTGTTCCCCGAACGCGCCCAGACCCCACACGTAGGGCCGGCCGATTCCAACCGCGTCCGCTCCGAGCGCCAGCGCCTTGAACACGTCGATACCGCGCCGCACGCCGCTATCGATCATGACCGGGACACGACCCTGCACCGCCGCGACGACCTCGGGGAGCGAGTCGATGGTCGCCCACATGCTGTTCTCGGCTCGTCCGCCGTGGTTGGACACGTAGATCGCATCCGCGCCGTGCTCGATCGCGAGATCGGCGTCCTCGCCGGTCACGATCCCCTTCACGACGAGGTTCATGTCGCTCGCGTCCTTGAGACGCTTGATGTAGTCCCACGTGTACGGCGGGCGCTCGCCGGCGGGGCCCTCGAGACCGCGGGCCATGGGTCGCTGGTACCCCGGCTGATGGTTGTGGCAGTTCTGACAGAGCGGCCCCTCCGTCCCCTCACCGATGAGCGAGCGTCGCGCGAGCTCGCGATTGCTCCCGCCGAGCAGGTCGACCGTCCACACGAGCGTGGGGCACCCCGCCCGAGCCACACGATCGATGACGCGCTGGTTCCGATTCCAGTCCGGGTTGGTGTAGATCTGGAACCAATGCGGCTCTCCCCTGGCTTCGGCGATCTCTTCGTACGACTGCGAGCTCACGTTCGACTGAACCTGTAGAATGCCCCGGCGGCGCGCCGCCCGGCCGGCACCGGCTTCGCCTTCGGTGTGGTAGGCCTGGAGCGCTGCCACAGGACAGAGGAAGAGCGGCGAGTTGAAGCGTTGCCCGAGGATCTCGATCGACGTGTCGAGCTGCGTCACGGGCTCGGCGGCGAGGCGGCGGGTACGAATGGCGAGTCGCTGGAAGCCTTGCCGGTTCGCGACCCGCGTCTCGTAGTCGTCGACGCCCATGTGCAGGTAATCCCAGTGCTGGGCGAGGTTGTTCTCGTGGGCGACGCGCTCGAAGTCCCACACGTTGACGGCTTCGTCGGGCGTGCCGATGAGCGATCCGGTGAGCTGCTCCTCCTGCGCCTGCTGTGGGGGGAGCTCCTGGGGCATCGGCGCACTCGGCGCCTCGACCGACTCGGGCGGGAAGACCGGGGCGCCGCAGTTCACGCAGGACACCGTGGGCGGTACTGCTGCCCCGTGAGGCTGCGCTTCCGCCGAGAGCGGCTCGAGCCAGCTCGACGGGACCGCAGCATAGGCCAGTGCCGCCAACGGGCTGGCAGCCAGGAACTTGAAGAAGAGCCGTCGGCTCGCGCCTTCCTGCGTCTGGGAACTGCCCGATCCTGGATCCGCCATGTTCTCCTCGTGAGTGCGGTCTGCGCGCGCCACCGGCGCCCACGCCGGTGCCTCGAATCGGTAACTGAAGGGGGGAGCCTGCCGGATGCAACCTGTTGCGCGACGCCCGGTGCCGGAACGGAATTGCACCGGGGTTGAAACCCCGCGGAACGTCCCGGCGTAGGAGCCTGCGAGCCCCTCGAGCCCCAGCGGCCGACGAGGGAACGGACTGAGGAGCGACACATGGCGGACGATCAGGCCAAGAGCAATCAGGGGAGCGCGCGCGCGCGTCGCGTCCTCACGGACATCGCGTCCCGGTCGTGGGAGCATCCGGCCGACAGGGCAGCGCTCCAGGCGCTCCGGCGCATCCCGGTCTTCGACGCCGTGCTCCGCAAGATCTTCGGATTCTTGACGGAGAAGGCCGTGCGCCTCGCGTTCCAGGCCAACGCCGTGCGCGTCAGCCCGAATCAGTTCGGCAACGTCTACAAGGTGTACAAGCAGGCGCTCAAGACGCTCGACGCCCCCGAGGAGTACCCGCTCTACATCACGCAGACGCCGATGGTGAACGCGGGTGCCTACGGAATGGACAAGCCGTTCATCATCCTGAACTCGGGAACGGTCGCGCTCATCGAGGACGACGAGCTCGAATACATTCTGGGGCACGAGATCGGCCACATCCTGAGCGGCCACGTCCTTTATAGAACGATGATGGTGCTGCTCATCAACCTCGCGAACATGGGCTTCCCGATCGTGGGGCTGGCGGCGAGGGCGGTGCTGGTGGCCTTGCTCGAGTGGAGCCGGAAGTCCGAGCTGTCGTGCGATCGTGCGGGTCTGCTGACGGTCCAGGACCCCGAGGTCGTCATGCGCACGATGCTCAAGATGGCCGGCGGCGGCAGCTCCGAGGAGACGAGCCTGCAGGAGTTCATCGTCCAGGCCGAGGAGTACAAGCAGAGCGGCGACGTAGCGGACCAGGTGTTCAAGGTGCTCAACCTGATGGCGACCACGCACCCGTTCTACGTGCTGCGCGTGAGCGAGCTGCGCTCCTGGATCGAGAGTGGCGAGTACGACCGCATCATCCGTGGCGAGTATGCCCGCCGCGGCGAGCCGGACGCGGCGCTCCAGGAAGACATGCGGGCCGCGGCGCAGGGGTATGCCGAGGGCGCGAAGGACTTCCTCGACGATCTGTCCGAGGCGGCGAAGCGCATGGGGTCGGACATCCTCGGGGGCCGGAAGAAGTAGGCGCGTCGGCGGTCTCGAACGTGTAGTCGCGCGGCCTTCCCTTTCGGCTCCCGCACGATAACGTCCGCCCCATGCGGATCCTCATCGTGGGGAACGGCGGGCGCGAGCACGCACTCCTCTGGAAGCTGCGGCGCGATGCGCCCACGGCCGATTTCTTCGCCACGCGGCCCAACGGTGGTATGGCGCCTCACTGCGAAGCCGTCGCGCTCGCACCGACCGACGTCGAGGCGCTCGCCGGCTGGGCGGCCGCCCACCGCATAGACCTCACGGTCATCGGACCCGAGGCTCCGCTCGCTGCGGGGATCGTCGATCGCTTTCAGTTCAAGGGGCTTCCCGTCTTCGGTCCGTCCAAGGCGGCAGCGCGCATCGAGGCGAGCAAGGCGTACGCGAAGGAGTTGATGCGAGGCGCCGGAGTGCCGACGGCCGACTACCGCACGTTCTCCAACCTCGAGGGGGCCGAAGCGCATGTGCGCGAGCGCGGCGCCCCGATCGTGGTGAAGGCCTCCGGCCTCGCCGCGGGCAAGGGCGCCGTGGTGTGTGCCACCGAGGCCGAGGCCCTCGCGGCCGTACGGTCGATGCTCGGCGACCTCGAGTTCGGCGAGGCGGGTCGCGAGGTCGTCATCGAAGAGTACATGGAAGGCGAGGAGCTCTCGGTCTTCGCGGTGACCGACGGGGAGCGGTGCGTGTTGCTTGCCGCGGCCCAGGACCACAAGCGCGTCGGAGACGGGGACACGGGTCCGAACACCGGAGGCATGGGCGCATACGCCCCCGTCTCCATCGCGACGCCCGAGCTCATGGAGCGCGCGCGCACGCTCGTCTTCGAGCCGACGCTCGCGGCGCTCGCCAAGGACGGCTGCCCCTTCAAGGGCTTACTCTACGCCGGACTGATGCTGACGCGAGACGGCATCAAGGTCGTCGAGTTCAACTGCCGGTTCGGAGATCCGGAGACTCAGGTCGTGCTGCCGCTCCTGGACTCGTCGCTCCTCGAGCTGCTGATGACGGTCGCCGAGGGAGGGTCGCTCGCGGGCCGGCGCGTACGCCAGCGCCGCGGCGCGGCGGTCACGACGGTCATCGCGGCGGGCGGCTACCCGGGCTCGTACGAAAAGGGAAAGCCGATCTCCATCCCCGCGGGTCTGGAGAGGGACGATCTCCTCGTCTTCCACGCCGGCACGGAGCGTCGCGGCTCCGAGCTCGTCACGTCGGGGGGGCGCGTGCTGGCCGTCACGGCGCTCGCGGACACATTCGGTACGGCCGCGGATGAAAGTCGGGCGGCCGCCGCGCGTATCTCGTTCGAAGGCGCATTCCATCGAACGGACATCGGCTGGCGGGAGAGAGCCCGCCTGGAGAAGAAGAGATCATGATCATCACGACGACCCATTCGGTCGAGGGCAGACCCGCGCAGGAGTACCTGGGGATCGTCATGGGCGAGTCCATCGTGGGTGCGCACATCTTTCGCGATCTCTTCGCCGGCGTGCGCGACATCATCGGCGGCCGCGCGAAGGGCTACGAGGACGCGCTCCGCGGCGCGCGCCAGGAGGCGCTGCACGAGATGGCGGTCCACGCGACCAATCTCGGAGCCGACGCCGTGGTCGGCGTCGACCTCGACTACGAGGTCGTCGGTGCGAGGGGCAGCATGCTCATGGTCACCTGCGCGGGCACCGCCGTGAAGCTCGGATAGATCGTGCCCGAGCTACCCGAGGCCGAGACCATCGTCCGGGGGCTGCGGACCACGGTCGTGGGACGCACGATCCAGCGGACCGAGGTCGTCCACTCGGACGTGCTTCGCCAACCGGTGCGTCGCTTCGCGGATCGCGTGCGGGGACGCACCGTCGTCGCGGTGGGACGGCGAGGCAAGAACGTCGTCCTTCAGCTGGACGAAGGCCATGTCGTGGCGGTGAACCTCGGCATGACCGGCCGACTCCTCCCCGTGGAGTACGGGCGGTCGAGCGGCGCGGAGTCGTCACACCCCGCGGTGCGCTTCCGATTCCGTGCGGGCGGCTCGCTCGTCTTCGACGACACACGCCGGTTCGGCACCGTGGAGTGTCTGTCCGCCACCGAGTGGGTGGAGCGCTCGGCGCGGATGGGTCCGGAGCCGCTCGACCCCTCCTTCACCGCGGGTCGCCTCCACGCCGCGCTCGCGGCGTCCCGCTCGCCGGTGCGCTCTTGGCTTCTGGATCAGCGCAAGATCGCCGGCGTGGGGAACATCTACGCGAACGAGGCGCTCCACCTTGCACGGATCCACCCCGAGCGGCAGGCTCGACTCGTGGATCGGGAGCGCGCGACCGCGCTTCATCGGGGCATCCGCAGCGTGCTCCAGGCCGCCATCGACGCCGGGGGGACTACGATACGTGACTACCGAACCGCCGAAGGCACCCCGGGCTCCTACGCGCGGCGACTCCTCGTCTACGGCCGGGACGGCGAAGCTTGTGGGCGGTGCGGCACCGAGATCCGACGGATCGTCTTCGGCGGCCGCTCCGCGTTCTACTGCCCGACCTGCCAGCCCGTCCGCTAGTCGTCGTCGCGGGGAGTGAGTCATGCCGCTCGAGTTCACGCCATCCGAGTTCCTCACCCTGGGGGTCGAGGTCGAGCTCCAGATCATCGACCCTGCTACCCGAGACCTCACACCCGGATCGCCGAGCATCTTCGAACGCCTCGGCGGAGAGCAGCCCCACATCAAGGCGGAGCTGCTCCAGGCCATGATCGAAGTCAACACATCGGTGTGTCACACGGTTCAGGAGGTCGAAGCGCAGCTCACGAAGCACTTCGACCAGCTTCGGGGAATCGGGGAGGACCTGGGCCTCACGTTCGCGAGCGCCGGCTCGCATCCCTTCGCTCGGCATCGCGAGCGCCTGATCTACCCCGCGTCGAGATACGAGTATCTCATCGACCGAAATCAGTGGACCGCCCGCCGGATGATGATCTTCGGACTTCACGTGCACGCCGGAATGCGGAACGCGCACCACGCCATGGCCATGAACAACGCCATGCTCCCCTACCTTCCGCATCTGCTGGCGGTGTCCGCGAGCTCGCCGTTCTGGCAGGGTTCGGACACCGGGCTCGCGTCGACGCGCACGAGCATGTTCGAAGCGCTCCCCACGGGGGGCCACCCCGAGGTCTTCGATACCTGGGAGGCTTTCGAGTCATTCTACGACGCTCTGATCGCGTCGCGGTCCATCAGATCGATCAAGGACATCTGGTGGGACCTTCGGCCGCATCCGGACTTGGGAACGCTGGAGCTTCGCGTGTGCGACGGCGTGGCATCGCTGCAGGAGACGCTCGCTCTCGTCGCCTTCGTGCAGGGTCTGTATGCGTGGTTCGACGAACGGTACCAGGACGGGGAGATCGTCGCGCCTCCGGCGATGTGGATCGTGCGCGAGAACAAGTGGAAGTCTTCGCGATTCGGCCTCGAGGCGGAGGTCATTCTCGATGAGAGGGGAACGACGTCGCTCCTGAAGGAGGAGATGGGCTCGCTCGTCGAGATCGTTCGCCCCTATGCGCGCGCACGCGGTTCCGAGTCGTACCTCGACGCGCTCACGACCATCATCACCCGAGGATCGAGTTGCGTTCGGCAGCGCGAGGTATACGAACGGACGGCCGATCTCGTGGCGGTGACCGATCTCCTATTGGAGGAGTTCGCCGAAGGGAAGCCGATCTACTCATGATCGAATGCCGCGGTCGCCGGATGAGAGTGGCCCGCGGGCTGCTCACCGCGCTCGCGCTGGCGGCGGGCGCACGCGGGCTCATCGCGCAGGAGACCCCCGGCGAGCGGCTCCAGGTCCACGAGTTCGCGCTCCAGAACGGCATGCGGTTCCTCGTGCTGCCGCAAACCGGAGCGCCGACCGTTTCCTTCGTGACCGAGTTCGGCGTCGGGGGCGTGAACGAGCGCGCGGGCGCCACGGGGATCGCGCACCTGCTCGAGCACATGCTCTTCAAGGGCACCTCGACCATCGGCACGCGCGACATCGGCGCCGAGCGCGCGCTCTTCACACGCATGGACGCGGCGCATGATACCCTGCTCGCGGCCCGCTCCGCGGGCGACTCCGCCGCCGTCGCCATGCTCGCACGCCGCATCGAGGCGCTCGAGGACACGGCGCGCACGTACGTCGTGCCCAACGAGATGGACCGGATCTTCACGGAGGCCGGCGCCCGTGGGCTCAACGCCACGACATCGAACGACGCCACCACGTACTTCGTGGAGATGCCCGCCAACCGAGCGGAGCTCTGGTTCGCGCTCGAGTCCGACCGCATGAGCGACCCCGTCTTTCGCGAGTACTATACGGAGCGCAACGTCGTCGCCGAGGAACGGCGCCTGCGCGTCGACGCGAGCCCGTTCGGTCGACTGTACGAAGAGCATCTGCGGGCCGCGTTCACGGTTCACCCTTACGGCCAGCCCGTCGTCGGGTACATGAGCGACATCGAGGCCCTCGGCCGCCGCGACGTCGAGTCGTACTACCGACGCTTCTACGGACCGAACAACGCGGTGGTGGCCATCGTCGGGGACGTCGAGCCCGACGTGATCGAGAGCTGGGCACGTCGGTACTTCGAGCGCATTCCGCGCGGGGAGGCACCGCCGGAGGTCTCTGCCGTGGAGCCGCGCCAGGTCGCCGAGCGCCGGATCGGGATCGAGTGGGATGCCGAGCCGCGTCTCCGCATCGGGTGGCACGTACCGTCGGCGCTCCACGAGGACGCCCCTGCCCTGGGCATGCTCGCCGCCGTGCTCACGGGCGGACGCACGTCGCGTCTGCAGCGCCGCCTCGTGACCGCGGAGCAGATCGCCACGGCGGCCTCGGCCTCCACCGGCCCGGGCCAGAAGTACCCCCAGCTCTTCTTCATCGATGCCGTGCCGCGGAGCCCCCACACGACGGACGAGCTCGAGCGAGCGATCTACGAGGAGATCGCTCGCATCGCATCCGACGGCCCGACAGACTCCGAGCTCGAGCGAGTCCGGAATCAGATCGCGGCAGGAAACGTGCGACGGATCGAGTCCAACCTCGGGCTCGCCTTCCAGCTCGCCGACTCCGAGACCCTCACGGGAGATTGGCGCTCGACCTTCCGTCAGTCCGCGCGGCTCGGCGAGGTCACACCGGAGGACGTCCGCCGTGTCGCAGCGGAGTACCTGACCCCCGAGAATCGCACGGTCGCGATCCTCGCGCGACGGGAGGCTCCATGAGCGCGGGCGCCGCCGGTCGGCGCGGCTTCGTGACTCTCGCGCTGCTCGTCGCCGCAGCTCCCGTCGCAGCCCAGGTCCCGAACGGCCGCGAGGCGGTCGACGCGCTCCGCTTCCCGCCCCTCGAGTTCGAGCCGCCGACGCCCGAGCGCCATGAGGTGTCCGGCGTGAGGGTCCTTCTGCTCGAGGACCACGACCTCCCGCTCGTCAACGTGTTCGCACGCTTCCGCGGTGGCTACGGCTTCTTCGCGCGCGAGTGGTACGCGCCGGCGATGGGGCTGCCGGCGCTTCTCCGCACCGGCGGCACGATGGAGCTCGCGCCCGACTCCGTGGATCAGCTCATGGAGTTCTACTCCATGCAAGCCTCCTTCGGAACCGGGGGAGGATCGGTATCCATCTCTCTGAACACGTTGACCGAGCACCTCGACGTCGCGTTCGACCTCTGGAGCGACTTGATCGCGCGTCCACGCTTCGACGCCGAATCGATCGCGCAGTGGAGAGGCCGCGAGATCGAGAGCGCGCGTCGCCTCGCAGACGATCCCGGGAGCCTCGCGTACTCGCAGTTCAACCTGCTCCTGTACGGCGATCACCCCGTGGGATGGGAGACGAGTCCGCAGGATCTGGAGCCTGAGCTCGTCGCACCCGAGCGATTCCGCGAGATGCATCGTCGCATCGTGTGCCGCGAGAACCTGATCCTGGGGGTTACGGGCGACGTGTCCTGGGGCGACGTCCGGCCTCGCATCGAGGCGCTCGTCGACGCCCTCGCGCCCTGTCCGGAGGCGCTCCCCACTCCGCCCGCACCGAACATCCGCCGCGGCGGCGGCGTCTTCCTCATCGAGCGCGACCTCGAGCAGGCGTTCATCGTCATGGCGCACCCCGCTACCGTTCGGCTCGCCGACGAGCCCGAGTACTTCGCGGCCACCGTCGGCAACTCGATTCTGGGAGGCGGAGGCTTCTCGAGCCGCCTCCTGGCTCGGCTCCGCACCGAGCAAGGCTCGACGTACGGCGCGTCCTCGATCTGGACGATGCCCCGGCGTTACGAGGGCGTCGTCGGCGCCACCACGAGCACGCGCCCGGAGAGCGCGGTCGCCGCCACGCGCACAATACTCGAGGTCATGGAGGAAATGCGGAGCGCGCCCCCGACCGAGGCGGAGCTGCGGACCGCGGTGGACGGGGTCGTGAACGGATTCGCGTTCAACTTCGAGACGCCCGCACAGATCGTGTCGCGCGTGATGTTCTACGTCGCGGAGGAATGGCCCGAGGACTGGCTCGAGCGCTATGCGCGCGGCATCCAGGCCGTGACACCCGCGCAGGTGCGCGAGGTGTTCGCCGCGCAGGTCCGACCCGACGACATGACGATCCTCTTCGTCGGCGATCCCGATCGGATCGGGCGCGACGGCCTCGCCTCTCTCGGCGTCGTCACGGTCCTGCAGGTCGACTGACCTAGGCGCCGCGCTCGCTCTGCGGGGTGCCCAGCTCGCGGTAGAAAACGGTGGTGCTGCAGAATCCACCGCCGGGAAAGAGCGCGTACCCCGGGATGTCGCCGACGCGTCGCCAACCTAGGCGCGCGTAGAGGCGAGCGGCATCCCCGTCGGTCACCGCGTCCAGCACGATGAGCGTCCGGCCGCAGTCGACCGCCGCGGCCTCGGCGGCTCGCGTGAGCTTCTCCCCCAGACCTTGGCGCCGCGCGCGCCGGTGGACGAGCAGCTTCGCGAGGTCGGCGCGGTGCGGTTGGTTCTCCGGCAGGTCGAGGATCAGCTGCACCGTTCCGCAGATGCCTGCGGCGTCCTCCGCGACCAGCAGAACGCGCGCGCCCGATGCGACGCCGTTGGCGACCTGGCGCCAGAACGATTCCGCGCGCTCGCGGGTGAGCGGGAGCATGAAGCTCACGGACGCCCCGCCCTCGACGCAGTCGATCAGCAGATCGGCCAGCTGCGCCAGCTCTGCCTCGCCGACATGGCGGAGCCGTCGAATGGACGCTGTCACCTGCGCACCATGGACGCGACGAATCCCCCGAGGAGGGGGGGAAGCATCCCGCGGAGGGCCGCGCGTTCCGGCTGGAAGAGCGTGCCGACGAAGAACGGGTGCCCGTCCAGCTCGACGCCGCGCACGTCACCCTCGCCGTCCCACGCCGTCGCCCTCAACGGGCCCGCTTCGAGGAACGAACGGCACCGCGGACTCAGCCCGTACGCGCAGTGATACTCCTCGTCGGAGTCGAGCCTGCCGTAGGCGGTGGCAAGCCTGGATCCGGGCGCGAATCGCACCTTCCCGCGCTGCTCGATCAGGCTGCACGCCAACGGCACGACGACGGGGTCGGCCGCCGCGGGGTCTTCCTCGGCGTGCGCCGGCCGCTCGATCCCCCACATCGACTCGGCGACCTCGAGCACCGCGTGCTGGAACCCGCCACACGTCCCGAGGAACGGCACGCCCCGAACGCGGGCGAAGCGGATCGCCGCGATCGCCCCGGCCGCGCTCCGGTACGGGGTGGCGGGGACGCACCACACGCCGTCGAAGGGCTCGAGATCGGGGGCCGCCACGTCGATCGTGTCCGTCGGAATCCACGTCGGAACGATGTGTACGCCGAAGTGCGCGGCCGAGAGCTCGAGGGCGGGAACCGTGGCGCGATGCGCCACGGCCTCGCGGCTGTAGTCCCCCACGACGGCGACGCGAAGTACGATCACTGCGCCACGCCCCAGTGCAGCGCGGCGATCCCTCCAGTGAGGTGTTGCCACTGGACGTCGCGGAAGCCGACGTCACGGAAGAGCCCGGCGAGCTCGGGTGGCTCCGGGAACTCGCTCACGGACTCGGGCAGATACGTGTACGCCCAGGGGTGCCCCGACACGATTCGTCCGACAATCGGCAGAATCCGCTTGAAGTAGAAGAGGTAACCCGCTCGCATCATCCGATTGGGCGGCGTCGTGAACTCGAGCACGACGAGCCGCGCTCCGGGCCTCAGCACCCGATGCATCTCGGCGAGCCCCCCGCGGACGTCGGACAGGTTCCGCACGCCGAACGCGACCATGGCGCCGTCGAACGCATCGTCCCGGAAAGGCAGGGTGAGCGAGTCTGCGCAGGCGGGCTCGATGGGCGCGTGGGCGATCTTGCTCGCCCCCTGGGCCAGCATCGGGTGGGCGAAGTCCGTCGCGACGACGCGCCCGGTGAACCCGCTTCGCCGGACGAGCTCGAGCCCCAAGTCGTAGGTGCCTGCACACGCGTCCAGATACGTCCCCGACGGCGCACGCTCCCAGGCGATCCTCTCCACGGCCGCCTTCCGCCAGCGTCGGTCGATGTTGAGGCTGAGGACGTGGTTCAGGAGGTCGTATCGGGGTGCGATCTCCGAGAAGATCGTCTGGACCTGGGTCGCCCTGTCGGATCCTTCCTTAGGCGCGGCGTCGCGGGCCGATTGCATGACACGGATCCGTGGGGTGGGTAGCTTTCGAGCGCACCTGGGCGTGCCCCGGCGACGTGGGCAGAAGCTACGGGAAGCCGAGGGGGGCCTCAACGGCCGGTGAAACCCCACGAGCCCGGCCCGCGTAAGGGCGCCGGATGGCACCCAATGTGGCTTCTCTCCCGCGCGGCATGCCTCGGCGGCTGGCTCACCCACGGCAGGACGAGAGACCTCTGGCCGCTCCGGACTACGCGACGCTGGACGACCGCGAGCTCGCGACCCTGGCCGCGCGCGGGCGTGAGCCGGCGTTTCGCGAGCTCCTCTCCAGGTACGAGCGTCCCGTCTTCTCGCTGATCTATCGCATGGTGCGGGACCGGACCCAGGCGGAGGACCTCGCACAGGAAAGCTTCGTGCGGGCCTTCAACGCGATCGGCTCGTACAAGACGAGCTACAAGTTCAGCAACTGGATCCTGAAGATCGCGAACAACCACACCATCGATCACCTGCGCAAGCGGCGGATCGAGACGATCTCGATCCATGGCTCGCCCCACGCGACCACGGCCGAGGAAGCCAGCCAGACGGAGCTCGTGGTCGCCTCGCACGACGAAAACCCGCACGAGTACCTCGAGCACAAGGAGCTCGGAGGGCAGATCGAGCAGGCGATCGGGGGGCTCCGCGACGAGTACCGGACCGCCGTGCTCCTCCGCCACGTCGAGGGGTACGCCTACGACGAGATCGCCGAGATCATGGACGTCCCGCTCGGGACCGTGAAGACCTACCTCCACCGCGCCCGGGCAGAGCTCCGCGAGAGCCTGGCCCACCTCGCCTCCTGACCCCATGAGGATTCTCCCAGCCCTGAAACCCGCCCGCCGCCACGGCCGTAGGGACCGGCGCACGCAGGACGCAGGAGTATGCCGATGAGACAGCGACCCGAGACCCACCTGAGCGCCGAGCGCATGCAGGCGTTCCTCGAGGGCGATCTCCCCGCAAGGGAGCGCGCCGGGTTCGAGGAGCACCTCGCCGCCTGCGCCCGCTGCTCGGCGGAGCTCGAAGGCTGGCGCGCGCTGTTCGCGGACCTCTCCGGGCTCGCCTCGCCCGCACCCCGCGCGGACTTCGCGGATCGGGTCATGGCGCGCGTCCAGATGCCGGCCACGGCCGACCATCTGACAGCGGACGTGCTCCAGGACTTCGTCGACGGGCTGCTGCCTGCTCGGCACGCGGCGCACGTTCGTGCCCACGTCGACGGCTGCCCGTCCTGCACGCGCGAGCTCGAGGGTTGGCAGCGCGTGGTCGCCGCGCTGGCACGGCTCGATCGCTTCGCGCCGCGCGAGGGCTTCGCGGCTCGGGTCATGGCCGCGGTGCGCCTCCCGTCCGCGGTGCCCGCCGCGGCGCCCGTGTCTCTATGGGCGACCGCCGGTGCGCGTGCGCTCGTGCTCGCCAGGCGGATGGTCCCCCGGACCCGCCGCGCGTGGGCCGCGCTTTCCGGCGTAGCCGTGACCCCCGCCGTGATCTTCGGGCTCGTCTTCTACTCGCTCTTCTCTCACCCGACGCTGACGGTGCAAGCGCTGGTGTCGTTCGCGCTCTGGCAGCTCGGGGACCTCTTCGCTCTGGGATGGAACGCGGTCTCGGGCACCGCACTCGAGCTGGGCTCCACGCTCGGAACCGGCTCCGTCGTCGATCTCATCGCGGGATCCCCGCTCGTGGTGGCCGGAGGGGCGCTCGTCTACTCCGCCGTCGCCGCGATCGCGCTCCGCGTCCTCTACAAGAACCTCTTCGCCAGACGCCACCATGTCCGCCTCTCGACTCGCTAACGTCCTCCTCGCACTCGGGCTGGCGACGACGCTCCTGCCCCTCGCGGCTCGCGCCCAGGTGCGCGACGTCGTGTCCAAGGAGGTCTCCGTCGGCCGTTCCGCGGCGTCGCTCGCGCTCGAGTTCCGGGGCGGCGATCGCCTGGAGATCGGCTTCGAGGACGGCTCCGTCCTGGTGAACGACGAGCCGGTCGGCTCGTTCGAGCCCGGCGGCGCGCTCGACGCGACCTGGCGTGCCTTGCTCGCACAGGCCGTCGCGTTGGATGACGGCCCCCTGGCCGCGGCGCTCGCCGACTGGACCGTGCCCGCCGCGCTCACCGGTGACGCGGCGGCCGCCGCCCGCGAGATCGACCAGGCACTCGAAAACGCCCTGCGAGGTGTGGACGTTTCTGGCGACGCCGGGGCGTCGTCAGTCTCTCTCTCTCTGGGGGACCCTCGATCGATCGCCCGCCTGCTCCTGGACCGCGACCGACTGCGCCTGCTCGACGAAGCGATCGACGGTCTCGACGACAACGTGCGCGTCTATGTGGCGGAGGACGTGACGGTCGCCGAGGACGAGGTGGTCGAGGGCAATCTGCTCGTGATCGACGGCGCGGCACGCATCGAGGGCGAGGTCGACGGCGACGTCGTGGTGGTCGGGGGCACGATCGAGCTGCTCGAGGGGAGCTCCGTCTCGGGCTCGGTGCGCCTTGCCGACGCGCGGCTGCTCCGGAATCTGGGCACCGTCGGCGACGAAGTGATCGAGGTGGGAAACGGGGAGCCGGTCTTCCAGGAGTTCCGCGAGGACGTCCGGCGAGAAGTGATCGAGGAGGTCCGGCGTGAGCTGCGTGAGGAGATGCGCGAACAGCGTGGCCCTTCCCTCCTGACGCCGTTCCGCTCGGTGGCCGAGGGTGTGGGCGGGGTGATCGAGAACCTGGTGGGCATCCTGATCCTCGGGCTCGTCGGGGCCGCGGTGATCGCGTTCGCCGGTGATAAAGTAGATGTCATCGCCGAAACGGCCCGGCGCGCTCCGGGCCGGGCGGCCGCCGTGGGCTTGGCCGGAACGATCCTCCTGATTCCCGCGTGGGTGATCGGCTTCGTGGCGCTCCTCGTCTCGATCGTTGGGATTCCGGTCGCGATCGCGTGGCTGCCGCTCTTCCCGCTCGCCGCCCTCGCCGCGGCGCTGGTCGGCTACCTCTCGATCGCGCGCAACGCGGGCGAGTGGCTGGCCGACAGCGAGTGGCCGTGGACGCACTGGATCCGCAAGTCGAACTCGCTCATCACGATGGTCGGAGGCCTGGTCGGCCTGATGGCGCTGTTCATCGCGGCCAACATCGTCTCGATCGCGCCGTTCCTGGGCTTCCTCGCCGGATTGCTGGTCGTTACCGGGGTGGTCGTGACGATCGCCGCCGTGCAGGTCGGGTTCGGAGCGGTGATCATCACTCGGGGCGGGCGTCGCCGGGAATACGCGCGGTACACCGCGGACGAGGCGTGGGAAGCAGCGATGAACGTGGACGTGGGGGACGAGACGGCGACGACGTCCGGAAAGGAGGCGGGTGATGCGTAAGGGGCCGATCGCGCTGGTGCTCCTCGCCTCCACGCTGCCGGCTGCGGCCGTGGCGCAGATGCGCACGGCAACGATGTCACGCCAACTCGAGGACCGGAACGAGGTACGCGTGTCGGTCGAATACGGCGCCGGACGGTTCAGCGTGCGCTCGATGGACACCGGACTCCTCTACCGCATGAACCTCGAGTACGACGAGGACCACTTCGAGCCGGTGGCGGAGTACTCCGACCACAGCCTGAACGTCGGCATCGAGTCGATCCGGGGTGGCATCCGCCGCAGGGGCGGGCAGGAAGGGGGGCGACTCGACCTCGAGCTCGCTCGCGGCGTGCCCATCGATCTCGACCTCGAGTTCGGCGCGGTTCGCGCCGACGTGGATCTCGGTGGCCTCGCGCTGACCGGGCTCCAGCTCAGCACGGGCGCCTCCGAGTCGATCATCGATGTCTCGGAGCCGACTACCGCGACCATGGAGATCGCACGCTTCGAGGTGGGAGCCGCCGAGTTCACGGCGCGCCGGCTCGGCAATCTGAACGCCCAGCGGATCGAGATCGACGCGGGCGTGGGCTCACTCACGCTGTGGCTGGACGGTACCTGGCGGCAGGATGCGCGCGTCTCGATCGACCTCGGCCTCGGAGCCCTGGAGTTGCGCGTGCCGGAAGGACTGGGGCTGCAGATTCGTAAGGACAGCTTCCTGACGTCGCTCGATTCGGAAGGACTGGTGAAGCGCGGCGACACGTACCAGTCGCTCAACTGGGACGAGGCCAGTCGCAAGGTGACTGTCGATCTGGACGCGGCGTTCGGAAGTGTGAAGGTTGTGTGGGTCCGCTAAAGGAGGAGGGAGAACATGCTCGGCTCGATTCTGACGTTCTTGGCCGTAGGCCTCATCACCCTGATCGTGGCCGGCATCGTCATCTCGGTGGTCGGCACGGCGATCGGGCTCACGATCGGGCTCGCCTCGTTCCTGCTCTTCAAGGTCGCGCCCATCCTGCTCGTCGGCTGGATCGTGGTGAAGGTGATCCAGAAGTCGACCAGCGCCGGCTCGCTGTCCGAAGCCGACCGGAAGTGGCTCGAGGGCGAGTAGGGCTTCAGACCTCCAAGACCTCGACCGCGGTGTACTCACGCGCCGCACGGGCGAGGCGATGGTCTGCGGTGTGGAGGGGAGCACCCAGGGACTCGGCAAGCGCGACGTACGTCGCGTCGT
>CAZBCN010000050.1:0-25882 GCA_964490285.1 uncultured Gemmatimonas sp. | reverse complement strand
TGCCGCACGACGCCGCCGCGCAGGGCCGCCCCCAGACGCGCGAGGGGTTCTTCATCGGGTTCGGCCTGGGCGCCGGCTCGCTCGGATGTGAGGACTGCGGGGAGCGTGAGACGGGCGGCGCGGGCCGCCTGACGATCGGTGGCGCGCTGAGCCCGCAGCTGCTGCTCGCCGGGGAATCGAGCGCCTGGACGAAGGAGGAGGGCGGCGGCCGGCTGACCCACGCGAACGTGAGCGCAATCGTGCAGTACTACGTGTCCGCCGGGTCCGGCTTCTTCCTCAAGGGTGGCGTCGGGCTCTCCCAACTCCGGGTCTCGGCCTCGGGCGGAGGGTTCTCGTTCAGCGCTACGGAGGATGGACTCGGGCTGACCGCCGGGTTGGGGTACGACATCCGGCTCGGCACGAACTTCTCGTTGACGCCGTACGCCACATACGCGTGGGGCAGCTTCGACGGCGGGACGGCAAACCACTTCCAGGGAGGGCTGGGCGTCACGTGGCACTAGGGCTCGACGCGAGCCTTGACGCCCTCCGCCCCCCGAGGCAACTTGGGCGTCCCATGAACACCAGGATCCACGCCCGGCACCATCATCATCACGCGGCCCTCACGGGTTGCGGGAAGGTCGTGCGCGCCTAGGACGAAGATCCCAAAGGTGGCACCCACCGCGGCCCGTCGAGGACGGGGCGCGGTTTTTTTTCGTGGTCATACGAACGGACGATACGGAGTCGAGATGAAGAATAGGCCGATGCGCGTGGCGCTCCCCAGCAAGGGACGCCTCTCCGAGCGGGCCCTGGAGCTCTTCGAGCTGGCCGGACTCCGCCCGGCGTTCGCTGCCGAGCGCGCCCTGGTGGCAGCCCTGGGGGACGACTTCGAGGCGATCTTCGTGCGTGCGCAGGACATTCCCGAGTACGTCGCCGACGGGGCCGCGGAGGTCGGCGTGACCGGAGCCGACTGCGTCGCGGAAAGTGGGCGACCCGTCACCGAGGTGCTCGACCTCGGGTTCGGTCGCTGCCGCCTCGTCGTGGCGGCGCGAGAAGAGTCCGACGTGCGGTCGGCCAAGGATCTCCCCGCTGGCACGCGCGTGGCCACTTCGTTCCCGCGCTGCGCGACACGGCACTTCGAGTCGCTGGGGATCCCGATCTCGATCGCGCCCGTGAGCGGCGCCACGGAGATCGCGCCGCACCTCGGAGTCGCCGACGTAATCGTCGACCTGACGTCGACGGGCTCGACGCTCAAGGTGAACGGCCTGCGCGAGATAGGCACCGTGCTCGAGTCGACCGCGCGCCTCGTCGCCAACCCCGCCGCGCTCGCGGACCCGAAGGCGCGACCGCTCGTGGACGAGGTCTCGACGGCGCTCGAGTCCGTCATCCGCGCGCAGGAAAAACGCTATCTCATGGCCAACGTGCCGAAGGCGAAGCTCGACGAGGTCCGCGCGGTGATCCCCGGGCTCTCCGGCCCGACCATCGTGGAGGTCCTGGACTCGGGCACGTGGGTCGCGGCCCACGCGGTGGTGGACGCCGACGCCGTCTACCAGACGATCGCCAAGCTGAAGGCCCTCGGCGCCCAAGGCATTCTCGTCACGCGCATCGAGAGGCTGATGCCGTGAGCTCGGTCGCCCTTTTCGCTCGCGGACGCCTCCGCGACCTCAGCGCTTCGTCGCTCGCGCGGCTGCTCGATCGCAAGCCCGAGGACGATGCGTCGGTGGCGGCGTCCGTGGCGAGTATGCTCGCGGACGTGCGGACGCGCGGCGATGCGGCCCTCCGCGAGATGGCCGCGCGCTTCGACGGCGTCCGTCTGGACCAGCTCGAGGTACCGCGGCGCGCCTGGGGGGAGGCGTCGGCCTCGCTCGACCCGCGCGTGCGCTCGGCGCTCGAGCGCGCGGCCGCGAACATCCGCGCCTTCCACGAAGCACAGCTGCCGAGCGACCTCACCCTCGAAGTCGAGCCGGGTGTGCGTATCACGCGGACGTGGGCACCGCTCGGCCGCGTGGGCGTCTACGCCCCCGGTGGGCGCGCAGCGTACCCGAGCTCGGTGCTCATGGGTGTCGTGCCCGCCAAGGCGGCGGGGGTCGGCGAAGTCGTCGTGTGCTCGCCACCTGGGCCGAGCGGCATCCCGCCGCGTGAGGTCCTCGCGGCCTGCTTGATCGGGGGCGCGGACCGTCTCTTCGCGCTCGGCGGAGCCGGTGCGGTCGCGGCGCTCACGTTCGGAACGGAGAGCGTCCCGACCGCCGACGCGGTGGTGGGGCCCGGGAACCGCTGGGTCACGGAGGCCAAGCGGCAGGTGGCCGGCGACGTCATGATCGACTCGCCCGCCGGGCCCTCCGAGGTGCTGGTGCTCGCCGACGCGTCGGCCGACGCACGGCTCGTGGCGCTCGAGCTCATGGCGCAGGCCGAGCACGACCCCGACGCCGCCTGTGTGCTCGTCACGACGGCGAGCGCGCTCGCGACCGCCGTCGAGCTCCAGTTGGCTGCCGAGCTGGCGTCCGCGCCGCGCGCCGACATCTGCCGTCAGGCCTTCGCGACCTCCGGGGCGATCCTCGTCGCGGACTCGATCCAGGAGGCCATGGACTTCGCGAACCGCTACGCACCCGAGCACCTCTCCATCATGACCGACTCGGCGATGTCCGTCGCACGCCAGGTGCGCACGGCGGGCACGACGTTCGTGGGGGCCGCCGCGTCGGTCGCGTTCGGCGACTACATGACGGGTGCGAACCACGTCCTTCCGACCGCCGGCCGCGCGCGAAGCTTCTCGGGGCTGTCGACCCTGAACTACCTCCGCTCGTTCACCCTCCAGGAGGTCTCGCCTGCGGGCGGCCGCGCGCTGGCGGACGACGTCGCCGCGCTCGCCGACGCCGAGGGCCTGCCTGCCCACGCCGCGGCCGCACGCGCGAGGAGCGTCTCGTGACGCCCTTTCCGCGCGCCGACTACGCGTCGCTCGAGGTCTACGATCCCGGCCGCCGGCCGGTCGCGGTCGACCTCTCCGACAACACGAACCTCTGGGGCCCGAACCCGGACGCGCTCGCGCGCATCCGCGCCGCCACGCCGGACGACGTGCGGTGCTATCCGGAGGTCTACGCCGATACGCTACGCCGAGCCGTCGCCGAGCGCTTCGGCGTGTCCCCGGACTGCGTGACCACGGGCGCCGGCTCCGACGACGTTCTCGACTCGGCCTTCCGCGCCGCGGCAGGGCCCGGCGCCGTGGTCGCCTTCCCCGCCCCGACGTTCGTGATGGCCACCGAGCTCGCGCGTATGAACGGGATGCGACCTCGTGCTGTGCCGTGGAGCGAGGCCCTTCGGGACCCGCGCACGCTCTTGGAGGACTCGCCCGCGGTGGTGTACGTCTGTCGGCCCAACAACCCGACCGGATCGCTCGCGCCGCGCGCCTGGGTCGAGCGGCTCCTCGATCTCGGCGGTGCGAGCGGTCCGCTCGTCGTGCTCGACGAAGCGTACGCGGACTTCGCGGGCGAGTCGTTGATCGATGAAGCGACGCAGAGGCCTCGCCTGCTCGTCGCCCGCACGTGCTCGAAGGCTTTCGGGCTCGCGGGCCTCCGCTGCGGCTTCGCTGTCGCCCGGCCCGAGGTCTCGCTCGAGGTCGAGAAGTCGAGGGGCCCCTTCAAGGTCGCGCGCCTCACGGCGGAAGCGGCGGCGGCGGCCGTGCGCGACCGGAGCGGATGGGCATCGCGCACCGTGACCGAGTGCCTCGCCAACCGCGCGCGGCTGTGGCAGGAGCTCGAGGGCCGGGGACTGCGGCCGCTCGAGTCCAGGGCGAACTTCATCCTGTTCGCCGCTCCGTCGGGCTCGGCAAAGGACGACGCGGTGGCGCTGCGCGACATGGGTGTGCAAGTGCGCCCGTTCACCGGCATGCCCGACCTCGGCGACGCCCTCCGCGTCACGGTCGGCCCGTGGCCGCTGCTCGAGCGCTTCCTCGACGCCATGGATCGCCGCCTGTCCACGATCGACGAGGCGGATTCACCATGAAGATCGCCCTGTTCGACTACGGCGCCGGCAACCTCCACTCCCTCGGCAAGGCGCTCGAGGAAGCGGGCGCGAGCGTAGTCGTGACCGCGGACTGGAAGGAGGCGCTCTCGAACGATGCGCTCGTCTTGCCCGGCGTGGGCGCCTTCGGTCCGGCGGCTGCGGCACTTCCCGAGGACCGAGCGCCCGTGCGCGACGCGCTCGCGTCGGGCCTGCCGTGCCTCGGGATCTGTCTCGGCATGCAGCTCCTCTTCGAGGACTCCGAGGAGGCGGCGGGCGACGGAATCGGACTCGTGCCGGGCAAGGTGCGCCTCCTCGACGCGCGCATCGTGCCGCAGATGGGGTGGAACGACGTGGAGACCACCACCGACCCGATCTTCGCGGGGGTGAGCGACCTGGTCGCGTATTTCGCGAACTCGTACGAGTGCGTCCCGACCGACCCGTCCGACGCCATCGCCTGGTCGGAGTACGACGGCATCCGCTCCGCCGCGGGCGCACGGCGCGCCAACACGTGGGGGCTCCAGTTTCACCCGGAGAAGAGCTCGGGGCCGGGCCGGCGCATCATCGCCAACTTCGTCGCCCTCGCGCGGGAGGCCTCATGATCGCGGCACCCGCGGTGGACCTGAAGGACGGACGGTGCGTGCAGCTCGTCGGTGGACAACCGGAGAATGTGGCCGTGTCGCTCCCCGACCCGGTCGCTGCGGCCGAGCGCTGGTATCGAGCGGGCTTCGGCACGCTTCACATCGTGGACCTCGACGCGGCGCTCGGCATCGGCGACAATCTCGAGGTGATCCTCGAGGTCCTTCGCGCGACCCCGGCGGTCACCCAGGTCGGCGGCGGCGTGCGAGACGACGCGCGCGCCGAGGCGCTCCTCGACGCGGGCGCCGACCGCATCGTCGTCGGCACCCGCGCACTCGACGATCGGGCATGGCTCGCGCGCCTCGCGACGGCTCATCCCGAGCGCATCATGGTCGCGCTCGACACCAAGGACGGTCGTATCCTCCGACGCGGATGGACAGAGGAGTCCCCGCTCGAGATCGGGACGTACCTGCCCGGCCTGGCGGAGCTGCCGCTCGCGGGGATCCTGTCGACGAACGTGGCCCGCGAGGGACGGCTTCAAGGCATCGATCGCGATGCGTGCCGAGCGGTGATCGAGCTCAGTCCCCATGGGGTTTGGGCGTCCGGCGGCGTGACGACCTCGGACGAGCTCGAGTACCTGGACGAGGCCGGCGCCGCGGGCGTGGTGCTGGGTATGGCGCTGTACACGGATACGTTGAACGCAGGCGACGTCGCCGCCCGCTGGGGTGGCGCAAACACGGCGAAGGTTCGATGAGCAAGCTGAAGCGGGAGACGAAGGAAACGCGCATCGTGGCCGACGTGCGCATCGGAACCGGGGCAGCGAAGGTCAGCACCGGGGACCAGTTCCTCACGCACATGGTCGAGACGCTCGCGCGTTACGCGGGGCTCGACGTCGAGCTAGAGGCCACCGGCGACCTGCGCCACCACCTGGTCGAGGACGTCGCGATCGTGCTCGGCCTCGCCCTCAAGGACGAGGTGCCCGAGCGCTGCGCGCGCTTCGGTTGGGCGGAGGTTCCGATGGACGAAGCACTCGCGGCCGCAGCCATCGACGTCGGCGGGAGGCCGTACTACGTGGGCCGCCTCCCCTCCCGTCTCTACGCGCACTTCCTGCACTCCTTCGCGACCAACCTCGGGGCGACGCTGCACGTCCGTGTGCTCCGCGGCACCGACAAGCACCACAAGGTCGAGGCAGCCATCAAGGCGACGGGGCTCGCGCTCCGGCAAGCGCTCACCGAGGGCGAGCAGGTGTTCAGCACGAAGGGTTCCGTGAAGATCGAGCGACTCGGCTGATGCTCCGCCCACGGGTGATCGTGTGCCTGGACGTGAAGGACGGGCGCGTCGTGAAGGGAACCCAGTTCCAGAACCTCCGCGACGTAGGCGACCCGGTCGAGCTCGCGGCGCGCTACGAGACCGAGGGCGCCGACGAGGTCGTCTTCCTCGACGTGTCCGCGTCCAAGGAAGCGCGTGGCACGCTGCTGGAGGTCGTGCGCCGAACCGCGGAGCGCCTCTTCGTGCCGCTCACGGTGGGCGGCGGCGTCCGTTCGGCCGCCGACATCGGCCCCCTGCTTCGAGCCGGGGCCGACAAGATCAGCGTCAACACGGCCGCCGTGCGCGACCCGGGCATCCTCTCCCTCGGAGCCGAGCGCTTCGGCAGCCAATGCATCGTGGCGAGCATCGATGCATCGCGTGAGAACGGGCGATGGCGCTGCTACACGCACGGTGGCACCGAGCCGACGGACCTCGACGCCGTGGAGTGGGCGGCCGAGTGCGAGGCGAGGGGTGCCGGTGAGATCCTCCTCACGTCGATCGACCAAGACGGGGCGAGAAACGGCTATGACTTGGCGCTCACCCGGCAGGTGGCGGACTCGGTGCCGGTTCCGGTCATCGCCTCGGGGGGTGCCGGGGGTGCGGAGCACCTCCGCGAAGCCTTCACCCGAGGCCACGCCTCCGCTGCGCTCGTGGCCGGAATCCTGCACGACGGTCTCACGACCGTCGGCGCCCTGAAGTCCGCGCTCACCGGATGGGGCATCGACGTACGACCGACCGGGGCGAGCCAGCCATGACCGACCGCACGATCACCAAGGGCGCCGACCTCGACGCGCTCGACTTCGAACGCCCAGGCGGGCTCCTGCCCGTCGTCGTGCAGGACGCCTCGACGGGCGACGTCCTCATGCTCGCGTTCGCGAATCGCCTCGCGCTCGAGAAGACGCTGGCCACCCGTCAGATGCATTTCTGGTCGCGCCGCCGGAACGAGCTGTGGCGAAAAGGGGAGACCAGCGGCAATACGCTCGCGCTCGTGTCGCTCCACGCCGACTGCGACGCAGACACCGTGCTCGCACGCGTGACGCCCGCGGGCCCGACGTGCCACACGGGTGAGCGCACCTGCTTCGGTGACGGCTCCGACGCCCCGGTGGCCGCGCTCGGCCGGCTGAACCGCACGCTCGCGGCTCGGGAGAGTGAGCGGCCGGAAGGAAGCTACACCGTGCGCCTGCTCGACGACCCGAACCTCCGCCTCAAGAAGCTCGGCGAGGAGACCGCCGAGCTCGTCGCGGCGCTCGCGACCGGCAACTCGGCGCGCGCGGCGGAGGAAGCAGCCGACCTCGTGTACCACGTGCTCGTCGCGCTGCGCGCCGAGGGCCTCGACATGACCGCACTGCTCGAGGAGCTGGACCGGCGGGCATGAGTGGCGACGTCGCCTTCCACGAAGAGGAGGCGCTCGGCAAGGCATATGACGCGCGGCTGATGCGGCGCCTGCTGCTCTACTTACGGCCGTACTGGAAGCAGGTCGGGCTCGCGCTCTTCGTTCTCCTGCTCGGCGCGGGCGCGAACATCGTCGGCCCCTGGATCACGCAGCAGGTGATCGACGAAGCGATTCCGAGGCAGGACGCCGACTTCCTCGGCATCCTCGCGCTCGCCTTTCTGGGCACGGTGATCCTCGGGTTCGTGCTCGAGTACGTCGAGGCCCTCGTCACGACTTGGATCGGCCAGTCGGTGATGTACGACCTGCGCAGGGAGATCTTCGCCAAGCTCCAGCGCGCCGATCTGAAGTTCTACGACAAGACGCCGATCGGCCGGCTGATGACCCGCATCACCAACGATGTCGAGACGCTGAACGAGCTGTTCAGCTCCGGCATCGTCACCGTCTTCGGCGACCTGTTCACCCTCGCGTTCATCGTCGTCGCGATGCTCGGCATGAACTGGAGGCTCGCGCTGGTGACGTTCAGCGTCCTGCCGCTGGTGTTCATCGTGGTGTTCGTGTTCCGTGCGAAGATCCGCGACGCCTATCGCGAGATCCGGGTGCGCCTCGCGCGCGTGAACGCGTTCATGCACGAGCGCTTCACAGGCATCCGCGTCGTGCAGCTCTTCAATCGCGAGGACGCCGACGCCGCCAAGCTCGCCGAGCTGAACGACGACCACCTCCAGGCCAACCTGCGCTCGATCACGTACTACGCGCTCTTCTTCCCTCTCATCGAGTTCTTCACTGCGCTCGCCCTCGCCCTGATCATCTGGTACGGTGGCGTACACAGCCTGGACGGCACCATCACCGTGGGTGTGATCGCCGCGTTCCTCCAATATGCCCGCCGCTTCTTCCAGCCCATTCAGGACCTGTCGGAGAAGTACAATCTCCTCCAGAGCGCGATGGCCTCGTCCGAGCGGGTTTTCAAGCTGCTCGATCACGAGATCGCCGTGGTCGATCCGGCGGACCCCAGGCCGCTTCCCGAGCCTTTCGAGGGCCTGATCGAGTTCGACCACGTCTGGTTCGCGTACGGAACGGACGCGTCGGGCGAGCCGGACTGGGTGCTCCGTGACGTCAGCCTCCAGGTCCGGCCCGGGGAGAAGGTGGCCATCGTCGGCCACACCGGGGCAGGCAAGACCACGCTCATCAACCTGTTGATGCGCTTCTACGACCCTACGCGAGGCCGCATCCTGCTCGACGGCGTCCCCATCCACGAGCTCCGCCTCCACGACCTCCGCTCCCGGATCGCGCTCGTGCTCCAGGACGTGTTCCTCTTCAGCCAAGACGTGGGATACAACATCCGCCTGGGCTCGGCCGCGATCGACGCGGATCGCGTCCGGGCGGCGGCTGCACGCGTTGGGGCTACGACCTTCATCGAGCGCCTTCCGAGGGGGTACGATCAGCCCCTCGGCGAGCGCGGCTCCACGCTCTCGGTCGGCGAGCGCCAGCTCGTGAGCTTCGCGCGCGCCCTGGCCTTCGACCCGGACATTCTCGTGCTCGACGAGGCCACGAGCTCGGTGGACTCGGAGATCGAAGCCAAGATCGAGGCCGCCACCGACGAGCTGCTGTCGGGGCGCACTTCCCTCGTGATCGCTCACCGCCTCTCCACCGTGCAGAACGCGGACCGCATCGTGGTGTTACACCGTGGGGAGGTGCGCGAGCAGGGTACGCATGACGAGCTCCTCGATGCCGACGGGCTCTACGCGCGCCTGCACGAGTTGCAGTTCGTCTCGGCGGAGGGCTTTCATTGAACGGGTGCGTGCGACGTCTCTCCGTCGTGGGAGTCGCTCTCGGCCTCGCATTCGCGGCGCCGAACCCACACGCACGCGCGCAGGCTCCGCCCCCTCCGGCCACCGCTGGCCGCGTCCACGGGGAGTTCGGGCTCTATGTCACGCGGCACATGGATACATTGCGGGTCGCATGGCTGACGCGCCGTCCTGGGGCCGGCTGGGCGCAGATCCTGGCGGCAGACGGCACCGCCCAGCAGCCCATGACCACGCCTTTCGGCACCCAGCACGCCGTGCGGTTCATTCACGCCGCCGACGACACCGTGGTCATACGGTACGGCGCGAGAGACGACGCGACCGATCGGCATGAGACCAGACTGCGACTCACGCTCGCGCCGCCACGACCCCCGGTGTCGTACACCGACGTCGACTCGATCTTCGTGATGGGCGACATCCACGGGGAGCTGGACACCGCGCGCGCGGTGCTGCAGAACGCGGGCGTCATCGACCGACTCGGCGCCTGGAGCGGCGGGCGCGCTCACCTCGTGGTCGTCGGCGACATGGTGGACCGCGGCGACGACGCAACCGCGGTGCTCTGGTTCCTCTACGGCCTCGAGCCGCAGGCCGAAGCCGCCGGCGGGCGCCTCGACATCGTCCTGGGCAATCATGAGGTCATGGTGCTGCTGAACGACCTCCGGTATGTGCAGCCGAAGGAGCTGGCGATCGCTCGGGCACACGGGGTCGCCTACGACCGCATGTTCGACCCTCGCCACTCGATACTAGGCACTTGGCTCGTGTCGAAGCCGGCCATGATCCGGGTCAACGATGTGCTCTTCGCACACGGGGGCGTCTCGTCCGACTTCCTCGGCTACTCCCTCGAGTCCCTCGACGACTCGCTCGCGGTGTTCAGCGGCGAGGAGCTCTTCTACCGGTGGGCGGATTCCACCTATGCCACGCCGCCCGACACTCTCGGGGTGAACCGACGGGACGGCTTCTTCAACGGGGAGCGGAGCCCGCTGTGGTACCGCGGTTACGTGGCGTCGAATACTGCCGCGTCGGAGCTGGACTCGGTGCTCGACCACTTCGACGCGCGACTGCACGTGGTCGGCCACACGCCGCTCACCACGATCACCCCGATGTATGGGGGCAACGTCATCGCAGTGAACACGTTCCCGTTCGCGGCCGAGCTCCTGCTGCTGGTCCGGGACGGCAGGGACTACCAACGGTGGCGGTTTCGCAGCTCCGGGCCACCGGAACGAGTCGACTGAGGCCGGCGACGCTGACCGACGCTAAACCCCGTCCGCGATCGCCGACGCCACTCCCGCGATGGAATCGAGGACGGCGTGTCGCCTCGACACGGGAGCGAGCGTACCGCCGATACGGATGAGCGGTTCGTTCTCGAAGCCCGCGACAGGCTCGAGCGCACCCTCGGTGTAGCGACTGCCCGGATTCCAGAGGATCCACTCCTCGATGCCGGCGTCGTAGGTCGCTTGGATCTGCGCGCGCACTTCGGCCGCGCCATACGGGGGCTGACCGAGCGAGAAGTCCTGGAGCCACGGGATCGTCTCGCCGGCACCGTCCACCCGCGCAGAGCGTCTTTGGGCATCGCGCAGCGCGCGCACGACGATCTCGTACGGATGCGCATTCGGTACGGTGAACCCGAAGCTGCCCTCCCAGTAATGACTCGGGTAGACCATGGGTAACGCGGCGTCCACGCGGTCGATCATCGACTCCCACACCTGCCCGATCCCGACGTCCCGGTTGGCGGACGTCGTGACGCCGAACACGTCCACGGTCAGCCTCACGTTCAAGTCGGCGAGCTCGCGGCGCACGTAGTCGAGGTGCTCGCGGATGGCATCGGCCTTCGCCCGTCCGTTCGATCCTCCGAAGACCGCCCGCGCCATGTCGTCCTCGGGGGCGTCCGGGAAGCGGACGTAGTCGAACTGGATCTCCGGGAAGCCGAGACCCGCGACCTCGCGAGCGATAGCGATGTGGTAATCCCACACCTCACGCTCATAGGCGTTGAGCCAAACGATTCCTTTGCTGTCCACCCACACGCCGCCGGCCGTGTCGGCTACGGCGAGCTCGGGCCGATACTTGGCGAGAATGGGATCCTGCACGATCACGATGCGGGCGATCGGGTAGAGCCTCTCATCCTCCAGTTGCACCAGAAGTCCGGGCAGATCACGGATGCGGATCTCGCCCGTCGCGCCGATCTCGTGCGCAAGCGCGACCTCGGTGTGATGGCTCAGGTACCCGCTCGCATCCTTGATGTCGATGACGAGTGAGTTCACCTCGGTCCTGAGCGCCATGTCCATGAGCGCCCGCATGCGGCCGTTCGAGCCGGCGGCCCAAGCATTCACGTACAGGCCGCGCACGGCTTTCGGCCGCGGAAAGCGCTCGGCCGCCGGCGTCCTTCTCGCCTCGGGGTTACGATCTGCTCCGACTGCGGTAACGCCGTCCCGGTCGCTGGCGCCCGACGACGGCGCATGCGCCGGGTCGACCACAGGCGAGGCGACAGCCAGATCGGTGAGCACGGCCTCGGCCTGTCTCGCGAGAGGCACGGACCCGCCCTCGCACGCCGCGAGCACGACCAGCATGCACGCGAGTACACGATGAACGGATCTCACGGGCACGGACTCCATTCCCTCAGTACGCCGGCAGGTCCGGATCGACCTCATTGCGCCACGCGAGCACGCCCCCCTTCAGATTCAACACGCGCTCGTATCCATGCTGCAGGAGGATCTTCGCGGCCCAGTCGCTTCGGCGGCCACTCCTGCAATACACCACGATCTCACTGCCTCGGTCCAGTTCTTCATAGCGCTCGGGGAACTCCCCCGTGGGGATGCGTGCCTGCCCGTGGTCGGGAAGGTCGGCGATATCGGCCTCGTAGTACTCGCGGACGTCGACCAGGAGGGGCACATCGCCCGCATCCAGCCTGGCTTTCAGCTCGGTCGGGGTGATCACCGGGACGGTCACGGCTTGGCTCATCCGGGGCGTCGGGACGTGAAGAGAGGGTCGAGAAGCGCCGCCGTGCGCTGGGCGGCGCCGGCGTGGGCGCCAATATAGTCGAAGCCCCTCGTGCCAGCCCGACCGCACTCATCCGGATCCGTCAGCCAGGCCGTCAGGACACCTTCGAGATCCGCGCGACTCTTCGCGACCCGGGCGCCTCCCACCGCAATGAGCGCCCCCGCCGCCGGAGCCCGTTCGTGTCGCGGTCCGATGACCACGGGTACCCGCGCCGCCGCGGGCTCCAGAACGGAGTGAAGGCCCCGCCGCCCGAACCCACCTCCCACATACGCCACGTCCGCAACGGTGTAGAGGTGTGCGAGGACCCCGACGCGTTCCACGACGACGGCGTCGACCCCTTCAGCCGATCCACTCGACTCCACAGCGGCGAGCGTGCGGGTCCTCCAGCCCAGGTGCGAGAGCCGAGCGACGAGGTCGCGAACGCGCGAGACGCTCGGCTCGTGCGGGGCGAGGATCACTCTCACACTCGGCTCAGAATCGCGCAGGCTCACGAGGGCGGGCAGCAGCAGCGCTTCGTCGCTCGGCCACGTCGAGCCGGCCACCACGGTCGGGCGCCGGCAGTCGTAGAACGGGGACAGGCTCGGCGAGGACTGGGCCGCGCGCGCGGCCCGCGCCATTGCCGCGTCGACGCCCGGATCTCCGGTTATGTGCACGGCCGATTCAGGCACGCCGAGCGCTACGAGACGCGCCGCATCGACCTCGGAGCACGCGCATGCGAGCGCACACGAAGACCAAGCGGGGCGGAGCACCGCGCGCGCGGGCCACCGGGCGCGGCCCGCCCCAGCCGGCACTGTACCCGCAATCACGGCGACAGGAGTACCACGTCGCACCGCCTCCTCGACCAACACCGGCCATACCTCCGTCTTGGTGAACACGAGCAGGTCTGGCCGTACGCCGTCGAGCGCGCGACGAACGGGTGTCGACGAGTCCCAGGGTAGATAGGCCGATATGTGCGCACCGATGCGCGGGCCGATCCCCTCGGCCGACGGCGAGAAGTGCGTGAACACCACCTGGACCTCCGGCCGGCGGACGGCCAGAGCCGCGATGACCGCGCCGGCCTGGAGCGCTTCACCCACGCTCGGCGCATGAAGCCACACGACCGGTCGGGTCGGGTCGCGCACGCTCTCGCCCCACGCGGCCAACACTTCGTGTGCGTCCCGACGCCCGTCGACACCTCGGGCGACCTTCGAGCGCCCCCCTCCCAGCAGCGGCGCGGCGGCGGCCGCCGCGCGCACCAAGGCTCGGTAGACGAAGGAGACGGCGTTCATCGGGGCAGGATAGGTATGGCGCCCGAGGGTCGATAGATAGATTGACGAACCGGGCCGGACAGGACGTATCGGAGAGGCACGGAGTACCCGCACTCGCAACAGGAGCGGACCATGGGCTCAGTCTTCCTCGCCATCATCGTGATCCTCATCGGCGCGGCTGTTCGTGCGGCCCCGCCCTCCACCCGCCGGCCGGGTGCCGCGGGTGCCGCAAAGCTCGCCGGGTACGGCTTCATGGGAACCGGCGTGCTGATCCTGTTGGGCAACGGCTTCACCGTCGTCTCCGTCGGTGAGGTGGGCGTGAAGCACTTCCTCGGCAGCATCGACCCCGAGCCCCTCGAGCAGGGGGTGCATGTGGTGAACCCGCTCGCGAGCATCGAGAAGATGTCCGTGCGCGAGCAGGCGTACCCTCCGGACGGCGGCGTCGAGCACATCGAGGCGCAGACGAGCGAGCAGCTCAACGTCGCCTTGGAGGTATCGATCCTCTTCCGTATCGACCCGGCCAATGCCCCCGACCTGTATCAGCGCCTAGGAGGCGAATCCCAGATCAAGAGCAGCATCGTCCTGAACGCCGTCCGAAACGGCGTGCGCGACGCGGTCGCCACCAAGTCCATCAACGACATCTTCTCACCGAATCGCCGTGAGCTCGCGGCCGAAATGCTCGCTGCGGTGCAGTCGAAGGCGGGCGACCGCATCGAGGTGCTCGACGTCTTCGTGCGCGACGTACAGGCGCCGGCACGTGTGCGGGAGTCGATCGAAGAGAAGCTCCAGCGCGAGCAGCAGGTCGCGAGCGAGCGCTTCCAGACCGAGATCATCCAGGAGCGAGCGCTCCAAGCGGTCGAGGAAGCCAAAGGCATCGCGGAGGCCCAGCAGATCATCTCCGCGGGGCTGACGCCCGCCTACTTGACGTTCCACTACATCGAGCAGCTCGCTACGCTGCCGGCAGGCTCGGTCGTCTACGTGCCCACCGAAGGCGGCGTGCCGCTCATGCGCTCGATCGGCGGCGGTGGTGGTGGCGACTAATCCGTCGTCGCCCACGCCGCCGACGCGGCGGCGGCGCTGGCTGCGCGCCGTTCTCGCTCTCGCGGCGGTCAGCCTCGCGGCGAGTTGCGTTGCGTGCTCACCCGTCTACGTGGTCAAGGCGGGAATCGCGGAAGCACGCATACTCCGGGCTCGTCGGCCCATCCCCGAAGTGCTCGCCGACTCGTCGACCGACGCCGATACGCGCGGCAAGCTCACGTTCGTGCTGGAAGCGCGCCGCTTCGCAGCCGACGAGCTCGGCATCGACGTGGGCGACTCCTACACGATGTACACGCGGCTCGACCGCGACACGCTCGCGCTCGTCGTCCAGGCGGCGCCCAAGGACCAGATCGCTCCCGTCACGTGGTGGTTCCCGATCGTCGGACGCGTGCCGTACAAGGGGTTCTTCTCGGTGGACGACGCGTTGGAGGCGGCCGCCGACCTGGAGGCCGACGGCTACGACACGTACGTGCGCCCCACGGCGGCGTTCAGCACGCTCGGCTGGTTCAACGACCCGATCCTCTCGACGGTTCTCGTGGCCGACGAGGTCGAGGTCGTCGAGACCGTGCTGCACGAGCTTTCGCACCAGCACCTATTCATTCCTGGGCAGGTCGGCTTCAACGAGAGCTTCGCGAACTTCGTGGGGCGCGTCGGCGCGATCCAGTTCTTCTGTACCCGGGAGGGTGGCGGGCCGGATACCGTGAAGTGCCTCCGCGCGCAGGCGCGGTGGCGTGACTACCAGCGCTTCAGTGTGTTCCTGGATCGCTTCATCGACGACCTCGAGGTTGTCTACTTCGATCCGGGCCTGACGCTGGAGCAGAAGGTCGAGCGTCGCGAGGTCGTGTTCGCCGAGGCACTCGCACGGTTCGACGCCGAGGTCGCACCCACGTTCGAGGCGGTCACGTTCTCGGGCTTCCGCAGCCGGCCCCTCAACAACGCCACGCTGCTCGGACTCATCTTCTACTACAATCGGCTCCCGGACTTCGACGCGCTCCTGACGCAACACGAGGGTGATCTGCGCGCGGTGCTCACGGACCTGAAGGCCCGCGCAGGGACCGTGGCGGACGCATTCGACTTGCTGCCGAGGAGTACGACCGGGCAGTAGGCCGAACAGCCCCCTAGATCCGCGCCTGCACCGTATACAGCTCGTGGTACCGGCCGCGCTTGGCCATGAGCTCGTCGTGCTTTCCGCGCTCCGCGATTCGTCCGTCCTCGATGACCAGGATGAGGTCGGCGCGCTGAATGGTCGTGAGCCGATGCGCGATCACGATCGTCGTGCGGCCGCGAAGCAGGTCGCCGAGGCTCTTCTGGATGAGTGCCTCACTCTCGGTGTCGAGGCTCGACGTCGCCTCGTCGAGGAGCAGGAAGCTAGGGTTGGCGAGGAGCGCCCGGGCGATCGTCACGCGCTGGCGCTGACCGCCTGACAGCTTGACGCCCCGCTCGCCGATCACGGTGTCGAGGCCCTCTGGAAAGCGGTCGGAGAACTCCGTCACGTAGGCCTTCTCGGCCGCATCCTGGATCTCGGCGTCCGTCGCCTTCGGGCGCGCGAAGCGGAGGTTCTCGCGGATGGTGCCGTCGAAGAGGAAGTCACTCTGGAAGACGAGACCGAGCTGCTCGCGGTACGTTCCGAGCTTCACCGTCCGCAGGTCGACCCCGTCGACGAGCACGCGCCCCTGGTCGGGCTCGAGGAAGGCCGCAGCCAGGCCGGCGATGGTCGACTTGCCGGACCCCGAGCTCCCCACGAGCGCGACGACAGTTCCCGGCGGCGCCTCGAAGTGGATCCCCTTCAGGACCGGCTTGTCCTTCTCGTAGGCGAAATGCACTTGGTCGAAGACGATATGGCCCTTGATGCGCGGCATGGTCGCGGTCCGGAGAGGATCGTCGTCCTCCTCGGGCCACGAGAGCAGCTCTGCCGTGCGATCGAGACCCGCGAACGCCTCGGTCATCTGCGTGCCGATGTTCGCCATCTGCAGGACGGGCGCGATCAAGAAGCCGAGGAAGAGCGTGAACGAGAACAGCTCTCCCAGCGTGAGCTGGCCCTGGACGATGAGCCAGCCGCCGTACCCCATGATGAGCACGCCCGCGAGTCCCATGAAGAAGGTGCCGAGGCTCGTCACCAGACTCGTGGTGGTGAGCGTGCTCCTCACGTTCTCGAAAATCCTCATGACGCCAGCCGAGAAGATCTCCGATTCCTTCTCGAGCGCGTGGAATCCCTTCACCACCCGAATTCCCCCGAGCGCCTCCGTGAGCCGGCCCGTCACGTCGGCGCGGATCTTGTTCCGCTCGCGGAAGGCAGGGCGCAGCTGCTTGAATGCGCGCGCGGACACGAAGCCGAACCCGGCGAGCGGGACGAGCGCCAGAGCCGTCATGACCGCATTGATGCGGATCAGGAATCCGAATGCCACGATCGCGGTGATGGTGCCACCCACGAGCTGCACCAGGCCTGTGCCGACGAGGTTCCGCACGCCCTCGACGTCGTCCATGATGCGCGTGACCAGCACACCCGACTTCGTGTTGTCGAAGACGCGTACCGGAAGGCGCAGAACGTGGTGCTGCACCTGGATGCGCAGATTCGCGATCAGGTGCTGGGCCTCCACGGAGAGGAGCCGCACGAGCGAGTAGGACGTGATCGCCTGGAGGGTGACCGCGGCAGCGACCAGCGCGAGCAGCCCGTAGACCCGATCCAGGTTCTCGGCCTCGGCTACACCATCGATCAGGTATTGGGTGGACGCCGGCAGGACCAGGCCCGAGAGGCGGTTGATCAGAATGAGAATCAGGCCGATCGCCACCAGCTTCCGGCGCGGCCACACGATCTCGTGGAAGGCGTGCCTGAGGCTCGCACCCGAGATCTTCTTGGAGTTGGTTTCCGCCATCCGCTCGCTCGCCGTGGGAGCCCTTGGGCGCCCATCCTCCCCCGCTTAGGTTAGCGCGTCTTTCCCGCCCGATCCGCCGCCGTCCCCGCCGCCCCGAGAAGTCGCCGCCGAGAATGGTAAGTGAAGTGAAGGACGGTTACGACCCGTCCGCCGTGGAAGCCAAGTGGCAGCGCCTCTGGGACGAGCGCGGCACGAACCGCTTCACGCTCGAGGAGCTCCGGGCCGCGAAGGACCCTTACTACAACCTGATGATGTTCCCCTACCCCTCGGCCGAGGGGCTCCACGTGGGCAACATCTACGCGTTCACGGGTGCGGATGTGCACGGGCGGTACCACCGTCTACGCGGGAAGACCGTCTTCGAGCCGATGGGATTCGACGCGTTCGGGATCCACTCGGAGAACTTCGCGCTGAAGGTCGGGAAGCACCCGATGGACCTGATCCCGTCCAACGTCGCGAACTTCGCGCGCCAGCTGAGGCGGATCGGCGGCATGTTCGACTGGGACCATTCTGTCGACACCACCGACCCCGACTACTACAAGTGGACGCAGTGGGTCTTCGTCCAGCTCTTCAAGGCGGGGCTCGCCGAGCGCAAAGAAGCCCCGGTCAATTGGTGTCCCTCGTGCATGACCGTCCTCGCGAACGAGCAGGTCATCGCGGGCGAGTGCGAGCGCTGTGGCACCGCGGTCGAGCAGCGGCGGATCGCGCAGTGGTTCTTCAAGATCACGAAATACGCCGAGCGGCTGCTCCAGAACCTCTCTCGCATCGACTGGTCCGACAAGACGAAGAAGGCGCAGATCAACTGGATCGGGCGCAGTGAAGGCGCGCTGCTCCGCTTCCCGGTAGTCGACGCACAGGATAAGGAGACAGGCCCGGTCATCGAGGTCTACACGACCCGCCCCGACACCGTGTTCGGCGCGACGTACATGGTGCTGTCGCCCGAACATCCCCTGGTCGAGAAGGTCATGGACCCGGGGCTCAGCGCGCCGGTCTATGCCTACCGCGACAAGGCGCGCCAGAAGGACCTGGTGGCCCGCCAGAAGGTGGACAAGACGAAGACGGGCGTGTCGACCGGCGGATACTGCCGCAACCCCGCCACGGGCGAAGCCATTCCCATCTGGATCGCCGACTACGTGCTCATGGGATACGGCACCGGCGCGATCATGGCGGTTCCGGGACACGACCAGCGCGACTTCGAGTTCGCCATGCAGTTCGAGCTCCCGATCGTTCGTGTCGTCGCGGGTCCGGGCCAAGAGGCGAGCACCCCGCTCGACGAGGCGTACGTCGGCCCCGGGGTGCTGGTGAATTCGGGGCGCTTCGACGGCATCGACGTGAGCGAGTCCGTGCGCGTCCTCACGGAGTGGGCGGCCGCAGAGGGGTGGGGCGAGCCACAGGTCAATTTCCGCCTGCACGACTGGTGTATCTCCCGCCAGCGCTACTGGGGCCCGCCGATCCCGATCGTGTACTGCGACGCGTGCGGCCCGGTCACCGTGCCCGAGAAGGACCTGCCCGTGATCCTACCGCGCGTCGAGGACTTTCGGCCGGACGACACGGGGGTGAGCCCGCTCGCGCGGGTCGAGTCCTGGTACCGGACGACGTGCCCCCAATGCGGCGCCGACGCGCGACGAGAGACCGACGTCTCGGACACGTTCCTCGACTCGGCCTGGTACTTCCTCCGTTACCCCTCGACCGACCTCGACGACCGCCCCTTCGATCGTGCCATCACGAAGAAATGGCTCCCCGTCGACACGTACATCGGCGGGCACGAGCACGCGGTGCTCCACCTGCTCTACTCGCGCTTCGTCACGATGGCGCTGCACGACCTCGGCCACCTCGACTTCGAGGAGCCGTACGACGTCTTTCGCGCGCACGGCCTCATCATCTCCGAGGGCGCCAAGATGTCCAAGAGCAAAGGGAACGTGATCGTTCCCGACCCGGTGATCGAAGAGTACGGGGCAGACACGTTGCGCACCTACCTGATGTTCCTGGGCCCCTTCGAGGAGGGCGGAGACTACCGGCAGGAAGGCATCCAGGGACCGTACGGCTTCTTGCACCGGGTGTGGGACAGCGTGACGTCGGCCGTCGACGGCGACCCCGACCCGTCGGTCGAGCGAAAGGTCCACCAGACGATCAAGCAGGTGACGGAGCAGATTCCGGCACTCCAGTACAACACCGCGATCGCCGCGCTCATGGAGTGCCTGAACGCCGTTCGGGCTGGAGGTCGTGCCTTCGTGCGCGCCGAGGTGGCGCCCCTCGTACCTCTACTTGCACCGTTCGCGCCGCACATCGCCGAGGAGCTGTGGGCGCGGCTCGGCCACTCCACAAGCATCTTCGACGGCGCGAACTGGCCGGCCTACGACCCCTCGAAGGCCGCCGAGACCGACGTCACCATCGCCGTGCAGGTGAACGGGAAGCTTCGCGGGTCGATCTCGGTGTCGAAGGGCGCCGCAGAAGCCGACGTGGTCGCCGCCGCACGCGCCGACGAGAACGTCGCCCGCCACTTGGTCGGCATGAATGAGAGGAGAGTCATCTACGTGAAGGAGCGTCTCGTGAACTTCGTGGTCGCGTGAACGACCCCCAGCGTCTTTCGATCGAGCGTTTGGCCGTCGACGCGATCCGCGTCCTCTCCATGGACGCAGTCGAGAAAGCCAACTCCGGACACCCGGGCACGCCGATGGCGCTCGCACCCGTCGGCTATGTGCTCTTCCAGCGGCACCTGCGCCACAATCCGAACGACCCCGACTGGCTCGACCGCGACCGCTTCGTGCTCTCGTGCGGGCACGCGTCGATGCTGCTCTACTCTCTGCTCCACCTGAGCGGCTACGAGGTCTCGGAAGGCGACATCCAGAGCTTCCGTCAGTGGGGCTCGCCTACGGCGGGCCACCCCGAGTACGGGCACGCCCCGGGTGTGGAGACGACGACCGGCCCGCTCGGACAGGGTGTGGCGATGTCCGTGGGCATGGCACTCGCCGAACGTTGGCTCGCCTCTCGATTCAACCGGCCGGGCCACGAGATCGTCGACCATCGTACTTATGTGATCTGCTCCGATGGCGACGTCATGGAGGGCATCTCCCACGAGGCGGCCGAGCTGGCCGGGCACCAGAAGCTCGGCAAGCTGATCTGGATCTTCGACGACAACCGGATCAGCATCGACGGAAGCACGGAGCTCGCTACATCGGTCGACCACGCCAAGCGCTTCGAGGCTTACGGCTGGCAGGTTCTCCGCGTGGACGACGGCAACGACCTCGATGCGATCGACGCGGCGATCGGGGCTGCCAAACGAGAGACGACGAAGCCGACCTTCATCATCCTGCGAACCACCATCGCGTGGGGAAGCCCCGGCAAGGCGAACACCGCCGCCGCGCACGGCGCGCCCCTCGGCGCGAAGGAGATCGAGGCGACCAAGAAGAACCTCGGCTATCCGTCGCTCGAGCCGTTCTGGGTCGACCCGGCCGCGAAGAAGCACTGGGCCGAATGCCGCGACCGCGGCGCGAAGCTCGAGAGTGGCTGGCATGCGAAATTCGCCGCCTACCAGGCGAAGCACCCCGAGTTGGCCGCTGAGTACCTGCGCATGATGGCGGGCGACCTGGCGGAAGGGTGGGACGGCGGCGTGCCGGACCTGTCGACGCCGAAGTCAGCGGACGCCACCCGTAACTGGTCGGGCAAGGTCATCCAGGGAATCGCCGCCGGTGTCGCGAACCTGGTCGGTGGCTCCGCCGACCTGGCCGGCTCCAACAAGACCGACGTCGAGGGCGCGGCCGACCTCATGCCCGCCACGCCCGCCGGACGCAACGTGCGCTACGGCATCCGCGAGCACGCGATGGGCGCGGTCATGAACGGGATGTCGCTCCACGGGGGCGTGCGCCCGTTCGGCGGCACCTTCCTGATCTTCTCGGACTACATGCGCCCGGCCATCCGGCTCGCCGCGCTCATGGAGCAGCCGGTCGTCTATGTATTCACGCACGATTCGATCGGACTCGGCGAAGACGGGCCCACGCATCAGCCGATCGAGCAGCTGGCCTCCCTGCGCGCGATCCCCAACCTGCTCGACCTGCGACCGTGCGACGCGGCCGAAACGGAGATCGCTTGGCGGGTGGCCGTCGAGCGGACGGACGGGCCGACGTTCCTCGCCCTGAGTCGTCAGAAGGTCCCGCTGCTCGACCGCGCCGAAGCCTTGGCGTCCGCGGAAGGGCTGCGGCGCGGTGGGTACGTCCTCGCCGAGGCCGCGGGCGGCCGTCCGCGGGTGATCCTGCTCGGGAGCGGCACCGAGGTCGCCCTCGCGCTCGCGGCGCGGGAGCAGCTCGAGAAGGACGGGATCGCCACGCGTGTGGTGAGTCTGCCGAGCTGGTACCTCTTCGCGCGTCAGGGCGCGAGCTACCGCAGCGCGATCCTCCCGCCCGACGTGCCCGCGCGCGTCTCGATCGAGGCAGCGTCGACGTTCGGCTGGGACCGCTGGATCGGCGCCGGCGGCGCCGCGGTCGGTCTCGACCACTTCGGAGCATCGGCGCCGGCGGAGGTGCTCTACCAACAGTTCGGGATCACAGCGGAGCGAATAGTCGAGGTGGCTAGGAAAATGCTCTGATGTAGGGCCAAAGGTGGACGAGGAGTCCGACTAGGCGATGGGCGCTCGCGGACGTCGGATGTAACGCTCGGCTGAGCGCTCGGGGCGCCGCCGGCACGGCGCCTTGCCTTCGGTCGGAGCGGGGTCTAGGGTGAGCGTTCGGCGTCATCCCCTTCCCCGAGGTAGACCCATGGTCATCCCGATCACTTCGCTCTGGCTGCCGATCTTGGTCGCCGCGGTGCTCGTGTTCGCGCTGAGCTCGATCATCCACATGTTCCTGACATACCACAGGAACGACTTCGCTAAACTGGCGGACGAGGATCGCGTCATGGACGCGCTCAGGCCGTTCAACCTCGCACCGGGGGACTACGTTCTCCCGTTTGCGAACGGTCCCGAAGCGATGAAGTCCGAGGAATACCGCAGCAAGGTGGAGAAGGGCCCGGTTGCGCTGATCACCGTGTTCAACCCGGGCGCCATGTTCAACATGGGCTCCACGTTGACTCAGTGGTTCGCCTACACCCTCCTGGTCGGCATCGTCACCGCGTATCTCGCTGGGCGCATGGTCGCGCCGGGCGCCGACTACCTACAGGTGTTTCGCGTGACCGGCACCGTCGCATTCGCCTGTTACGCGATGGCGCTCATGCAGCGATCGATCTGGTGGGGTCAGAACTGGACTGCCACGCTCAAGTCGATGTTCGACGGTCTGCTGTACGCGGCGGCGACCGCCGGAGCGTTCGGTTGGCTCTGGCCGGCGTGACCCGAGCGTCGCGCGCGTCAGTCGGCAAACATCTGTAGCGCCGGCGGCAGCGGCGGAACGCGCGTCACCGCCGCCCGTCGCCGCCGGCGACGCAGGCCGACCGGTCGGTCGTAGAGCCTTCGGGGTCGGCAGCCCGCCCGGCGCGCCCAGTCGCGCCACGATTTTCCGTGGCCACGGTGACCGGTGAGCAAGTAATCCGCAGCGTGCGCCATCTCGTGAAGCAGTGTATCGATGCGCTCGGCACCGTTCCCCTCGAGCATCAGATCGACGTTCAGGGCAATCTCCACGACGGTCCGGCGGCCGTCCTGCTCCCCCGGCAGCATGTGGCCGAGCGAGGACCTCATCCGGTCGCTCAGGCGGACCGGAATCTCCTCGGGGAGCCGTCCCTCGAATCGGGTCTGGTTGAAGTACCGGAACAGCACGCGGAGGTACTCGACCTGCCCAGAAGTGGCGCAGCAGGCCGATCCTGGGCGCACCCGCCGTGCGGCGCGTGCCTCTCGGAGGGCGGGCGCCAGAGCCGGCCAGGCGCCGATCACGGCCGCTGCACGGCGGGCGGTACCGGTCGCGTCACCGCCCGCCCGCACCAGGTCGGCAAAGGCATCCAGGAGCTCCGATGAGGCCGGCCCGTAGGCCGCGTGGAGGTTCAGGACCCTACCGCCCTGAGTGATCGACCAGAGCGTGCTGCGATTTCGCCGAAATGTGACGCGCCTTACGCGCGTCACGCCTCTCAGCTTCAATTCGGCGAGAAATTGGTCTGGAGAGAGAGTGATTGGGTCCATTCCCGGACACTACTAGGGGCCGTATGGCTCATCGTCGCATACACTACATGTCGTAGCTCGGTGTGTCATGCCTATTGCGCGTACCGCCCACTAGTTAGTAGATAAATGCCGTTCGTATTCGCTGATGTTTGTGGCACCCTCAGCGCTCGGAGGTACTACCGTGGCAGCGAAGAAGAAGGCCAGGAAGAAGGCAGCAGGCGCGAAGAAGCGTCCCGCGAAGAAGAAGGCAGCGAAGAAGAAAGCGAAGCGGAAGTAGCGGTAACCCAACCTTCACAGGTTGGAGAGTGCTGGCGCCCTTCGGGGCGCCAGCTTTTTTTTCGGCACCCGCCACACGGCGCCGCCTCGCTCACCTGGACGGAAATGGTTCGTCAGCTCACCGCGATCATGTTCACCGACATGGCCGGCTACACGGCTCTGATGCAGCAGGATGAGCGTCAGGCCAAGGCCAGTCGCGATCGGCAGCGGAGCGTGCTCGAGGACCGCATCGATGCCCACGGCGGACGCATCCTCCAGTACTACGGCGACGGCACGCTATCGGTCTTCCAGAGCGCCATCGGAGCCGTGCGGTGCGCGATCGAGGTCCAGGATCGGCTTCGTGTGGCGCCGGCAGTGCCCCTCCGCATCGGAATCCACACCGGAGACGTGGTCCACGACGACGAGGGGGTGTTCGGGGACGGAGTCAACGTGGCGGCGCGCATCCAAGGGATGTCGGTCCCTGGCGGCGTCCTCATCTCCGGCAAGGTCTTCGACGAAGTGAAGAACCACCCGGAGATCCGGACGCGTAACCTGGGCGCGTTCAACCTGAAGCACGTCCAGCATCAAATGAACGTCTTCGCCGTGGTCAACGATGGCCTCGTCGTGCCATCGGAGTCGCAGTTGACGTCCGGCCGGGTCGAGAAAACGAAGAGCGTGGCCGTGCTCCCTTTCGTGAACATGAGCGCCGACCCGGAGAACGAGTTCTTCAGCGACGGCATCACCGAGGACATCATCAACGCATTGGCGCGCGTCAACGGACTGAAGGTCACGGCGAGGACGTCGTCGTTCGCCTTCAAGAACCGGGCCGAGGACGTTCGCCAGATCGCCGGGCGCCTCGCTGTCACCCACGTGCTGGAGGGCTCGGTCCGTCGGTCTGGAAACCGGGTCCGCGTCACCGCACAGCTCATCTGTGCCTCCGACGGCTACCACCTGTTCTCGGAGAACTACGACCGGAGCCTCGAAGACGTGTTCGCCGTGCAGGAAGAGATCGCGACCACCATCGTGGCGCGGCTCGCCGACCATCTGCGGCCGGTTCGGATTGCCCAGGAAGATCGCGCCATCGCCGCGCCACACTCGCATGACACCGCGGCGCACGTCGAGTATCTGAGGGGACGCTTCGAGTTCGCGCGCTACTCACCCGAGAGCTCTCGCCGCTCGATCCGGCACTTCGAGAGGGCTATCGAAATGGATCCGGACTGTGCCCTGCCCTATGCGGGACTCGCGAGTTCGCACGTCTTCCTCGGCGCGACCGGACACATGCCGGCCGAGGAGGCGTTCGGGCGAGCCGAATCCTCGGCTCGTAGGGCGATCGAGCTCGAGCCGGACGCCGGTCCATCCCACATCGCCCTGGGCATGGTCGAGCTGTTTTACAGATGGGACTTCAACGCGGCGTACCGCTCGCTCCAGAAGGCGCTCAGCCTGACCCCTGGCTCGCCCGATGCGCACTACGTGTACAGCATGTACCTGAGCGCGATCGGCGACTACGAGGAGGCCCTCGACGAGGCCCGGACGGCCGTTCAGCTCGACCCGCTATCGCCAACGATGCGGAACTGGCTCGCTGAAGCGTTGTCCGTCACAGGACACTGGGACGAGGCCCTCGAGCACATCGAATACATAATCGCCATGGACCCCCACTTTCGGGCCGCCACCGAGACCCTCGGGTGGTATCACGTGCTCAGGCGCGACTACGAGAGCGCTGTGACCGCCTTCGAGCAGCTACCTCTGAAGGCTGGGCTCGAGTACGCCGCCGCAGCGGACCGCGGCCATGCCTACGGAAAGCTCGGACGGATCGCTGACGCGCAACGCATGCTGGCCGTCCTCGATGCACGGCAGAGAGCGCAGCCCGAGGTCAACCTCGACATCGACTATGCGATGATCTACGAGGGTCTCGGCGAGCGCGACAAGGCGTTCGAGTACTTGGGGCGCGCGATCGACCGGCGACTGGGGGGAGTCGTCCTCCTGGGGTCCTTCGCGTCGTTCCAGGATGCGCGCTCCGACCCCCGTTTCGTGGCGTTGATGAAGCGTATCGGGCTCACCCTCCGACCTTCGGGCCGCGCTGCATGACTTCGTTCGTCAGCACACGCGGCGGCCCAACCGTTTCCCTGTCCGACGCGCTCTTCGCGGGCCTCGCCCCCGACGGAGGCCTCTTCGTTCCTGCGTCGCTCGGGTTGTTGGGCGAGCCACCCACAGGAGTGGACGGCCTGGCGGACACGGCACGCTGGGCGGCGCTTCGGCTCCTCCCGGGCATCGACCCTGGCGTGCTCGAGCGCGCGGCTGGCGCGGCGCTCGACTTCCCGGTCCCGCTCGTGCAGGTCGAGCCCGACCTCCACGTA
>CAZBCN010000049.1:0-25977 GCA_964490285.1 uncultured Gemmatimonas sp. | reverse complement strand
CGCGGCCGCCGAGCACGTAGCTCGGCCGCACGAGCACGGGATATCCGATCTTGGTCGCGACCGCGAGCGCCTCGGGCTCGCTCCGCGCCATGCCGTTGGGCGGCGTACGCGCCCCGATCTTCCGGCACACCTCGTCGAAGCGGTCGCGGTCCTCGGCGCGATCGATCGCGTCGACCGAGGTGCCCAGGATGGGCGCCCCGAGCTCCTCGAGACCCCTCGCGAGCTTGAGCGGCGTCTGGCCGCCGAGCTGAACGATGATGCCCTTGGGTTGCTCCAGGTGGATGATCTCGATCACGTCTTCGAGCGTCAGTGGCTCGAAGTAGAGCTTGTCGCTCACGTCGAAGTCGGTGGAGACCGTCTCCGGGTTCGAGTTGATCATGATCGTCTCGAACCCCGCCTCCCTGAGGGCGAGCACGGCCTGCACGCAGCAGTAGTCGAACTCGATCCCCTGTCCGATCCGGTTGGGGCCACTACCCAGAATGACGACCTTCTCGCGATCGGACGGCACGCTCTCCGTCTCGTCCTCGTAGGACGAGTAATAATAGGGCGTTGCCGCGGGGAACTCGCCGGCGCAGGTGTCGACGACGTTGTACGTGGGCCGAATGTTCCACTCCCACCGCCGCGTCCTGACCTCGGTCTCGGACTCGCCGCGCAGCTCGGCGAGCTGGCGATCGCTGAACCCCTCGCGCTTCATCGCGCGCAGGAGCGTGGGCGTCACCTCGCTGGCCTCCGCGTAACGCTGCTCCCACTCCAGGATCTGCACGAGCTGATCGAGGAACCAGCGGTCGATCTTGGTCGCCTCGTAGATCTCCTCGACGGTGACACCCGCCTGCAGCGCGCGCTTGAGCTGGTACGGGCGGTTCGGCGTCGGCCTGCGGAGTGCCGCGAGCAGCGGCTGCATGCCCTTGACCTCTACTTCCGCGAGCCCGTCGTCCTTGAGAAGCGGGCTCGTCACCCAGCCGTGCCTGCCGGTCTCCAGTCCGCGGAACCCCTTCTGCCAGGCACTCCGGAACGTCCGACCGATCGCCATCGTCTCGCCGACCGACTTCATCTGCACGCCGAGCGTGTCGTCGACCTCCGGGAACTTCTCGAACGCGAAGCGCGGGATCTTCACCACCACGTAGTCGAGCACCGGCTCGAACGACGCGGGCGTCGTCTTGGTGATGTCGTTCGGCAGCTCGTGCAGGTGGTAACCCACCGCGAGCTTCGCGCCCACGCGCGCGATCGGAAATCCGGTGGCCTTGGACGCCAGCGCCGAGGAGCGTGATACACGCGGGTTCATCTCGACGACGAGCATCTCCCCGTTGTCGGGGTTCACCGCGAACTGGATGTTGCATCCCCCCGCCTCGACGCCGATCTCGCGGATGATCGCGATCGCCGCGTCGCGCATCGTCTGGTACTCGACGTCGGTGAGCGTCTGGGCTGGCGCGACGGTGATCGAGTCGCCCGTGTGCACACCCATGGGGTCGAAGTTCTCGATCGAGCAGACGATGATCACGTTGTCGATCCCGTCGCGCACGACCTCGAGCTCGTACTCCTTCCAGCCGATGACCGAGCGGTCGATCAACACCTCGGTGATCGGCGACGCGTCGAGCCCCTTACGGACCTGCGCCTCGAACTCCTCGCTGTTGTAGGCGATGCCGCCGCCGGTGCCGCCGAGCGTGAACGAGGGCCGAATGATGGCAGGGTACCCCGTGGTCTCGACGATCTCGAGCGCCTCCTCGACCGTGCCGGCGAAGCCACCGGTGGTGACCGAGAGGCCGATGCGAGCCATCGCTTCGGCGAACTTCTCTCGGTCCTCGGCCATCTCGATCGAGCGCTCGTTCGCGCCGATCAGCTCGACCCCGTGCTTCGCGAGGATCCCGGCCTTGTGGAGGTCCATCGCCACGTTGAGGGCCGTTTGGCCACCCATCGTCGGCAGGAGCGCGTCGGGCTTCTCGCGCTCGATGACCTTCTCGACCCACTCCGCGGTGATCGGCTCGATGTACGTCCGATCCGCGAGGTCCGGATCGGTCATGATGGTCGCCGGATTCGAGTTCACCAGCACGACCCGATACCCTTCTTCCTTGAGCGCCCGGACGGCTTGGGTCCCGGAATAGTCGAATTCGCAGGCCTGGCCGATGATGATCGGCCCCGACCCCAGGATGAGGATCGTCTCTAGGTCGTCTCTGCGGGGCACGTGCTCGGTTGGCGCGTGGGCGAAGGCGGAATCCGTGGGCGGGGTAAGCTCGTGAAACCGGGAGGGAGCGGCAAGCGCGCCGGCCTCACCGCTCGAGCACGACCCGAAGCCTGGCGAGCGGCAGCAGCTGGTTGCTGGACGAAGCGGCTTCGACGACGGTCACGGTGGGCCTCGCGAGGTGGGCGTCGTCCACGTCAACCGAGAACGGGATGTCGCCCCCGGAAGGGCTCACGAGGATGACGCGGTACCGGTCCGGGAAGCCTGGAACCGCCCCGAAATAGACCTGTGTCCCTCCCCTGCCCTCGAATCCCACCACACCCGGCCACGTCACGTCGAGCACCGCCGCCCCGAGCGAGGCTTCGCCGGTGACGGTTCCCACGACGGTGCTCGGACCGCTCGGGCCCAAGTCGCACGCGGCGAGCAGCGCGACCCCCAGCGTCAGCGACGCCTTGGCGTATCGGAAGTGTCTCATCGACCCTCGCTCCGAGGCCGGAAGCGCAGCGGGACGGTGACCGAGCGCGGCTCCGCGACCGGGGCGACGGCCGCCGAGAGCGGCAGTGCCGGGTGCGCGAGCACCCACGCCCGGAGGTCGCCGAGATCGAAGCCCCCGGCGCGATTCCCCTGGCGGTCGAGGAACGCTTGCTGGAAGGCGCTCAGTGGCGGGCCGCTCAGCAGGAACGGGGCGGCGATCGCCTCGATCGGGATCACGGGCTCGGCCACGTCGAGGGTCAGCGTCGCCGAGCCCACCAGGCCCAACGCGTCGACGGCCTCCACGGTGACCGGATAGGATCCGACATCGAGGGAGGCGCCCGTGAGCCGACCGCTCCCCGAGAGCCCGAGTCCGGTCGGCAGGGCTCCCGCGAGTATGCTCCACACGAACGGCGCGGTCCCGTTCGAGGCGACGAGCTGTACATCCGGCGGCTCCCCCGCGGTGAGCGCGAGCGTCACATCGGCGACCGCGTAGATCACCTGGAAGCTCGCACCGCCCGACACAGGCGCGTCCATGACGACCGCAGCGGGGTTGGGCTGCCCGCTCAGCGCGCCCGTCCACGAGAGGAAGCTGAACCCGGTCTGCGGGACCGCGCGGATCGAGACGGAGTCGGACGGCGTGAACCAGAGGTCCGGCGACGGGGGCGTCGTCTGCAGCATGCCGGGTGCGACACCGTTGACCCCGCCCTGGAGATCGACGAGGAGCTGGTACTGCGTGCCGCCGTACTCGGCCGTGTAGACCGCGTCCCCGAGAGGCGTCGTGATCGAGCGTGCGGGCGGCTCCGCGGGAGCGTCGGACCACCGGACGAAGGGCGTTCGGACTCCGGGCGCCGTGAGCTCACCGCCCGCGGCCTCGACGACGCGCGGTGCGAAGGGGGCCGACAGCACCACGTTCGCAGGAGGCGCGGGAAGCGGCGAGCCGTCGACCCTGAAGATTCCGCTCGAACCCGATGTCCCGGTGGACGCGACAGTCAGCCGGGAGAAGCGCGTGAGCACGCGGAAGTCGACGTCGTCGCCCGCGGCAGCCACATCCATGACCGTGAGGCCGGTCGGCGTGCCCTGAAACGACACCGACCCCGGGTTGGAGGCCGCGTGGAACACGGTCTTCGCGGTCTGACCGGGGAAGGGATCGCCCGCATCGCCCCGGTTCCCGCCGCTCGTCCTCCCGAGATGGTCGAGCCCGTCGGCCTGGCGGAGCCAGACCCCCATGTGGTTGGAGGCGTTCACGAAGTTCCCGGGCCACCGCGCGGCAACGACGTCCGCATCGATCTGCCACACCAGCAGGCCCTCCGCGTACAGGCCGTCGTCGTACCCTATCCGCTGACGGTTCTCGAGCAAGAAGTACTCGTCCGACCCGTCCGCTGCATCGACGCGATAGACCGTCCCGCTCGTCTCGACCGGGGGGAGCCTCACAAGCCCCAGGTCGGCGTCCGTCGGCAGCGTGTCGACGGCCACCCATCCGAGCATCGCCTTGCTCCATGCGCCCAGGTGACAGGGACGCCACGTGGTGTTGCCGTTGCATCCCCATGTGCCTGTCGCCATCAGATCCCAGTTGCCCGCACCGTTGTGCCTGCCCGACGCGCGCGTGTCGTACAGGTCCGGGAGCCCGAACGCGTGCCCGGCCTCGTGGGCGAAGACGCCGATCTCGTTCAAGGATGACCCATCGCAAGAGATCACGCCCTGGACGAAGTAGTCGTCCACGACGATGACACCGCCTCCGAAGCGCGGACTGGTCGTGGCGTACGGCCCGGATCCGCTGGCGGCGGACAGCGTCCACTTGTGCGACCAGATTCGACTCGCCGAACCGGTTCCCCCGCACTCGCCACCCCGCGTGGGGTGCATGACAGCCAGCGCGTCGACGAAGCCGTCGTCATCCCCCGAGTTCGGCAGCCTGTCGGGTCCGTCGTTGTCATAGGCTCCCCAGTCCACCCCGGTCTGTAGAGCCAGCACTTGCTTGATGAAGTTGCCGATGCCGCAGCATACGAGCCCGCTTTCGTTCAGCGTCACGGCTGACTGCGTGAGCGAGGCCCGCACCCACTCGCGGGTCTCACCCACCAGCGTCAGGTTGCCGCGCGACACCTCATCGTAGTAATGGGACACGCTGAGGGTGGGCGCGTCGAAGTAGGCTGCTTGGACGTTGGCGCGGTTGTAGGGCTGCGCGCCTGGCGAGTCGTTGAAAAGCCCCAGTACCACGGGTATGCGGAAGGTGCCCACGACCGGTTGCCCGCGCGGTCCCAGCGCCCTCGCGGGCCCGCCCGTCACACCCGCTCCCGCGGGACCGCCGAGGGCCGCGGCCCCCGGCGCCTCGAGTACGCGCTCCCTCGCGGCGCGCCCCCTCCTGAACCGGTACGCTTCGGGGTCGCGCGCCAACTCCCGGAAGTACCCGGCGGGTGGCTGCGTGCCGTAGCGGCGGCCGAGCATCTCCACGTCCTGCGCGGAGACGCCTGGAGCGGCCGCGGCAATCGCGAGCGCGCCCAACAGCCATCGGGTGGGAACCATCGTGAACCGCCTGACCTCGAGACGACTCCCGTTCCCTACACGGCGTGCGAAAATCCGGTTCCGAACAGGGGGCCGACCGCCTACTTCGCGAGGTCGCGCGCCGTGATCCCGAGCTCCGTTCCGGCCGCGCGGAGGGCGTCGATGACGTTCTTGATGTGCTCGGACCGCTCCAGCCCGATCAGCGCCACGCCATGCTCGACCTCTTCCCTGCTGACGCCCGCGGCGAACGTCTTGTCCTTCAGCTTCTTCACGACGGACTTGGGCTCCAGGTCGTCGATGCCGTTCGGGCGCACGAGGCACGCCGCAAACACGAGCCCGGAGATCTCGTCGCACGCCACCAGCACCTTGTCGAGCTCGGTCACCGGGTCGACTCCGGTGAAGTCGGAGCGATGCGCCAGAATCGCGTGCAGCACCTCCTCGGGGTACCCGAGCGAGCGGAGGTGGTCTACCGCGACGCGCGGGTGCTGGTCCGGATGCTTCTCCCAGTCGAGGTCGTGCAGGAGACCCGCGAGGCCCCAGACGTCCGGGTCGGCGCCACGCAGGCGCGCGTAGTGCCTCACCGAGGCCTCGACGGCGAGCATGTGCTTCCGGAGCCCCTCGTTGGCGACCCACTCCTCGAGCAGTCGAAGCGCGTCGTTGCGGTCGGGCATGCTGATCGCTCCTTGTCGGTCGATGGCTGGATACTATACGCGGGACGACGGGCACAAGTGCGACACCGCGCAATCCTCGCAACGGGGCCTCCTCGCGATGCACACCCGCCGTCCGTGCCAGATGAGCAGGTGGGAGAGCATCGTCCAGCGCTCGCGGGGGAACAGCTGCATCAGGTCCCGCTCGATCTTCTCCGGCGTCTCTTCTCTCGTGAACCTGAGCAAGGTCGCCAAGCGTGTGACGTGCGTGTCGACCACGACGCCCTCGGCGAGTCCGAACGCGTTCCCCAGGATCACGTTCGCCGTCTTGCGGCCCACACCGGGGAGCGCGGCGAGCTCAGCGAGGGTCGCAGGTACGTTCCCATCGTGCTCGCCCATGACACCGCGCGCGAACCCGATGATGCTCTTCGCCTTGTTCCGGAAGAATCCCGTGGAGCGGATGATCTCTTCCACCTCCTCCTGCTGAGCCGATGCGAGCGAGCGGGCGTCGCGATACCTCTTGAACAGCGCCGGGGTGACCATGTTGACCCGCTCGTCGGTGGTCTGCGCGGAGAGGATCGTCGCGACTGCGAGCTGGAACGGGCTCTCGAAGCTCAGCTCGCAGTGGGCGTCTGGATACTCCTCGGCCAACAGGTCGTAGACCTCGGCTGCCCTCGCCGACCGGGCGGCCTTCGTCTCCCGCGCCACGTCAGGCCACCCGCTCGACGCGCGTGTAGCGGAGCGCCGACGGCTGCGGTGTACCGGAACCGCCGGCCGGGTACCCCGGGCGCAGGGCCGCCGGGCTGCGGTCCACATGGGCGAAGACGCGCGCGAGGAGCTTGAGCACCTCGCCGGCGGCCTCGAACGCGTAGAGCGTGTCCAGGGCGGCCCCGGGGAGCTCGCTCGCGTAGTCGGGCCCGCGTTCGCGGACGTCCGCGCGCATCCACTGCTCCGCGTGCGCGAGCGGCGCGTCCGGCAACGAGAGTGCGCCGAAGCCCGGGCGATCGGGCCGAAGACCCACGATCGGCAAGACGTGCAGCCGCGACGCACTCGTGACGGTCCAGAAGATCCCGTCGACGGACTCGGGTGTCGCACCCGCGGAACCGCCGGTCCAAAAGAGGTGCTGTGGGAGCTGCACGTAGCCGGAGTTCTCCGGCGGCACGGGTCTGCCCGAAGGCGCCTCCGTGACAACGTCTCGCGCCGCGGCGGTTTCCAGCAGAAACAGCGGGCATGCTGCCCGCACGAAGTGGACTGCGTGGTAGGCGAGCGCGGCGTGCTCGAGCAGGTCGACGCGCGGCACGTCTTCGCCGTGCAGCTCGACGAGGAACGAGCCCACCGCCTCGAGCGCGGCGAATACGTCGAGGAGGGTGGGATCCAGACTTCGGCGCTCGGCCTCCGCGGCTACCGAGTCCACGAGCGCGTCGAAGCGCGCCCGGTCGGGAAACGCGATCTCGAAGGGCGTCAGGCGCGCGTATTCGTCATGCAGCGACATGATCAGGCCTTCGCCGCGTACAGGTCCGGCCTCGCCGCGAAGAGCTCGGCGCACTGCAGCGAGCAGAACCAATGATCGCGTCCGCCGTGCCGCAGGAGCCCCGCGGCGTTCTCCTGCGTGATCCTCATGCGACAGACGGGGTCGATCACGCCGGCCTCGGCGTCGGGGCCCACTCGGAGCTCGAAGATCTCCACCGGATCCGGAAGGTTCCGGAGCTCGTGCAGGCCGAGGCTCCGCATGCCCACGCCCGTCTCGGCGGCCGCCCGGGCCACTTCCGCCGTGGCCAGGACCTGGCCGCCCCGGGCCATCGCCGCGACCCGGGCAGCGAGGTTCAGGGTCGTGCCGAAGTAGCGGCCGTTGCGCGGCGTCACCCAGCCGTGGTGGAGTCCGGCTCTCAGAATCGGGAAGTGAACCTCCTCCGCCGCGCTCGAGAGAATAGCGCGGATCATCTCAACGGCGGAGCCCGGCTCCGTAGACATCAGCAGCGCCGCGTCGCCCACGACTTCGAGGATCGACGCCTGCGGATATCGCCCCACACAGTCACGCAGGAGCATGGTCAGCTTGTCCACCAGATCGGCGGCCGCCTCGTCTCCGTGGGCCTCCGTCAGCGCCGTGAAGCCGGCGACGTCGACGAACGCGAACGTGGCCTGGATGCGCGGGTCGCTCGGCGTGGGACCGGGAATCGAAGTCATACGAGGTGGCAAAACGTAGGCCCCGCGTCGACGCCCGCCTAGTCGACCCGCTCGGCCGCCGCCTCGGACTCGAGCACCACGACCTCCGACCCACCCGCGAGCCGCCTGAGCGACTCCCCCCATGAATGCTTCCGCACGAGCACGAGCTCGAGGCGCGCATCCTCGAAGTCGGGCCCCTCGATCCACACGTAGTGTACGTCGCCCAGCTCCGGGGGGCGCCGGATGCGATAGCGCGCGTCATCCCACGAGAACTCTACGGTCTCCGCGCGATCGAAGTCCTGCCGGCGCCACGTCTGCTCGAGGTAGCGGTATCCCTCGACGACAAAGACGCCTTCGCCCTCGACGTCGCCCTTTTGGTAGTACCAGGGGTCGAACGTCAGCCCTTCCTGCCGATTGAAGAGCTCGTCGGCGGCGTAGTCCACATCCTCGAGCGCGTCGTCCCGGGCCAGCGACTCGAGGTGATGCCGAAGCTCGTGGGTGAGCGTCTCCCAGATCTCGTCGTCCCAGTCGAAGTCGGGATCCAACTCGGCGAGACCCCGGAACGATCCCCAGTAGAGCACGATCGCCGAGCGCGTGGTCTCGGGGCTGCCGTACTCCGACAGGTGCTCCTCGGTCACGCACTGACCGAGCGTATACACGTCGGGGAGCGTCGGATGGGGAACCGACTGCCGGCTCACCTCCAGCCCGTCGATCCCCTCCTTGAAGTGCGGGGGGATCTCCTCGAAGGCCTCACGGGCGCGGCGCTCGAACTCGACGAACTTCATCGCGCGCCGCCGGCTCCGTCTCCCCTACCCCAACCGCTCCCGAATCCAGCCCACGACCTTGTCGGATGCCACGCGCACCTGCTGGAGCGTATCGCGCTCGCGGATGGTGACCGTGCCGTCCTTCGCGGTATCACCGTCGATCGTGACGCACCACGGCGTCCCGACCTCGTCCTGTCGGCGGTAGCGCCGCCCGATCGCGCCGGAGACGTCGTAAAACGACGGAATGGCAGCCGCGCGCAGGTCGGCGTGCAGCTTCTCCGCCAGCTCGGGCATCCCTTCCTTCTTGATGAGGGGGAAGACCGCGGCCTTGATCGGTGCCATCGCGGGCTCGAGCGCCAGCACGACGCGCGTTTCGCCCTCGACCTCCTCCTCGCGATAAGCATCGGCGAGGAGCACCAGCGCGGCGCGGTCCACGCCCATCGATGTCTCGATCACGTAGGGTACGTAGCGCTCGTTGGTCACCGGGTCGATGTACTCGAGGCGCTTGCCCGAGTACTCCTGATGCCTGGAGAGATCGAAGTCGGTCCGGTTGTGGATCCCCTCGAACTCCTTCCAGCCGAACGGGAACTCGTACTCGACGTCGTACGCCTTCTTGGCGTAGTGCGCGAGCTCGTCCGGTCCGTGCTCGTGAAAGCGCAGCTTTTCCGCCCGGATGCCCAGGTCCTTGTGCCACTCCATGCGCACGTGCATCCACTTCTCGAACCACTCTTCGTCGGTTCCAGGCTTCACGAAGAACTGCATCTCCGCCTGCTCGAACTCACGCGTGCGGAAGATGAAGTTCCCCGGAGTGATCTCGTTCCTGAATGCCTTACCGATCTGCGCGATGCCGAACGGCACCTGCTGGCGCGCCGCGCCCTGCACGTTCAGGAAGTTCACGTAGATGCCCTGAGCGGTCTCCGGCCGGATGTACACGGTCGCCGAGGAGTCCTCCACGGGCCCCATGAAGGTCTTGAACATGAGGTTGAACATGCGGGGCTCGGTGAACGTGCCCTTGGAGCCGCACGTCGGACACTGCCCGCCCGCGACCTCGGGGAGGTCCGCCCGAAAGCGCCGGTGACACGACGTGCATTCGATCAGCGGATCGGTGAACCCCTCGACGTGCCCGGACGCTTCCCAGACCCGCGGGTGCATGAGGATCGCGGCGTCGAGGCCCTCGATGTCGTCGCGCTGGTGCACCATCGACGACCACCAGCGGTCCTTGAGGTTGCGCTTCAGCTCGACCCCGAGAGGGCCGTAGTCCCACACCGACCCCGCGCCGCCGTAGATCTCCGACGACTGGAAGATGAATCCGCGCCGCTTGGAGAGCGACACGAGCTTGTCCATGAGATCGGCGTTCGCCATGAAATCGTTGGGTCGTAAGGATTTCGAGCCCCGGAGCCGCGGCCGGGAAAGCTACCCGGCACCGCTGGGGTGATCAACCATGGGACCGCGGGATTGAACCCGCAGGAACGAGGGGGGTAGAAGGCCCGCTGAACCTGGAGAGACAGATGATCGAGTTCACCGAGCGCGCGCGGGTGATGGTCCAACAGTTCCTGGACGAAGGCGACGAGAGCGACTTGGCGCTCCGCATCGGCATGGGCGGAAGTCCCGTGGCGCCGACGTTCGACCTCACGCTCGTCGGCATCGCCGAGCGAGCGGAGGACGAGCGCCTCGTGGACGGAGCGGGCTTCAAGGTGCTGATCAAGGAAGCCGACGCACCGATGCTCGAAAATGCCACGGTCGATTACGTGGAGCGCGTGAACGAAAGCGGGTTCGAGGTGCGGCCCGCGAACGCCCGGCCGGCCCCCGGTCGCCGATCGGGGATCCCCACCGGCCCCATCGCCGATCGCGTGCGGACCATTCTCGAGACCCAGGTCAACCCTGCGATCGCCGCCCATGGAGGCATGATCTCGCTCGTGGACGTGGAGGAGACCGACGTCTACGTGGAGATGAGCGGTGGCTGTCAGGGGTGCGCGCTCTCGCGCATGACGCTCAAGCAGGGCGTCGAGCGCATGTTGCGCGAGGCGGTGCCCGAGCTCACCGCCGTGCACGACGTGACGGATCACGCTTCGGGCGACAACCCGTACCTGTAGGCGCTCGACCGCAAGCCGGTCGAGCAGCTTCTTCGCCTACTGGACTCCCACCTGCTGTAGGCGCGTTGTCAGGGCAGACGTGAGTCGCTCCCGCGTCACGCGGTCCAGTGAGCCCAGGTCAGCCAAAGCCCCCGTGATCCGGTCGACCATCTCGAGCATCTGATCGCCGATCGCGGTGTTGTTCGGCACGGCTTCGAGGATCGGATCCGCCGTGCTGGTCGTAGCCGGCCGGTACTCGATGTTCGCCTCGTTCGCCACCAGGAACTCATGGAGGGCGAGCGATGCTTCGACGAGCCGCTCCATGGTGGCGTACGCTTGCTCCCTGGCGTCTCCTGCCGCGACGAAACCGGAGTCCGCGCGCTCGACGATCATCGCGGCCGTCTCGGCCGCGATTCCCTCCGCGGAGGCCCTCGCCACGAGTTTGTCGTGGTATAGCCGCCACTCGCCGCCGCGCACGCCTCGAATGAAGCTTCCGATGCCGGTCCAGAACGCCTCCACGCTGGCGTACTGGCCTGCGTCGGCGAGGTAGGTGCCGGCGAGCCACTGGGGGTGGGGCTCGACCGGGGTCTCCGCCGTGGTCGTCGCGGCGTCCACTTCCGCGATGGCATCGGCGATCGCGCCCTCCGCGAGGGAACGCATCTGCGGAACGAGCTCGGCCGGCAGCGCAGGCATCACGACGGCCGGACGCACCGGAGCCTCGGGCTGATTCAAGCGCGCCTGCAGGAGCGGCCAGCCCACGTAGCCACCGACGCCCAGCGCGAGAAGCAAGACGACCAGGATGAGCGGGCCGGCCAGATTGCGCTGCTGCTTGAACTTGGGCGCGGACGGTCGGGCCTTGGGCTCCCGGCGCTGGCGCGCCGGCGTCTCCGCGATCGGCGGGAGTGGCGCTGCTTCGGCCCCCGCAGACTCCGCCCGAGCGGAGAAGTCCATCACGCCTCCTCCCCCGGGCTCCGCCATCCACCCCGGAGGCGAGTCCGGCTGGAACGCCGACATCGGCTCCTCGAGCTGGAGGTCACCGCCACCGCCACCGCCCACCCCGAACTGCATCGGGTCGTCGATGGCCATGGCGCCGCCGTGATCGCCGGGGGGCGCTTCGAGACCCGAGTCCTCGAGCTGGAGTCCCATGCCCAAGTCGCCGTAATCGAACGTTCCCCCGAGCCCGGGTCCGTCGCTCGAAGCCCCGGGATCGGTCGTTCGTGCCGGCGGCTGAAGGTCCATCGGCGGCGCGAGATCGAGCGACAGGTCGAGGGACGGAACCGCTGGCTCCGGCTCGCTCTTCTTCTTGGGGGGCTCGGGCGGGGGGTCGGCGAGCGTCAGCCCGAGATCCATGGCCGAGGTCGCCGGCGGCGCGATGGACTGCTGCTTCGGTTTCGGTGGCGGCGCCGCCTTCGGCTTCGGGGGCGCGGGTGCGGCAGGTGCCGGCGGAGGGGGAAGAGGTGCCACGGGCGGCGGCGGCGCGACGAAGCCGGCGTCCTCCTTCGCGTCTCGCGCCAGTGTGTGGAAGATCTCGTGCGTGCTCGCCGGTCCCCATTGGTCGGCCTGAGCATCGTAGAGCTGGGTCTCGGGGCCGATGGCGCCGAGCTCGATGCGGAGCGCGAGCGCGTCCACACTCGGGATCGGGACCTCGTTGCCGTGCGAGTCGATATACGCGAAGCGCATCGGGAAAGTCTAAGGAGAAGCCGCACCCGAGGCGAGTGGCGTCAGCGCAACCTCGCTCCCCACTCCGGCACCTTGTCGGCCGACCCGTGCGAGAACCACTTTGCAGGCGCGACGTTCCCGAGCCACCAGCCCGAGCACCCCATGCCGTCCGCCGGAGCATCCACCGTCCTTCGGGTCCTCGTGACCATGCTGGCGGCACTGGCTGCGGTATCTCAGGTCGCATACCTGGACGCCCTGTCGTGGCACGTCCTCGGTCTGGCCCCCCCGGTGACGGCTCAGATGAGACCGCCATTCCTGACTCTGATGACCGCCCACGCGGTCGTGTCCGTGGTGGCGGGAGCTCTCTCGGTCGCGCTGGTCCTGAACGAGGGGCCGCGGCAATCCGCGGCGCGTGGCCTGGGGCTCGCCCTCGGAGCGTGGAGCTACCTGACCGCCTACTCCGGTGTCACGCTGCTTCTACGCCCCGATGCCGGTGCCTGGCGTGCGGCGTTCGAGGCGCACTTCCTGGCCATCGAGGTCGTGGGGCTCGTCGGGCTGCTCCGTTTCACCGCCCTGTTCCCGAGCCCACTCGCAGGCCAATCCCTGACTCCACCGGCCAATCTGCCGGTGGCCCTACACCCTCTGCATGCGATCAGCGTGTGGATGCTCGGTGCCCGCGCCCCATGGATCGCAGGAATCGCAGTCCTCGGATCGCTTTGGGGTGTGACGGCGGTGCGCGGCATGCCCGTCGGCGACGCGGGACTCAGCCCACTCATGGACGTGGTTCGTTTCTTGGCAGCCGGACTGGTCGTCGTCAACCTCCGGCGGTCATGGAGCCGCGCGAGCCCGGAAGACGCAGGCCGGCTCGCCTGGCTCTTCATTGGTCTCGCCTTCGTCACCGGCGCGCTGCTCCTGCTGATCGGTGGCAACATCCTCTTGGCGGTCACGCGTTGGCCGGAGCCCGTCATGGCCTGGCGGCCGCTCCTCCTGGACCTCGGGCTCATCGCGTTCCTCGTCAGTTTGGCCCTGGGCATCATCTACCGCGGAGGGATCGACGCGGCGCAGACGGCCCGGAAGATCGCCGCGTTCGCCACCGTGGCGACGCTGGGCCTCTTCCTCGCTGCGGCGCTGGAGGCGCTCTTCACCGGAGGGGCGCTCGGCGGCGGCGCTTACGTGAGAACCGGCGTGGGGACCCTCATCGCGTTCGTGGTCCTCGTGTCCACGCACCGCGGCCTCGTCCGGTCGGTCGAGCGCGGGCTGGCGCACCTCATGGGGCCCGGAGGGGCGCTCGTCTAGTCACGAATCTGGGCCCCGGGTCGTTACCGTGTGGCGACCCCTCCCGAAGGCGACGGGTACCGACTGACGTGGACTTCGACACGACGTTCGACCAGCACTATCCGCCACTGGTGCGCTATTGCATGCGGCTCACCGGCGACGCCGACGTGGCCGAGGACATCGCGCAAGAAAGCATGGTCCGGCTCTTCGACCACAGCGTCACGGGTCCGGATTTCGGTGTCCGCGCCTGGCTCTTCAAGACCGCGACGCACCTCGTGCGAGATCGTTACCGCGTCGGCCAGAACCGCCTGCGGTTGTTGGCCGAGCACCCGGTTCGACCCGCCGAGTCCGAGTCGCCGGACGTGAGTCTGGAACGCAAGGAAGTACGTCAGCGCGCACGGGAGGCGCTCGAAGCCATGGCCCCCAGGGACCAGGAGATCTTGTTGATGCGGTACTCGGGTTTCAGCTACAAGGAGATCGCGACCGCGATCGACGTCGAGCCCACATCCGTGGGAACTCTACTCTCACGCGCGGAGCGCCGCTTCGCAGCCGCAGTCGCTCTCGCCGCGGAGGCCATATGACCCACCTGGACGAAGGCACGATCGTCGCCCTTCGCGACGAGCTTCCCAGGAACGCGCCCGCCCGCGCGCACCTGCGTGTGTGCCCCTCGTGCGAAGCCGCGCTCGCCGACGCCACGAGCCGCTCGACTTCGGTCGCCGAAGCACTCGCGACACTCGACGCTCCGATCGACTTGGCAGCGGCCAAGGCGGCGACGCGGGCCCGCCTCGACCGCGCCCGCGCGTCGGATTCGACGCCGGCCTGGCGGCGCTGGCCCATCGGGCGTGCGGCGGTGATCCTCTTGGCGACCGCGGGTGCGGCTTCGGCCCTCACGATGTCCCCGCTGCGCAGCTTGTTGGCACCCGCCGAGGAGGCTTCGACCACGACGCCCGTGGTGACATCGGCCCCTGCCCCGCAGGCGAGTGAGACGAGCGCGATCGCCGTAGAGGTTCTCGATGGTCGTATCGAGGTGATCGTCCGCGGCGCCGCGCCCGGCACGCTCGTCGAGGTCGTGTGGGGTGAGGGCACTTCCGCGCGGGTCGAGGGGCCGCGGGGATCTGGCTTCACGTACAGCGCCGGCCGACTCGAAGTCGACGCCACCGCAGGCGCGCTGCGGGTCGAGCTTCCCCGCGCGGCGAGCTCGGCCGTGGTCGAGATCGACGGCCGGCTCTTCCTCGAGCGCTCCGACGCCGCCGGCCTCAGGTTGTCGGTACCGGCCGTGGAGCGCACCGACGACATCGTCCGCTTCGTCGTTCCGACCCCGTAGAGAACCGTCGTGACTACGCCGCACCTCGTCCGCTCCCTCCTGGCCGCCGTCGCGGTCGCGGCGCTCGCCCACGAAGCCGCGGCGCAGACCCCGGATCGCCTGGACGACGGGCGGAGCGCGCTGGTCGGCGAGATCCGGGGCCGCCTGGAGGGCGTGGTGATGCCCCTCCCACACGCGGTCGTCGAAGTCGTCTCGAGGGGCGTGCGTCGGTCGGCCGTCGCGGACGCCACGGGCCGCTATTCTCTCCAGGGCCTCAGCGCGGGCGAGGTCACCGTGAGCGTGACGCACGTAGGGTACGCGCCCCTGACGCTCACCGTGACGCTGCCCGGTCGCGACTTCGTGACGGTCGATCTGGAGCTCGCCGCGACCCCCGTCGCGCTACCTCCGGTCGACGTGGTCGGCGACGCAACCGCCTCACGCAGACTGCGCCGAGGCACCGACGACTTCGATGCACCCCTGCCGGACATCGACCTCGAGGCCCTCGACGTCGGCCCGGGCGTCGGTCAGCCGGGGCTCGCCGAAGTGGTCGCCGCTCTGCCTGGAAACGACCCCGGCGACGCCACCGATATCCTCTTCATGCGGGGGAGCACCGCCGACCTCAAGCTGGTTCTGCTCGACGGCGTCCCCGTGTACACGCCGTTCCATGTCGCAGGCCTGATGAAGAGCTTCGAGCAGAGCGTGCTCGGCGCCGCGGAGCTGCACGTCGGGGGTGCGCCCGCCCGCTTCGACGGTGGCCTGACGCACATCCTGGAACTGCGCACACGCACGGCTCGCCGAGACAAGCTACGCGTGTCGGGCTCCGTCGACTTCCTGGCAGCCTCCACCGCGATCGAGACGCCTCTCGGGGACCGTGCGGGCCTCATCGCGTCGGCGCGTAGCCTGCACGGCCTGGGCGACGCGCCGCTCGGCGGCGCTGCGCCTTACGGCTATCGAGACGCTCTGCTCGCGGCCTCCCTCGAGCCCGCGGCAGGCCACGAGGTGCGCTCGACCGGGTTCTGGAACGAGGAGTCGGTCCTCCTCGACGCCGAGAATGCACCGGGGAGTGCCCGCTGGGCGAACCGCGCGGGCTCGCTCGCCTATCGCGCCGACCTGGGTGGTGCGCGGCTCGATCTCACCGTCGGGGTGAGCGCGTACGAGGCGGATCTCCCCTTGCAGCCGAGTCTGCCCCGGGGATCTCCGGCCGGGACCCCACTCCCGTCCGCGCTGCTCGCCACGGCGGCGACCGATCGCGCGCGCGCGCTCGGCGAGGTCACGTGGGGAAGTCCGAGCGCACCGGTACGGGCAGGGCTCTCCCTCGAGCGGATCGCCGAGCACTTCACGGCCCGTTCGCTGACCGGAGCGCCGGGAGCGGTGATCCGTGGGGCGGGTGGAGCGCTCGGCACGTTCCTGGACGTCACGCGTCCCCTGGGCGAGGGCCTCACCCTACGCGCGGGCGCCCGCGTGGATTATTTCGAGGGGGGCTCGACGCATCTCGCCCCCCGCGCCGCGATCTCGTGGGAGGTCGGACCCGAGGCACTCGTTACGGTGGCGGCGGGAAGGTATCACCAGCCCACGCGTACTTCGGACGTGGAGGTCGACCGGACACTCGAGTCGCTCGCGAACGGCGAGACGTTCGCGGAGCGCCTCCAGGTGGCCACGGCCGACCACGTCGTGTTGTCGCTCGATCAACACCTCAGTCGGCACATTCGCATGGGGCTGGAGGGCTTCTGGAAGAGCTACCGTGACCTCCCGTCGGCCGCCCGCGAGTCCGTGACGAGCTCGGGCGTCGACCTACGCATCGTCACGGCCGACGATCGTCGAGCGGCGTGGCTCGGATACGGCCTCTCCTGGTTCTGGTCCTCCATGGACCTCTCGGGGCGGGCATCGGAGTTCGTGGGCCGGCATCTCCTGTCGGCGGGCGTCTCGGGCCGGTTGCTCGGCCCCTTCCAGGCCGAGGCCCGGTTGGCCTACGGCGCGGGCCTGCCGTACACGAGCATTCCGTTCGGGACCGAGTCGGCGGCCTACGCGAGCACGACGGTCAACCAGGTGGCACAGGGATCGGGCTTCGCGAGCGACATGCCCCTCGTCGAAGGGCTGGACGAGACGTTCTTGCGGCTCGATCTCGAGGTGCACGCGACGCTCGAGCCGACTTGGGGCGGGCGAACGATCCGGGTGCGACCCTACGTTCGCATCCTGAACGCGCTCGACCGCCGCGACGCACTCTTCTACACGTACCAGCCGTGGCGCTCCGAGAGCCTGAAGCCGCTCGCGGAGCGGCCCATTCTGCCCCTCCTCGGCGTCGCCTTCTCCTTCTAGCCGGCGGTCACATCGCGCTGGACCCGCTCGTTCCTCCGTGGGATCGCACGACAACCCGACGTGGAGGCAACGATGGCGCGACTTCGGTGGAGCATGCTTTTCGGTCTGTGGGCGATCGCGCTCTCGGCCCCACGGCCCGCCGCGGCCCAGGTCCTGCCGGTCCGCACCGTGCCGGTCGCCTCCGGAGACCAGTTCCTGATGCTCCCGTCGCAATCGATGGGCATGGGCGGCGTGACGTTGGCGATCGACGATCCGCTCGCCGACGCCTGGTCGAACCCCGCGAAGGGCATGCTCGTGGGCGAGTCCGCCTTCATCGGCTCGCCTACGTTCTACGAGATCTCGAGCGAGGGGGGCGCCGGCCGCACACTCCCCATCGCCGGCATGTTTTCGGCGACACGCTGGTTCGGCGGCGTCGCCCTGGCGCTCCAGGAAGTCGAGGACGCACCGCAGGGCAATCCGGTCGTCTGGAGCTCCTGGTTCGACGGTTGGGGGCAGCCTCGCCGTATCAGCGATGCCTTCGGGCGCAACCTGTACGCAGCCGGCTATGTCGGCGCTCGCGTGGGCGGGGAGTGGTCGATCGGCCTGGGGCTCGCGGCTTCTTCGCTCAACGCGATGGACGGAGTCGACCTGCTCTATGCCGACGCAGATCGCATCGAGCAGTCGGGAGGCACGCAGGATGTGCGTGCCGCCTTGTACCGGCAGGGTGAGCGCGACCGGGTGTCTCTGCTCGTTCTCCACTCACGAGTCTCGATGGAGCATGACGTCACCTACACCGATTGGGTATGGGACTCCCTGTCGATGTCGCCTCTGCGCAGCGAGCGCGTGGAATTGAACGAAGACCGTAGTCGCACATGGGGTGCACAGCTCGAGTGGGAGCGAGCGCTCGCCACTCCGGGCTGGCGGGTGGGCGCGTCCGCGACCGTCAACCGAAAGGACCACCCCAAGATCCCGAACTACGAGATCCAGAGCATCCCGCGGGATCCCGGCTCCACCTGGGCGTACGAGGCTGCGGTCGGCTTCGCACGCCAAACGGGACCGACCACGTTCGGCCTCGAGGTGGCGCTGCAGCCGATCTGGAGCGAGACGTGGCAGGAAGCGGACGCCCAGGACGTCATCGACTCCGACAGCACGCTCTCCGTCGGGGACCGCTCGATCGAGAACGACTTCTTCTTCACCAACGTCGCGATGCGGACTGGGCTCTCCCACGACATCGGCCGGGGCACGGTGCAGGTAGGCATCGAGGTGCGTTCGACAGGATACACGCTCGAACAGGTGAATCACGTCGTGGACTCCTACCGTGAGCAGGAGGAGTCCTGGATGGAGTGGACGCCGACGTTCGGGGCCGCCTTCCGCTTCACCGGGCTCGACGTGCGATACTCGGGGCGCGTCACGAACGGGACCGGACGCCCCGGCTCGGACTTCGTGCCGGAACCGATGAGGGTCACCGGGCTGGGGACCACGATCAACCAGATGGGGAACGCGGACTTCATCCTCGCACCCCGGGGGCCGCTCACCCTTCAGGACGCGAGCGTGGTGACCCACCAAGTCTCGGTGCGGATCCCGGTGCGTTAGCGCGTCGCTCGCGGACCGCGGCTCGATACCATCCCGTCGAGCAGGTCGGCGGCCTTGGCGAGGGTGGCCCGCTCGGCCGCGTCCAGCGTCTGCACGGCGGCGGCGAGTCGGGCCACGCGGCGACGACGTCCCTCCATGAGCAGCGACGTGCCTTCCGCGGTAGCTGCGACCCGGCGCACGCGGGCGTCGGTCGCGTCCGCCGTACGCGTGACGAGGCCGGCCCGCTCGAGCTCGCTCACCAGCCGAGAGATCGTGGCAGGCGTGACCTGCTCGGCCCTGGCCAACTCACCTACGGTCAGCGGCCCCCGGAAGACGAGCACGGAGAGCGCGGACAACCGGGGCGCGGAGAGGCCCAGCGCATCGTCCTCCGTCCTCAGATAGCGCAGCACGTGGATGGCCGCTGAATGGAGCCGGTCGGCCAGCTCGGTCGATGGCTCGCTGGGCGGGCGGGCGGGCTTCATGGGGTCGGTGCTTGACATTTAGTTAGTGTAACTAAATACTATCCGAGGGCGATGGAAACATCAACGACCGGGACGGTCCCCATGAACGGCTCCTTCGCCGGACTCCGCCGAATCGGACAGGTCTACATGCGTGCGAGAGACCTCCCCCGCGCCACCGCGTTCTATCGCGATACCCTCTCCATCCCCTTCCTCTTCGAGGTCCCGCGGATGGCGTTCTTCGACCTGTCCGGCGTGCGGCTCATGCTCGGCGAGCCGGAGGAGCCGGCATTCGATCATCCGGGCTCGATTCTGTACTTCGACGTCCCGGACCTGACCACGGCCCATGCCGAGCTCGCGTCGCGCGGCGTGGCGTTCGACACCGCTCCCCATCTCATTGCGGACATGGGCGACCGCGAGCTCTGGATGGCGTTCTTCAAGGACAGTGAGGGCAACCAGCTCGCGCTGATGTCCGAGATCCCCAAAGCCTGAGGGGGGTATCGATCCTGGAGGGCACGAGAACGCAACAAGGAGCCGACATGGCCACCGGGGGCGGTCAGCGGATTCGCGTCACGCTGCGTTGGATCCAAATCAAGGACAACAAGGAAGCGCCTTGGGACGAGGAGGGCGAGTTCCGCTTCCGCGCCAGTGTGTCGACGGGCGGGCGATCCCAAGACAGCGAGTTTCCCGAGCAGGGATACTGGTCGATCTCCGACCATCCCCGGCGCAACAAGGTCGAGAAGGTCGACAAGGTGCTTTACGAGGGTGAGGCGGGCGACTCCTTGGTCGTCGAGCTCTCGGGCTTCGAGATGGACCAGTTGTCGGGCCACGACGCGCTCACGCATTACCGGCGCGAGTTCACGGGAAGCGCCCCATCATGGGCGGGACGCCACCAGCCCACCGACGAAGGCTCGGCCGACCCCGAGAACATGTCGGACTGGCGAGTGGCGTACGACATCGAGCTCGTCTAGCCCCGAATCCCGACTTTCCCCGTAGCGGTCGGTTCGCTATCCTCGTATTCGGTTTCTATTCGGTACGGAGGAGCAGATGACCGACGCGGTGCCCCTACCCGTGGTCCGGGGGCGCGGAGCCTCGTGGAACCCGCCCAATCGCTTCGAGCGGCTCCACGTGGAGCTCGAGCGCGCGAGCGAGGAGGACGGCGACGTTCGGCTCGCGCCCGACACGGAGCTCCTGATCGATCGTTCGCGCTCGATCCTCGCGTTCAACGACTCACCCGACGTGGGCTTCGACGCAGGGCTCAACCCGTATCGCGGGTGCAGCCACGGCTGCATCTACTGTTACGCGAGGCCGACGCACGAGTACCTGGGCTTCTCGGCTGGGCTCGACTTCGAGACCAAGATCATGGTGAAGCAGAACGCTCCCGACCTGCTGCGGACGGCGCTCTCCGCTCGGTCGTGGCGGCCGCAGGTCATCGCACTCAGCGGCAATACCGACGCCTACCAGCCGACGGAGCGCCACCTCGGGATCACGCGTCGCTGCCTCGAGGTCCTCGCGGAGTTCCGCAATCCCGTCGCGATCGTCACCAAGAGCCGACTCGTCACGCGCGACATCGACGTGCTCGGGGAGCTCGCCGGCCATCACGCCGCAGCGGTGGTCCTCTCGGTGACCTCGCTGCGCCCCGAGCTGCAGCGCGCGCTGGAGCCACGGGCATCCACGCCCGCCAAGAGGCTGGAGGCGATCCGCCTGCTGGCTGCGGCGGGGATCCCGGTCGGCGTGAACGTGGCGCCCGTGGTCCCGGGGCTCACCGACGACGAGGTCCCTGCGATCCTCGCAGCCACCGCGGAGGCGGGGGCGAGCTTCGCGTCGTACATCCTCCTCCGCCTCCCGTGGGGCGTGAAGTCGATCTTCGAAACGTGGCTCGCGCAGCACTTCCCGGAGAGGAAGGACAAGGTGCTGAACCGCCTACGCGACATGAGGGGCGGAAAGCTCTACGACGCACGCTTCGCCGTGCGCGGAAAGGGCGAAGGTCCCTGGGCCGACCAGCTCGGTGCGCTCTTCGACGTCACGAAGCGACGTCTGGGGCTCGATCGGCGACCCGTGCTCTCCACGGATGCGTTCCGCGTCCCGAATGGGCCGGTTGGACCCCAGACCGAGCTCTTCGACTGACGGGTCCCGGCAAGCCGGGTTTCTGGACTATCAGATCTCTGCGTGAGCGTGCGGCTGGCGCGCGCGGTCGCTCCTCGTGAAGGTCCAGAGGAAGTTCGTGAAGCCCTGGTCGTAGTCGGAGATCCCGTTCTGGCCAGTGAGCTTGAGCCTCTCGTCGTAGAGTCTGCGCATGACCCGGCCGATCGCGTCCTCGTACGCTCCGGGCCCGGGACGAAGGGACCGAAGCTCGTTCGCCAGCTCGTCACGAAGATCGAGTCCGTCGACCAGGAGGTGGTAGGCGTCGTGGTCCTCGCCCGCCAGCACCTTCAGCTGACGGTGGAGTCTCTCCAACAGGGCGGACTGCTCCAGCACCGGGTCGCCCGACGTCACGAGCGCGAGATAGGCGAGCGCCTGAGCATGCAGCTCCTTCCAATAGCCCTTTCGGTGGACGAACTCGTGGGCGATCACGTGCGGCTCGAGCACGCCGGAGTCGCGGAAGAGGGCCACGTCTCCGGAGACGATGTCGCACACCCCCATCGCGAACGGGAAGACGAGCTTGGCGAGCGTGAAGTCTCTCACCTCCGAGCTCGTGTGGACGCGCTGTCCCGTGATCCCCGCGATGTACTCCGTGAGGCGCCGGTTGACGGACTCCGCGAGCTCGGCCCTTTTCGGTCGGTCGGGTATGTAGCCCTCGTCGAGTCGAGTCACGAGTCGCGCGATCTCTTCGCGGCGCGCGTCGTCGGGCATGGGCTCCAACGTGCGAACGTCGGCACCGAACTCGGCGTCGAAGTCGATCCAGCGGACATCGCGGCGCCGCGACCAGTCCTTGGCCGCGCTCGCCGCGTAGACGCCGAGCGCCGCCGCGCTCAGGATCCGACCCGGGAGCGTCGCCCCGAGCAGGATCCGAGACGCGAGCGGGGCAGTGGCGATCACGTCGGTCAGCGAGAACGGGGCGTACGTCGCGTCGTTCGGGATCCGAATCTCTTCCATGCAGATCTCTACGGATCTCCCTCGACGATGGGTTCCGCCCTCTCGTCATGATCACTCACTGGGCGAGGTCCGACCAGACCTCCCTCGCCTCGGCCAGCACCTCGAGCTCCAGCTCCGAGCTCGCCTCGAAATCCATCACGTGCTCGAGCTCCTCCAACGCGAGGCTCCGTCGTCCCGTGTCCCGGTAGAGCAGCGCGAGCTGCAGGTGGTGATCCGCCACACCCGGGGCGTGCTCCTCGGCGAACGCGAGGTTCTCCTCTGCCAGTTCCCAGGTCGCGCGCTTCAGCTCGTCACCGCCGAGGAGGTTCGTCGCGATCCAGCGAGTGACACGGTTCATGCGACGGATGCCCGCGTGCAACCTCCCCAGCATGTGGCGCGCCCCCGCGTGGCTCGGATCGGCCGCGAGGATCGCCTCCAGCTCCTTGGACAGGTCCGACGCCGCCCGCACCTTGGTCTGCCCGCCCTCCGAGTTCGCGCGAAGGCCGAGCACGACCGCGAGCGCATAGCGACGCGCGATGTCGTCCTCGTGACCGCTCACGGCGGCTCGGGCATGCTCCTCCGCATCGCGCAACAGGGCTTTGCGGAGTTCGCCCTCGGGGGTGTCGGTCGCTCGTTGCACGAGAGTCACCACCGTATCGGGTACGCTCTCGCCGGCCCACTCCGGTCTTTGCGAGTCGGCCATTGCCACGAGGGTCACGGCGGTCAGGAGAGCCAGCGCGTGCATGGTGATTCCTCCTCAGGTGGAAGTCAGGGTGCCTGCGACGCGTGCCCCGAGGCGTACCGCGGCGTGACCGAGCCTGGTGCCCCGGCTCGAGCGGAGCCGCATGCGCACGGCGCGTGCGACGTCCGGCCTCCACACGCGCTCGACGAACGCGGCCACCATCCTCGGCTCGCGGGTCATCACCACGAGCTCCTCGAGGATGTGGTAGCTCATGAAGTCGAAGTTGCTCGATCCGACGATCAGCACCTCGTCGTCGATGACCATCGCCTTCAGATGGCTCATGCCCGCGCCGCGGAACACCTCGAACCCGCTGCGGTGCGCGACTTCGAGAATGTGGCGGGCCAGGTTCGACTTGTTGTTCTGCGCGGGGGTGAGGATGCGAACGCGAACGCCTCGCGTGCGGGCAGCGGCGAGGTGATCGGTGAACGGGGACGACAGGTACGCGCTCACGACGTCGATCGACCGCTCGGCTTCGGTGACCGCCTCGACCACGGGGCCCATGCCCTCACGGTTGGCGCGCCCGTTCAGCGAGATGACTCTCAGCGGTCCCGTGCGTACGTCTCGAGCCTCCGGCTTTCCCTCCCAGGTCGCGAGGAAGTCACGGTCGAGGAAGCCGGCCAGGTCTTCGCACTCGACACGGAACATCATGTCGTGCCAGGCGAAGTTGTGGTCGCTGAAGTTGATCCCCCCCAGGTAGGCGATGCGGCCATCGAAGACCGCGATCTTCTTGTGGTTCCGGCGGACCACGTTCCAGGGTGAGGGTCCCAGCGGATTGCTGAAGCGGACGCCGACGCCACCGTCGCGCAAGCGTCGGACCCAGCGGTGCGTCAGCATGACCTCGCGACGGAACGATCGGTCGAGCCACGCTGGGCCGGGAATGATGCGATCGCTGTGGTAGAGGAGGCTGTAGCGGTCCACCAACAGGCGGCGATCCGCCGCGGGAGAGTCCTCGATCGCCCTTCCCAGGGCCACGCCCACCCGATCTCCCTCGAACGTGAACGTCTGCAGGTACGCGCTCCGCTCTGCGGCACGGAGGTCCCCCTTCAGGCGTGCCCAGAACTCGGACGCGCCGACGAGAAGCTCGAATTCCATGGTCAGCCTCCCGCCACCGCGCCGGCGGGCGCGAGCGCCGCGAGCACCTCGAGCGCACCCTCACCGACGTACCGGGCCGCCCAGCCGATAGCTGCGAAGCGGACGAGCCTCCCCGCGGTGCCACTCACGACGAAGCTCCGCAGACGCATACCGAGCGCACCCGCGGCGAGACTCGTTCCGTAGAACGGCGGCAGGCCGGTCACCGCGCTCGTGAACACCAGCGAGCTCGCCGCACCTCCTCGTGCCGTGACCGCAGCGGACGCGCGATCCAGCGCCGTGCGGACCTTGCCCTTCAGCCGCCCAGGAGCCCAGCGCGCCAACCCGAACAGCGCGGTCTTGGTGACCATCTGACCTGCGGCCGACACCGCCGCGATGAGCGGGATGCCGATCTCGGGAGCAGCCACGACGACGCCGATGACGAGGAGCTCCGCGTTCACCAACGGCAGGATCCCACTCGCCGCGGTTCCCACGAGCAGCCCGGCCAGGATCTCCGACATGAAGGCCTCACTCTTCTCATTGGGTCCGGAGCCCTGTCGGCTCTCGGTGAGAGAAGGATGACCTGTTGGCGGAGTACGCTCTGTACGGCGAAGCGCGTAGACGGATTGTAACGCCTACGTAACAGGCGCCGTGGCCAGCCTACGTCCGGACCTGACCCTCCCCGAAGACTACGAACTTCCGGGTGGTCAGCTCACGAGCCCCCATGGGGCCGAACGCGTGCAGCTTGGAGGTGGAGATGCCGATCTCGGCGCCCAGGCCGAGCTCGCCTCCGTCGGCGAAGCGCGTGCTCGCGTTGACCAGAACGGTCGAAGACTGGACCGCCGAGACGAAGCGCTCCGCATTGGCTTCGTTCTCTGTCACGATCGCCTCGGTGTGGGACGAACCGTACTGCGCGATGTGGTCGAGCGCGGCCTCGAGGTCATCCACGATCCGGACCGCGAGCGTGAGGTCGAGGTACTCGGCGTGCCAATCGTCCTCGGTCGCCGCCTTCACGGGAACGCCCTCGAGGAGAGCGGCCGTGTCGGGGCACGCCCGCAGCTCGACGCCGGCTGCGACGAGCCTCTGCGCCACGGGGGGAAGCAGTCTCCCCGCCGCGGCCCGATGCACGAGCAGAGTCTCGAGCGCATTACACACGCCGGGCCGTTGGACCTTCGAGTTCACGACGATGTCGATCGCGCGCGCCAGGGGCGCGCTCTCGTCGAGGAATACGTGACAGACTCCCTTGTAATGCTGAAGCACCGGGATCCGGCTCTTGGAAGTGACCGCGCGGATCAGGCTCTCACCCCCCCGGGGAATGACCAAGTCGATCCACTGCTCCTGCTCGAGCAACACGTCGATCGCCTTCCGGTCGGTGGTGGGCACGAGCTGGACCGCGTCCTGCGGCACGTCACTCGAGGCCAGCCCCTCCCTGATGGCATCCGCGATCGCACGGTTCGAGTGCAAGGCCTCGGAGCCCCCGCGCAGTATGACCGCGTTGCCCGCCTTCAGGCAGAGCGCCGCCGCATCCGCGGTGACGTTGGGCCGGCTCTCGTAGATCATCGCGACCACCCCGAGCGGGATGCGCATGCGACCGACACGGAGTCCGTTCGGCCGCACGGTCTCCTCCTCGATCGTGCCGAGCGGGTCGTCCTGAGCCGCGACCTCCCGGACGGCTTCGGCGAGCTTCCCGATCGCGCGCTCGTCGAGCCGTAGCCGGTCGAGCATCGGACCGCTCACC